>JAHBUO010000169.1 GCA_019638025.1 Ignavibacteriaceae bacterium
AGCGGAATTTTATACTAAAACTCTCTACTGTATGGCCCTATTAAATAAAAGGGGGATTACCGCTTTATTAAGGAAAAAATTTAAAACAGACCTTGCTTGTTGTTATTTCTAGTATCAATATGCGAAATGATTTTTGCAATTATTTGTCATCGGAATAGTATTACCGTTCATGTACAAATAGAAAAATCTTACTGAATCGTTCCTCTTAGTTATAAAATTTGAGGAGAATAAATTCATTTTACTGAATATAAATAATAAAGATGGGGAATCAATGGCAAAAATTAGGTTGTTTTATAGCTACTCGCACAAAGATGAACAATATAGAGAAGCTTTGGAAAAGAATCTAGCTGTATTAAGAGAAGATCAATTAATTGATGAGTGGCATGATCGGAAAATTGACGCAGGGGATTGCTGGAATGATGCCATTGATGAAAACATGGAAAATGCACACATCATTTTATTACTCTTAAGTACTGACTTTATTAGCTCAAACTCTTGCAGGAAAGAATTAAACGAAGCATTAAGATTAAAAAAGGAAAAACACGCAAAGATAATTCCAATTATTTTAAGAACCTGCTCATGGAAAGATCTTCCAGAAATTGCAAGCATACAAGCATTGCCAAGAGACGGACAACCTATAAGTACATGGCCTGATCAAGATGAAGCGTGGTTGAATGTATATGAAGCTATAAAAATTAAAATTAAAAAAATTTTAGAGGAAAAAGTACCGAGAATAAAAGATACATTTAAGAATAGCTTATTAAAGGAAGCAGCTAACGGACATACACTAGATAAGTTATTCACTTATCCAGATATTTCTGAGGTTGATGTAGATGTAAGAAATGAACTGGCAAATAATAAAAGAATCGACTCAAAGGCATTGCAAGATTTAAAAAATCTTGACTGGAAATATCTCCTTATTGAGGGAGAAGAACAAAGTGGTAAAACTGCGTTATGCCATATGTTATATCTTTATTATGCAGCTAATGGTTTGTATCCAATTTTACTAAATGGAAAAGATATTATCGGTAAAGCTGATCTAAAGGTTCTTGTTGATAATCAATATAATGATCAATATGAAATTGGAAAAGATTACTGGTCTTTAGATAATGAAAAAATAATTTTATTGATTGATGATATAGATGAAAAACATGTAAAAGATGATATTTTCTCTAATTTTATTTTATCCATTAGAGTAAACTTTAAATACGCAATTATTTTCATTGATGAATTACAAAGCTTATCAGAGAGAAGTTCTGAATTAAACCATTTTTCTTACTTGCATAATTTTGCTATTAGCCCCTTAGGTCATAAAAAAAGAAGCGAGCTTATTAAAAAATGTATTTCATCAGAAGAACAAACAGTTTTTGATGAACATAATAATGAACATTTAGCTAGGCTGGATAGAAATACCCAACATATCAATACTATAATTGGTTCAAATATTGTTCCCAGTTACCCAATTTTTATTATAACCATTTTCCATACTATTGAAGTATACGGTTCAACGGACTTAACAAACACATCATACGGACATTGTTATCATGCAATGATAACAATGAACTTAGGTAGAGTAGGGATAAAAGCACAAGATATTGACTCATATTTCAATTTGCTTACACAACTTGCCTACTTCATGTTTAATAGAAACTCTAAAAGCATTTCTGGAGATGAGCTTGCTG
>JAHBUO010000018.1 GCA_019638025.1 Ignavibacteriaceae bacterium
TGATTTTGGTAAATAATCCGGGTTCATGGGGAAATATTTATCCGCCACTTGCACACGCTCAATGGCATGGTTGTACGCCAACAGATTTAATATTTCCATTCTTTCTTTTTATAGTTGGAGTAGCAATTACGCTTTCCCTTCAAAAAAGAAAGGAGAGGGGGGATGATCAGAAGAAACTTTTAATTCAAATATTCAGAAGAAGTGCAACACTTTTTATACTTGGACTCATTTTAGCAGGATTTCCATATTTTGATTTCTCAACAATTAGGATACCCGGAGTACTTCAAAGAATAGCTGTTGTTTATTTAATTAGTTCGATAATTTTTCTTAAAACTTCAGTGAGGACTCAAGCGATATTGGGAGTAGTACTCTTATTGGTCTACTGGATTTTAATGACTCTGATTCCTGTTCCCGGAGTTGGATATGCAAACTTAGAACCGACAACAAATCTAACCGCGTATTTTGATAATTTGCTACTTGGTGGACATCTTTGGAAAGCAACAAAAGTTTGGGACCCTGAAGGAATATTGTCTACAATGCCGGCAATATCATCTGCAATTTCAGGTATATTGCTGGGGCATTGGCTGCAAACCAAAGTAGATCCGGCTACTAAAGCTGTGTGGATTTTTGTATTCGGAAATTTATTAGTATTAATAGGAATGTTTTGGGAGCCACTTTTCCCAATAAACAAGAGTTTATGGACGAGTTCATACGTCGTCTATACAAGCGGGTTAGCATTGATATTTTTTGCAATGTGTTATTGGCTGGTTGATATAAAAAAAATCGATTGGTGGACTAAACCTTTCGTAGTTTACGGACTAAATGCAATCACTGTATTTTTTCTATCCGGAATTTTTGCTCGTTCTCTAACACTAATTAAGTGGGCTGATGAAGTAGGTAACGAGATTACTTTACGAAGTTATTTGTACGAAACATTTTTTACTCCATATTTTTCACCGATTAATGCTTCGCTTGCATGGGCAATTAGTTTCATTCTTTTTTGGTTAGGATTGATGTGGATTTTATATTACAAAAAAATATTTATCAAAGTTTAATAGGTTGTTGAATCAACTTGAAGTTTTTTAAAGATATTGAATTTAGATTTATTAGCATTTTTGTAATACTATGCTTTTCGTTTTTGGGTTGCAAAAGCAATAAAAATGAAAATGAATCGGTATCCAATGAATACAAATCTTATGATAGAATTTGGTATAAGCAAGCATCTGTAGATTTAGGTGCTAAAATACAAATGTTTTCACCCACTGAAGGGATTGCGATTTCAAGAGGACGAGGAGATATCAGTGGGAATTTATATGTTTTTGAAAAAGGGAAGTGGACTTCGATTCATTCGTTCCCATATTCTGATTATCCAATATTTGCAAAATACGATTCATCTACTATTTGGTCTGTAAACCATCTAACACACGCTGGTTCTTACAAACCTTTATTTTCAACCTTCTCGCATGGAATAAGGAGAGAACTTCCTCTCCCTAAAATAATGTGGGACGAAGTTGATTATTCTATGTTTATAGATATTGCTGTTTTGCAAAATGGAACGGCATGGATGGTTGGGCAACAAGGAAATATTTTATTTTTTGATGGAAGTAAGTGGGCTATAAGTTCAAGTCCAATTATCAGAGAAAAACTCCCAAACTTGTTATCCGGAAATTTAAATTCCATAAGCATGATTGATGAAAATAGCGGATGGTCAGTTGGTAAAGATGGAATAATTTTGCGCTATCAAAATGGAATGTGGAATTATTACAATTCTCCTACTCAAAGAAATTTGAATGCAATTAAAATGCTTGATGAATCTAATGGGTGGATTGTCGGCGATAGAGGTTTAGTCCTTAAATATGACGGTAAAAACTGGCAACAAATTCCACTCGAAACACCAAGTAGATTGCTACAAGTTTTTCCTATCTCTAATAATGAAGTGTATGTGGTAGGTGAAAATTCAACTTTTTATATGTTTGATGGCAGTACATGGCAAAGTGATTCATATATTAAAAATTTCGAAGATACTTTCACTGACATCAGTGTTGTGTTAGATGAAAATAATTATCGCCACATTTGGTTGATGGGACATAGCGGAATCTACACAACATCTCAATCTTTAAATTTCTCATTTACAGATGTAACTTCACAGCTTTCGCTGAGGACAGATGGTCGTGCCGGAGTTTTTTTCAAATCAAATAATTCTTCCCAAACAAATCTTTACATTTTAAGAGAAGAAGGGCCATCACTTTTATGTGAATTAAACGAACAAAATGTTTTTATCGAAAAATCAACTGAAGCCGGAATAATAGATAATTTTCAAGGTGTTCAATCAATCACTGCGGGGGACATTAATAATGATGGATATAATGACCTTTTTATCATAAATGATTTTAAGAATTATAGAATCTACTTAGGGAATAATCAAAACACTTTTACCGACTTTACATCAGCATCAGGTTTAGCTTTTCCGATAATCGAACAGTTTAGTTTAATTACTGCGAGACTAATTGATTTTGATAATGATGGCTTCCTCGATCTTTATGTTGCCTCAGCTGATAACCCCGATTATATATTTAAGAATGACGGAGTCGGGAAATTTTATTTAATTTCCTCAACTCAAACAAACATAATTAAACCAACAAACAACAAGTCTTTTGGACCTTTATTCTCAGATTTTAATAATGATGGATTAATCGATGTTTATATACCTTACTATCTGCCCAAAGGTGGAATGCTTTCGGATTTGTTCATCAATAGAGGAAATTTTCGCTTTGAAAATATAGTTGATTCAGCATTTTATTTTGGTTCTGAAATATCATTTTCATCAGATGTTGCAATATCAGAAGATTTTAATAATGATGGGTTTATGGATATAATCATTCATCATCAGAAGAAAGAACCTTTTCTTTTTTTGAATAATCAGGACGGCACTTTTACAAAAGTTTCACCGGATAAATTTATTGATTTCACAATCTTTAGTCCCGAACCTTCGAATGGTATTTTAAATAGTGCTGATGTAAATAATGATGGGTGGATGGATGTTTATATAAATTCAAAACTCTTTATAAATAATAAAGGGAATAATTTTGTCGAAGTAAGTGAAGCAACCGGAATTAATTTTGTCGGGAATCCCAGTTTTTTTGATTTTGATGGTGATGGTGATTTTGATCTTTATCTTGGAAGTTCGAGATTTTCTTATGGTAAAGGTGATAGGGCAATTTTCTATAGAAACAATTTACTCGGTAATAATTATGTAAAAGTTAAATTGGAATGTGATAAAAGTAATCGAAGCGGAATTGGAACTTCAATTCTAATGGAGGCATTTGATAAAGCCGGAAATTTAATTACTTCTAATAAGAAAATTGTGGGACTCGGCTCCACACCTCTAATTCAGCAGAATATTTCGGAAACCATTTTTGGATTACCTGATGCTGAAATTTATCGTATAACCTCAGTTTTTCCATCGGGTAATAAAGTTGTAAGGAGTTTTAATGACAAGGGAGTTGAATTAATCCTAAGAGAATCGGAAGTATTTTCTCATTATTACATTTTGGGAGTTAAGCATTTTCAAAGAGTAATTGGACTGCTGAATTTTTCAGTTGAATTGTTTAGACTTCTCATCTTTTTGTTGATTCTTGTCACAATATTCTTAGTTTCAAAGACAATTATTGTTAATCCACTCGGGAGAAGTATAATCTTTTATCCACTTCTTTTACTCTATTACCTTTTTCTTGTGTACATATTGGTTCCCTATGAGGCATTTCAATCTTTGATTTATACATTTATAGGTTTAATCATCCCCACACTCCCATTGCTTGTTATCAGTAAATTTTATCAGCAACATAAGAGTCAAAGATACATTTCGCATTTCAAGATAATTTCAGAAATCGGAAAAGGTGGGATGGGAGTTGTCTATAAAGCATCTGACAAAGTATCCAAACAATTAGTCGCTTTGAAAGTTTTAAACAAAGAATTGCTAGAGGATATTGATAATCGCAAAAGATTTTCTTCTGAAGGTCAACTCTTAGCTTCTTTTAATCATCCTCGCATTGTAAAAGTGTATGAGCTCGGTGAGGTTGATGGACGAGGATTTATCTCAATGGAACTTCTTTCCGGTGGAACTCTTAAAGAATATTTAAAGAACTTAAGTTCATTGTCATCAAGTGAAATTATTAGAATTGCAACTCAATTATGTGAAGGGTTAGCTGAAATTCATTCTAAGTCAATTATTCATCGAGACTTGAAGACTAACAATATTATGTTAGATTCCGAAAATAACATTCGAATTATGGATTTTGGATTATCTAAATCATCGTTAATAACAACAATGTCTTCACTTGGAACTGTGTTGGGAACTTTAGGGTATTGTGCTCCGGAGCAAATTACCAACACAACAACTGATCATCGAACTGATATCTTTTCACTTGGGGTAATTTTTTATGAAATGCTCACAGGTGAAATTCCTTTTAAAGGAGAGAATGAAATCGCAATTATTCACTCTATTTTTAACACCGTACCACAATTCCCAGATTCCTCTAAAGATTTTGTAATTAGTAAGTTTCAACAAATTATCTTGAAATGTTTAGAAAAAAGTCCGACTAACCGTTACGCAAGCGTTTCAGAACTTCTCTCTTTACTTCAATCGATTGAAAAAACCAACACTCCATAAAATTAAATGTTGCTATTTTGCAACACGGTTAAAAATAAAACGCATTTATCAATAAAAAATCAATTAACGATTTTTGGAACAATAGTTGAAATTTATTTATCGGATATAGAAATAAATCTAATCTCCAAAAAGGCAGAGAGGTTTACGGATGAATGGTGGTGTTCCGTAATTTGGGTAACCCTCAATGTTGGTAATGGTTTATATCATTTATCACAACCACCAACCCCGAATTCTTTTTTCAGAGGTTACCTTAAAAAGTAACCTCGGGGTTTATAAATATCGACATATTTAACAACATTGAACTGAATCAATCGGAATGAAAAAACAAATTTTAATTATTGACGATAATACTTCCGAATTGAAAAAATTACGAGAGTTATTATCTCAGAATGGATATGGTGTTCTCACTGCAACCGATGAGGAAATTGCTAAAATATTGTGTTCAAAAATACCCATCGATTTTGTTCTGGTGAAAAAAACAATGACCGGTGTAATTCTGGATTCAACGAAGGTTAAATATTCAGATTGATTTCAGATAACACAATAATGTGATATAAATCCTATCCTTTTAATCTCCAAAACATTATCTTTGTTCAAATAAAATAATCGAAGTTAAAAATGTCATCACTTTCTGAGAAGAAACAGCAGGCTCAAAATTTTTTGGTTGAAGTAGCATCAAATTTTTCGAAATTGTGTAGCGATCTTTCAAATGAAATAAAAATGCTCAACAATTCTTCGCAAGCCTCTTTAAAGGTTGATCAATTATTCAAATATTTCCTTAACTGGAATCGAGAGCTTTCTACTAAAGTAAATGAGTTTTTGGAGACCATTACCAATTTAGATAGCCAAATTTCAAGATTATCCGATGAAAAGAAAAAGTTGGAAGTTTTATATTCTTCGGGAATTTTATTTACATCGAAAAAAGAAAAAAAATCGCTAATGGAATCAGCTCTAGATATAGTTGTCAAGGAGTTAAATGCTGATGCCGGCTTTATTACTCTAATGAATGAACGAGATGAGATTGATTCTATCTTCTCTAAAAATATGCTTCTAAATGACAATCCTGATGCGTTAGAAATTTCGACGACAGTTATCAGAAATACAATAAAGTCTCTAAAACCTGTTCAGATAGAAAACACTATTGTTCAAAAAGATTATGCGGAACAAGTAAGTATTATACGTTTAGGTATAACTGCGGCTCTTTGCGTTCCGCTTATATCATCAACAAGAGTTTTAGGTGCGGTTTATCTTGATAAAAGACATACCGAATCAAGTTTTTCAAATAATGATTTAATGTATTTGATATCTTTTGCAAATTTGATTGTGAAAGGACTTGAGATTTCATCTCAAATTGATTCATTGGAAAAGAAGATGATTAATGATCAATTTCTGAAACTTGATGACTTAAGAAAAGAGTTCCTGAGTGATGACATAATTGGTAGAAGCAAAAAGTTGTTTGAAGTTTTGAAAGTAGCTTCAAGAGTTGCAGTGACTGACGCCTCGTTAATTATTTTAGGAGAGAGCGGTTCAGGGAAAAATCTTTTAGCACAAGCAATTCACAAAAATTCTAAACGAAAAGATAATCCATTTTATACTGTTGATTGTAGCTCGATTCCTGCTGATTTACTCGAATCAGAATTGTTTGGTTATGAGAGTGGTGCTTTTACAGGTGCTCTTAAAACAAAAATTGGAAAACTCGAACTTGCAAACGGTGGAACGCTTTTCTTAGATGAGGTTGGGGAGATGAATATTAATCTTCAACCTAAATTGTTAAGGGTTATTCAGACAAAAGAGTTTGAAAGATTGGGTGGAATTCATCCGATTAAGATTGATGTCCGTATCATTGCTGCTACAAATAAGAATATTAATGAATTAATCCAGGCAAATAAATTTCGAGAAGATTTGTACTACAGATTAAAAGTTATTGAAATTACTATGCCGAAACTTCGAGATAGAAAAGAGGATATAGCTGATTTAGTCAACTATTATCTACACAAGAATTCTTCTTCGGAACGTATTTACTCTATAAGCGAAAGAGCACTCGAAATTCTTGAGAATTATAATTGGCCCGGCAATATCAGAGAACTGGAACATGTACTTCTTCGTTGTATTGTATTGTCTAAGTCAAACGAAATTGATGTTGATGATTTGCCACCAGAAATTGTTCAGCAATTCAATGATGAATTACCCATGAGTGATGATGTTACATTAGCGGAAGCTGAAACTGAATTTCGTAAACGATTCATATTGAAGGTGCTGAGGAAGGCGCAATCAAAAACCGAAGCAGCAAAGATGTTAGGTATTAATCGAACACATTTCCACAAGCTTTTATCACAGCTTGATATTGAAGTATAAATTATAACTTTGAGGTTTTTGCCCAAAAATCTTTTCTAAGCTGGAGAGATTTAGTTGAATCAGTAAATATTTCTAATACTGTTAATTTGTTCAACCGACTTGCTCTAATTATCGCAGATGAAAAATCTTTCCATGATTTAACCTTTCTGTAAACTCCGCCAAATGCTTTAATAATAGGCTCAAAGGAAATTGAACTCCCAACCTTAAAATATTTATCAAAAACACTTTTATGCTTTGCAATAGGAAGCAATTCGAAAATCCCACCACCATTATTATTGATTAAAATAACAACAAGGGGACTCTTTAAGTTTTGAGTTAGCAATAAACTATTCAAATCATAATAAAAAGATAAATCCCCAATTATTAAGAATGTTGGCTCATTATTCGATTCTGAAATCCCAAATGCAGTTGAGATTAAACCATCGATTCCGCTTGCTCCTCTATTGTGGTAAACGGTGATATTCTTTTCAGATTTGGCGACAAAATTATCAAAATCTCTAATTGGTAAACTGTTTCCCAGAAGAACTTTTGAATTCTGAGGAAGTGATTTTATTAGATGATTTACAATTGTAGCTTCACTAGGGAAATCAGAAGCATGAATAACTTCTTCTTTAATTTTATTCACACTGCTGTCTAAATTAATAAAAGATTCGAGCCAGATTGAGGTACTCAATTGTGAAAGTGAGGACAACTCTCTAAAAACTATTTGACAAAATCTACTCGGTGAAATTTTTAGAGCGGCAGTGGCATTATTTGAAGGGTCAAATAAGTCACCATAATCATTTATTATGTATTTTTTACATGATAAAGAGGTTAAAAAATCCTCAAAACTCTTAGAAGTAATTGTTCTACCAAAATGGAGAATTAAATCCGGTTTTAATTTCTTTCTAGTTGCCGCAGATCTAAAAAAGGCATCATAATTCACTATTACGTTTCTTCTATTTCCCTTGCCAAATCGTATAGAAGAAGATGCATCAGCAAAAATTGGAATATTCAATCGCTCAGATAAATCTATTAAATTGTTAATAAATTCTTCATCCCTCATCATTGGTCCGACAACAATTATCACTCTTTTAGCTTGTTTAACCTGTCTTACAATTTCATTGAGAATCTTCTGATTATTTTTTCTCTTTTTAGAAATCATAGAATTATTAGGCTGAACTGATATACTCTTCATAATTCTACTTAAATTAATTGAATCGGTATAAGCATCAGGTTCGAATGGTTTATCGAATGGAAAATTGAAATGAACAGGACCCTTATCAATACAAGTCGAAATAGCAACTGCCTCATTAATCTGATTTCGAAATGTTTTTAATTTTTCAATATTTAACGATGGTAAATCGAGATCATAAAATTTACGAATATGATTTTTATAAATATTTAATTGATTGATAGTTTGATTTGCTCCAAGAAATCTAACTTCAGAAGGTCTATCAGCGGTGCAAACTATCAGGGGAATACGTTGGTTGTAAGATTCAATTATTGATGGATATAATTCAGCAACGGCTGTCCCGGACGTACAAACTAAAACTACAGGTTTCTGCAAGGTTCTTGCAAGTCCAATAGCAAAAAAACCTGAGACTCTCTCATCAATATGAACAAATGATTTTACTCTTGGATTAGTTGCAAAAGCATAGGTAAGTGGTGTATTTCTTGAACCGGGAGAAATGCACACATGCTCAACTCCTAATTTTACAAGCTCCTCAACAAAAAGTGTTGACCAAAAAATATTTCGATTAATTTTCATTATTTGAAGAGTGAGAGGAGAGTATTGAATTTTAAATTTGTTTCGGCAAATTCAGTTTCAGGTTTTGATGCTTCAACAATGCCACAACCTGCGAAAGCATACAGTTTTTTATCACTTATAACCCCTGAACGAATTGCAACCGAAAACTCACAATTATAGTTTAAATTGAACCAACCCACTATTCCAGAATATAACCCTCTTTTATGCTCTTCGATTTTCTTTATATAAGTCAATGCCGATTCTTTGGGGGCACCACAAACTGCCGGTGTAGGGAATAACTTATCAACTATCTGGAAGATAGAATAGTTGCTTTGAAGCTTACCGGTAATTGGAGTCCAGATATGTTGAATCGTGTTGAACTTTTTAACTCCAACATCATTACTTAAAACAACCTCTGAGCAGAAATTATTTAACACTGATTCAATATGTTCAACAACAGTTTTATGCTCATTGATCTCCTTCTCTGAAGAGAGAAGAATACTCTCAAGATTTTTATTCTCTTCAATATTGTCTGAAATCGGGGCTGTTCCCGCTAACGCTTCTGTAAATAAAGTTTTGTTCTTAATTGTGAAAAGAAGTTCAGGAGATGCACCAAAGAATGCTTCACTTCCATTTTTATATAAGAAGAGAAAACTATTCTTTTGTTTCTCAATTAGGTTTTTAATTATTTGAAAAGAAGTCGGTTTTTCAGAAAGAACAATTTCTATTTTTCGTGAGAGTACTAATTTATCAATTTCGTTATCGGAAATTAATTCTTTGATATAGTTGATATCCTGAGTCCACTTTTTCTTCTCTTTTGGGGAATTGCCGTTAATAACCCTAATCTGAGGAAGCTTGCACTCGGATGGAGCAACTGTTTCAATAAGTTTGTTCAAATATGAACGGAGTTTTTTTTGATTAACTGTTGATGAAAAAGTTGAATCATAATAACAGTTGTAAATCAATCGAACTTTTGATTCCTTCTCGTATACAACAAACTCCGGTATGAACCAATCAGAATCATTAAAGTTTTTCCAAACATCATCACTATGTTCAACTGTGAATTTCATGCTTCCGACAAATAGGGGAAAATTTTCATCAGTATAGTTCTCGAGATTGCTTGAAACGAATGGGAAATTACTTTTTAATCTTTTCTCAATCTTTGCATAGCGCTCTTTTCCATTTTCGTTTATCGAAAGTATTGAGTTATAAGCGCAAAATCGATATTCCTCGAGATTATTTTGAAAGTAAAATGAAGTGTTATTATTATCGAGATATGTGATTGATTTGTCAAATACCCCAATCTCGTTTAACTCAAAAACATAACTGATAATTGCGCAGATATTCGAGTTTTTTTTGAAAGTGGTTACTTTGTTAGTTAAAAAGTTCGTATAGTCGATTAATACTTTATTTACTGTTTCTTCCATGTAATGTTCAATTTTTTAATACCATAAATATACTTTTTAGATAAAAAGTTTCAAAGTAGAGAGTTAAGGCTATGAGAGATTTTAAATTAAAAATGTAAGTCATCTTCTATTGTTTCCAACATTCGAAGGTAACTTTCATAACGTACCTCACTAATTTTATTATCGATTACTGCACTAATCACTCCACAATTTGGTTCATGGCTGTGTGTGCAAGTATTGTATCTACAAAGATTAATATATTCGGAGAACTCAATAAAATAATGTCCCAAGTCTTCCTTTTTTATACCATAAGGTTCAATTTCTCTAATCCCGGGGGTATCGATAATGAAAGTATTTTCAGATGGTTCTAGCATCGTAACAGTGACAGTAGTGTGCTTCCCCTTGTTTGTTGATTGACTGATCTCTCCTACATGAAGATTTATCTCCGGGAAAAGGCTATTTAATAGGGATGATTTCCCAACTCCAGAGTGTCCCCAAAATAAACTTGTTTTACCAATTAACATCTTGCGTATTTCATCGATTCCTTCATATGAATATGTGCTTGTCAGAATAGTTTTATAACCGATAGAAGAATAAAATTCAAACCATTTTGAAGATAGTTTTTCTTGATCTAGATCTGTCTTATTTATGACTAGGATGTTGTTCATTTTGGAACTTTCACCCGTAACTAAAAATCTATCGACACTTTTGTTATTAAACTCAGGTGAACATATTGAAGTAATAATAAAAAAAATATCAATATTGGAAGCTACAACCTGTTCAAGTCTTTCCCCACGATAACTTGCTCCCTTAATCTTAGGGGCTTTCCTTGAGAGATGATTCCGTCTTTCCAGTATTTTATTAATAACCCCGGTGTGATCTTGATTTAGTGAATAATTAACAAAATCACCAACAACGGCAAAATCTGTTTGATAGAGCTTATCCTTCTTAAGATTGAAATCTTTTTTAAACTTACCCCTAAGTGAACATCTAATTTCTGTTTTGGATTCTTCATCAAAAACAAAAACATCTTTACTTTCTATTCGACTGATAATTCCTGTGTATTCTATCATAATATATTAAAATATTAAGTGTAAGATAGGAAATGAAGGGGAAAAAGGGAATGAGTTGTTGCTCATTCCCTAAATTTCTTAAAATCGGTATGAGAATGAAAGCATTAATTTATCAACACTGATTTTTTGTTTTACTCGTGAAAGATTAAAACCATAATTTTCAGTGTAGTCATTCCACCATCCATGTAGATAAGTCAAATCTACTGAAACGGTTTCATCAACTAAAAATCCAGCTCCACCTGTTAGAAAGTTTTTATTAAAATCCGAAGGATCGTTTTTGTAGGCAGATTTTTGGGTGAAATATCCACCTCTTACTCTTAGACCTAAATTTGGAATTGTATATTCGAGACCCACGTTGTAATTCAATGCTGTTCCTAAAGTATTTTTAATATCCTTATTCATATCAGCAATATCACGTTGAGCAATGTTTCGTGGATTCTTAAATTCTGATTGTGAATAATCAGTCAAAGAAAATTCACCTGATAATAGAAATCCCATGTAGTTTACAGATGTTCCTGCACTTAGTACGAAGGGAGTAAGGATATCGTATTCAACAATTGATTCATAATCTCCCGGCTCCGGCAAATAGACAACTCCTGATTTGAAAGTACTGCTACCATCAACAGAATATTTTTCTTTAACGGTAAATGTTTTAGGAAACTGAATTGTTGCCCCAACTCTAGCAATTTTGTTAATCTGATAAAGCAATCCTAATTTTAAATCCCACCCACTAATGTCCCAATTCATTAGACTATTTAGGTAAAATGATTGAAAACCCTTAGTGGTAGAAATCGTAGGATCTGTCTGCACATTATCATAAATTCTTAAAATGTCGTCTTCGTAATAATCATAATTTGAATTGAATTCGCCTGAAATAATATTTAAAGTACCACCGATAAATAGATTCTTATAAATTTCAATTGCACCACTTAAAGCCCAAGTATGAATATCTCCTGAATTTAATCTTAACCCTTCTTGATTAAGTTTTCCCTGTATGATTGTTGAATCGTATAAGTAGTTATTATTCTGATCATAAACAGGAAAACTAAGAAGTAAATCATAAACTAAATCATTATTACGTGCTGTTAAATACTGAATCTGAGAATTATTTCCGGAGTTAAAACCATCGAAATTTAATGCAGAAACCAAATTTGATTGATGATTATATGAAATACCAAATACCAAACTTCCTCTAAGAGTCGGGAAGGGGAATACAAATGCTAATTGATTTATTTGGGTGGAACTGTTTGCATACTCTGTACTATTTCCGAAGAGAGTAGCATTATTATGAAATCTGTAATAATCTAATCCACCTGAAAACTCCATCCTCTTAATTAACCCAAGTCCTGCTGGATTAAAATAAGAAGCAGATGCATCATCGCTTACTCCGATATAACTATTTCCCATTCCAAGTGCTCTGCCACCGGTGCCCAAACCCGGCATAGCTAATCTAAGAACGTCGTTAGTATTTTGTGCAATTGATTGATTCCCGAAGATTCCCAAAATTGCATAGAGTATAAAAATTGGAATTAATCTTTTCGAAAACATTTTATCTATCTCCTTTTCGGTTCTGATGTTTTTTCGCTTTCATTTCTGATTTGGCGACCATCACTATTTTTTGAAGATTCTCTTTTTGTATTGTTACTACCTGATTCGCCTACGCTATTACCAGATTGCTCCTTGTTCTTATCCTGTGTACTTGTTGAACTATTTCCGCTTGAATTTCTTGATGGCAGAAGAATGGTTGCGCCACCTTCATCACGGTTTATTCTGCCTCCGTTTTGTCTCAAAGTCTCAACGCTTTGATTTTCATTATTCGTATTCGGAGCAGCTAATCTAAAGGTAGAAGGAGGTGTTATTTTATACCACCATGGTATATTATAATATTCGTAATAATCTCCATAGTAATTTATATCATCATAATATGTGGTTTTATTTATGGAATTATCTTTCTGAGGAAAATCCATTGTTAATGGGTCCCATACTATTGTATAACAGCCGGATAAACTAAACAACGCAATAAATACAAATATATATAGCTTCATTGTTAACGTGTTCTCCTTCCTGAATCAGAGCTTGATGACCCCCTATTCCCACTATTACTGGAATTACCGCTAGAACGTGATGATGACCCTTGAGAACTCGAGTTCCCACTATTACGAGAAGGAGTTGAATAACTTCGTTCTTCCCTTTTGGGAGTGTTCTGTCTTACCGCCGGTTTGTTTGTAGTTTCTCTCCTCGGAGATTCATAAGTTTTTTGTTTTCCATCCTCACGGACATTTTCTCTCTGTTGAGTATTATTTGAAGACCGTGGAGTTACTCTTGGCTCTTCAGCATCACTGCGTCTACTTGGAGTTTCATTATTCGATTTAGGTTCGCCGATATTTCGACTCCTATTTTCGTATGTTTCTCTTCTCTCACGATTTGGATTGCTTCTCTCAGTCTCTCTCCTTACTTCAATATCTCTCTCAGAAACTCTACTTCTACTATCTCGATTGTTTAGTATCGTCCCATTTCTCTCACCTGACCTGGAAAGTCTATTATCTCGACTTAAAATCCTATCATCGCTTGAACTTCTAACATTTCTATCTCTTTGAAGCGAAGAATTAATTACATCACGATTACTGTAAGTTGAACTTGTTCCTCTTCTTGTTCCCTCATTATTTCTCAGATTTGCAATAGTTCTTGTTCGAACTTTATTTGAGGCATAATTATTATAATGATATCCTCCACTCCACCAGTATGGGTTGTAATCATAATAGGAATAGAGTGGGACGTAAAAACCATAAGCTATATAAGGAGTATAACACCAATTCCAACTCCAGAATGGGTCCCAACAGAAATTATCATAATAATAGAATGAGTTCCATCCTACATAAATTGAAGGAGAATGATGCCAAAAGTATCTTCTATATGGAGAATAGTAGGATGCCCCAATATAATAATTGTTAATGGTGGTAGTTTCTTGTTCTTGATATTCATCATTCTCTACATCTGAGTACTGTTCATCACCATAACTGTTATTGTCTTGGTAATCATAAGAATACGTCCTCTTACTTGGTTGATTTGTTGCAATTTGTGTATAGCAACCTGAGAAAAATATCCCAAGTAGAAATATGACCATTACTTTTATTGCTAAATACTCTTTCATTTTTTACCTCACTTATTACAGTGTGTTAAATCAAAAATCGTTCCAATGAAATGTTGAGAAATAGTGAATTTTTCAACATTTAATATTCTCAATGTGTATATAAAATAATCTTAAATGTACAGCAAAATATACAGTGAATTTTATGATTCAAATATAAAAAGAAATACCTAAGAATGAGAAGATTAACTAGCGCTTAAAGTTAGTCTTCTGAAGAAGTAATCAATCTTTTGAGATACTTCTACCATATCGATTGGTTTATAGAAGATTGCGTCAACAATTTGTTTAAGCTCTTGTTCAATTTGCTTGTACTTGATAGTATAAACATAAGTTAAGATAATAGGAGAGTGTTTTTCTTCGGAAGAAATTTTTTTGCAAAGTTCATTAATTTTTGGTGTGGGCTCAGAGTCTATTACTAAAAGGTCGAAACTTGAGGAATTCAGAATACTCTCAAAAGTTTCTAGACTTGTTGTAGTAGTGACAGAATACTTATCGTTAAAAAACATAAGCATACTTGCACAAAAATTTAAATCTGGACTATAAAAAAGAATATTCCGCATTAATTTAGATAATTTATGATTTTGGTTTAGTTCTGAAGACTCTCTAAAAATGTGCCAAATAAAAAAAGCTCAAAATTTAAAATTTTTGAGCTTTTTAATGAATTTCAGACTGAAAATCAAGAATAAGAAATTGGCATTTCCCATGAATGGAAAAATGTTTTTTAATATATAGAAAGTCTAAACTTCAATTCCTAATTCTTTAATCTTTCTATAAAGTGTTGAAAGACCTAGGTTCAATAACTTTGCGGTTTTCTCTTTATCAAATCCGTTTGATTCCAGAGTTTTCAGAATATATTCTCTTTCAATTTTTCGAACAAAATCTTCGAGTGCTCCGGGTTTATCAGGTAGTTGAATCTCGTTTGAATTAGAGTATATGTATGTTGGTAAATCTTCCTTTGTGATGAAATCTCTTTTACAGAAGATAACTGATCTTTCGATAATATTTTCAAGTTCACGTACTTCGCCACGCCATTCGTAATTCATTAATGCTCTTGAAGCACTTTCTTCGATTCCTTTAATATTTTTACCCATTTCTGTCCGATATTTATTTACAAAATGGTCAGCTAAAAATGGTATATCTTCCTTCCGTTCTTTTAGTGAGGGGAGGTGCAATTCAACAACATTTAGGCGATAATACAAATCTTCTCTAAATCTCCCTTCAGAAATTTCAGTCATAAGATTTCTATTTGTTGATGCTAAAAATCTTACATCAATCGGAATGGAATAAGTTGTTCCTACAGGGGTGAGTTCTTTTTCTTGAATTACTCGTAATAGTTTAACTTGTAATTGAAGAGGCATTTCACTGATTTCATCAAGAAAGAGGGTTCCTCCATCAGCAGCTTTTAGAAAACCTTCTTTATCGGAAATTGCCCCGGTAAACGAGCCTCGCTTGTGTCCAAACAACTCACTCTCAATAAGATTTTCTGAAATTGCACCACAGTTTACAGCCACAAATGGTTTATTTTTTCTTCGACTATTTTGATGAATTGCTCTTGCAACTAGTTCTTTTCCGGTTCCGCTATTTCCAGTGATTAGTACTGTACTATCTGTCTCAGCAACGGTTTCTATCATTTCAAATATTCGTTGCATAGCTGAGCTCTTACCAACCAGTCTTGAAAAATCAAAAGAGCGCATGAATTCTTTTTTTAGAATTAAATTTTCACTGATGATTTTTTTAGTTTCAATAATCTTTTTTACTTTAAAAAGTAGTTCATCAAACTCTATTGGTTTTAGAAGATAATCACTTGCTCCAGAACGAAGCGCTTTAATAGCTGTATCGAGTGAACCGTAAGCAGTTATGACAATAAAAGCTGTCTGTGTGTTAAATGAACTGACTTTTTCGAGAAGCTCAATCCCCCGCATAATTGGCATCTCGATATCAGTAATTACAATATCAAAAAAGTTTTCGATTATTTTATCATAAGCGATTTGTCCATTCGGAGCCTCTTCAACAATGTAACCTTCTTTTTTTAATATGAAAGAGAGCGATTCCCTAATTATATCTTCATCATCTACTACTAAAATTTTATATGGCATTTTTCCTCTTAATAAATTGGATTTAGTGGGAGCATTATTTTAAATATGGTCCCTTCGTTGTTATTACTTTCAATGTTAATATCTCCATGAAAACTTTTTATGATTCCATAACTCACCCACAAACCGAGTCCGGTTCCTTTACCTTCTTTTTTTGTTGTGAAGAAAGGTTCAAATATTTTTGATGTGTGTTCTTCTTTTATACCGAGTCCGTTATCCTTAAAATTTAAAAACAAAAATTCTTGGTTTTTTCTGCTGGAGACACAAATTTCGCCTCTATACATTTCTCCCGATTTCTGTTGTTTCTCAAATATTGCATCAACAGCATTGATTAAAATATTTACAAATACCTGCTGTACTTGGTCAGAGACTAAGGGGAGTAGGGCAAGTGATGTATCTGGGTCAAATAAAAATTCTATATTTTTTGCTTTTTTCCCTACTTTAACAATCTCGATTGCTTCGCGAATGTTTTCATTTATGTCGGTCAATTGGAGTTCATAGTTCGAAGGTCTCGAAAAGTCAACTAAGTCCCGAATAATTTTAGAAATCCGAGTGACTTGTTTTTTTACAAGTTCAAGCTTCTCTTTGATAAATTCATCATCAGTTTGTCGTTGAACAATTTGAACCAGCGCAGAGATTGATGTTAATGGATTCCCAACTTCGTGAGCCACTCCTGCAGCTAATGTCCCTATACTTTCCATCTTTTGAGTATGGATTAATTGTTTTTCAAGATTTTTCTTTTCTGTTAAATCACGATGAATTCCGAAGTAACCGATTACTTTCTTATCATAGTCCAGAATAGGGGAGATGAGTAATTGCGTATAGAATGGTTCTCCATCACGTTTTTTATTCTCAACTTCACCAACCCAAACTTTACCCGATTGTATAGACTCCCACATTTTGTCCCAGTAACGAGGAGAATGTTTTCCGCTGCTAAAAATATTAGGATATTTTCCCAATAGCTCTTCTTTTGAGAAACCACTTGCTTTTTCAAATGCCGGATTTACATAAACCATTTTACCTTGTAAATCAGTTATTTGAAGTGGATTGACTGTATTCTCCGCAACATAATAAAATCTAAGTAAATCAATTTCTTTCTTTTTCTCTGATGTAATATCCTTCCCAACAACCAGAATATTTTTAGGAGATTTTTTTGAAGATTGAAATGATGAAATATATAACTTGGCATCAATATAAGTATCAGAAGAAGTCTTAAAAGTTGAATTCACAACTTGAGAGGGTTCACTTCCAAATGACTTTATAATTGAATGTTCCACATTCAATACTGATTGTGGAGCGAGTAGAGTATAAAACTCGGTGTTAATAATATCTTTTAAGTTATAACCTAACTTCTCTGTTACTTTCTGATTGATGTTCCGGATTTTCCCGAATTCATCGATCAGAAAATATAAATCAGGTAATATATTAAAAGCTTCAAAAGAGATAGAAGCAGTTTTTGCCATCTAAACGGGTTGCCCTTTTTTGTGAATTAGCTGTTGAAAAAATAACAAAATTGCGAGTTCAAAAAAATATAAGAAATAATGTACAATGTTAGTTCTCTTTGTTCACAAAGTACATCATAAAACTCTCTCCCCATTTAGTATCAAAATTTTTGTTAGGAATACAATCAAACTTATCTTTGATTAAGTCATAAGTTGAGGAAGATATATTTATTCTCTCAGGTTGACACTCACGTTCCATCAAACTGGCAATATTTACAGTGTCACCCCAAACATCATAAGAAAATTTATTAATCCCGATGATACCGGTAATTACCTTTCCGCTGTTAATACCTATCCTCATTTTCCACTTAGTATTAGAAATTTTATTCCTCTGCATAATGTACCTTTGCATATCAATGGCGGCTTTAACTACTTTTATGGCATGTTCATCGTCTTCTTTAGGTATTCCGCCTGCAATCATATAGGAATCGCCAATCGTTTTTAATTTTTCTAGTTTATGTGAAGTTACAATCTTATCAAAATTTTCAAAGATATCATTTAATTCGGTAACAAGAGTTTCCGGGTCTAATTGATTGGTAGTCATTGTAAAATTTTGGAAATCGCTAAAGAGTATTGTGGCATTATCATACTTCTTCGGTTTAACACTTCCGGTTTCCTTTAATTCTGAAATTAAATCTTCAGGGATTGTATTTTTTATCAGATTTTCAGACTTCGTTTTCTCCTCTTGAAGTTGAAGAGTCCTTTCGGTTACAATCTCTTCAAGTTTTTTATTACGCCTTTCAACCATGGAAACACTTCGCTTATATCCCAGAAAAATTCCTACTAATAACAAAATAAGAATCAATCCTTTAAACCATACTGTATTCCAAAAAGGAGGAGTAATTACAAAAGAAATTACTGCATTATTTTTACTTGAAATTCCATATTCATTTATAGCAAAAACTTCAAATAAATATTCACCGGGTGGAAGGTAAGATAATTTAACTTCTCGAAGATTGGTCAACATCCAATTTTCATCCAGAGTTTTAACACGATATTTATAAGCCATTTTGTCTGTAGAAGTGAATGTTACGGCAGCAAAATCAATTTGGATATGATTTTGTGTATAATCTAAAATGATTGGTTTATTTATATCATAAGTTTTATCAATAGCGGAAAATGATGTAATATGGATTGGAGGATTGGTGGAGTTCACTCTTGTAAATTCCGGGTCAAATCGAACTAAGCCCTTTGCGGTTCCAAACCAGAGAATTCCGGTTGAATCTGTGTATGCAGAGTTATACATAAATTGATTTGATGGGAGTCCGTCGGATTTCGTGTAATTTATGAACCTCTCCCCATCATATCGGCTAAGTCCTTTATCTGTACCAATCCAGATATTATTATTCTTACATATTATAAGAGAGTGAGCTGAATTACTTGGTAAACCATCTGCAACGGTGAATTGTTTGAAAACGCCATTTTGGTAACTAAATACACCCTTCCCTAGTGTACTAAACCAAAAAACACCCGACTTGTCAATATTCAATGAATGAATTGGAGCCCCGCTAAGCTTTTTGTCTGTGTAGAAAGTAAATTTTTTCCCATCGAATTTGATTAGATTACCCTTACCTGAAGCCATCCAAAGCAGCCCTGATGAGTCTTCTGCAAAAGAATAGATTGATTCATTTATTTCACTGACAGGATTTATATCATAAACACCAAATTTATTTTTTTTAAGTCTAAACAATTCATTTTCCATGGAAGATGCCCATAAGTTATTCTTTTTATCCAAGTAGGGTAAAAAGATTACAAATTTTTCAGTGCCTTTTACTCCTCTCAAAGTCCCATTAGAGTAAATGAATATTCCTTTTGGGCTGCCAATACCATACTCGTTATTACTCAAATGCTTAACCGACCATAGGGATGGGTTTGGAAAATTCTCATATTTTGATTTAACACGATTAGTATTTAAATCAAGTAGAGTAAGTCCATTCGTTGTAGCCAACAAGAGTTCATTATTATTTGTTTTTGTAATTCCATTTATTGTATTTGAGCTTAGATTGATAGATTCATCATAATAAGATAAGTAGGGTGGTGGTAATTTAATTAGTCCTTCATCTAAAGCACCTACCCAAGTGTTTTGTTCGGTATCTGTAAAAACAGATAAGATAATTTTTGATGTAACGCGTTGTTCCTCACTCAATCTTGTAAATTTATTTTTCGAAAATTTAATTAAAGCATCTCGAGTTCCTATCCAAAAAGTATTATATGAGTCCCATTTAAAAGTAATTACTTTAGAGGTAATAAAAGTTTCAGATTGAGTGTAAACCCGTATTGAATTAAAATCATACTTAATTATGTCATAAGGTTTTTCATTTCTACTGAACCATAAATGACCTCTATTATCAATTGCAATTCCATTTATTTTTGAGAAATCACTAATTCCTTTGATATTAATTTTTATAAATTTCTTAGCTTTATTCTTAATCACTCCTGCAGGAGTTAGAAAATAAATTGTTCCATCAAATGATTTTGCAATTGATTTTACAGTATCGAGATCAACTTGTCCATTTTTTTTACTGAAGTAACGGATAGTATTATTTGAATCAATATTTGCAATACCGCCAGTTTTTGTGTGAAGCCAAATACTTTTCTCATCATCTTCTACAATATCCCAGACCGGTGGATTTACTAGCCCATTTGAAGAATCAAAATGAGTGAAAATTCCGTCCTTATATTTAGAAACTCCGAGAAAACTACCTAACCAAACATTTCCTCTGGAATCCGCTGCGGAGGAAATAATTAAATTATCTTGTAGTCCATCATCTACCGTGAAATTCTTAAAGCTAATTCCATCAAATCGGCTAACGCCATTCAATGTTGTTAACCATAAAAATCCTTGCTTATCTTGAGTTATTGAAGTGATAGAATTATTTATAAGATTATCGTCTGTCGTATATTTTTTTGTGGATAATATCTGAGGATAAATAGATGAGTTGATGATAAAAAGAAAAAGGATTATTTGAAAAATCCCTGATGAGATTTTATTTGACTCGATTTTATGATTTTGAACTTTCATTGAAAATTAAATTTATTTTTTTTGATACAATTTAATCAAAAAAACAAAATTAATTTGTGATTTAAAAAAGTTTGTAAATTATTTTTTTGAAAGTGTTGAATTTATTGTCACAATTAATAACTTTTTTTTCTTTTGTTAATGCAAGTTGGAGTTGCTCCGGTAAAGTTATTTTTTTATCAATACTTTTTTCAACCGTTTCTTTGAACTTTGCCGGATGAGCTGTTGAGAGTACTACATTTACAAACTTATTTGTTTTATGCTTTATCATTTTTTGATGAGCTAAAAATCCTACGGCGGTATGTGGGCAACAAGTGTAATTGTATTTTTTATACATAGTATTAATCATCGATAAAGTTTCATCATCACTGAAAGATAGAGGAGTAATATCCTCCTTCATTTTTAGAAGATTAAAATTGTAAAGATTATTAATACGAGCAAGATTGCTAGGATTACCAACATCCATAGCGTTTGAAAGTGTTGGTATTACTTCACTATTGATTATTTGTCCGGTACTAAGATAGGTTTCAAAAGAATTATTCTGATTTACAGCAGCTATAAACTTTGAGATTGGTAAACCCATAAATTTTGCAAATAGTCCTGCGGTTAAATTACCAAGATTCCCACTTGGAACAGTGAAGTATACTTCTCTGTCAAAAATACTTAACTGAAGAAAAGAATTGATATAATAAGCAATTTGTGGTAATAACCTTGCAATATTAATTGAATTAGCTGAGGTTAAAAATAATTCTGATTTTAGAGATTCATCTGCAAATGCTTGTTTCACTAATCTTTGGCAATCATCGAAATTACCATCGACCTCAATTGCAAAAATATTCTCACCGAAAGTTGTTAATTGTTTCTCTTGAAGGTGACTTACTTTTCCATTTGGATATAATAAGACAACATTAACAAAAGGTGATTTGAAGAAAGCATTTGCTACAGCACTTCCTGTATCTCCTGAAGTAGCTACCAAAATATTCGCTCTCCGAAAATTTGTTCTTAGAATCGTAGAATAAATTTTTGCGAGAAATAACGCTCCGAAATCTTTGAAAGCTAACGTAGGTCCGTGGAACAATTCTAAAACATATAAATTATCATCCAACTGAATTAAAGGAGCATTAAAATCATACAAATTGCCAAGCGAAGAACGCAACTCATCGTCATCGATATAACATTTTGCTAATTCGATAGCAACAGAATTAATATTGATTGGTGACGTAAAATTTGAAAAGTCAATTTGGGGAATTGATGTTGGCATATATAATCCGCCATCAACTTCCATTCCTTTTAAGGTAGCTTCTTCAAAAGAAATGCGTAATCCGGAATTATTTGTAGAATAATAAAGCACGATTAACCCAAAATTTTTGGACCATAAATGTTTATACTAGAGATAAAAATATCACTATCAATATTTCCGTCATTTGCTTGAGCAAAAGATTTCTTCATTATATTCCCAATTTTTAAAGCATCTAGTTTTGAACGTGTTAGAGCGAACATCGAAGGTCCTGAACCGGAAATACCGAATCCGAATGAGTTAAAATAGTTTACAGCTTCTTTTACTTTTTCAAAACCCGGGATTAATTTTGAACGCACCGGTTCAGCAACATTATCCTCAATACTCCGTTTAACTAATGCAAAATCTCTTTTCATAAGACCTGCTACTAATCCAGCTGTATTTGCCCATTGTTTTATGCCATCATGGAGGGAAATACTTGATGGTAATATCGAACGTGCATGAGCAGTATCAATTTCAATATGTGGATGAAGGATTGTACAATAAAAATCTTTCGGGAGGGGAATACTGATAATATCAACAGGGTCATTGCTTCTAACTAAAACAAAACCTCCAAATAATGCAGGCGCAACATTATCAGAGTGGACAGTCATTCCACTCGAAATTCTCTCCCCCTCAAGAGCAAATGGTAACAGCTCATATAGAGTCACCGGATTTTTAAGAAGAGTATTTAAGGCAAATACACCGGCAACAGCACTCGCTGCACTTGAACCCAATCCACTTTTGAAAGGCATTTTTTTATTAATTTCGATTTCAACACCGAAATTTAAATTTAACTTTTTCATCATTGAACTTAGAGCAACAGTGCAAGTATTTCGAGCTGTATCCATTGGGAGTAATCCATTATCCCCAGAAATCTTTAAAATTCGGATACCTTTTTGTTTAGTTATTCTAAGGATAACTTCATCCCCGGGTTCATCTAATGCAAATCCAAAAATATCAAAGCCAGAGCCAACATTAGAAACAGTAGCGGGGGAAAAAACTCGAATTTCAGTGATACCATTAAGTTCAGAATGCATTCATATACTCCTTTTCTAATAGAAGTTCTGCACAAAGGATTGAACCGCCTGCAGCACCCCTAACAGTATTGTGGGAAAGAATTGAAAACTTGAAATCAAAAATATTACATTTTCTCAAACGACCAATTGAAACTGCCATTCCATTTTCGATATTTCTATGAATTCGTGGTTGAGGAAAATTATCCTCAGTAAAATAATAAATTGGTTGTTTGGGTGCTGAGGGGAGATTTAATTTTTGCGGTAAACCTGAAAAATTTTTCCAAACTTCAATGATATCTCCATGGCAAACATTATTTTTTAATTTTACTTGAACTGTTTCTAAATGACCATCCATCACAGCAACTCGATTACACTGTGCACTAATTCTTAAATCAGAAAATTCTATTTTGCCTTCAGAATATTTACCAAAGATTTTTTTAGGTTCTGTTTCTAATTTTTCTTCTTCACCGGAAATGAAAGGTATCACATTGTCCAAAATGTCTAACGAGGAAACACCGGGATAACCAGCTCCTGACAATGCTTGCATTGTAACAACATTCACATCAGATAATCCAAAATTATCAATTATAGGTTTTAGGGACATAGCTAAACCGATAGTAGAACAGTTTGGGTTAGTTATTATTGCTCCACCACCATAATTCTGATAGCGTATTAATTCGAGGTGTTCGTGATTGACTTCAGGAATTAGAAGAGGAACAAATTCATCAAATCTATGATTTTTAGAATTTGATATGATAATATGACCTTTGTTGGCATAAAATTCTTCAACTTCACCGGCGATACTGGAATCTAATCCGGAGAAGAGAATTTTGCTCGACAAGGTCTCCTGTGTCTTTTTGATAACTAGAGAGGCAATCTCAGAAGGAAGGGGAACAGGTAGAATCCAATTAACAGCATCTCCAAACTTTTTTCCGGCCGATCTTTCTGATGCAACGAGAGACTCAATAACAAAATATGGGTGATTAGACAGTAATTGAATAAACTTTTGCCCAACACTTCCTGTTGCTCCCAAGATTGAAACAGGTATTTTTTTCATTCTTATAGACTCCTAAATCTAAAATGTTTGAATAATTTTTAGTAAATCAGAGTAAACACCACTTGCCGTAAGTCGTGCTCCGGCTCCCGGACCTTGAATAATCAGTGGTTTATCACCGTAGAATGTAGTATAGAACATGAACAAACTTTCGCTTCCACTAAGTTTTGCAGATGGATGAGTGTGCTCCACTTTTTCGAGACTCACACTCGCTGAATTATTAGTAATTTTTGCAATATATCTTAAAAGTTTGTTCTCTAATTTTGTTTCATTATATAGTTTTAGCATCGAATTATCTTCTTTTGCTAATTCATTGTAAAATAATTCAATTGATGTTGCAGTTAAAGCTTTTTTTGAAATAAGCCCACTTACTTTAATGTCTTTTATTTCAATAGGATAGCCAAGCTCTCTTCCAAGGATTAAAAGCTTCCGAGCCGCATCAAGCCCGTCCAGATCATCTCTTGGGTCGGGCTCAGTATAACCAAGTTTTTGTGCCTTTTTAACTAATTCTGAAAATGGGAGCATACCATCATAAGTATTGAAGAGATAGGAGAGTGTGCCACTAAAAACACCTTCAATTTTTAGTACTTTGTCACCACTTTCAAGCAAGTTTCGAAGAGTTGAGATTATTGGTAGGCTTGCACCAACATTTGTTTCGTAAAGAAAATGTGCCTTATCTGATTTTGCACTATGGATTTTCCGATATTTATTCAGTGAAGAGGAATTCGCGATTTTGTTTGGAGTAATAATTGAGGTGTTATTTTTAAGTAATTCCTCATAACTATATACAAATATATCTTTTGCTGTACAGTCTATGAATACCTTATTTGGATGATTAGCTTGTAACATAGAACTTATAAATCCTTTGATATCAGCAAGTTGAGTTGAATTAGTTAATTCAAACAATATTTCCCCAACATCTGAACTGTTATTATTCAAAATCATCTTTTGGCTGTTTATCAATCCACAAACCCTAACTGCTATTCCTTCTTTTATAAGGAGTTGCAAGTTCTGCTTAAGTATGCTAACAAATTCACTACCTACTTGTCCAGATGCTCCGGCAATATACAGATTGATGGACTTTTTCTTTGGAAAGAAAAAGATGTTGTGGAGCACTGTTAATGCTTTTTCTTCACTTTCTGAATCGATAACTACAGAGATATTTAATTCAGATGCTCCTTGCGCAATAGCAGCAATATTGACTCCATTCTTTCCGAGAGAAGCAAAAACTTTGCCTGCCACTCCGGTTTTATGCCGCATATTCTCTCCAACAATAGCAATAATTGAAAAATTATTTTCAGCAATAATTTCATCGATTAACTTATCCCGAATCTCATATTTTAATTCTTCTGATAAGGACTCAACTGCGATAGTAGTGTCTGATTGTTTAATTGCTAAGCAAATTGAATGTTCAGACGATGCTTGAGTTATTAAAATTATGCTTATATCATTTTTTGAGAGTGCCCCAAATATTCGCTTTGCGATTCCCGGAACCCCTATCATACCACTCCCTTCAATACGGACAAGGGATAGATTATTTACTGAAGTGATACCACTTATTTCAAAGTTACTCTTTTGTTTTTTCTTAGAGATTATCGAGCCTTGAAAATATGGATTAAACGTATTCTTGATAATAATCGGAATGTTTTTCTTCATTGCCGGAATCATGGTTGGAGGATGAATTACCTTTGCACCAAAGTGAGATAATTCCATAGCTTCTTCATAAGTGAGTGTGTTGAGCACAAAAGCATCTTTCACTTTTTGTGGATTAGCTGTTAATACTCCATCAACATCAGTCCATATTTCAATTGATTTTGCATTCAAAGCTGCACCTAAAATTGAAGCTGTATAATCAGAACCCCCTCTCCCGATAGTTGTTGTTTCGTCCTGTAGTGATGATGCGAGAAATCCGGTTACAATCTGTATTTTATTTGAATCTTTAAAATGTTGTTGAAGCAACTTATTCGTTATTTCAAAATTGACCTTCGCTGAACCAAAATTATTATCAGTCTTAATTACAGTTCTGCTATCTAGAAAAGCTACTTCAAGCTTTCGTGAAATCATGGCTTCGGTTATTATATAATTGGATAACAATTCTCCGAAGCTCAATATAAAGTCAAGTGTTTTATCAGTTAATTCTCGAACTAACGATACTCCTAATAAAATTTCTTCTAATTTTTTAAATTCATTTTCTAAATAGTAAATAAGTTTAGCTTGTCTTGATTTTCTGACTAAAAAAGTAACAGCTTCTGTATGCCTTAGTTTTAAATCGATAATGATTTTATTAAAGCTGGCATTCCCATCTTTCGCATAGTATGAAGCTTTTATCAAACTATCTGTTACTCCTTGAAATGCTGAGAATACTACAGCTAACTTAGGATGAGTTTTAGTTTTTTCAATTATAATACTAATTACTTTTTCAATACGCTCGGGTGTTCCGACAGAAGAACCGCCGAATTTCATTATTACCATTATTAACTCTTAAAATTAATCTTTTGTTTTCTGAACAAAGTTAAATATTTAAAGGTGATATGGCAAATATTTGATTTAATCTAAACGGTAAATCAAATCTGCGGGTCGTTTAGAATTATATAGTCTGATAAGTGATTTAATTCCAATTCGAGAGCCTCTTGAAGCTGCTTGTCGATAGTAGTTTGATGCGAGTCCAAGATTTTGTTGCAATCCTATTCCATTCTCATAAAAATGGGCTAAGGTTAATTGAGCAAATATTCCACCTCGCTCGTTAATCTCAATAAGTTGATGAAGAATAGAATCAATGTTAATTATGTTTTCAAGTTTTGAGGATTCAGCTAAATGTAATCGAGAATAAGCTTCATAGTTTCCTGTTGTGTTAGCAATTTCTCTCCAAAGTTTTATCCCGTCATTCTTCATTTCTTCGGATTGACTATTTAGCAAATTTATTCCCAATTCGATTTGAGAAAAAATATGTCCTTTAGCTGAAGCTTCTCTTAACAATTTAACAGCATCAGACTTGAATATATCCCCCTCGAAACCAAGATTTATTAGTCCTGCCCAAATATACTTTGCTGATAGATTTCCATTGTTAGCTTCTCTTTTAAAATCAATTGTTTCATAAAGTTTTTTAGATAGCTGCCAAAAAAGTTGTGGAGCATATGGACTCTCACAGCGGATGGCACGAAAATAATATTCAGCTCCTTTAATCAAATTTTTCTCTACAGAAAGGCCTTCAGAATAAATATAACCAAGCATAGTTAAACATTCTGGATTACCATAGTCAGCATACTCATATATTTTTTTCAAATATTTACTAAATGAAAACTCTTCAATAGATTTATTAATATCTGTTGAATCAAAATTAATTTTACTATGTCGAAGAAAACTCTTAAAAATATCATTATTATCGATAGACTTGAGGCTGTCATCAGACAAATCCAAATATACAAGTGATGTTAAAGCCGATACATTTGATTGTAAATTTGGGGTTGTTACTGCACCACTTGTAGAGTTATTCTTTTTAACGAAAGTGCTTTCCCCGTTTTCTGTCGGCTTGGGTTTATAACCGGCATTTAAAAAATCATTCATCACTTCATCAGCCAATAAATATCCATTTGACGAAGCTTTCCTCAACCAATAGAAAGTTAATTCCATATCTTTTTTAACAATTAGATTATCAGAATAGAACAATCCTAAAGCATATTGAGCTTCACGCATACCTAATTCAGCAGCATCATTCATCAAGCTAAAAGAAGTATAGGGATTCCACTCAACACCGGTTCCATTAAGATACATAATCGACAGATTATAAAGAGCCGGGTAATACTTTTGATTTGCTGATTTAGAAATCCAATCAATTGCTGCTGAAGTATCTGGTTCAAAACCATCACCTAAAAGATAGCGTATGCCTAACTCATGCTGAGCTACTGCATCACCATTATTGGCATCTTTTATTAAATTAAACTTTTGCCACAACTGGTAGGAAAAGCTATAAGCCGGATAAAATCTAATCGATTCAGATTTTTTATTCTTCCTAAATGCTGAGCTATTAATTGAATCTATTAGAGCGACTGATTGGGCAAGAATTATAAAATTCATGCAACTCGCTAATAAGATTGTGAGCCACGCTTTACTTAATAATAATTTTAGAAAATCGAAATTAATCATTCCTCAAAAGACAAACTTAAATAATACTTAGATAGTCTAAAGTAAGAAAAAGATTAATCCTAATTTTGTATATTTAGAATTATTTTAATAAAAGTTACGGATAGAGATGCAAGAGAAGAAAAAAACTGACATTGTTGAAAAAATAGTTTCTTTGGCAAAAAGAAGAGGATTTGTTTTTCAATCGAGTGAAATTTATGGCGGTCTTAACGGCTGTTGGGATTACGGTCCACTAGGTGTTGAGTTGCTAAAAAATATAAAAGAAGAGTGGTGGAAGTTCATGACCTACCGAGAAGATGTTGAAGGTCTTGATGCTTCAATACTTATGCACCCAAAAGTTTGGGAAGCATCCGGTCATGTCGAAAATTTCAGTGATCCAATGATTGATTGTAAACAGTGTAAATCAAGATTTCGATTAGATATATTAGTTGAATCTATTAATGCAAAGAAGAAAAAGAAATATTTGCAAGATTTTTCATCAAAGATTGAATCGAAAGAATATATTGAGAGAATTCAATCCCTAAAAGAAGATGAAGATGAGATTAATACTGTATTTAATACATTGCTGGAAGATGAAAATTATAACAAATCTCTGTTAGCTGAAATCAATTGTCCTCAATGCGGGAACAAGGGAACATTTACAGAAGCACGTCAATTTAATTTAATGTTTAAAACTTTTATTGGCCCACTCGAAGACACAAGTGCAGTAGTTTATCTACGCCCGGAAACTGCTCAGGGAATTTTTGTCAATTTCTTAAACGTACAAGGTAGCTCGCGCCAAAAATTGCCTTTTGGAATTGCACAAATTGGGAAGGCATTCAGAAATGAAATTAACACCAAAAATTTCTTATTCAGAACAAGAGAATTTGAGCAGATGGAAATGCAATATTTTGTCAAGCCGGACGCTGCTCAAAACTGGTTTGATTACTGGAAAACTGAAAGACTTGAATGGTTCAAAAACCTTGGGATGACCACTACAAAGCTTAGATATCATGACCACGAAAAACTTGCACATTATGCAGATGCTGCGACCGATATTGAGTATGAATTTCCATTTGGTTGGGGAGAGATTGAAGGAATTCACAACCGTACAAATTATGATTTGAGTAGACACGAGCAATTTTCAAGCAAATCACTTAAATATTTTGATGAAGAAACAAAAGAGAAATATGTTCCATTTATCATCGAAACTTCAGCCGGTGCAAGCAGATCTTTTATGGCATTTTTTGTTGATGCATATTTTGAAGAAGAAGTTAATGGTGAAGTTAGAACTGTATTGAAATTTCATCCTAAGTTAGCCCCAATTAAAGCTGCAATACTTCCTTTAGTAAATAAGGACGGTATGCCTGAAATTGCTCGGAAAATTGAAGCTGACCTTCGGAAAAACTTCAAAGTTTTTTATGATGATAAAGGTGCAATTGGAAGAAGATATCGCAGACAAGACGAAGTAGGAACTCCGTTCTGTATTACTATCGATACGCAAACAATTGAAGATAATACAGTCACAGTTAGAGAGCGAGATACGATGATACAAGATCGTATTGCTATTGACCAATTGAAAAATTATCTTCTAACAAAAATTCTCGGGTAACACTCTGTCTATATGAGGAATGGTAGAATGACCAAAAAAATATTTATTTTATTCATAATACTTTTTGCAATAATTAAGCAAGATATAAAATCGCAAGGTATTCAGTTTGATTCGCTCGTTCAAAAAGGAATTAGGGAAATTTATAACATCAAATTTGAAGAAGCAGAAATTACTTTTAGAAAAGTGATATCCGATTATCCTGAGCATCCTTCAGGGAGATTCTTTTTAGCAATGATTGACTGGTGGAGAATTCTTCTCGATTTAGATGAAGAAAAATACGATGATTTATTATTCCAAAAATTAGAAGATGTTATCTTTCAGTGCGATGGTATTCTTAAAAAGAACAAAAATGATGTTGATGCATTGTTCTTCAAAGGGGGAGCAATTGGGTTTAGGGGAAGACTACGAGCTGTTAGAGAAAGTTGGCTGAAAGCTGCTGACGATGGGCGAGAAGCTCTTCCTATTGTTGAATTAGCCTCAAAGCTTGACCCAGATAATAAAGATGTAGAACTCGGATTTGGTATTTATAACTACTATGCTGCAGTCATTCCGGAAAAGTACCCACTAATAAAACCATTAATGTTTTTTTTTCCTTCAGGTGATAAGCAAAAAGGGATAAACCAGTTGCAAAATACTGCGACTCACGGAAAATATGCAAAGTATGAAGCTCAGTATTTCTTAATGACTTTATTCCAACAATTCGAAAATGATTTTACTAAAGCCTATGAGTATGCAGTTAATTTGAATAATGAATTTCCCGATAACCCTAATTTTCAAAGATGGCGCGGAAGAATGGCTGTGAGGAGAGGTTTAGATTTTGAGTATTTTAATATTTTCTCCAATGTTTATGAGAGATGCAAGAATAATTTGATTGGGTATAATAATAAAGCTGAACGCGAAGCAACATATTATATCGGCTTATATTATCGAGGCAACAGAAATATAGATTCTGCAAAAGTTTATTTTGAAGAATGTGAAAAGCTATCAAAAGTTATTGATGGGAAAAATCATTCCGGATTTTTAGTAAATGCTGTTTTATATCAAGCTTATTTTGAAGACCTTCTTGGCAATAGAGAAGAAGCCTTGAGAAAATATAAAGAAGTATTGAACATGAAAGAGTTTAGTCAATCACACTTTCATGCAAAGCTTTATCTCGAAAGACCATATAAAGAAAATTAAAGATTAGTATTTAGTCCAATTCGGTGAATAGAACCAATTTCTCCCCATGATGAATAGGCATAATTAAAGATGTATTCTTTTATTAGTATTCCGAGTCCAAGATTAAAACCTGCTAATCCGGCATATGTTCCAACTTTAAGTTCTTTTCTTTTTTCGTTGTCGTATCCTACACGCAGTCGGAGTACTTTACTTAAATTAAATTCACCGCCTACCGAGAAGTTCTTAAATCTATTAATAATACCATCTGTATTCATCTGTATTTTGTGAAAATCAAGAAATAGTCTTAAAGGAAGATGCTCTAGTTTTTTGGCAATACCAACATTTACATCAAGAGGAAGGCTTTCTTTGGTATTTATATAAGAAGAGAGTTGTGTTCCGATATTCTGAACTGCTAAAGATAAATTTAAATTTTGTGAAGGAATTGTATAATAAACCCCTAAATCCATTGCGGCTGCCGTTGAAGAGTAACTATCAATTCCGGAGTAGACGAATTTTACGTTTGTTCCATAATAAAAATTTTCGTCTATTGTTCCGGCATAGCCAATAATAAAAGCTATATCACTAGCTGAATACTCTCCGATTCTATTTCCGAAATCATCAGATTTTGTAAACGTCCCATAATTTGCATATTTAACAGCGGCTCCAAATCTTCCTAATCCCTCAAAGTTTTTCGATGCAGAGATTGAGGCAAAGTTAAAATCTAAAAAATGGCTCATATACGAAAAAGAAAGGGGAGTCTCCTCAATAAGTTTTAATCCCGCGGGATTAAAGAAAATCACATCTGCATCATCACCACTTGCTGAAAAACTTCCTCCCATTGAGGCAGCTCTCGGACTCATATCAATGCGTAGAAACTCAAAAGTGTTATCTTGTGCTTGAATTTGTGAAATAAAAATTAAAATAATTATTGCAACACGGAAAAAGTTCATATAAATTCCTAAAATTTCATTACTGATAATAATTAATGCGATTTGTAAAGGCAAGGTAAATATCTGTTGCAAAATTGGGAAAGTATTTTCAAATACCCATATTTCACTTTAAGATTTTTTGAATTTGGTAAAAATGTCAGAAGGGCTTTAATCATATGAGTTATTATTTCAAAGGAAGAATTTCATTTCACGATTGTGATCCGGCAGGAATAATGTTTTTTGCCAAAATCTATTCTTTCATGCACTCAGCTTATGAGGAGATGATTTCGTCGTACAATTTAGATGAAGATTATTGGAATAACCAAAATTATGTTGTCCCAATAATTGAATGTGGAGCAAAATATCGTGCTCCTTTTAAATATGGGGATAATATTGAAATTCAAATTGATGTCACTCAAGTAAGAAGTTCATCTTTTGAATTAAGTTACAAGTGTTTTAATCAGAATCAGATTTTATGTGTTGAAGGGCAAACAGTTCACGTACACATAGATAAAAAATTGTGGAAAAAAAAGAAGATGAGTGAGAAGTTATTTAATTCTCTAAGCAAAGTTTAATGTAAGCTAATAATGAGATTTTTTAATTCTTCGTATTTAATTTTACCTAAAGAAGTTTTGGGAATGTCTTTCACCAACAAAAACATTTTAGGTATTTTATAAGAACTCAAATATTTTTTTGAGAAGGTTCTAAGTCTATTTTCAATATTTAACTCATTACCTTTTGGAACAACTACTGCAATGACCTTCTCACCCCATGCTATATCTTCTATGCCAAGTACAACAACTTCATTTACTAATTCAGATTTTATTAATACATCTTCAATTTCTTGAGGATTAATATTTTTCCCTCCACTTACAATTAAGTTAGTTCGTCTATTTTCAATGAATAAAAAGTCATCTTTCAGATAACCGAAATCTTCTGTATTAAATAAATTTTTTGTATGAGGTAATTGATTTATATATCTGTCAAATAATGTCGGTGAATTTATAACAATTTCGCCAATATTATTTTCGTCTTTGTTTTCGATTGTGATAGAAATGTTTGTGAGTGCTTTGCCTGCTGATGTCGGGTAGTTGTTAAAATTGTCCGGTGTTAGGATGGTCACAAAAGCCGCCGTTTCGGAAGACCCATAAACCTTGTAAATATTCCACCCTTTCTTAATGCCTTCTTCAATAAGATTTGAATCAATTCGACCACCACCCAATAGAACTCTGTTGTCTTTAGGGGCTTGAATGTTACTCTCTATGATTTTCTTGAACTGTGCTGAAACGAAGGAGAAAAAATTTGGTTCATATTTTTCAATCTGCTCCATTAAATCATCATAGCTGAGAGAGGGTGGAATCACTATTTGCGCATTTGAAAGTAATGCTCTAAAAAAAATCGAAAAACCACCTATGTGATATATGGGAAGTGATAAAAGCCAGCGGTCATCCGATGAATAATTAAAGAAATCTTTTCCGAGTAAGAAACTTTTAACCAATGAGTGGAATTTGTGAACCACTCCTTTTGGCGTTGAAGAAGAACCGGAAGTGAAAATAACTATCGCATCATCTTTATAAGAAAATTCAATCTCACTAAAAGCACCCATATTCATATTCTCAGTCTGTGAGCTATCAGAGAAAATAAAAAAATCCTCATAATTCTTGTTTATTTCACTAACGAGCGAAGTGGTCACAATTTTTTTAAAGGAAAACTGATTAAATATTTTCTCAGTTTCTACTAGAGTTAATGATGGATTAATTAAGACTGGTATAGATTTTATCTTCCACAATGCGAGTAGTGATAATATGGAGTATATATCATTGTGTGCAAAGACTGGAATGTATTCGTTATGTTTTATTCCATTTAAAATAAAGTGATGAGATAAGCTTTCTACTCTACGCAAAAAATCTGCCCAGCTAAATTTGGATTGTCTGCCATTATCAAAAAATAATATACTATTTTGTAAAGTTTCAGGTGAAGGGGAAAATTTTATACAATCAGAATTAAACTCAACTTTCAAAGTATGATTCCAAGAGAAAAGAGTAGTCCAAAAATTGCTGAAAATTTTGCAGTGAGCTCAAGAGTTTTATTCAATTCCTCGCCTGTGTACTTAAATAACATATAGACTAATTTGTATGCGAGGGGCAATGTTAAGAAGGGGAGAAAAATCCAAATGCTGATTTCGTAATACATATAGTATAGGACAGGGATTATGAAAGATGAGATAAGTAAGAATATGTACTCAAATTTGGAAAAAGTCTTACCCAAGATTACAGCTAGAGTATTCTTTTCTGCAATTTTGTCTTGATCGATGTCTCGGTAATTATTTACAACAAGTATATTTGTAATCAAAGCACCAACCGGAATAGAGGAGAGAAGTGCCATTCCGTTAACTGACAAAACTTGTACATAGTAAGTCCCAACCGTACCTACAAAACCAAAAAATAAAAATACAAAAACATCACCAAGTCCGTTATAAGCGAGCGGATAAGGACCTGCAGTGTATGCGAGACCGGCAATAATCGAAACAATTCCAACCAAGAGTATGATGTAGCCGGTTTGAAAAACGAGGTATAGTCCTAAAATAAAAGCTAACCCAAATGTTAAAAAGATAGCTAATTTCATCTGAGATGGAGAAACCAATCCCGCATTAAGGACTCGAGTCGGCCCAACACGTTTTTTTGTGTCTGCACCTTTCAGAAAATCGTATAAATCGTTTGTGAAATTAGTTGCTATCTGAATTAAAATAGCGCAAACAAGAGCAATGATTGCTGAAACTGGTTTGAAGCTATTCTGCACATAAGCGAGAGAAGAACCAACCATAACGGGGACGAATGCTGCCAATAAAGTTTTGGGACGACTTGCTATCGACCAAATTTTTATGTTCGATAATTCTTTATTCATTCTGAAAAAGATTATGGAAGCTTAGGGAATTTATTAAATTCTGGTTTTCTTTTTTCTAAATATGCCTTTTTACCCTCTTGAGCTTCTTCGGTCATATAATATAAAAGGGTTGCATTTCCGGCAAGTTCTTGAATTCCTTGTTGACCATCCAATTCTGCATTAAATGCTGATTTTAATAATCGAATGGATAATGGTGATTTTTCCAAAATTTCTTTTGCCCACTGAACCCCCTCGTTTTCAAGCTCCTCGACAGAGACTACTTTGTTCACCAATCCCATTTCATATGCTTCATGAGCATTATATTGACGACATAAGTACCAAATTTCGCGAGCACGTTTTTGCCCAACATTTCTTGCTAAATAACTTGCTCCGAACCCACCATCGAAGCTACCTACTTTTGGACCCGTTTGGCCAAAGATAGCATTATCAGCAGATATTGTTAAGTCACAGACAACATGTAAAACATGTCCACCACCGATAGCATATCCGGCTACCAAGGCAATTACAGGCTTGGGAATACTTCTAATAAGTTTTTGAAGGTCTAACACATTTAATCGAGGTACTCCATCGTTCCCAATATAACCCTGATCTCCTCTAATTCTTTGATCACCACCGGAACAGAATGCATATTTTCCATCCTCAGCCGGACCTTTTCCGGTGAGTAATATTACTCCGATTGACTGGTCTTCTCTGGCGTCAATGAATGCATCATACATTTGGATTACTGTTTCGGGACGAAATGCATTTCTAACTTCAGGACGATTAATTGTTATCTTAGCAATACCGTCCATTTTCTCATATAAGATATCCGAATATTTTTTTGCTTCTTTCCAATCGAAAGACATGTGATTCCTCTTTTAATTTAAATGGGTTTTTAAAAATGATATAACCAAATTTACAAATTCTTTTGGTTTCTCAATATGTACATTATGACCAACTTCAGCAATAGTTTGGTGAACAGAGTTTTTGATTAATTTGTTCATTTCCATATTAATCGAAGTAAATTTATTATCTAATGAACCTGTAATTAACAAAGTAGGAACAGTTAATTCACAAATAAAATTCCATTTGGATTGCATCACTCCGGTTCCAAATGCTTTGAGTGAGTTTATTAATCCGAGTTTATTTAAGCTTTTCATCCTCTCAGCTAATTCATCTTTTTTCATTTTAGGTAATTGATTTTGTGAATGGAAAAGTGGTTGATTTTTCCAGTAGGTAATGAATTCTTCAATAGAAGATTTATTAATAAAATCAGCTAATTCCAAATCTGATTTTTTACGAATCTCACGTTCTTCAGTATT
>JAHBUO010000019.1 GCA_019638025.1 Ignavibacteriaceae bacterium
TTTGGAAATATCTCGGGGACATATTCTGTCGGAGGATAGAGAATTGCTAACTTTTTGTTTTGTGAATCTTGAACCGAAAAAACTAAATCGTTTTCAATTTTACTTGAATAATTTGGACCAATGGAAATCCCGATGTCGCTTCCAACTTCATGTTTTCCTAAGCTAAACCGAGCTGAATTCCACGTGCCATCATCTGAACCATATATTATAGTAAATTTTTTTAAGAGTGTGGAATAACCGAGGTCAATGTTATCGAAATCAAAATTTCGGACATTATAGGAGGTTTCTGAGTTGTCTGTTCGAATTCTGAAAGTTACTCGTGGAGCTCTTTTTTGAAATCGAAAAGTTGGCTCCATGGAAAATATTTCAGCAGAATTTATTTTAATGTTTTCGTTTTCTGATGAACTCAAGAAAACATCAAATCCATTTGCATCGTTGCCGGTTAATCCTTTTATTGAAATCGAATAGTATCTATAACCATCTTTTTCGGTTCCGTCTGATTTACTTAACTTCGCAAAAGTTTTCCATGTATTTAAGTACTCTTCATCCTCAGTAATATTTTTAGAGATTACTTTTTCCTCATTTGAGAGGTCGGCAAATTTTAATCCTGATGGAAACAAGTTTTCATCAACAAAATTTTTATAAAGGACAACTTCAAATTCGCTGCAAGTTTCACCATACTTAGAATCGTATATTCCACCACAAGCTAAATCAAAAAATCTTACATAAGTGTCTCCTGAGAAATCAATGGGAACTTTGAAGTGGATAAGCTGACGATAGTAATAATCACCAGAGTTTTGAGGTGATTCCGGTCCATAGTTTACAAAAATCACTTTTTCTTGTGAATGAACTATTGAAATTCCAACGATGAAAAAGAGAAATATTTTAAGCAGAATCGAATTTCTTCTTTTATTATCATTCAATTTATTTGAGCCCATAAAATTTCCTGTTCAGATTACAATTAATCTTTTATTATAATTTTTTTTGATAGTGTGTGACCTGCTCGAGAGATGATTACAAGATGGAGGTTATCTCCTTCAACCATACGTGGAAGTGAGATGTTGAAATATCCGTCTTTATTTGAATAAGTTGAAGTTTCCAATTTGGTTTTATCAGATTTTATCTTAATTAATGCTCCCGGTCTAGTATAGCCATTAAAAACCCTTTGATTTTGTTGAATAATTATTTCATCAGATAAAGCATTTTTGTCTTTATCTTGAAGTTCAATCTTCGGATTCAATTCAGCAAAAATTGATTTCTTAATATTTGATTTATTACCGGAGAGATCGATAGAAACAAATTCGACAATATTTTCTCCATCAATTAAATTGAGTGTGGAGACATATTTACCATTATCATCAACGTTAACTTCATTGGAGTTAATACTTAGCTTTGCACCTTTTTCTGTTTGCACTGAAATATCAAACAGATTATTTCTAGAAAAAGTTAAATCATCAATTAAGTTGACGGATAGGAATGGAGGTGTTGTATCAACTTCAACTGTAAAACTAAAATAATTACCGAACTTTCCGGGAAATCCCAAATAATCAACTGAAGTAACTCGCCAATAATAAGTCCCTTGAGGAATTTTATCTATCGTTGCTTCATTTGATTTTATATCCTTAATTATTCTATATATAGAACTAAAACGGGAGTCGATAGCAATTTCAACCCAATATTGAGAGGCTTCAGGTACATTTGACCAATTAAAAGAAATATTTGCCGATGTTGTTTTCGACAAATTTTCGGGTGAAATTAAAGTTGGGGGATTGAGCAGGTTTTTCGGTTCAGTCGGTGCTTTACCTTTAGGAATCATTGAGCCTTGATTCTCTTTTAGAACAACGGTTGAACCTTGGGCTTCAAGAGAAATTTCTCCTTTGTAATTTGCTACTTTTGTTTGAGATTCTTGCTTATCTACCCAAAATAAATCAGAGTTAATTTTGGTTTTAACCCCTTGAATATTAAGATTAAATTCCTTCTTTGGTGTGTTGAATAATTTTGCGTAAGCATCTCCTTTTTCAAGTTTAACTTGAGATTCAGTTTTATTGTTCAAAAGATTAATACGCGATTTAAGAATCACCGCTTGAGAATTTTCATTTAATCTTATTTGATTCAAATCAGAGAATGTAATCTCTGCAAATGAAGAAGATAAAGTTCGAGTTAAATCTTGTTCAAATAATTTTTCGAACAAAGAAGTATTATTCCAACTCTGAAGATTTGGCTTTCGCTTCTGAACAGTTCCTTTTTGTTTTGATAGTATTGCATCTGCATTCTTATCACGAAGTTCTAAAGTTTTTTTGTATGCTGCTCTTGCGTACTCGGATGATTCCTTTATCAAACTATTTGCTGAATCCCACTTGTTATTTCTTCTTTCTTCTGAAGCTTGTTTTGAGAGTGATAACGATTTTTCAATTTCAGATTGAGCGAAAATTTTAGCACCGTTGTTTATTGCTTCTGAAATGATTTTTTTCGTTTCTGAAAAATTACTTAGCACTTCAGTAATTTCTTTCTGTGGAATAAGTAATTTTCTTCCATCTTTTAGTGCGCTCATCGATGAAAGGTTATTATATGATAAAATCATTGTCCAGAGATTCGGATTTCCCAAGTGTATCTCAGCGATTTCACGAATATTCATATTGGATGACCAAATAATTTCTTTCGGTTTGCTTGATTGCGGAAAGATATTGCAGAACATAAATGCAGTAATTAGAACTACGGACATCAGAAGTTGTGAGAGCTTCCTTTTCATAAACATTATTTGACTCCTAAAGGTAAATCTAAAATGAATGTAGCTCCCTTACCGAACTCGCTTTCTAGTCTAATTTTTGCATTTTGTAATTCAACCAATCTTTTCACTATTGATAATCCTAATCCTGTAGAATGTTCTCCCGCTGTTGGTTTTGCAGATAAGCGGGCAAATTTGCCAAATACTTTTTGTTTATCTTCATCAGAAAAACCTTGTCCTTCATCTTTTATCGAAAGAGAAAGGAAACCAACTTTAGATTCGAAATGATAGTTGATATAAATATTTTTCCCCATAGGAGAAAATTTGATTGCATTAGAGACAAGATTATCAATTATTTGCAGAGTTAAGTTCTTGTCAACATCAACAAGAACATCGGCATCGTTTTGTTGAAGATTAATTTTAATCTCTTTCTTTACGGCGTTTTCATTGTTCTGTTGAAATATCTGATTAAGAATCACACTTATCGGAATAACCTCTTTGTTAATTTTTATTCTTCCTTCTTCAATTGCATTAACGTCAAGTAGATTTGTCACGATGCCAAACATTCTATTTGAAGCCCCCAAAATTTCTTCGAGAAAATTCTGTCGTAACTCAATCGGGAGATCGTGATCGCTAAGAAGAATATCAGTAAAACCTTTAATTGAAGTTAAAGGATTTTTTAAATCATGAGCAGCAATTCCAAGGAATTCATTTTTCTCTTTATTTAAGTCGAGAACTTTTTGATAAGAACGGTTAATCTCTTCATTAGCTTTAATTAAATCACTTGTACGCTCTTCAACTTTCAGTTCAAGATTTTTGCTGTAATCCTCAAGCTGAGATTTTTGTTTTTCGATTTCTTTAAAATTTGCTTCAAGGTCATTCCCCATTTGTACAAGTGATTGCCCTAAGGCTCCAATTGAATCGGGAGCCTCATATTTTATTTCAGTTCTAAAATTCCCTTTTGCAATTTGGTGTGCAGCCTCTGACATTTTTTTTATCGGATTGCTTAGTCGTTTAGAAAAGATAATTGAGATTATTGCAGCGGCTGATAAACTTATTCCAATCCAAATTAAGAAAATATTCATTATCTCAGATACAATACCATAAGCATCCGACTCTTTAATTGCAGTTATTATCACCCATGGAATTGATTCCGGCGATGCGAAACATGCAACAATTTCTTCGTCTTGCGGAGATTTGTAATTATTCACTATCGAGAAATTTTGTTTTGAGGAAGCAATTTTTAAACCATCAATCGAGAGGAAAGAATAGTCATTTTTGAAATTATCAGAAGAATATATTCTCTCCCCATTGAAATCGATTAAAAAAATGTTTCCTTTCTTTTGGAGAGGATGATTCTCAATATTTTTTACAATTTCATTTAAGTTGACTATAGCACTCAAATAGAAATTATCCGAGTTGTTAATTTCAATGGACACTTTTAAAACTTGATACCAAATATTACTCTCTTTAAGATATCTCAAATTCGAAACAAATAATTTTTGGTCACTTGTTTTATTAAGTGAATCCGAAACAAAATTTAATTTCTCTAGCGGAATCTTTCTCCCATTAACTGAAATACTATCTTTGCTTACCAAAACTATTTCTTGTCTCTCTGCATTTTGAGGCTCATAACTAATGTTAATGCCAAGTATGTTATCGACAGTCTTTATTATCGAAACAAGAAGATTTACTTTCTCTTGTGGACTTAGATTCTCATTTGCCAAACTTATTTTCGCAAGTTCCAAAACTTCAAAAGTTTTCTGATACTGCTCATCAATTTGCTGAGCAATTTCATTAGAAGAAAAAATCAGTTGTTGATTCACCGTACTCTTCAGTTCGTCTTGAATAACTCCGATAACATTGACCACAATTATGGTTGCCGGAATAATTGCAACAATAATCAGAATAGTCAAAAGTTTGATATTCCAACTAATTTTATTCAAACCAATTTTCATAAATTTTATGACGGTATTATATGCTAAAGTATTTTACTCAAAAAAATGCGGGGAGAAAAATATCGATTGTGTCCCATTTATTTAAAAAGAAATTTAGTAAAAATAATTTATAAGAGTAAATATTTACAGAAAATAAGGTGCAAAAAACTGATTGACATAGCTACATATTCTTGAGTAAATTGGCAATTAGTTTGATATAGATTTAATAAGGAAAATTATGGATCAACATACATATGACTTAATAAACAAAGAGCTTGACGGCATAATCTCTGAAAACGAGAAATCAGAGTTAGAGGATATTCTAAAAAAAGATTCTACTTTAATGAAAGAGTATGAGGAAATAATCAGCAATTCTAAAGCTGAAAAGAAGAATAAATCGGTTATTGAAACTAAGAACTTCTTTCAAAGATTCTGGGACGATTTACTAAATAGTCCGGGTTTACGATATTCATCATTAATTCCTCTCGGAATTATTATTGGAGTTTTTGCACATATCGGCTATCAAAATTATTTTAATTCTTCAGCGATAAACAGTCGAGATATTTTCGGAACGATGGCTGATTTATCGACGCTATCCGGCTTCGAGTCCGGCTCAGAAACTATCATTGAGCAAGAGAATATTCATGGAACCATAACCACTCAACTATCTGAAGAAATGGTAATTGCAGAAGTGGAACTTAATATTACAGAAAATCTGAAAGTTGATATAACATTCAATCAGAATGCGCTAACAATATTCGGGTTGAAACCATTAATTCAAAATGAAAACAGTAATATGAATTGGGGAGGCGGATTAATAAGATTAGAAGTGAGTGGTGAAAATAAATATTTACTTTTCTTTAAGAAAAAAGATAATCCTCCTAAAGAACTTCGAATAAGAATTTATGACGATGTAAAAACTGTCTACGAAAACGTAATTAAAGTTGATTAATTATAGTTTTAGCGATCGTATCGCCAATACTTAATGATGCTGTTGCTGCCGGTGAGGGAGCATTTAAAACATGTACCATTTTATTTTTCGAGATGATGCAAAAATCATCAAGGAGTTTTCCGTCCTTGCTTAATGCTTGAGCTCGAACGCCGGAACCTCCCGGCACAATATCTTCTTCGGTGATTTCCGGAATAAGTTTTTGCAAAGCTTTTACAAATGCTTTTTTGCTGAATGAACGATAGAATTCTTCAATCCCCATTTTATAATATTTTGCAGCCATCTTCCAAAAGCCTTGATAGAATAGCATCTCAGCGGAATCTTGAATTGAGAAATCTGATCTTTCGTAACCTTCACGCTTAAAGGCTAAAACTGCATTCGGGCCGGCTTCAACACCTCCTTTTATCATTCGCGTAAAATGAACACCTAAAAATGGAAAGCGAGGGTCGGGAACGGGATAAATTAAATTTTTAACTAAGTAAGATTTTTCATCCGCAAGCTTATAATACTCGCCTCTAAACGGAATGATTTTTACTTCCGGTTCAATTCCGCAAAGTTTTGCAACTCTATCTGAGTACAAGCCTGCACAATTAACCACAACATTTGTCTCATGAACACCGTTAGTTGAATTTACAAAATGCTTTCCGAATTTACTTTCTAATCCAATAAACTTAGAACTTGTTCTAACAATTCCCCCCTTTAGTTCAATTAATTTTCGATAAGCATTTGTAACATCGGTATAATCAACAATTCCTGTTTCTTCAACAAATAATCCGCATATTCCGTTAACATGGGGTTCATATTCTTTCAGTTCATCTGCAGATAATCTTTTGAGATTCCTTAAACCATTGGCTTTCCCTCGAGATTCTAATTCATCTAAAGCCGGTATTTCAGCATTAGATGTCGCAACGACAATTTTTCCACATTTATCGTGCTTGATATTATTCTCTTCACAAAATTTGTATAGACTATTTCTTCCGTTAGAACAATTTATTGCCTTTAGCGAACCAGGCTTATAGTATAAACCACTATGAATAACTCCGCTATTATTTCCGGTTTGGTGTGCTGCTAAATTATCTTCTGCTTCGATGAGCAAGAGCTTTAACGGCTTTTGACTTAGTAGTGACAATGCGGTTGCAGTTCCAACAATACCACCACCAATAATTACAACATCAAATTTTTCGGTTGCCATAAAGTTTTACTTCATTTTGAATTAAGTGATTATGTGTGAAATCAATAAAATCATTAAATTGATATGTTAAAATACAAATATTTAATTTGTTTAAAGAAGGGCAAATCTTGAAAGAAAAGAAAATATATCTTGCCGGCCATAAAGGGATGGTTGGTTCTGCAATCCATCGGAATTTGGAAGGAAAAGGGTATACAAAAATTATAACAAAAACACTTGATGAACTTGATTTAATTCGTCAGGCTGATGTCGAGACTTTTTTCCGAAGTGAAAAACCTGAAGTGGTAATCATAGCTGCAGCAAAAGTTGGTGGAATTTGGGCGAACAATGTTTATCGGGCCGAGTTTCTTTATCAAAATTTAATGATTGAATCCAATCTTATTCATTCAGCATTTCAAAATGGAGTTGAGAAGCTAATTTTTCTTGGAAGTTCTTGTATCTATCCAAAACTAGCTCCTCAGCCATTAAAGGAAGAATCACTCCTTTCCGGATATCTCGAGTACACAAATGAACCTTATGCAATTGCCAAAATAGCCGGTATTAAATTGTGCGAAAGTTACTTTAAACAATACGAAAGTAATTTCTTTTCGGCGATGCCAACGAATTTATACGGATTTTATGACAACTTCGATTTGGAGACAAGTCATGTTCTTCCGGCACTAATAAGAAAATTCCACGAAGCAAAAGAGAGTAATTGTAATTCAGTGACTTTGTGGGGGACAGGAACTCCAAAGCGTGAGTTTATGTTTGTTGATGACCTTGCCGATGCGATTGTGTTCTTGCTCGAAAATGTAAACGCCAATGATATTTACTCAAAAGAAATTTCACAAATAAATATTGGAACAGGTGAAGATTTAACTATTGCCGAAGCAGCCGAAATAATTGCAAGTGTAGTTGGCTTTGAGGGCGTCATTAATTATGATTCATCAAAACCTGATGGGACTCCACGTAAATTGATGGATGTGTCTCGATTACATAATTTAGGTTGGAATCATAAGACTTCTTTCAGAGAAGGAATTGAAAAAACTTACAAATGGTTTGTGGAAAATAAAATTTAAAGGAAATTAAAATGAAAAAAGCACTTATAACAGGAATTACCGGACAGGATGGAAGTTACCTAACCGAAATATTACTTGATAAAGGTTATGAAGTACATGGAATTATCAGAAGAAGTAGTTCATTTAATACAGGGCGAATTGACCACCTCTACAACAATCCGGAGATTTTAAATAAAAAATTATTTTTGCATTATGGTGATTTAGTCGACACCAGTAATCTTAATAGATTACTCGAAAAAATCGAGCCTGATGAAATCTATAATCTTGCGGCACAAAGTCATGTAAAAGTTTCTTTTGAAGTCCCCGATTACACTGCACAGGTTGATGCTCTCGGAACTCTAAGATTTTTGGATGCAATAAGAGAAGTCGGTTTAAAAGAAGTTAAATTTTATCAAGCATCCACAAGTGAGTTGTACGGAAAAGTTCAAGAAGTTCCACAATCAGAAACAACTCCTTTCTATCCTCGTTCTCCTTATGGAGTAGCTAAACTTTATGGCTATTGGATAATTGTTAATTATAGAGAGGCTTACAATCTATTTGCCTGCAACGGAATATTATTTAATCATGAATCGCCAAGAAGAGGAGAAACATTTGTAACTCGCAAAATTACTCGTGCAGTCAGCCGAATTTTTACGGGAATTCAAAATTCATTTTCACTCGGAAACCTTGACGCTAAAAGAGATTGGGGATTTGCTCCTGAGTATTGCGAAGGAATGTGGCGAATTCTTCAGCATCATAAAGCTGATGATTTTGTGTTGGCAACCGGTGATACACGCACAGTTCGAGAGTTTGCAGAAAAATCCTTTAATGCTGTTGGTATTAAACTCGAATGGCAAGGTGAGGCTGAAAATGAAATTGGGATTATTTCTGAATTTGAACCTTCGGTTGCAGAGAAGTTTTTAGGTGAACTTGGAGATATAAAATTTAAGTTTAATAAAGAGCTAAAGCCCGGAGCAACAGTACTATCAGTAAATCCTGCATATTATCGTCCAACTGAAGTAGATTTATTAATCGGAAATCCTACAAAAGCTAAAAAAGAATTAGGGTGGGAAGCAAAAACTGATTTCACAAATCTCGTTGAGCTTATGATGCATTCAGATTTGAAAAAGGTTTTGCAAAGAGGTTATTGAAACCGAAATGAGTTCTATTCATCATACTTCGGAAAAAAGAGGTTTTATGGAAAAGAATGTCGGTTACTGGGATGGTATCGTTCGTAGAGTATTAGGTTTTTTGCTCATATCTTTAATCTTTATAATTGAGAGTAATTGGAAATACATAGGACTTTTTGGATTTGTTCTCTTGGCAACATCTTGTGTAAACTCTTGTCCGCTCTACTTAGTTTTTAAGTGGAATTCAATCAAGAAAAAAATCAATGAGTGAAATGAGAAACAGCAAATCTATTTCAGATATCCGTTTTAAGTTTTGATTCCAAATCCAAATTCATTAGAATTGTGATTTCAAATTAAGAGAATAATTTAATCGAACTTTTCTGATTTTGAGCTAACATTCGGAGAATAAATGAAAACGAAAATAAATTTGATATTAACACTGATTGTACTCCTAACATTCAGTATTTTTGCCCAACCTTCCAGAAATAAAGTTTTTCATCCGTTTACGGGAACAATGGTTCTTTCGTTTGAAGGGGGTGCAACGTACGGACTTCTTGATTATAAAGATTTCGCCCTTGATTTTGCAGGTCGAGGTTCGTTGGAATACTACCTTCCTATTTATACCAAAAGTGCTTTCGGTATCCGTTTATCTGGTGGTGGTGGTTATTTAAGAGGTAAAGATAAACTTTTCAATCCTACAGAAACAAGAACAGATTTAACTTATGTCGGTTCATCTCTTGTTTATCTTCTTTCTATAAATGAAGTCGTCTTTCCATATTTTTCTGCAGGTGCTTCCTATTTATGGTTTAACCCGAAAGGGGATAACGGAACTTTATTACCTAATAATCTCGCCGGAGTTTATAAAAAAAATGAAGTTGTTATTAATGGTGAATTAGGGTTTCGTTTTTTGTTGACTGAAAATTTAACTCTTAATCTTAGCACTTTGGCAACGGTCGGGAAAACAGATTATCTCGAAGATTATGTATCGGGGACAGGAAATGACCTTTATTTAACAGGCTTAATCGGATTATCATTTTCGTTTTTTGGTGATAATGACATTGACGGTGATGGAGTTGTCGATTCTAAAGATATGTGCCCTAATACACCGCGAGGTGTTAAGGTAGATATGTTCGGGTGTCCGATTGATTCAGATAAAGATGGCATTCCTGATTATAAAGACGAATGCCCTGACACTCCTGAAGGAGTTAAAGTGGATAAAAAAGGATGTCCGATTGATTCGGATAGTGACGGAGTCCCAGACTATTTAGATATTTGTCCAAATACACCAAAAGGCGTACAAGTTGATGAATTCGGTTGTCCAAAAGATGGTGATAATGACGGCATCCCCGATTATCTTGATAAATGTCCCAATACGCCAATCGGTGTTATGGTTGATAAAGATGGTTGTCCACTCGATTCAGATAAAGATGGCGTACCTGATTATCTAGATAAGTGTCCAAATACACCCAAAGGTGTTCAAGTTGATAAAGACGGGTGTCCGATTATAAAAGAAGAACCGATAAAAGAAGTTCCCGTTGTTAAAGAGGTAGTTCTGAGTGCGGGGGCTTCATTTGCAGTCGGTAAAACTACATTATTGCCGGGGGCTTATTCTGAATTAGATCAGTTGGTTAACGCAATGAGATTAGAGCCAACTTCAAAGTGGCTGATTGAAGGACACACTGATAATACCGGTTCCTACAATAATAATAAGAAACTTTCAACTCAGAGAGCTCAAGCAGTACTCGAGTACTTTGCTTCCAAGGGAATTAATCCTAGCAGATTTACTGTTCGTGGAATGGGTCCTGACTTCCCGGTTGCAGACAATACAACCCCGGATGGTAGGGCAAAGAATAGAAGAGTCACAATTATAAGAGTGAATTAATAAATTAAATTTATCAAAGCAATAATACTTCAAAGATCAATCTAATTGAGACTTAACCTCAGAGGTTTTCCAAGCTTCTGAGGTTTTTTGTTGGTTCTAAAACGTACAATAGATTTTTGTAAAACAATTTCACATGAAGAATCACTGTTATTATTTCCATCTCGGGAAAGCTATAACATCTTAAAATTTTAGAATATGATTATACAACAAAAAGCCGTTCGGTTTTAATCTGAACGGCTTTTCTATTGAATTCTTAAGTCCTATTTTATAAGTAACATCTTCTTAGTTTGATGAAAATCATTAGCTGTAATTGTGTAAAAATAAATTCCGCTGGAAAGGTTACTTCCATCGAAATTGACTTCATGTTCTCCTGCTGGCCGCTCTTCCTTTATTAAGATAGCAACCTCTTTCCCTAAAACATCAAATACTCTTATTGATACCAAACCGTTTTCTTTGATACTATACTTGATTTGGGTTATCGGGTTAAACGGATTTGGATAGTTTTGTGAGAGAAAAAATTTAGAAGGAATTCCAATTTCAACTTTTATTGTATTAGAATATTTAAAAGTTCCCGTAAAATCAATTTGTTTTAACCTATAAAATAATTTTTGAGAATTGTTTTTAAATAAACTGTCTATAAAACTATAATTGTTTAATTCTATGGTTGTATTATTTCCCTCTATAAATCCTATTGTTCTCCAGTTTGTTTTGTCTGTACTTCTTTCGATTTGAAATGCGCTATTATTTAATTCTGATGACGTTGACCAGCTTAATAGAATATTATTACCTACAGCAACTGCAGTAAAAGAGTTTAGCTCTACCGGAACATAAGCTGTATCATCATATCTCAAAAGCAATCCTAGTCCACCAGCAGCAAAACCCAATTTATTTGTCACTGATCTAAAACTAGTGAATATAGATGGTATATCACTGGTAATATCAATCCAAGAAAATCCGCCATCTTCAGTGATATATTTTTGCGGCGTTCCACTAATTAACCAATGATTTGAATCAGGGAAAAAATGAAACTTAAAAGGATTTAAAACATCAGGTATTTTTATCCAGTTTAGTCCACCATCTATTGTTTTCTTCAACGCACTCCAACTGGTTTTATCAATTATCCACCCTTTAGTATAGTTTTCAAAATAGATATCATTTGTAATCCATAAATCCAGATTTGTTTGTTGAACCCACTCAATCCCTCCATTAGTTGTTTTATAAGGTCTACCACCCAAATTTGCTGTCCATCCATATAAAGAATCGACAAAATAAATACTCGTAAACCTTACACTTGTTGGAGCAGTAAACTGTGTAAACCAATTATCTCCACTATCGGTTGTTTTATAAATTATATTATCCCGGATTGCCCAACCAGTAGTTTCATTTTTAATAAATATTTTACTCGCTCCATTTGCTCCATTAGTTATATACCAATTATTGCCTCCATCGGTAGTTTTCCAAATAGCACCGGAACTTCCGATAAAACCTTTTAAGCTGTCAATAAATGTTATGCAACTTCCTAATACTCCTTTTGCTGTCCAATTTATTCCGCCATCTGTTGTTTTATATAATACGTTATAATTGCCTAATGCAAATCCCTTTTCTTCACTTACAAAACAAACATCTGAAAAGTTATCATTCATTATCAATCGCTCCCAGTTTTCATAACCGTTTTCAGTTTTGGATATCTTTAAACCGGTTCCTGCACTATAGCCAATTATTTCATTTATGTTTTCTAATATTTGCAATTCATAAGTATCGCTTATTCCTTGTATTGTTGTCCATTCTGTTCCTCTGTTTGTTGTCTTCCACGCAGATACATTACTCATCACTAAATATCCGGTATCAGCACTCACATATTTGATACAATTGACTTCTTCTGTGGTAAGATTACCCCCGTGAATCCATGTATATCCACCATCGTTGCTATAAATATTTTTCGCCGAATAATTTGTTCCGCCATAACCCGCAGCCGCTATATGGGAGCTGTCGATTATATTTATACAATATAACGGACGATCGTCCCCGGCTTGTATTATTTCCCAATTGTTTCCACCGTCAGTGGTTTTTAATACTTTTCCATCGGCTGCAACAAAGCCGTAGTTTTCATTCATAAAGTCTATCCACCAGAGATTTCCCGTATAGCCAGGTATATTTATTATTTGCCAGCTTTCTCCTCCATCCGTTGTTTTAAGTAATGCTGTTGCACCGCATGCCCACCCTAATGTATCGTTTACAATTTCTAATCCCCATAAGTCAAAACCAGCACCTAATCCACTTTCCACTTGAGTAAATATTTCTCCTCCATCTGTTGAGCGGAGTATCAATCCACTATACCCGCTTGCTATAACTGTTTGTCCGTTAATGCTTCTTATTTTTAGTATTGGTACTGTTATATTTGTCTGGATTGTTTTCCAGTTTGCCCCTCCATCAGTAGTTTTTATCAATGCCCCTAAACCTCCCACAGCCCAGCCTATATCTTTATTTGAAAAATGAACTCCGACATAATCTACTCTCGGCACTCCAGGGTTTAACTCTGTCCATATACCCGTACTTTCTAATGGGAATAAGCTTCTTTTTATTTCTTCAAGGTCTTTTCCGTTATATTTTTGTTCATAGGTTTGATAACCTTCCTGTAGAGGTATACCACGGCGGTATTGGACGGGTCTGGTTGAATCGGGGTCTTCGATTTAGGTTTGCGCTGTTAATAAAGCGTTAATGAATATTAAAATCAAAAAAGTGTGTTTTGAAATATTTAACTTTTTCATTTGTGTCAACCTATTTAATTCATCTCAAATGAGAGAATAATTATTAACAACCTTTGTTTTATCTAATCTCTTAAAAAAGATTTTTAGATTCAACTAAATCTAAATAAAAAAGCCCGAACAAATAAGTTCGGGCTTGAATATTAAACAAGAACTAGATTCTTTTATTTAACGAGCAACATCTTCTTAACCATCTTAAAGTTGTTAACTTCAAGCGAGTAGAAGTAAATACCTGAGGCGAAAGATTTTCCGTTCCAATTCACTACGTGAACACCGGCATCTTTGCTTTCATTCACAAGTAATGCAACTTCCTTTCCGATTGCATCATAAATTTTAAGTGTAACTTGACCGGCTTCCGGTAAAGCAAATTTAATCATTGTAGATGGGTTAAACGGATTAGGATAGTTTTGTGATAATTCATATTTAACCGGTAAATTGATTTCATTTTCAACACCAACCGGTCCGAAATTATTTAACGCATCTCTTAATAATTTTTGAACCAATCTAGTATTGTGAATTCCGCGGCTTCCTTCAGCTTGAGCTGAAAGAAGATTGTAGTTCGCTTGTTTGAATGCTAATGTTGCAGAATCTGCAGATGAAGCGTTTGCCAGTTTCGTTGAAAGGGCATTCATCAAACTATCAGTTCTTGATTGAATTCCTCTATAATCAAATCTTGTTAAATGATTTGATGTATCTACAGCGGTGTAATAATCATTATGGCAAAGCTTACAAGCTTCAACGCGTGCTTCAAATGTATGTCCGGTTTTAGCAGGACTTCCTGCTGCGTAAGGAGATGTCATCACGTGACAAGTTACACATCTATTTTGAATTGCAAATGTGTGGGCTGAATTCTGATATGTTTGTCCCGGGTATCTATAGCCAAAATTTAAACCTCCGTCAAAAGCTTCTGATGTTGCATGATGAGGCACAACGTTTACATCAACTGTATCGATTCCCGAGGTATGGCATTCATCACAAATTGAAGTTGTAGAAGTCATAGCGAATCTTAATTGACCCGGATTATTGTTGGCATGTGGGTCATGGCAAGTTACGCAAGATAATGGCTGAATATCGGCACCTGTCACAAGAATTGTATCGCGATAATTTGCCGGGTCTTTTGCATACATAACAAAGTTTTGAGCAACGTGACACTTAACGCATCTTTTGTTATTAACTACAAAAGCTTGACTTGCAGACATTGCGTGTAGTGAATTGCTCCACTCTTCCATATAAGGATGGTGAGAATCTTGATGGCAATCACCGCAAACTTGAGCGTCATAATTTGGTTTATTTTGAGTTCCGAATAACCAGTGTGAAAAAGCTAAGGTTCTATTTTGTGTTCCCATTGCTCCATGACAACTTTCGCAACCGACATTTTTAACGCGATCCCAATTTGTTTGGTCGGTAATTGTATAATTTGGAGTTTTCGTGGTATCTTTTATCACATATTCATCAGCACCGTAATTTGCAGTGTTTGGATCCCAGCCTGTATTGTGGCATTTCAAACAGTCATATCCATAATAAGGATTTGTAACTGCATCTTGCGCAACAGCGTGACGTGTATTTTTCCACTGATTGTAAATAGGGCTGGCAATACCGTCGGTTTTATGGCATGAAGCACAAGAGGAGGCTTGCGGGTCAGCTTCTGTACCAACACCTAAGTAGTAGTTTTGAGCAAATGTTGATAAAGAGATTCCTGCAATAAAAAATATTGCGAGAAGTAATCGTTTTGTCATGGTTTCACCGAATAATTTATTAATAAATTCAACACATTTTTCTATCAAATACTAAACCAAAAAAAACAACGGTTTACAACATCTTTTTGTCGGTTTTTAAGCTGAAATTTTACACTTTTTCAGAAATAAGAATCTTGATTAAATCCGTTTCTACTAAATGAGAATCAACTATTGATGTTAAGCAATCAATTTCAGGTTTTATTTGCAAAACTTCTTATCTTTGCATCGAAAATAAACAAAATAATATTCTGATGAAAATATCTTTAGCTCAATTTAATCCCACTTGGGAAGATAAAAAAGCGAACTTCGAAAAAGTTAAAAATTTCTGTGAAAAAATCTCAACCAATTCATCCCTGCTCATTTTTCCTGAAATGACCTTAACCGGCTTCTCGATGAACACAAATGAGTTAGCTGAAGATTTAAACTCACAAAGTGTAAAATTTTTTAGCAAATTAGCCTCCTCGAAATCAAAAGAAATAATTTTCGGCATGATTGAAAAAAGTAATGACTATTACTTTAATTCGTTGATTCATCTTTCAAAAGAAGGAGAAATTAAAAGTGTTTATAGAAAAATTCATCCCTTTTCTTTAGCGCAAGAAGATAAATATTTCAATCATGGCAACACTCCGATTATTACTGAGATTGGAGAGTTCTCAGTTGGTCTAAGTATTTGTTACGATTTGAGGTTTCCTGAACTGTATAGATATTATTCCCAAAAAAAAGTTTATTTGATGATAAATATAGCAAACTGGCCTATCCCTCGAATCGAACATTGGAAAGCATTAACAAAAGCTCGTGCAATTGAAAATCTTTCGTATTTTGTTGGTGTAAATCGAATCGGAAGTGACCCTAACGGAAAATACTATGGACAATCAGTAGTATACTCGCCATCAGGGGAAGTTTTATCGCTAATGACTGAACATGATGAACTTTGTGAGGTTGAAATTTCGAAAGAAGCTATTAATTCAATTAGAGAAAAATTTTCATTTCTTGATGATATGAAATCGAACCAATTTTGGTTTAATCAAAAATAAGGAAAGAGTTTTTGGAGAAAAAAGTTTTAATTACGGGGGGAGCCGGATTTATCGGAAGCCACATCGCTCAGTTTTGGTCTGAACAAGGAGCAGAAGTAATTGTGTTAGATAATTTGAGGTCGGGGTATAGAAATAATCTTAATGGACTAAAAAATGTAACTTTTGTTGAAGGGAGTATCACCGATAAAAACTTAGTTCTCAAAGTATCCGAAGGATGTGATTATTGTCATCATTTAGCGGCAATGATTTCGGTACCTGAGTCTGTTCTTAATCCGTATGAATGTGTTGAAATAAATATAATCGGATTGCTAAATGTTCTTGAAGCCGCTAAAATCAACGGTCTTAAGAAGGTAGTTCATAGTAGTTCGGCGGCTGTTTATGGTGATAATCCTGAATCACCAAAACAAATCAACATGAGACCCTCTCCAAAATCTCCATATGGAATAACAAAACTTGACGGAGAATATTATCTTCAGATGTACTCGGAAAATTTTGGTCTAAGTGCAATTTCATTACGATACTTTAATGTATTTGGACCGAGACAAGACCCTAAAAGCCAATATGCTGCGGCAATTCCGATTTTTGTTGCATCTGCTTTGAAGAATGAAGAGATTATTATTTACGGCGATGGTGAACAAACCCGTGATTTTGTTTTTGTAAAAGATGTTGTTCAGGCGAATTATTTAGCGGCTACTTCAGAACAAATTAATGGAGTTTTTAATATTGGGAACGGGTATTCGATATCGATTAATAAGCTTGTTGAGTTAGTGCTTCAGCTAACGGATAGTAAAAGCAAAATTATTTATAAAGATGAAAGACCGGGGGATATAAAGCATAGTTTGGCTTCAATTACTGAATCAGAAAATATTCTTAATTTCTCTCCGAAATATGATTTGCAAGATGGATTGAAGGCTACAATAAACTACTTCATCAAGTTATTTTCTTAAATCTAAAGGAGAATAAATGAAAAATTTCATTTTGCTCTTCACAATTATAATTCTTGTTTCAACAGTTAATACTCTCCCATCAGATAACAAAAATAAATTTGTTTTAGTAATTCATGGCGGTGCAGGTGCTACACCAAGAGATATTCCGGAAGAATTGCAATCTCAGTATTTAAAATCCCTAACTGAAGCTTTAATTATTGGTAAAAATATATTATCTAATGGTGGAACGGCATTAGATGCAGTCGAAAAGGTAGTTAATTACTTGGAAGATAATCAATTGTTCAATGCAGGGCGAGGTTCAGTTTTAACTTCTGAAGGAAAAGTTGAAATGGATGCGGCAATAATGGACGGAATTGATTTATCAGCCGGAGCTGTTGCCGGAGTTAATAAAATAAAAAATCCCATTTCACTTGCTCGGCTTGTTATGCAAAAAACTCCGCATGTAATGTTAATAAGTAACGGTGCAGAAAACTTCGCTAAAGAAATGAATGTTGAATTTGGAGATTCATCATACTTCTTGTTAGACTCCCAAATCGATAAGTGGCGAGATATTAAGAAAAAAATGAACGAAAATAAAAAAGGAACAGTTGGAGCCGTTGCGCTTGATGTTAATGGAAATCTTGCTGCGGCAACTTCTACAGGCGGAATGATGATGAAGAGACCCGGAAGAGTTGGAGATGTCCCAATTATTGGTGCCGGAACTTACGCCAACAACCAAACATGTGCGGTTTCAGCCACAGGTTGGGGTGAAAAATTCATTCGAAATAATGTTGCAGTTTCAATATCAAAATTGATGGAATATAAGGGGGTGTCACTCAAAACGGCAGTTAATGAATTAATAAATAATATTTTGCAACCTAACGACGGTGGCGTTATTGCTATTGATAAGGATGGCAATTACTCTATGATGTATAATACCAAGAGTATGTTTAGGGGTGTTATTAATTCTGATGGCTTTTCGGAGGTTAAAATTTGGGAGTAATTCTATGACTAAAAAAAAACTAACTAAACCTTTTGAAGAAGAATACGATAATTACTATAAAACTTATATCGATTATTTGGAAGATGAAATTAATATAACCCTTCAATTATCGAACCAGCGAGATATTTTGGTTGATTATCTTAACTCAATTGCTGAAGCAGATGCTGAATTTGCTTATGCGGAAGGGAAATGGACTATTAAAGAAGTTCTTGGACACATGATTGATACTGAGCGGGTTTTCTCATACAGGGCGATGTCAATTGCTCGAGGTGAGACGAAACCGTTACCTGGATTTGATCAAGATGAATTTGTAGTGAGAGGAATTTTTAACCTTCGTTCAGTTGAAAACTTACTCGATGAATATGTCGGGCTTAGAAATTCTAATATTGCTCTATTTAATTCTTTTAACGAAGAACAAATTAACAGAGTTGGTATTGCAAATGAAAAAAGAGTTTCTGTCAGAGCATTGATGTTTATGCTTTGCGGACATGAATTACATCATCTAAAAATTTTAAGAGAGAAGTATTTACAAAAAATCGGGGGATAAATGGAATATTCGATTTTCAAGCCAATCGAAAAAATAACCGAATATGCACATCGAATTTATGAGGGGAGATATGAGAATAATGACGAGCTAATTCAATATGCAGATCCGTCAAAAAATCCTAAAGAAATTTCTAAACTTGCCGAAACATTTTCATTAATGGCTTTGAAACTGGAAGCTCGAGAGATACATCTTGAAAACCAACTTGAAGTTGTTAAAGAAAAAAATATCCAGCTCGAATCTGAAATGATTAAGCGAGAACACTTTGGTTTTATTTTTATAGTCTTTACAATTTTTCTAACTATTTACACTTTTAGTGTTGCCTATGTAAGTAAACTTCCAATTGAATTAATCCCATATAAAGCGCAGATAAATACAGTCGTGAATATCGGATTCTCATTGCTACTTGTGAGTATTGCAATTTTGTTAATCAAAAGGACAAAAATTTCGCTAAGAGAATTCGGTTTGAATTTGACAAATTGGAGAAAATCAATTTCTGAAACAATGGTTGTGACTTTGATTCTGCTGGTGTTACTGTCACTTGTGAAAATATGGATGTTAGCGACTTATAAACCATTCCAAGGGAAATCGTTTTTTGAATTTAGTAATATCGATTGGACATTTTTGATTTATGCAGTTGTTGCACCCGTGCAGGAATTTATTGCTCGCGGTGTTTTTCAGAGTTCTGTAAATCGATTTATCCTTGTCGAAAATCAAGCCTTTTGGTCGATCACTTTAACGGCTTTAATATTCGGATTGGTACACACATACTATTCAATTGAGCTATCTGTTTTGGCTATGATTACAAGTTATATTTGGGGATATTTATACTTTAGAGTTCCGACTTTGTTGGGAATTTCCCTGTCTCATTTCATCTTGGGAAATTTTCTAATGCTAATTGATTTGTGGCAGTTTTTTGTTTAACAATAATCTGATTTTGAAAGAGAATTATGAATGTAGCTGAACTTATAAGAAAAAAAAGAAATGGTGGCGAGTTAACGAAAAATGAGATGATGTATCTTGTTTTAGGTTATACCAAAAACAAAATTCCCGATTATCAATTCGCCTCATTTTTAATGGCTGTATATTTCAAAGGAATGAGTGTTGAAGAAACCGCAATTCTAACTGAAGTGATGTTGTACAGCGGCAAAGTTATAAAACTTGATTCAATTTGTGGGAGGAAGATTGATAAGCATTCAACGGGGGGTGTTGGAGATAAAACATCGCTAATAATAGCACCGATTGTGGCTGCAGCTGGAGTTGTTGTTCCAATGATTTCAGGGAGAGGATTAGGACACACCGGCGGAACTCTTGACAAACTTGAAGCAATTCCGGGATTTAGGACAGACTTAAACTTAGCCGAATATAAAAAAGTATTGAAAAAGTGTGGCGCTGTTTTAATTGGTCAGACTAAAGATATCGCACCCGCCGATAAACGAATTTATGCACTAAGAGATGTTACATCAACGGTTGAATCAATTCCTCTCATAACGGCAAGCATAATGAGTAAAAAACTTGCTGAAGGGATTGATGGGTTAATCCTTGATGTTAAAACCGGAAGCGGTGCATTCATGCAAAAGCAGAAAGATGCAGAAACTCTTGCTACATCGCTTATAAATACAGCAAAGGCATTCAATAAAAAAGTTATGGCATTTATTACTGATATGAATCAACCTCTTGGAAATTACATCGGGAATTGGTTTGAAGTATTGGAATCGATACAAGTGCTTCAAGGTAAAAAAGTTGATGACTTATGTGAATTGAGTTTTAATTTATCAGGGGCAATGATTTATCTCGGTGGCAAAGCTTCTTCAATTACTGAAGGAATAAAAATATCAAAAGAGTTAGTAGCTAATGGTAAGGCTTTCGAAAAGTTTTTGCAAATGGTTGAACTGCAAGGTGGAGATACCGGAGTTTTACTTAATCCGGAAAGGTATCCAAAATCGAAATATATTCGTGAAGTTAAAGCAACACAAAGTGGATATCTAAACAAGATTGATACATATCAAATTGGTGTTGCAGCAATCGAGCTTGGAGCCGGTCGAGAAAAAATTGATGATGCAATTGACCCCAAAGCCGGAATAATATTCCATCCCAAAATTGGTGAAAGAATTTCTAAGGGAGATATTATTGCAGAAGTTTTTACAGATAGAAAAGGGAAAATGGAAGATGCTCTCGCACGAATTCAAAGTTCAATAGTGATTAGTAATGATGCGGTTAAGAAAGAAAGACTAATTAAGAAAATTATCAACTGATAAAAAACTCCCCTTTAGTTTTAATTTGTAAAGGGGAGTAAGTTTTCAAAGATTAACTAAAAATCGTCGTCGTCAAATTCTTCATCATCTTCAATGAAGTCTTCGTCATCATCATCGTCTTCATCTTCAAAATCAAAATCTTCTTCATAGAATTCATCTTCGAGTTCGTCGTCATCTAACGAAATTTCTTTATCGTCATCTTCTTCATCGTCTAAATCATCATCATCATCAAAATCATCATCGTCGTCAAAGTCATCATCATCATCAAAATCGTCATAATCATCTTCTTCTGATTTTTTAGGTGAAGCGTTGATACTCATTTTTTCAAAATAAAAATCTGCTTCCGGATTTGAGTTTTCGGAATCAGTAGATAATTCATTTTTTATTTCATCGCTCAAAGTATTTGCGTCGAGGGAATAAAAATCGAATGACATAAATTAAGCTCCTTTGTGTAGTTTCAAATTTTTAATTGCAATTTTCAATAATTAAAAAATCACTTGGCAATATTACAAAAAAAATAAAAACGAAAAAATGTAGGGATGTAATTTTGCTCTGCACTTTTTTTATACTGAATTAATTTATAACACATAATCGGAAAAATTAAAAATTACTTTAGTGTTTGTTTTGTCTGATAAATTGGAGATTTTAATTGCATGGATTAAATCCTCTTATCGGATTGTGTTCTTTGGAGTATGCCACTTTTCGGAATGGCAAATTCTCATAAATGAGATACATGAGCGGCACTAAACGAAATAGTGAATTTTTAGCAACAATACACCAATGGCATTATTTTTGAATTTGTTTTGGCTTCAGAACAAATTCCCCAACAAGAGGTAAAAGTGAATAAATTAATGGTTTCTTACATAATTTTTGTTTTTGCAATTATTGCGCTTTACGGAATTGCGTATGCTGACGTAATATCAGAAATTAAAGGGGGGAAACAGATTTTCATGAATTCTAAATGTAATTCATGTCACTCTATAGAGATTGAGGATATTGAGGCAAAAGTCAAAAAAAATCCGGCTGCTGATCTATCCAAGGTTGACAAAGATTATTCAATAGAGTTCCTAGTTAAATATCTTAGTAAAGAAGAGAAGTTAAACGAAAAGTTTCATCCGGTTGGATTCAAAGGGGACAAACAAAATCTAAATGAATTAACTACTTGGTTAAAAAGTTTGAATAATTCTAAATGCTGCAACTAAAAAATTACTTAATAGCTCAAATTAAAGAAATAATGATAATCGATATGCAGAAGAACATAGCCCAAACCATCCTTCATCGTAAAAATTTGATATTACTCTTCATTTTTTGTTCAATATTATATTTTACTCCACAATTAAGAGCCCAGTCAAATGAAGATTGCTTAACGTGTCATAGTGATAATGACCTTACAATGGAAAAAAAAGGGAAGACGGTATCCCTTTTTGTAAATGAAAATCACTTAAAGAATTCAGTTCACAAAAAATTGAATTGTGTATCTTGTCACGCCGGCTTTAATCCTGAAGAAGTTCCTCATAAAGAAAAAATTGAACCGATTAATTGTACTACTTGTCATAAAGATGCAGGTGCAAAACATCAATTCCATCCGCAATTATTGAAGGCAAAAAGTGGTTCAAATGGAACTCCGGATTTGTCATGTAAAGGATGCCATGGTACTCATCAGGTTGTTTCTACAAAATCTGCAAATTCACCTTTCAACAAAACTAATGTTAGCCAAACATGTATTAAATGTCATAAAGAACAAGGTGAGTCTTATGGACATTCAGATCATGCTCGTGCTTTAAGAGAAGGCGTAAAAGGGGCACCGAATTGTATCACTTGCCATAAAGCCCCAATTACATTCTCTGCCGGAAGAGATACGTTAAAAGTGAAAATTGCTCAAGAAGAATTATGTCTATCGTGTCATTTAGATAATCCTGATGTAAGAAATCGTATTGCATCAACAGATGCTTTTATTAAAGCCTACGAACACAGCGTACACGGAAAAGCATTGTTAGGTGGAAATGCTAAATCGGCAAATTGCGTCGATTGCCATAGCTCTCACGAAATCGAAAAAGGAACGAATCCTATTTCAACAGTATTTAAGATGAATGTTCCTCAGACTTGTGCAAAATGTCACGAAGATATTGCAAAGGAATATGAAGAGAGTGTTCACGGTGTTGCTGTTAAAAATCGAAATATGGCTTCTCCGGTTTGTACAGATTGCCACGGCGAGCACAATATTCTTAAACACAACGACCCTAATTCACCTGTCTCATTTCAAAATGTATCATCACAAGTGTGTTCACCGTGTCATAACTCGGTTAAACTTTCTGAAAGATATGGGATATCAGCAGATCGCTTCAAAACATTTACAGATAGTTACCATGGATTGGCATTAAAAGGTGGTTCTGCTGAAGTTGCAAATTGTGGTAGTTGCCACGGAGTACATAATATAAAATCCTCAAGTGATCCAACATCAATGGTTCATAAAGCTAACTTAGCGGTTACTTGCGGAAAGTGTCATCCCGGAGCAAATGATAATTTTGCTGTTGGTACAGTCCACGTAACAATGGGAAAAGATGAAGACCCACTTTTATACTGGATAGCAAATCTCTATATCCTCTTAATTATTGCAACTATTGGTGGAATGTTCTTTCACAATACAATTGATTTTATTAGAAAATCCATTAACAAGTTAAAAGTTAGAAGAGGGATTCTACCGCATCATCGTTATGGAAAAGAACTTTATGTAAGAATGACCAAAGCCGAGCGGCTTCAGCACGTAACTTTAATGTTAAGTTTCTTCTTATTGGTTATTACAGGTTTTATGCTTCGTTTTCCGGATGCATGGTGGGTTCGATATATTCGCGAATATATACCCAATGCTTTTGAATTAAGAAGTCTTTTACACAGAATTGCGGCTGTTGTGATGGTTGTCGTAAGTTTATATCATGTTTTCTATTTAAGTTTTACCGAACGAGGAAGACAACTCTTTAAAGATATGCTGCCTAGATGGAAAGATGTTAAAGATGTATCTGCCAATTTTAGATACAATCTTGGATTGAGCTCAGAAAAACCTCAATTCGGAAGATTCAGCTATATCGAAAAAGCTGAATATCTTGCCTTAATCTGGGGTACTATTGTAATGACGGTTACCGGATTTGTAATGTGGTTTGACAATACCTTTATAGGAATGTTTACAAAATTAGGTTGGGATATTGCTAGAGTAATTCACTACTACGAAGCTTGGCTTGCATTCTTATCAATTCTTGTATGGCATATCTATTTTGTAATATTTAATCCCGATAGCTATCCGATGAATCTTGCCTGGATTAAAGGGACTTTAACAGAAGAAGAAATGGCTGAAGATCATCCTCTTGAATTGGAAGAAATTAAAGCTCGAAAAGCTCAAGAAGAAGACTTAGGTAATAAATAAAAGCATCTTGTTAAAAATTTCATATCCGGATTATCAGATTATCTTGATAATCCGGAATTGTTCAATTAAAGCTCTTGAGGAATAAAATGACAAAGAGAAAATTCCCGGTTTCTTTTTACAATCCAATCACACTCGTCGGTGTTGCAATATCTTCTGTAAGCTTCGGATTAATTCTTTTCTTGATGGTTATTGAGTTGACGGCAGAGCGTCCTAAACCTTATATGGGAATAATTACTTTTGTTATTCTTCCTAGTATTCTGATTATTGGTCTACTTTTGATAGCTATTGGTATCTTCAGAGAACACCGATTAAAAATAAAAGGGAAAAGCATAGAGAGAACTTTTCCTATTATCGATTTGAATGATCCAAAACATAGAATATCTGCCACAGTTTTTACAGTTGGAACAATTTTACTTCTTGTATTTTCAGCATTTGGAAGTTTTAAAGCATTAGAGTACACAGACTCTGATGAATTTTGTGGAACAGTTTGTCATACTGTTATGGAACCGGAGTATGTAGCATATTTAAATTCAGCTCACTCACGGGTAGGTTGTGCAACTTGTCATATAGGTTCCGGTGCGGATTGGTTTGTTAAATCTAAAATTTCCGGCTCTTATCAAGTATATTCCGTCTTATTCAATAAATTCCCACGTCCTATTCCAACTCCAATTGAAAATCTTAGACCGGCTCAAGAAACTTGCGAACAATGTCATTGGCCCAAACATTTCTTTGGTGAAAAGAAAGTTGACTATGTTTACTATTTATCAGATGAGAAAAACACAAAATCATATCTTACAATGCTATTAAGAACAGGTGGTGGAAATATTGAGTTAGGTAACGCATCCGGTATCCATTATCATATGAATATTGCTAATGAAATTCTCTATTATACTGCAGACCATAGCAGAGCAGAGATACCATATATCGAGGCAAAAAATTTAAAAGGTGAAGTCACAATTTATCGTGATAAAAAAGCCAATTTTGATATCTCAAAACTAAATAGAAATGAACTCCGAAGAATGGACTGTATTGACTGCCATAATCGTCCTGCACATGTCTATAATCAACCTGATAAGATGGTAAATTTATTTATGTCGTCTAATCGAATAGATGAAACATTACCCTTTATTAAAAGTATTGCTGTGCAAGCTTTGGAAATTCAGTATTCAAAAAAGAATATTGCTTTGGATAGTATAAAATTGTTCATAAATAATTTTTACTCGCTCAACTATCCTGATATTTATAAAGAAAAAAAATCAAATATTTTAAAAACTATCGAAGAAGTGCAACAAATTTACTCGCGAAATTATTTCCCCGAAATGATGGTTAGTTGGAAAAGATTTCCGGTTAACTTAGGGCATACCTACAGCAATGGTTGCTTTAGATGTCACGATGGAAACCACGTAAGCGATAACGGAAAAGTTATTTCAAATGATTGTAACGTTTGCCATACCATTCTACATCAAGAATTACCGGTTGAAGGAAAACTTCTTTCATTTGAAGGGATGGATTTTATACATCCGGTCGATTTAGGCGGTTCAATTGACCGACAACTTTGCATCGATTGTCACGGACCTGATAAGCAGAAAAATTAATCCTAAGTTAATAATCTGTTGAATGAAACGGCGTAGTGGTAAACATTTGTACTGTGACGTTTTGTAAGATTTAATAAAACAACATACATTATTGATACCAAAGGAGTAAGTTCCTCATAACAATAAAAAAAGAAAGGAGCGTTGTTATGGGCACACTCAAAGAGAAAATGAAAATAGAGTATAAAAGATGTTTTTTTATTTAAACTGTAAGAACAAGAAGAGAGATGAAAATCGGTAAAACAAGTGTTCGAAGATGAAGAGATAGAAACCGAATTAAATACCCATAGGTTACGCAGAGAGTGGTTTCGCAGAACACAAGCTGATAGTAGTTTCAACATTTCAATTTCTCTTTTCTTTGCTCATTTACAGTTAAAATACTTAATAGTTTGCCATACTGATTTGAGGTAAGCAGAATCGCTCTTTTTAGTTGAAATAATTGAATTGCTTTTGTATGAACTTTTCAGTTTGGGCCAAATCATAAATCCACACCAAAATATTTAAAATAATTGTAGAGTTTTGTTTAGAAAATTACGAGATTAATCTAAGCAAAATTGTGCTTTATTAAGCGAGGGCAAAAAACAAGTATCTATGACACCTATTCATATACTTAAAAAAGTTTTTGGTTACGAAAAATTTAGACCACTTCAGCAAGAGATAATCGACCATATTCTTGAGAAAAAAGACACATTGGTTATTATGCCTACCGGTGTCGGTAAATCGATTTGCTATCAGATTCCTGCTTTAATATTTGATGGACTTACAATAGTGGTCTCACCGCTGATTTCATTAATGACTGACCAAGTTCAGCAACTTAGACAGCTTGGTGTTAACGCTGTTATTCTGAATAGCGCAATAACTACATCAGAATATCAGTTGAATCTTAAAAAGATAGTTTCCGGTGAATCAAAAATCCTTTACATTGCTCCTGAATCTCTCCTTAAAGAAGAAATTCAGACTATTCTGTTATCAATAAAAGTTGATTGTTTAACAATAGACGAGGCTCATTGTATTTCTGAATGGGGACACGATTTCCGCCCTGAGTATCGACAACTCGGACAATTAAGAAAAAAATTTAATGATGCGGTAGTTGTTGGTCTTACAGCAACAGCAACACCACGAGTTCAAGATGACATTCAGAAATCCTTAAACTTTTCAAAGTCATCAAAATTTATTGCAAGTTTTAATAGAGAAAATCTTTTACTTCGGGTAATAATACGAACTGACCCACTCCAGCAAACTTTAGCCTTTTTGAAAAATTATGAAAATCAATCGGGAATAATTTATTGTTTTTCACGCAAGCAAGTTGATACTCTAGCTGAACAACTAAATGCTTACGGATATTCCGCTAGACCTTATCATGCGGGACTTTCTGATTCTGAAAGACACAAGAATCAAGATTTATTTATAAAAGATAAAGTTCAAATTGTTGTTGCAACAATTGCATTTGGAATGGGGATTAATAAATCGAACGTTCGATTTGTTCTTCATTACAATTTGCCTAAAAATCTTGAGTCATATTATCAAGAAATCGGAAGATCGGGGCGTGATGGTTTAACTTCAGAATGTTTATTGTTATTCAGTTATTCTGATATAAATAAAATCCAATATTTTATTGAACAAAAAGAAAATGAACTTGAACGAACTGTTGCAAAAAAACATTTACAGGCAATGGTTAAGTTTTGTGAATCAACAGTTTGTAGAAGAATTCCTCTAATAAATTATTTTGGAGAAGAGTTTAATACAGAGAATTGTGGAATGTGCGATGTTTGCCTCTCGAAGCAAAACGAACTTCAAGATTTAACCATCAAAGCACAGATGTTTTTATCTGCTGTAAAAAGAACCGGCGAGATTTTTGGAGCTACTCATGTAATTGATGTTCTTACCGGAAGCAAATCGGAAAAAGTTTTATCAAACAAGCATAATAAACTTTCAGTTTATGGTGTAGGAAAGGAAACTTCAAAAAAAGAATGGATGGTTATTTCTCAGCACCTCATCAATAAAAGTTTACTTATCCGGGATGAAGAATTTGGAAGTTTAAGGTTAACAGAAAAATCTGCGGCTGTATTGCAAAAAAAGGAAAAAGTTTTTGCAAAGATTCAAGTTCAAGAAGAATCTTTCAAGAAAATTAAAGAACCTGATCAAGCATACGATACTAAGCTTTTCGAAATTTTGAGGAAGAAAAGGAAAGAACTTGCTGAAGCTCAAGACATTCCACCTTATATGATATTCTCTGATAAAGTAATTGCTCATATGGCAACATACTTTCCACAAAATCAAAAAGAGATGATGAACATATCCGGAGTGGGTGAGGTAAAATTTCAACAGTATGGAAAAATCTTTCTTGCATTAATAAAATTGTATTGTGTTGAGTATAAGATTACCGGACAACGTGAGCAGATTAAGCTTCAGAAGATTAAGGAGAGAGCCGAAACAAAACCGCGGCACATCGAAATTGGTGATGCTTTTAACGACGGCCTTTCGATTAATGATTTAGTTAAAAAATTTGATATTAAACAAGGGACAATTCTCTCTCATCTTTATAAATATTTATTAGAAGGGTTCGATTTAAGAGTCGATGGATTGCAAAAATTAAGTAAAGTTACCCAAGATGTTCAAAAGAAAATATTTACTGAATTTAGTCGTGAAGGGACTGATAAACTAAAGCCAATCTTCGATAAATATAATGATGTTGTCTCTTATGACGACCTTCATTTATTAAGGATTATTTACCTTACTCATTAAAGAACTGAATCATAAAACGATTAAGTTCTAAAACTTCACTTTAACAACTACTTTTTTTACATCCGAACGTTTATCAACTTGATTACCCGGGGAATGTACATCTTCGGGGAAAAATATGATAAATTGACCCTTTCTGAGATTTATAAAATTTGTACCCGGAGTAAAGAGGGCAAAATCTTTATCGTAATCATATTGTTGAATTTCTTCTGTTAAATTAATGTTTGTAAAACCGAATTTTTCTTCTCCACTCACAATGTATTGAATATCTACGTATTTTTTGTGAGCTTCCCAAACATTTTCATTTGAAGTTAAATAACTGTTCACAATAGCAAAGATATCGTCTCCGGAAATCTCATATTTTCCATCTTTGAGAAGTGAAAAATCTGTAATCGAAAGATACTCGAAAGCCGCTTTGAACTTCGGATGAACAGGTACATACAAATCTTTATTTTTAATATTATCGGTAATCATATTATGCTTTTTCTTTAAATCCTTTTAACATCCATTTCCTAGAGAGGAGCAATCCGATGGGGCTGATTATAGCAATAAACCCATAGATTAACCACATTGTTTCGGTATTCATTTGTGATGGGTCAACTCCTTCGGGACAATAATTCATCAAAAACCATCCAGAATATAAACTTGTAACAACCTTTGTTAAAAACCAGGGGAATTGTCCGATTCCCATATAAATTCCTGTCATTCCTTTAGGCGCGATTTCTGCAACCCATTGGAGGAAACGCGGTTGCCACATTGCTTCACCTATTGTCATTATAATCAAGTATCCGAAGAGAGTAAAAATATTAGGCCCAAGCGCTAAAATGAAGGTTGGAGAAGCCATAACAAATGTTCCGAGTATCATCATTTTAAAAGCATTTTTATTTGAAGTTAATGCTGCAACCATTGGCGTTAAAATGAAAATCAGTATCGGATTAAAATTAACAAAGAATTCAAAATTATCACTTACAACACCGGTAAATGCACGACTACAATATTGGGGAAGTGTCAACCAATTATGTGCAAATAATGTTTGAACCGGAATCAGAATAAAAATGAAAAATAAAAATCTTACATCGCGAAGAGGGAAGTTTTTATAATAATATTTCATTTTTTCTTTTAGGGGAAGATTGCTGATTTCATCTTCAGCTTGCTGACTCTCTTTTGGATTTTTTGAGGTTACATCTTTAATTGCTTTATTGGTCAGAATAATTGCAACGATAGCTAATGTTATTACTGTTAAAATCACATAAACCCAAAACACACCACTAATACCAAAACTTTTTCTAATTGGGGGAGAAATTAAACCGGGTAAAAATCCGCCGAGGTTCATTAATGCATAAAGCATAGCATAACCCATAGCTGCGGTTTTTTCATTAGTAACTTGCTTAATTCCTGCGTAACAAGCCGGTTGATAAATTCCATACCCGATAATCACTCCGAAAATTCCAAGCATTGCAATAATGTGGTTTGAAGACCATAAACCGGTAGTAGGTGAAAGGGAAGGAGCTAAGGTAAGAAGAATTCTTCCTATCAATATGATTAGTAAGGAGATTTGCAATGACTTTCTCAATCCGATGATATCAACTGTTGCACCTAAAACCAGCATACTCAAAGTAATTCCGGCAGTTAGAAACCCGACCATTTGTCCGGCGTGAATATCGTTTAATCCGGTGTATTCATTAAAGTAAATTGCAAGTAATCCAACTACACCGAAATATGTTAATCCCTCTAAAAAATAGGAAAGATTTATTCCCCATAATGCACGTGATGCCTTTAGTAAATCCTTAAATGGTTGGGTAATTTCGGAATATGTTTGCTTAAGTATATTCGGTTTTTCAGTTGGTAAATCACTCATTTCAAAAACTCCTTATTTTCAAGTCGTTAACTTACAAATTCTTGATTAATTCTATCGAATAAGTTATAAAATCGGTGAAACTTTTTTGGGTTGTCTGCTTCTAAATACTTCAGATAAAGAATGAGTGAAATTTAGTAGCTCAAAATTATGCAAAAACTGCTCGAAAATTATTATTTTTAAGGTCTGAAAAAAAATATGATACTAATAAAATATAGGAGGAAACTATGAGTGAAAATGTAACTCAAAAATATGAGTTCAAAGCTGAAATAAAGCAACTACTTGATATACTTGTTCATTCACTTTATACGAGTCGTGAAATATTTTTACGAGAATTAATCTCTAACTCATCTGATGCACTGGACAAACTTCGTTTTGAATCGAATAGAGGGACAACAATTCTTGATGCAGACCTCCCTTTCGAAATAAAAATTACTTTTGATGAGAAGAAACAACTTCTTACGATAAGCGATACCGGAATTGGTATGACGAAAGCCGATTTAATAAGTAACATTGGAACTATTGCAAAATCAGGTTCCTCTGAATTTTTAAAGCAACTCGCTGATAATAAAACCGATGCCAATAATATTATCGGAAAATTTGGAGTTGGTTTTTACTCAGTATTTATGGTTGCAAAAGAAGTTGTTATCAGAACAAAATCTCTCAAAATGGATGAACCGGCAGTTGAATGGAAATCAGATGGTTTAGGAGATTATGAAATTGTTGACCTTAATGAAAACATTAAACGTGGGACAACAATCGAGATTTATCTTAAAGATGATGCCAAAGAATTTGCTGAGCGTTATAAAATTGAATCAGTAATCAAAAAGCACTCGAATTTTATTTCGTTTCCAATCTATTTAGATAGCGAAAAAATAAATACTGTTTCTGCGTTGTGGAGAGAACCAAAATCTTCAATAACAAAAGAACAGTACAAAGAATTTTATAAGTTTTTAACTTACGATAACGAAGACCCACTTGATGTTATACACGTCTCGGTTGATGCTCCAATTCAATTTAATAGTCTTCTGTTTATCCCGAAAAAGAATTTCGATTTCTTTGGGTTCAATAGAGAAGATTATGGGCTCGATTTATATGTAAGAAGAGTATTAATTCAACATAAGAATAAAGATTTATTGCCCGAATACCTTGGCTTTGTTAAGGGGGTTGTAGATTCAGAAGATTTACCATTAAATATTTCGCGTGAAACTCTTCAAGAGAATATAATCTTTAATAAAATTTCACAAAGTGTAACCGGACAAGTTCTTTCTTACCTTGCAAAGAAAGCCAAAGATGAACCTGAGCACTACGCTGAATTTTGGAAAGAGCACGGAAAGTACTTCAAACTTGGTTATTCTGATTTTACAAATCTTGAAAAATATTCTCAACTTTTGCGTTTTAATTCATCAAATAATGAAGATGCAAACGGACTCACTTCATTTGATGAATATGTTTCAAGAATGAAGGAAGATCAAAAAGAAATTTATTATCATTTTGGACCAAGTCGAGCGGCAGTGAGTGTAAATCCTCATATCGAAATCTTTAAAAAGAAGGGAATTGAAGTCCTTTATTTATATGACCCGCTTGATGAATTTGTTATGAGTTCAATCAGAAAGTTCAAGGATTTTGATTTGAAATCTGTAGAGCAAATCGATATGAAGAAAATCGATAAGTTAAAAGATGTTGAATCAGCAAAACCGGAATTTCAAGAACTAAATAAGCAAGAAAAACTTCAGTTCAGCAGTTTAATAGATAAAATGAAAAAGATTCTTGGCGATAAAGTGATTGATGTTAAAGAATCTCAAAGATTAAAAGATAGTCCTGCATGCCTAATTAATAATGATGAAATGATGACTTCATCAATGCAGAAAATAATGCGTATGGCAAATAAGGATTCAGCTCCGGTGAAAAAAACTCTTGAGATTAATAAAGATCATAAACTTGTTAGAAACTTAATAAAAGTTTTTAATGCCAATCCCGAGGATGAATTTATTAACGATACAGTAGAACAGTTATTTGAAACAGCACAATTGCTTGACGGCGATTTACTTGATACACATACATTAGTATCTCGTATCAACAAAATGTTAGAACAATCGAGTGATTGGTACACAACTGTAAAAAATATAAGTTAGTTTTTTAGTTGTCTCAAACAAACTTTATGTTTGAGACAACTTTTCTTCAATATTATTGTTGAAGTTTTCTTTATATTTAGTAAAGAATTTAAAAACTTTGACAATCATATGAAACTCAAAATTATAACGATGTTCGTATTTGCCCTAATCCTTCTGGGCTGTACAACATCTGACAAACCTAAAATTTCCAGTGAAACTCCATACCCAACTATCGACACATTTTATTGTTCTATAAAAAGCATAGAAAAAAAATATGATTATTACGATGTCAAACTCGACCGCATAGATTTTCTCTTTTCTGATGCTGCCCAAAAAGCAATGATTGAAGATGGTCTGCTAGAGAAAGATGAGTGGCCCCTAAATGATTACTACCTCAGAAATAAAGAAATTGTAATTGAAAATTTCAAGTTTGATAATTCTGTTCAGATAATTATGCAAACCTATTCGCATAATGATGAAGGGGAGTTTAATTGGAATCAAACAATTTCTATCGCTGATTTTTTGAAAGTTTTTGACAGAACGGATGGAGTTAGTTATATCAATCATCCTTTCAATATTATTTGTAACGGAAATAAGATATTAGTTATAAAAGAAAGATATATCCCTTAATGACGAGGTTTTAATGGCTCTTCGATTGACTTTAGTTCAAATTACATTTTTAAGTTCAATTCTTTTCTCTCAAATCAACTTTGAAACAATCTTTGAGAAAAATTATTCCGAGCTCCCTTTTAAAGTTCGAATTGAGAATTGTGGTATTTATTCGATTTCATCATATGATGTAAGTGATAACCAAATTGCTTTTAAATCTTATGATAATAATTTGCTGTACAAATTCAATAGAGAGAACGGCTCATTAGAAACATCAATATCGAATTATCTATATGATGCGGTAATAAAGTCAGAGGTATCTTTGGCAAAGGGATTAAATAGAAGTCTGGATCAGCCGCAAAATTTAAAAAAAGTATTTAGCCAAAATGACTTTAAATTATTTGCTGATGATAACGGCATAATTACAAGTGTTGATGGTGTGATTGCATCAGTAAATGTAAATCCCGAAAAATTGGAAATCTACTCGCAGTATCTTAAGAATAAATCCTTAGTAGTATCCTTTCCAAAAACTTTGGCGTATGCTTCAATCATCGGCATAGACAGAGATAACAATCATTTTCTTATAGTTGAAGAATTTGAATCTCACATTCCATTGAAAGTTTTTAGAAGAATTTTAGTAATCAATTCACTTGGCAATATTATTTCACAATTAGAAATTCCCAATGTTAAGTATTTAACTCTGTTAAAAGAATTTGATATTGACACAGATGGAAATCTTTATCATCTCTATTCAACTGATGAAGGAATTACACTCTTTAAGATTTCCGGACTAACTGTAAAGTCTAACAACTTCCATAAATATCCGAATAATTTTATCAAAAATATTCACTTTAATAATTATGTAAAAACAGAAGAGTATTCGGGAGACCAGCCATCATGGTCAGAACTAGCTTCGAGCAGATTAGCCGCCGTAAAACTTGGAGAGATTTATGTCCTACATAAATATAAAACTACATCCGCAAATTTAGCACCCGTGAATACAACAGATCCTAACGGAGATATTGTTAGAACCCCAGCTTGGTTAATTGAAGGGCTTAACGCTAAAGTCCCTTACAAATGGGGAGGATTTCAAACTATCGCACAATTTGATGCAGGTCTTGTTGCAGGAAAATATGCCGGGGATATCCATACTTCGGGAGTATCGGCACACGCGGTTGGGGTTGATTGTTCAGGTTTTGTTAGTAGATGTTGGCAGTTAACTTATCACTCCGCAACCAGTATGATGCCCGATATTACTACTCAATATTCTGATTGGAATTTACTGAAGCCAGGGGATGCAATTCATAAAGTGGGGCATGTGCGCCTGTTTTTGGAAAGAAATCAAAATGGTAGTTTTAGAATTGTTGAAGCATCTGCAAGGGATTGGGGTGTTGCATATTGGTCATACACTGCATCTGATTTAGCAACATATACTCCAAGATATTATAATAACATGGAATCAGATTTTTCACTCAACAGACCAACTTTGCAAAGAGCTGAAATTGTTAACGGTAACGAGATTAAACTTCATTGGACTCTTGATACAGCAAGTGTTACG
>JAHBUO010000002.1 GCA_019638025.1 Ignavibacteriaceae bacterium
CATTACTTGGTCTTCCCCTTTGATAAGATAGACAACTAATTGTCCGGCAAATAATCCCGGGTCTGCATTGTTTATTATTCCGTTATAGAACAAAATGTCATTGACATAAGCAAAGATTAGCAAATCGTTCCCCGAGCGAACTCCATTTAAATGGATACTATTAACAGTTGAAGGAAGCGGATGAGTTTTTAACCATGTAAAATTGGGGTCTGAGTATGATTGAATATTACTTGTGTATATAACGCTAATCGAATCATCCTCAATATGTAACGATAATAATGATTTGAAACCCATTCTGCCTAAGCCACCACTTTCAATTCCATCTCCTGTCGACCCGCTAAAAATTTTAAAAGAAAAATCATCTTTTGTTGCACCAATTGGAAGAAGCATGTGAACAACATCATCAGAAATATTAGATAATTTTAACTCTCCGTTGCTAACTCCAAAACTTCCTGTTGAAGATGTAGATGCCCATCCTGGATTTGAATTAATTTCAAACGTATCGTGATAGTGATGAGTAGTTTGAGCATTTACTATAAACGAAATTAGGATTATTATAAATAATGATTTAATCGTTTTCATGTTTCCTCCCGGTTATGGCTATACCGATATCTTAATATCGGTATAGCCTTTTATAGCTTAATTAATTTGTCTTAAAAATTTCTTGTTGATGAAAATTTATACTCAACTTTAACGCTCCAATTATTATCGGCACTAATTGAAGCTGAATCTTGTGGTGCTTCAATCACTTTGAATGCAACATATCCGTCCATACATTCAGAAGCCCAAATATCTCCGGGTTTTAGTTTTACAACTCCACAATCGAGACCTACAGCAAACTTTGTTGTATCGATGGAAGTTAATCCGGCTAAATCAGTAGTTGTTGCTTTGTAAAGTTTTCCGGAAACAGGTCTATACATCAGCATTTCCATCCAAAAGTTGTTTGTTGTTCCATACTCACACCAAGCGATTGTTCCTCCATCTGAATCAGGTAAGTGATTTCCTTCAGTACCCACAACTCCTTTTGACCAATCAACTCCCCAGTGATTGATCGTTAGGGTTTTTGCGCCGGAAGTTGGCTCGGTTGCCGCATCCTCTTTGCACGAACTGTACATTATAGAGACGGCTAATAAGATTACGACTAATAATAACTTTTTCATTTTGGGATTCCTTGTGATTAATAATGATTAGAATTTATATGTTTTCTCTTTTGTTACTTTCCCGGGATAATTTTTACCGCAGTACTTACAAAACTTTGCATAGGGGTTAACGATCTCTTTTTGGCATGAGGGACATTCCTTTATTAATTCACTACCGCAAAGTGAGCAGTAATGGTCAGGTTCGTTTGTGCTGCAGAAAAAACTACAGCTTGGGCATATTTTGAATGTATGTTTTAATTCTTTCATTTCAGTACTTCCGAAAAAATCAATTGTGTTTTACTTGTGTCTCAATTACTGTTCCATTAATTTCAATGCAGATAAATCATTTTTTTGAGGATTTTGATGTTTCGTCCCAGTTCAGTGTTATCTGATAGAATAACAGTGTTGCGCTACAAGGCAACATTATCGAAAATCATTATCTTTATTCTTTCCTTCTTTTATCTATCTCCAAATCTTTATTCTCAAAAGGAAAAAGTTAATTGGATTGAACATGTGGTTAGTCCGAAAGATCAAGCTTTAATTTTTATTTCAGCAAATTCAGAGAACGATTTTTGGGCTCACAATGGAAACGGAATAATCTATAATTACTCAAATGGGAAGTGGAATTCTTTTCAGTTACCACAAAAATCTTTAACCTACATTTATTACTATTTTCCTCTAAAGGTTGATGATTTTTTAATCGGCATAATTGACGATGAGTACAACACACATTATTTCCGTTTTGAAAATCGGAGATTCAAAAAGTTCGATTATATATCTAAAATGCCGATGGAAGGTTTTTTTTCAGACAGCAATAATAATATATACATATATGGAGATTGGGGACTATTCTTAAAATTTGAAAATAATAAATTCATTGAAATACCGAGTCCGATTAAAAACCATATAATTTCTAAAGCGATATTTAACGATAGGATTTTTCTTGGAACAAGAGGCGAAGGTATTTACAGCTTCTCTAATAATTCGTTTCAGAAGATTCATACTGAAAAGGCTGAAGAAACAGATATTTCCTTAATTCGGAAAATAGGGAATGAACTTTTTGCTCTGAATTCAAGTAACCAAGTTTATCGTTATACAAGTAATCATTTTATTGTTGATAAATCACTTTCTGTTGACTTCATTTCAGAAATAAAGGAAAATCGTTTTGGGTTTTATGAAATCGAAAATGAACATACACGAAAGAGAAATGATAAATTTATCTTCTCATCAGAGTTTGATTACAAACATCATTTGCAAATTGATTCACAAACCATTTTAATCTCACTATCAGACGGAAAAATTCTAAAATCAGTTTTTCAAAAAGATAACTTTTTTTGGAAGAAAAATTACATATATCAAGTTGAGGGTGTGCAAAAGGCAAATTCGCAAGGAGCTGCATTTATTCACCTTAACGATGATTTCTTACCCGAACTATTTGTTCTGAACAATAACAGAGACCTTCCCAATAAACTTTATGCGAATAATAAAAATTTGCCATTTTCTGATATTTCAATAAATCTTGGGAATAATGTTAATAAAAGTTTTAGATTATTTGCTTTTGCTGATTTGAACAATGATTACAAACATGATTTCCTAGGAATAAATACCATTGGGGGAATGAGTTCTCTTTTTATATATCTCTCAAATAATCAAATGAAATTTAATAGTGTATTCTCATCATATCCCAACAGTACCGGAGATGCAAGAAATCTGCGTCTCGCTGACATTAATAATGATGGAAGAATAGATGTTATTATCAATAAATATTTAAACAATAAGCGGGAAAAAGGTTTCCTGAAGTTTTACAAGAATCACGACTTCTTCGGAAATTTGGTAAGTGTAGATGAAATTGATACATCAACAGCAAGCTGGAATTTACAATCAATTATTGCTGATTTTAACAATGATGGACTTGATGACATTTTTATAGTTACTCGATGGGGAAGTGATAAATTGCTTATAAATACAGGCTCTGCTTATGCTAACGAATATAAAAAGAGATTTCAAAATGTTTTGTTATTAAATAGTAACAAAGCTATAGCATTTGATTACGATAACGACGGTGACTTAGACATTTTCCTAACAGCATCTGATCAAATTCTCGTCTTGTACGAAAACAAGAATAGCTTCTTCTATGATGTGACCTCAGAAAAAATTAAACTGAATGATTTGCTAAATCCCTCAATGGTTGAAGGAGTTAGTATTAATTCGGGAGATTTTAATAATGATGGCTACACTGATTTAATAATAAATATAGCCGAAAAAGAAAATTCAAGAAACCATATTTTGATAAATGATTCAGCTAAGAGTTTTATTGATAAATCTGAATTAATGCAGTTTCATTCTCCACTCGTTTTCGGGACAGTCATTGCCGATATTGATGATGATGGTGATTTGGACATTTACGGCTACAGATATGGTGAAAATGTATTATGGATTAATAATCAAGACGATAAAAACTATTTGAAAATTTTTCTTAGAGGGGTTATATCAAATACGTTTGCAACAGGAAGTAAAGTGTGGATTTACAAATCAGGTCACATTAACGAAGCGAAACACTTACTCCGATACAAACAGTTGGGGAGTGATATCCCGGGGCATAATTGCTATAATGATATAGTGCTTCACTTCGGATTGCCGGATGGGAGTTTATATGATGTGAAAGTGAAATTTCCTTCCGGTAAGGTGATAAATTTATATAATGTTGAAACCGGCAGAACTATAACGGTTAATGAAGTGGAACCTTTCTTTGCTTATGTTTATCAATTTCCTGCAATGTTAGTTCGTTTAATTTATCAACCTGAGACTCAACTATACTTACTATTCGTGTTTCTCTCTCTTCTGATTTTGTTTATTAGTTTAAAATTTGGAATTAAGTATTACAACTGGAATATCCAACTTACAGTTTTATTGACTGTAGTAAACCTTTCTATATTTTGGTTAATCTTAATTTTAACTGTCGAAAAAGAATTCATTTACAAGTATTTACTCCCTATTTCTGTAATGGCTACCGGTATGGCATTGCCACACATTGTTTTCTACTATATAAAAATCCGAGATAGCAAAAAAGCAGTTGCTGAAGACCCGATGGATAAACTATTTGAAATGCTATTTAATTTTTCACATGGGGAATGGGCACTTAAAAACATAAACGGAATGCAAATGTTTTGCCAAAATCTTTCTTCGGTGAATTCCGGGGATGATAAATTTATCAATCAGTTTGAAAATCGAAAGGAACAAATGCTTTCGATGACTCTTCCTTTAATTGAAAAAATTATTCACATTTCTAAGTATGTTGGAATTAGCACTGATTTAGTTGAAGATTTTGAAAATCAAGCTTACATTATAAAAACAAAATTGCCAAAAGTTGATTTTGGTAATTTGAGTGATACATCGGTAATCGGAACAGAATTAGCCTCTTCATTTGTGACAGTAAAAACTCTATTGCAAAAGATGAAAACTACCGTTTTCTCAAAGTATTCATCGACCCCGGAGGATATAATAAATAAAATTATTGAAGAAAAAGATGAAGTGCTGACACAAGAGAAAATATCAATCGAAAAACATAAAAGGTACAATGGGACAAAAAAAGTTTTAATTCTGAATTATGAACTTGCCGACATAATTGAAAATTCAATTTCAAATTCCATCTTGGCACTGAGGGGTGCTGACAAAAAAAATATTGAAATTTCACTTAATCAAAAAGCTCCTAAAGTACTGATTGATATTTCAGATAATGGATCAGGAATAGCTGAGAGTGAAATTGAAAAAATTTTTGAACATGGCTACTCAACTGTAGGAAGTACCGGTCACGGATTATATGCGGCAAAGAAAAACCTCGAAAAATATGGAGGAAGAATTTTCTTGAAAGAAAGTCTTCCGTTTGTAAAAACAACTTTTATAATTGAACTTAATGAAGGCATTGATGATGCGACCTCTAATATTGATAATTGATGATGATTCAGAATTTGCGAATGATTTTTCGATATTACTAAAAAATGACTATGATTGTATCTTCGCCAATGATGGTATCTCCGGACTTAAAAAACTTACTGATTTATCTCCTGATGTAATTCTTCTTGATTTGATGCTGGAGAGGGGGGAGTCAGGTTTAGATGTCCTTGATAAAATCAAATCTGTGGAAGAAGATGTCCCGATTATTATGATAACAGATTATGCCTCAGTTGATACTGCTGTTGATGCAATAAAGAGAGGAGCATTCAATTACATAACTAAAACGCCTAATCTTAAAGAACTCAAATTAATAATTGAAAGATCGTTACAGCAGCGATTATTAAAATATCAGACTAAAACACTTCAGCAAGAATTACAAAAGCCTTTTGATTCTATTATTGGTTCAAGTGAAGCTATTTTTAAAGTTAAAGAAATGATTTCAATTTGTGCTGATGTTGAGAGTACTGTCATGATATCCGGTGAAAGTGGTTCAGGCAAAGAGTTGGTCGCCAGACAAATTCATTTGCTAAGTAAGCGAAAAAATAAACCATTTGTTGCTATAAACTGTGCAGCACTTCCGAAAGACTTAATAGAAAGTGAATTGTTCGGTTATGAAAAAGGGGCTTTTACAGGAGCAGACTCTCGTAAATTAGGCAAGTTTGAAATAGCAGTTGATGGAACAATTTTTTTAGATGAAATTTCAGAACTTGATTTACATGCTCAAGTAAAACTTCTTAGAGTATTGCAAGAAAAAGAGTTTGAAAGAGTTGGTGGAACTCAAACAATCAAGACAAATGCGCGTGTAATAGCAGCAACAAATCGAAACCTTATGCATCTGGTTGAAGAAGGGGAATTTCGGGAGGATTTATACTATAGATTAGATGTTTTCCCAATTAACGTACCACCTCTTCGTGAAAGAAAAGAAGACATTCCATCGCTTTTAAATTATTTTGTTCAGTTAACATGTAAAGAATTAAAAGTTAAGAATAAATATTTTACTGAAGAAGCTGTAAAACTCCTCATGAATTATGATTGGCCAGGAAATATCAGAGAGTTGCAGAATCATATTACCAGAGCAATTCTTCTTACTAAAGCTGAAATCATAACTCCAACCAATCTTGATTTTTCGATACAAAAAAAAGAGACAGAATATCTTGGTGTCGAAATTGTTCCCGAGACGTGGGAAGAAATGAACATACAAAGAAAAAAAGCAGTTGAAACCGCTGCACGCAAAGTAGAAAAACTTTTCTTGGAATTTATTTTAAATAAGTATGAAGGAAATGTTTCACGTGCCGCTGATGCAATAGGGATTAATCGCGCAAACCTTCACAAAATGATTAAAAAGTGTGGATTGAACTAAATCGATATTTAGCTTGATTTTCTCAGCGTTATTATTTAGATTTAGTCTTAATAAAAATAGTAAGCTTGTTCTTTTATAGCAATTCAATTCTGCGGGCATGCAGTATAATTAAAGTTTAATACTTGTTTCATATTACAAATTATTTTGCTACTTTTTGACAGGTATCTCAATCCCAATTTTTTAGTTGGATTAAAATGTTCAAGGTTGGCACAGAAAAGTTAAATGAACTAATCTTAGGTATAAAGGAGAGAAATCACGAAGCATTTCGTGAGTTTTTCTTTCTTTTCCAGCCGGGAATTTTTAACTATTTGATTCGTTTAACTTGCGATAAAGCTTTGGCTCAGGATCTTACCCAAGAAACATTTCTTAAGTTTTGGTTAAACGCTGATAAGATTGAGATATCATCCTCACCAAAAGCCTATCTTTATAGAATTGCAAGAAATTTAGCTCTGAACTCAATTCGACAAAGACACAATAATTGTTCATATGATGAAGATGAAAGTTTGTTGATTTATTTTAGTCGTAGAAGTGAAGCTGAAATTGATTCTTTATTCTTTATGGATGATTATCAGAGGGCTGTAAATAGCTTACCTGAGCGTTGTAAAACAGTATTCTTATTGAGTCGTTTTAGCGGGTTCGATTATAGTGAAATTGCCGAGATGATGGAGATCAGTTTGCAGACTGTAAAGAATCAGATGAACAAAGCACTTTCAGTTTTGAGAAAAAGATTACAATCCCATTTGAATTAATTTTTAAGCGGCATAGTACTTTTCCCCTTTTCATGTGTAACATACATAATAACATAACTCCATTTTGAATAATGGAGCGACACAAAAATAATTTTGGAAATATTTTGACCCGATTCCCCAAAACAGTTGATTCACAGTTTATTATTAGAGTAATAAATAATGAAGTCAATCAAGAAGAAAAAGAATTTTTTGAAACGTGGTTGCACGAATCAGAAGAAAATAAAGAAGAATTCGGTAGTTTATCATTATTGTGGGATAAATTTGGAAACGCAAGAGTCCCACCACCGCCTAATCCCGAACTTCACTTTGAAGAACTAACCAAAACAATTAATGCCGAGTATTCTACTTCAAAGACAGATGAAAAATTCGAGCAAGTATCCCTTAAATCATCTTTAAAAGTAAATGTGAACAAAACAATTTCAAATCGAAATGATTATGGATGGTTGATTAGAGCTGCTTCAATAATTATTATTTTTTTAACACTCGGATACATTTATCAAAATAGAATAGTTCACTCTAAACAGGAAGTATCGCCTCAAGTTGTTGAGAAGCCGATTTTCTATACAGTTGTTGCCGCAAAAGGAGAGAAAAAAACGATTGTGCTTTCAGATGGTTCGGTGATTTATCTTAATGTTGACAGTAAGATTACCTATCCGAAAAGGTTTGCAGCTGATTCAAGAGAAGTTGAATTGATGGGAGAGGCTTATTTTAGTATTCAGGCAGATAAGATTCGTCCGTTTAAGGTGATTTCCGGAAATACGGTAACTGTTGTCACCGGAACAGAGTTTAATATATTAAATAGAGATAACTTAATTAGAATAGTTGTAACTAAAGGATCGGTTGAAGCATATAGAAAGCATTCTGATAAAGGTGTGAGTTTGAAACGTGGCGAAATGACAACTTTCAGTGAAATAAAAGGGTTTACAAATCCTACAAAAGCTTCAGTAGACCATTTCTTAGCATGGAGAAGAGGACAATTTTCGTTTTCTCATACACCACTTTCAAAAGTAATGGAAGAAATATCAAGATATTACAATATTCCTGTCTATTTTGAACGACCGGAACTAAAATCAAAAACGATTACGGGAAAATTTGATTCAAATTCTCTGGAAAACATTTTTTCAATTATAAGTCTAACTCTGGATGTAAAAATTAATCATTCAGGGGATAAAGTTTTAATTCAACAATAAATTAAACCTTGTACATATATGATAGTCAATTATATGATTCGATTTACATTTCTCTCATTAATGTTTGTGTCTGTGCTTATTGCTCAGAATACTTCGCTTGTCCCGGTGTCTGAAAAATCGGGAGAAGTGGAAGCTAATGATGTATATTATTTCCATCATGCAACTGTTATGGAGGCAGAGAGTAGTGCAAAATCTATTTCATCTTTGAATACAGCAGTTACAATAGAATTTACAAACGTAAATCTTTCACAAATCATTACCCAGATTTCAAAAGATTATAATGTGAATTTTGTTTTCGAAGATCAATTACTGAATATTAAGGGGATTAATTATTCATCGCATCATCGGTCGTTACATGATGTTCTAACTGAATTGCTTGACCCTTACAATATAAGTTTTTATGAGTATGGAACAGGTAAAATTGCTCTGGCAAAGCGAACAAAGATTGATGAAAAAACCGGTGGAGTTAAAGGAGTTATAAAAGATGAAACCGGTGAACTTTTATGGCGTGCAAATATTATGATTAAAGAGTTGAAGATTGGTTGTTCCTCAGATATGAAAGGGAATTATCAGATTAAAAATTTAAAGCCCGGGACTTACACATTTGAAGTTTCCTTTGTTGGTTATGAAACTTCTGCAAAAAAAGTTAAAGTTACTGCGGGGCAGATAATCGAAATTAATTTTACTTTGAAATCGACGGCATTTCAAATTGGTGGTATTGAAGTAATTGGTTCAAGCGGATTATTGCCTAAAGATGTTAACTCCAAAACAACAATCACCAGCGGAGAAATTGAGCATTATCAGGCTTCAAGTTTAAAGGATGTTCTTGACTTAGTACCGGGTGTTCAAAAGAGTGATAATCCGGGACTCGGTAAAACAAGTCAAATTGCTGTTAGAGGTGATGAATCTGATCAGTACACAGCTTTCGGAACATTAATTGTAATTGATGGAACTCCTATCTCTAACAATGCAAATATGCAATTTGAGCGATTACAAGGTTCTAAATTTGGTGGTTCAAATACCGGAAGGGGAGTTGATTTAAGAACCATTCCTGCAGACAACATTGAAGATATTGAAGTTATTACTGGACTCCCATCAGTTAGATATGGCGATGTAACCGCAGGTATTATTAATGTTCAAACAAAAATTGGAAAAGCTCCGCATCGATTGAAAATAAAAAATAATCCTGACACAAGAGAGGGAAATTTCGGTGGTGGAATCCTCGTCGGCGAAGGGTCTTTAAGCTATAATTTCAATGTTGCTCAAAGTGAAAGAGATATCAGAAAAACTGGTGATGAGTATTTCCGTTTAACAGCGCAAACGGTTTATTCAGCTAACTTGTTGGGAACTTCATTAAATACCAACAATAAAATAATGTTTCAAAGAGTTCTTGATGAAGAAGAGCCGAAAGGAGACATGCAACAAACCAGAAATTATAATCGTGGTTATACATTAAGTTTATCTTCATGGGGTAAGTATCGACCAGATGATGGGATTTCAGCCATTGATTATAGTTTGTTTGCCACAATGCGTCGCGAAAATTCAATGAAATCAAAACTGAATTCTGAGTATGTAGTTTTACCTAATGGTGATACTGCCGCAAGCTACATTGGTAAAGTTGAAAATCGCGGGATTGAGTGGACACTTGGAGGGAGATTAGAATACAATAAAATCTTCTATACGGGTAATGTTATACATAAAGTATTATTTGGTATCGATCCACAGTATAATGTCAATACAGGTGAAGGTGTTGTCTTTGATACTTCTTACAGTTATTATGGAATTGAATCAGGTAGAAGACCATACCGATTTGATGACATCCCGGGACAATTTCTTGCAAGTTTGTATCTCGAAGATAAGTTGACCGGTAATTTTATTTTTGACTATAATATTATGTTAGGGTTCAGATATGAAATGTATCGCCCTTATGGATTTAATCTTGCGGGACTTTGGGGGAACGGTGATTTAGTTAAATCATATCAGGGTAGTTTCTTCAATCCAAGAGTAAATATTATGATTTATTTATCTGATGCAAATCAGTTGAGAATTAGTGCCGGAACTTCATCGAAGTCACCACCGATGTCAACATTATATCCACCGGAATCGGTCTTCAAATGGAGAAATCCGGTTGATGGTTCAATCGACTATTATCGATATGACAAGAAAGTTCCTTACTTAAAGGGTTATAAGGAAACTTTATACGAAATTGCCTACGACCATAAATTTTATGATATGTTAGGCACAACAATTTCCGCTTATTATAAAAAAAGGACAGATTCTCCGATATCTAAACCTTATCCGGTTTTTCGAAGTGGTACAGATGCTAACAATAATTTATATATCTACTATATCGATCAATACACGTTGCCGGAAAATCTTGGAGTTTCATATAGCAAAGGAATTGAGTTTACACTTCGAACTTCAAGAATTAAGAAGTTAAATATGGATTTTCAAATTACCGGCGCATATAATCATATTAACACACCTGGAAAAGGATTTAATTACAGCGCAACCCCGGATCAATCAATAGGACGATACCCAAATTATTTAGTCCCCGGATTACCGGTTGATACTCTAATAGGTTGGGTATATCCAAGTAGTAGTAGATGGAATGACAGATTTCAATTAAACTATTATGCAAAGTACACTCTGGCTCCTTTAGGTTTATGGATTACTTTTAGGGTAGAACAATTGGTCTTCGAAAGAAATCAAAACTACAACCTAACTCCATTGGATTATGATAAGTTGAATGAATCTCAAAAACTAGATAGAGCTTTTGAAGAAGAAATTAAAATTAAACCTAACAAATGGTTATTCAATTTGAGTATGAGTAAATCCCTATTTAAAGGGGCAGAAATATCTTTCTATGTCAATAACTTTTTCAACGATGCAGCAGTAAGGCGTTATATGGTAACAAGGACAACCGAATCTGAAGAAAGTAGGAATCCCCCATTGTTTTACGGCATTGAGTTTAGTATGTCATTGGAAGGAATTTTTGGAGGAGGTTCAAAAAATGAAATCGATGATTAAATACTTGTTCCCTCTAATGTTTTTATTGGTGATTTTTTCCTCATGTCAACATGATCCACCACTGGCTGTTGATGGAAGAGGCGAACTTACAATATTTGCAATAGGTGACACAGCTTTGGCTGATACAATTCCTCAATTCATGAATATGAGCAACGCAAAAGTTATTCTTGCTTCAGAATATGGAATGATTATAAAATATACCGATGCAAACGGAGTTCTTAATTTATCCGGTTTACCGGCTTCAACATATTCTATTACTGTTAGAATGCCGCATCCACTTAATCCGAACATATTATTAGTAGGAAATTTAAGAGATCTTGCAATATCCGAGGGAATGATTGTAGATACAATCTTTGCCGAACAAATTGCTAATACAGGCCTCTGTATAAATGAAATTTATGCGGGTGGTCCTGTTAATAATATTTATTTTTTCTATGACCAGTTTGTCGAAATCTATAATTATAGTGATAGTGTAAAGTATCTTGACGGAATGATGGTTATGCGAGTTTCCGGAAACAGCGAAGGAAAAGGTCCGGGCGCTGATGAGGGGGACGATAACGATATAGATGGAGTTACTTATGTATTCAAGTTCCCCGGAAAACCAGGGGAAATGAATTATCCGATTCTTCCCAAAACATTTAAAGTGTTAGCTTCTACCGGTGTTAATCATAAAAATACGGTTTCAACAAGTATTGATTTAAGTACGGCTGATTGGGAATTCTACAATCAATTTTCTTTTTCAGATTTTGATAATCCAAATGTCCCTAATTTGATAAATATGAGATCAGATAGGACAGTCGATTTCCTCATCAATCTTGTAGGTGATGTAATTGTTATTTCTTCAGGTGTTGATTCAGTCTGGGAAGATGGCATCGATATATCAACAGTTATTGATGGAATTCAATATAAGGGAAGTCATACAGCAAGAAAAACTCTGGATGTAAGAATCGACAAAAGCTATACACTAAGTCCACCGCGTTATAGCGGAAAATCTATGCGAAGAAGAGAACCGGGAGTAGACACAAATGATGGTTTACTCGACTGGGAAAATACTCCGGCCCCGACTCCGGGTTATCATTAAGGAATAATTATGAAAAATGCAGTAGTTCAGGTAAAAAATCTAACTCATCACTATGGAAGCCGATTAATTTTTGAAAATCTGAATTTTCAAATTAATCAAGGTTCCATCTTTGGTTTATTGGGTAAAAATGGTACAGGTAAAACAACAACCATTAACATACTGAATGGTTTTTTAGAGCCAACTTCAGGGAAATGCCTTGTGTTTGATGAGGACTCGTATAAACTTTCTCCGAAGACAAAATCGAGAGTTGGGTTTTTAATCGAAGGACACATTCAATATTCATTTATGAATATCAAGCAGATAGAAAAATATTACTCCGGCTTTTATCCTAATTGGAAAAAAGAAGCTTATTGGGAGTTGTTGCGTAAGCTTCAAGTTACAGAAACACAAAAAATTTCTAAAATGTCGTGTGGGCAACGTTCGCAAATTGCACTCGGTTTATTGCTTGCTCAAAATCCGGACTTACTGATTCTTGATGATTTTTCAATGGGTTTAGATGCCGGTTATAGACGATTGTTCATCGATTACTTAACCGATTATATCCACGCTGAAGGGAAAACAGTTTTTATAACTTCTCATATCATTCAAGATTTAGAAGACTTGCTGGATGACTGTGTAATTATAGATTATAAATCAGTTTTAATGACGATGCCTATTAGAGACTTTATGAGTAAGTTTAAGCACTTTAGATGTATTCTTGAAAATCCTCCATCTTCAATTAATAAAGACGAGATTATCAAAAATATAGAAATTATTAAGAATAAAACTTCAATTTATACGTTCGCTGATGAAGCAACCTTACTTCAGCATCTTGAAAAACTTGGTTTGAAACACAGTGGAGTTCAACAAGTAAAAATGTCTTTGGAAGATGCATTCATTGGATTAACAGGAAAGTATTAGGTATTTAAATGTTGAAATCGCTTATATATAAAGAATGGTTGAAAGTTAGATGGACTTTCATTGGACTAGCACTGATTAACTTTTTTGTTATCATCAGTATCTGTGTATCTCTTGCAAATGCTTTTTCAATGGTGGATGCAAGTAAAATTTATGCTGACACAGCAGCAATGCAAGGACTATTTTATTTTGATTTTCGTTATATCCCATTGATTAGCGGCTTATTATTGGGGATTGTTCAGTTTTATCCCGAAATTAATTCAAGTAGAATTAAACTCACCCTTCATCTACCGATGAAAGAGAGTAAATCCTTGATGTCTATGCAGTTATTTGGCATAGGGGCTTTAGTACTAATATTTTTAGTTGATGCAATTATTTTACTAAACTTCTCATCAAAATATTTCCCGAGTGAAATTGTTGATGGTATTACTATCACCATTTTACCATGGATTCTTTCCGGATTAGTAATTTACATCTTTGTCACAATTGTTTTTGTTGAACCTTCATGGAGCCGAAGAGTGATAATAGGCTTTACGGGATTGGCATTTGTCGATGTCTATCATCTTGGAACTATCTTCGGTGGGACTATTTACACATATTCCCGAAGTTGGTGGATGTTCGTTCTCTTCTTGTTTCTTATTTCACCTTTAATTTTATGGTCGGGTAATAACTACAAGCGAGGGGTAAAATGAAAAAGACACTAATTCTAAAACTATTACTTACCATAGTTATTATAGCAATGGCATCAATTTACTTGCCTGAGTTTTATTGGAAAACTTTTCCGCATAGGTATTATTTACCTCGAGTTGCTTATAGTCCCATTCTCAATGATTTATTGATAACAAAGGGGGATTTTAAGAAAGCCAGAATCTTAGATCTTAATGGAAATTCATATTCAAGCAAGGAGTATGAAGCGTTAGTGCCTCAAACAGCTTTTGCTCAGTTGGTGTTTATAGGACAACTTCCCGATACTGTAAATGGTGTCCATTTCACAGTTCCGGAATTAAGAAAAAATTTGTTCAGAATAAATTTTGAACCTGCCGAAATAGACGCTATTCAATTTTTAATGTATCCGTTAATTGAATCGAAACCTAATAGAGCTTCTTTGAGCTTTCCACATGAGTTTTTCTGCATAAAAAGGGAATTCCAGGTGGTTGATTCAAGAACCAATTTAGTGTTAGATAATATGTCTAGTAGATATTCGCTCGCCTTAATAGATAGAGGATTTAAATTCCCTGCAAAAGAAATGTTTGGTAATCCCACAACAAGAAAACCGTTTGATGAAGGATATTTCGTTATTGATAACGAAGACAAATTCTATCATATTAAAAGAATTGAGGATGAACCGTTCGTTAGAAAAATTAATCTTCCTGACGGAGTTAAAGTTGTACACATGGTTGTTGCCGAAAGAGATTTACGAGAGTTTTACGGATTTTTTGTAACGGAAGATAACCGTTTGTTCATGATTGAAAATAACACATATAATTTAGTTGAATTACCAATTTCTGATTACAATTATAAAACTTCACTTTTAAGCATAAATGCTGATATACTTTACCGACGCGTTATTATCATAAATGATAACAAAATATCAGTCTTAATACTTGATCGAAATTATAAGGTAATTACAACATTTAAAGATTCAGTAACTCACAAAGATGAGACAACAGTTGGTCAAGTTGCGTCATTTATTTTTCCGTTCACATTGCAGTTTACTAGTGTGAACTCACAATATATAAATCTTTATCCGAGTATTAATGGATTTAATTTTATTATAGTAAACATAATTCTTTCCGGATTATTCTTACTATTCTTAATAATTAGAAAATTCGATATTAAATCGAGCATTTTGCCGATAGCAATCATATTAGTAACCGGTATTTATGGTGTTATAGCTGTATCTGTATTAAGAGATTTCAAAAAGAAAAACTCTACGGGAGTAAGTAATGAATAGGGTTAAATATATTTTTTTCGGGATACTCACATTTTCTGTGATTAATCTTTACCCCCAAATTAATAGAGTAATGGGAATGGGGGGATTAACATATGCTATAACAGATATCGATTATTCACTTACTCCATACAACTTTGGAGGCAACCCTGCGTGGATTGTAGTTGATGAAGAAGAAACGTTATTAGACATTACACCGAACTTTCAAAATAGTTGGGGAAATTATAGACGAATGTATGATTCTGAAGGGGCAATCAATTATGGAACAGCATTCAAGGGAGTAAAAAGACTTTCATCTAAAGGTACATTTGTAGGCTTCACCTCATACAATTATGAAGTTGTGAGAAATTTATATAGGACTCTTCGTAAAGATGCATACACGGGAGAAGCTTATTATATGATTGATACCACTCAAGGCGATTTTCGATATACCGGTCCGGTGGTAGGCTTAACCTATAGTTGGGAGATGTTCAACGATTTATTTATTGGTGTATCCGGAACTTATCAGATTACTGATGGTCTGAAACAAGTTTATACAAATGCTCAATCAATATTTAGAGAAGTAAGTATTAACGCAGGTTTAGCTTATCGATTATCGAATGATTTTGTTATAGCCTCAAATATAAAGTATTCTGATTTTCAAGAAACTATCGAAGCTAAAGATGTAAATCTTCTGGATGTTGAAGTTTATAATTACAAGGGAGATACCTATTTTATTGGCAAACGTGGTTCATCTGTAACTCAGAAATTAAATAAAAAAAGATTTGAGTATAGAGGGCAAGTTTATGTTAAACCAACAGAAAAGTTATCATTTGCCATTATCGGAAATATAATACCTGAAATTGCTAAAGTTCTTGTTCCACAAAATAGTCTTATCGATGTTGAAGAAGTTTATACCGATTTCTATACAATTGACATACAAGCAAAATCACAGTATCAGCTTTTTGAGAATACATTATTGGGCTTGAAAGTAGGCTATAACAACAAAAATGGATGGTCAAATAATTCGAAGAAAAATCTGCTGATGTGGGATTGGAATATCTCAGATTTCTACTATGGGTTAGGAACTTCATATAAATTCGATTTTATTCCCATGCTTATAGGTGCAGAGTTTGAGATATCATCAATAAAAGCCGACTCTTCTAAATATATTGATTCTCGATTCACTAATGTAAGTGCATCCAATAATAGAATTAGAGTAGGTGCTGAATATGAATTATTCGAAGACCATTTTATAAGAGCCGGATTTAACTACGGCAATGATGAAGTCGATGTTCTTTATGGTGGAAGTGATGTGAAAAAATTGGGAGTTAGTGCCGGATTTGGTTTCCGGCTATCATCAGCAATATATGTGAATGCAAATGTTCAGTATAGGAAAGTTTCAACAGAATATGGCGGTAGTTTAAGTAGGGGTGGACTCTCCTCTTTTATTACTCTTAGGTTAAATACATTTTAATAATTAATAATTAGTGATTGAGGTATCAAATGAAACTTGTTAACAAAATTGTGATTATTCTCTTTTTAATAACGTTCGGAACTTTTGCCCAGCAATGGCGAGTAGCTGTTACTCAATCCTTGCCGTCAATCAGCGATGCTCATTTTTTGAATGAAAATGTTGGATTCTACGTAGGCGATGCCGGACTAGTAAGAAAAACAATCGATGGCGGTTTAACATGGACGAACTTAGGAGTTGCCGGTTCGGTTGCATTAAGAAGAGTTTACTTTGTAAATGAATCGCTCGGTTTTGTTGGTGATGGTGCAGCATTAATACACAAAACAACGGATGGTGGATTAACATGGAGTCAGATACCTGTCACAGGGGGAGCCGGAACAGTTTATGGTATTCATTTTACAAATGAAAACACTGGATGGGTTCTAACCTCAACATCTACAGCCGGAAAACTTCTTTATACTTCAGATGGAGGCGTTAACTGGAGTGTAGTAGTTGATAATCCTGCCGGAGATTTAGAAGCACTAAAAATCCTCAACGGAACGACCGGAATTGTTTGTGGTGGCGGTGTCGGTAAAATGGATATTTATTATTCATCGAATGGAACTAGCTGGACTAAAGCAACTCCTCCAACTATTCCGCCGGGATATACAAGAACAGATTTTCGTGCAATTCATATACAGGACGCAAACTTAATTTATTTAGTTGGCTGGGGTTCACTAATCGGAATGCAACAGAGTTTACATGCTAAATCAACAGATGGTGGTGCAACATGGACCTATATGCTTCAGCAAGATCAGAATAAAACTTTTGACAATTTGTGGAATGTTTATTTCAAAGATGCCAATAATGGTGTTGCTATAGGTGGAGCAATCCGTGGTAGTGTTTTAGTTAAGACAACCGATGGTGGAATTAATTGGATACCTCAATTCATTCCGTGCGGTTCATCTCTTGATAAAATTGATGGCTTTGGTGATGTGCTCATAGTAACCGGAACACAAAATATTCTTAAATCTACTGACTTCGGTGCAACATGGGTAAGATTAAATGCAATTCCCGGCACTTCATTATACGGAATGCATTCAATTGGTGATAATTTTATTGTTGCCACAGGATTTGATGCAATGTTTATTAAATCTACTGACGGAGGAAGAACCTGGGCCGCAAGTACTGTTCGTTCTAACAACGTTGCTCCGAATGCACAAGATGTCTTTTTTGTAAATGAAAATGTCGGTTATGTTGCTCATGGTTATGGACTTGTAAGTAAAACTACAAATGGTGGTCAAAGCTGGTTTTCAGTAATAAAAGACACAATTGCAAATGGTTGGACAAACTATGGAATTAGTTTTCTTAATGAAAACTATGGATTTGTAGTTGCTAAAACTTCAAATAATGTTGATGGCATTTTCAAAACTACTGATGGTGGCGCTACATGGGATATGAAGGAAAATGTTTTCGCAACTAATTTAAGGGGTGTTGCATTCGTAGATGAAAATAAGGGTGTTGTAGTTGGAGAAAAATACAAAATAGGTTATACAACCGATGGTGGAACAACTTGGCAAACAGCAACCCTACCGACAATTTCAGGTACTCCAAATCTTCGTTCAGTTTCATTTGTTGATGCAAATAAAGTTTTGGCTTATGGAGAAGGAATTGCGCTTGAGTCTAATAATGCAGGGCAAACATGGAATTTACTCTCAGTTCCTAATTTAGTTGAAGCAGTGACAGGAATAAAATTTAAAGATAACACAAACGGTTGGGCTGTCGGTGCAAAAACAACCTCACCAAGAAGTATAGCATTACTTCATACTACCGATGCAGGGGTTTCATGGACTAATAGAGTGGATTATTCAGTGTTTGATACAATGAGAACAGTAATAGATTTAGCTTACACAAACAATGGAGATGTTTATGTTTGTGCTTCACAGAGCACTATCTATACAAATGCAGTGATTGATGGAATTGAAAAACTTAATGAAAATCCTACTTCATTTGTATTGCATCAAAATTATCCAAATCCTTTTAATCCTGAAACAACAATCAGATTTGAAATTATGAGTTCTGATAATGTGTCTCTAAAAATATATGACATCCTCGGTAATGAAGTTGCTGAATTAATAAATGAGTTTATGACTCCGGGGACTTATTCAGTTAGATTTAACTCTACTGATATTAATAATAAAAATTTCGCTAGCGGTATTTATTTCTACAAGTTGAAAACCGCTAATAATCAAATAATTAAAAAAATGTCCTTAATAAAGTAATTCCCAAAGGAAGTATAATGTCTTACAAAACAACAGTTCGTTCAATATTTGCAATACTATTTGTCCTTTCGTCTTATTCATTTGCTCAAATTCCGGCTGGATACGAAGAAGGATTAAAAGTTATAAGAAGTGGTGATTTTAAAGAATACATTTCTTATCTCGCATCCGATGAATTAAAAGGAAGAGCCGCAGGCACCGAAGAAAACATGCTTGCCTCAAAATTTATTGCAAATAGATTTTTAGAACTTCAACTAAAACCTTTTGATGAAAATAGAGGGAAAAGAGTTTTAGCTGAATTAATGGACGATGATGATTCGCCAATGGTTAAAACTAAAGATGGTGAAGAAAAAGATTATTCCGATTTATATTTCCAAAAGTTTTTTATTCTTGAAACAAGAATGAATGAAAATAGCGGATTAAAAGTAAACTACATTAATCCAAATATTACAAAAGAATTGTCTTTTCAATTTGCTTCTCAGTTTGTAATCGATTACCGCGCCGCACAAAATCTATCTGTTACAGCTCCTCTAGTATTTTTGGGATATGGAATTGATAAAACGGATTGGAATTATTCTGATTATAAAACAGCTGATGGGAAAGATATTTCAGTAAAAGACAAAATCGTTTTTATTATCGAAGGATATCCTCAAGAAAGTGACCCCAACAGTCAATTCAATAAAAACTTGAAAGGTTCATCTTTTAATAACACAAAGAGAAAAGCTGCAATTGCGTACGAGAAAGGGGCACTTGCAGTGATTGTTTATAGAACACCATTAAAAGAGAATCCTCCATTCGCAGTTGCTTATGAGGCGTATGCAAATATGTTCACTAAGAAACAATATACTCTCCCCGAATTAAATCGAGCAGATGCGGCACCAATAATTTATGTTGATAATACAGTTGCTTCAGCATTGTTGGAAGGTTCATTCAGATCATTAAAGCGTGACTTACAAAAACTTGATTCTACACTAAAACCTATTTCCTATGAAGTGAAAGAAAAAACTGTTTCTGTTGATATTAAGTTTCATGCTAACCTAATTCCATCACAAAATATAGTTGGTTATATAGAAGGAACTGACCCTGAGTTAAAGAAAGAATACATTGTTGTGGGTGCTCATTTCGACCACGTTGGATTGGGTCATTTTGGTGCGATGAATAGAAAAGATATAGGCAAAATTCATAACGGTGCTGATGATAATGCTTCAGGTACAGCCGCCGTTTTAGAAATTGCAGAAGCTTTTACAAAAAATCGACCTAAGCGAAGTGTAATATTTATCGCTTTTAATGCTGAAGAAATGGGATTGCTCGGTTCCCGATATTATGCTTATCAAAATCCATTCAAGAAAATTAATGCTACTAAAGGAATGGTTAATTTAGATATGATTGGTAGGAATGAATCTAAACTTGTGTGGGCTGGTGGAATATTTTATTCAAGTGATATGAAAAAAGTTGTTGAAGAAGCTAATACTAACTTTGATTTAGAAGTCCTATACAATGTTGGATTATTAACTTTTGCAAGTGACCAAGGTCCATTCATCAAAAAGGAAATTCCGGCAATTTTCTTCCACTCAGGCTTACATGATGAATATCATACTCCTTTAGATGATGCGGAAAAAATTGATTTCGAAAAAGCAACAAAAATTACAAAGTTGGCATTCGTTACGTCCTGGATATTAGCAAATACTGATAATCCACCGGCTTATAGAGCATTGTCTAACGATGAAAAAGCTGAGCTCGTAAAAGAGTCGATGCAACGTATGAGGAAGTATCGACCTGAAACTAAAAAAAATCATAATTAAAATAGAATGAATGGTAAACAAAAATGAATAATCCTTATCAGAAAATTCTTGCAGTAAAATTTGTACTGATTTTATTAACCGTAACTATTTTCGCCACTCCACCTAACAAGTACGAAGAAGGCAAAATCTATAGACATCAACTAAAAAATGGTTTGACTGTTTTGACAATGGAACGAAGTATTGCTCCGTTGATTTATCATCAGTTGACTTATCGTGTTGGGTCAAGAAATGAACAACTTGGAATAACCGGCATTAGTCACGTTGTTGAGCATTTGATGTTCAAAGGGACAAAGAAATATGGTAAGGGAGAAGCATCTAAAACTATTTCTGCAAACTCCGGTATTTTTAATGCATTCACATCGAATGACATGACAAGCTATTATGAGTATCTTCCGGCAAATAAGATAGATGTAGCAATGGATATTGAATCAGACAGAATGCAGAATGCAATTTTTGATAAGGATGAATTTAAATCAGAAATTGAAGTTATCATTCAAGAACGAAGAATGAGAAGTGAAAGTTCATCAAGCGGAATTATGCGCGAGGTACTTAACTCGATGGTGTATACTTCACATCCTAACCGTGACCCTATAATCGGCTGGCCTAATGATTTACGAAATATGACTCGAGATGAGGCATATTCTTATTATAAAAAATACTATACGCCCAATAATGCTTTCTTAGTTTTGATAGGTGATTTTAAGACCGACGAAATATTAAAAAAAGTTGAAAAGTATTATGGAAAAATTCCAAAAGGTCCTGAAGTTAAAGATGTACGTGTTCATCAAGAAAAACAAAATGTTAGAAAAACATTAACACTAAAACATGCCGATATCACAGAATCAAGTTTGCGTATGGCTTTTGTTGTGCCGAATTATCAACATGAAGATGCCCCGGCATTAAGAGTTGGAGGCATGATACTTTGTGAAAAAAGTCGAGATGCAAGATTGTTTAAAAAACTTGTAGAGAAGAATCAAATAAGTTCCTCTGTTGCCGGTGGATTTGGAATGACCAAAGATCCAACTTTCTTTTCAATTTCTACAACTGCAAAGCCTGATAGCAACCTTGATAAAATTGAACAGTTGATTTGGGATGAAATTAAACTTATGCAAACTGAGCCGGTTACTGATCATGAATTACAAAAAATAAAAAACCGATATAAATTTAATCAAGTCACATCTTACATAAAAAATGCCGATATAGGCTCAAGAGTTAGTCGTTATGAAACATTCTATGGATGGGATTTCCAAAAAGAATTTGACAATAGAATTTCTAATGTTACTAAAGAAGATATAATGAGAGTCTTCAGTAAGTATTTTACAGATGACCAGGTTACTGTTGCCTATTCACTTCCTAAGCCGGATGCTACAAAAGCGAAAAAAGAAAAATCTACTGAGGAAAATGAATCTACCTCAAATGATGATGAATATAATTTATTTGATGATGATAAGTTTTATTTCCAACCACCCGTGGAGGCATTGGAAATTATAAATTCATTTGAACCACTCTTTGCAGACGAAGATATAATTAAACCCAAACCGATTGCTCATTTAATCAAAACATTAAGATTAAAAAATGGCGTTGTTCTTCATACTGTTGAGAATCATCTTGTCCCGACTGTCTCAGTTATTGGAATTTTAGAAACCGGATATATACCAGAAAATCTTGAAGGGAAACAACCGGGTATAACAAATCTTATGACCGACTTAATGAATAGAGGCTCCAAGTCAATGGATTATAAACAACTTTCAGAGCGAATGGCGTTCGTACCATTCACTTTTTCGGTTAGTGGAAGTTATAAAGGGTTTTATTTCCAAGGAAATTCATTGGTAGAAGATGCCGAAGAAATGTTTAAAACGGGATATGATTTAGTTACTCTTCCTGCTTTTGCAGATGACGAGTTTAAAAGACTTAAACCTCGTCACACGGCTGCAGCAAAGAACAGATTTAAGAAAACCGGTTTAAAAGCTTTCTATGATATGTTCAATACATTGATGGGTGAACATCCGATAACCAAATACAACAGTACGGAAGAGTCAATAAAATCAATAACAAAAGAAGATTTAATTAATCTGCATAAGAAGTATTTCACCCCAAATAATTTAACACTGTTAATGATTGGCGATATGACTCCCGAACAAATGAAGGACATTGCAGACAAATATTTCGGTAACTGGGAAAGCGATGTAGCTAAATCAGAAATTATGGAACTTCCAAAAGTTAAAGAGTTAGAGAAGAAAATCGTAAAAGTATATCCCGAAAAAGATTATGCTGAATGTACAATCAATATTGGTTTTGCCCCCACAAATAATGTTGACGATGCAGATGCCGAACCGCTTGCAGTTATGAATTACATCCTCGCTTCAAGTGCACTAACTTCCAGAATGGGTGTCGAATTACGTGATAAACAAGGATTAATTTACGGAATTAAAAGTGAGTTGTGGTCAACTAGCGAGAACTTTGGTTATTGGAAATTTAACACCAAAACCGGTCCGCAAAACACCGAAAAAGTTATAAAAGGAATCTTTTCAGAAATTAAAAAATTCTTTGACTTGGGCATTACGGATGATGAACTTAAAACTGCAAAAAACAGACAGCTTGGACTTTTGCCATTTCATGTTGAAACCCCTGATGATGTTGCACAAATAGTTTTCAATTCAATTAAAGAGAATAAACCATTTAATCATTTTGACAGAAAAGCAGACCGAATAAAAGCGGTTACAAAAGATGATGTAATGAGAGTTGCTAAAAAATATTTAACCAAAGATCGCTACATGATTGTTGTTGATGGACCTATTGAAAAGAATTCACTTGATAACTTAATAAATGAATTATAAATAATGATATTGTTGTTTTGCAGCAATATATCCTTTTAAAAACAAAGGAGGTCTTTATGAGACTAAAGTACATTCTACTTATTACAGTATTATTAACTTCAATAATAATGGCACAAGCTCCAAACTTTGACTGGAGTAAAGCGGGTAATGGGACCCTTCGTGATGCTCCATACGCTGTTGCAGTTGACGTTTATGGAAATGCTTATGTAACGGGAGAATTTTTCTCTCCAACTTTATCGTTTGCAGGTGCTACTTTAACACGTACTAGTGCTACAACCGGGAATTGTGATTTCATGTTAGTCAAACTATCTCCTCTTGGAAATGCAATTTGGGGCATTAGTGGAGGCGGTACACTTACTGATAGAGGTTATGGGATTACGTTAGACCAAAATCAAAACCCTTATGTTACTGGACATTATTTTGGTGCTGCCACTTTTGGTAGTTATAATCTCTCAAGTTCAGGCAATTTAGATATTTTTACAGCAAAGCTTGATACAGCCGGAAATTATTTATGGTTAAAAGAAGGAAAGAGTGTTTCACAAGCATCAACTCGAGGCATGGCTTCAGATGCACAGGGAAATATAGTAATTGTCGGTTATTACGGAAGTGCAACTGTTGACTCAGTAAGATTTGACGATATCAAAATTACAACTAATGGACAACGAGATGTTTTTATTGTTAAATATAATAGTGATGGCGCAGTTCAATGGGGAATTACCGGTGGAGGTTTAAAATCGGGAGAGCAAGCAAATGATGTTGTTATCGACGCTTCCGGTAATATATATGTTACAGGAGTATATACAGATACAGCAACATTTTCCGGAATAGTTTTAAATGGGTTGGGATTGGGAGAAATTTTTGTCTCTAAATATAATTCTAGCGGGGTAATCCAATGGGCAAAATCTGCCGGAGGTCTTAAAACAAGTGATGATGGAAGTGGTATTGCAGTTGGTAATGATGGTAGTGTTTATGTTTGCGGTAGATTCGATAGTGCAGCAACTTTTGAGACTACAAATTTAGTTGGTTATGGATCTCAAGATGCATTTTTAGCTAAGTATGATAATAATGGAACGCTTGTTTGGGTAAAATATTGGGGTGGAACGGGAGTCGATTACCTCAATGATATAGCTATTGACCCTGATGGAAATATTCTTGGTATAGGATATTTCAACGGAACTGCAACTTTTGGTGGAACAAATATTACGGCTGTTGGTAGTAGCGATATTTTCTTTATTAAAGTTAATCCGAGTGGTGATATCCTTTGGCTAAAACAAGGTGGTGGTTCAGAGGCTGATTTAGCAAGTGGAATTGCTACCGATATAGGTGGAAACCTATACGGAGCAGGTTATTTTAGTGTGTATGCAAAGTTCGGTGCTGATTCTTTAGTCTCTTCAGGGGTTCAGGATATTTTCGTTACAAAGTTGGGAACAAACCCTCTCCCTGTTGAATTATCATCATTCGAAGTTAAAAATGTGAATGGTATTGTTACACTTCAATGGTCAACCTCAAGTGAGCTGAACAATTCCGGTTTTGATATTGAAAGAAGTTACGATAACAATACTTTCAGTAAAATTGCCTTTGTCGAAGGGAAGGGAACAACCGCACAATCTAATCTCTATACTTACTCAGATTTTGATGCAGGAAGTAAAAAGGTTTATTATAGACTAAGACAATTAGATCACGATGGTGCATATAAGTTTTCTAGTGTAGTTTCTATTGAAGGGATATTACCGGATAAATTTGAACTTCTCCAAAATTATCCAAATCCATTTAATCCAAATACAAATATTGGGTTTTCACTCCCTTCTGATGCAAGAGTACAGTTAGAAGTCTATAATATTTTAGGAGAAAAAGTGGCTCTTCTTCTAAATAAAGATTTAGAAGCCGGCTTACACCGAGTAACATTTGATGCATCAAGCTTAAATAGTGGTGTTTATTTTTATTCGATTAATATAGCAATGAATAATGGTGAACACTTTAATAGCACAAAGAAAATGATATTAACTAAGTAAACTTAAAGCGGGTGCTATTAATTAGGCATCCGCTCTTTTTAGGGGAATAAAATGAAATATACAAATACGATTAGAATTGCTTTTCAAAGCATAATTTTATTACTTATTGGTTATGTAGCTGTCAGACCGGTGTTTGATACTGCTTATGTTGCTGATTTTGAATCATATTGTCCATTTGGTGGGCTGTCATCTTTAGGTAGCAAACTGAATCAAGGGACAATGGCTTGTAATATGAGTGAAACACAAGTTTTCCTCGGAATCGGTTTGTTAATCGGTGTTATTGTAATCGGGAAATTATTCTGTAGTTACATTTGTCCGATTGGTTCAGTTACAGAGTGGTTGGGAAAACTTGGGGCTAAACTTAAAGTAAGAATGGAAATGCCTAAATTTTTAGACAGACCACTTCGTTCATTGAAATATGTGATATTATTCTTCTCATTGTACTATACAATGACAAGCAGTGAGTTATTCTGTAAGGAATTTGACCCATACTTTGCGAGTGTTAATTTATTTAGTAATTCAGATATTGCTCTCTATTTCGCAATTCCTGCGTTTGCATTAACAATTTTGGGATCAATCTTTTTTAGATTATTCTGGTGTAAATATTTATGTCCGCTGGGAGCAGTTAGTAATATATTCTTGAACATTGCCGGTGCGGCTGTAATAATAGTTCTTTATATTATAGCAAATGCTCTTGGTGCAGAATTAAGCTTGGTTTGGTTAGTTGCAGGATTAGTTTTGGTCGGATTAATAAATGAACTTGGTTTTATGCGAAGTTATTTAATGCCATTACCAAAGATTGTTCGTAATACTGATAAATGTACAGATTGTGGATTGTGTGAAACCGCTTGTCATCAAGGAATTAAATTAACCGAGTTTGAGAAAATTAATCATATTGATTGCAACTTGTGTACAGACTGTGTTTATGCCTGTCCCGTGAGAAATTCATTGAAGGTTAACGATAGTAAAAATCTAAAATATCTTGCACCGATTGCAACATTAGTACTAGTATTATTGAGTATTGGAGCCTCATACAATTTTGAATTTACCACCATTTCTGAAAGATGGGGCAACTTTGAAAAAGTTGAAGATATTGCAGTATATGAACAATCCGGATTAAAGAACGTAAAATGTTACGGTAGTGCAATGTCTCTTAAAAATCAACTGGAAAATGTTGATGGGATTTATGGTTTAGATGCTTATGCAAAGTCTCATTCGGTAGCAATATATTTTGACCCAAAAGTTATTTCGGAAAAGAAAGTGAAGAAATCTCTTTTCACCCCAATAAAAATGGAAGTGAGAAAATCAAAAGAAAAACTTGATTCACTTGCTATGTGGGAAGGAGGAATAAATGGATTATTTGATTTAATAGATTTCAATAATCTTTTCTATACTCTGAAAGAAGATGAAGGTGTTTTTGGATTCGAAACACATTTTGGTGAGCCGGTATTAGCAACAATTTTCTATAATCCGGCATTAACAAATTCCGACAAAATAATCGCACAAATCGAAAAAGATTATGTGATGGCAAAGAAACCGAAAGGTGAAGAAAAAATCGAACTGAATTTTGACGTTGAAAAGAAGGGACAGCAAAAGGGATTTATTCAGTTTGAAGATTACACCAAGAGAATTTTCAGACCATACGATAGATTGTTTAACGAATATAAAACTTATGAGCCGGAACAATTATCGGTTTTTATTTTTCCGATGCCTGAAGCCGGAATACCGTCTATGAGAAGAAATTTTGGGCAACTTACAAGCCATCTTTCAGCTGATGATGGCATTGTTCGGCTCTCAACAAGATTTGATAACGGACCAACAGCATACTTATTCTTTGATCCATCTCAAACCGATGTTGAAAAAATCAAATCAGCACTAACAAAAGAAATATTAACTATATTTGTTTCGGAGAGTGAAACAAAAGATGTTGAAAATCCATTTAAGATTGTTCCGGATGGAACCGTTAAAAAGTATTCGGAAATTAACATTGATGAAGAAGAAGATTAACTAAACAATCAATAAAACAAAAAGCGAGGTTCATATGAAAAAAATGTTCACATTGTTTTTCTTGCTTCTGTTTGTAAACGGTTATTCACAATCGTTTACTTGGCAGTGGCTAAACCCGAAACCGCATGGAAACGCCATGAGGTCAGTTAATGTTATTGCCCCGAACACAGTTATTGCCTTCGGAGCAGCAGGTACAGTGCAAAAGTCTACTAATAATGGGACTACATGGAGTGTTAAAAATGTAGACACGCTGGGACGTGAATTTAGGGCAGCTCACTTTTTCAACGCTACTACAGGATTTGTATGTGGATCAAGTGGTCTTTTAATGAAAACAGTTGACGGTGGTGAAACTTTTACATATGTAACATCCGGCACAACTAATTTGCTTTATGATATCGAATTTGTTGATGCAAATGTTGGTTATGCAAGTGGATCTTCCGGAACAATGATTAAAACTACAGATGGTGGTGCTACATGGTCTAATTTAACTACCGGAACAACTTTGGCAATTTATGGATTATCAGCTCCGGCACCTGATGTTGTGTATTTTGGAACTGCCTCATCACCTAGTGTTTTTAGAAAATCAACGGATGGTGGCGCAACATGGACAACGGTTACTCCGTCCGGTTTAACACAATCAATTTGGGGCGTACACTTTATTAATACTACAACCGGTTGGATAGCAACTCAAAATGGTGGCAGAGTTTATGCCACAACTGATGGTGGTACTACCTGGACAAATTCAATTACTGATGGTTTAGTTGTTCCAAATGCAGTTTATTTTACTAATGCTACAACAGGTTATGTTACAAATAATAATAATGGTAAAGTCTTTGTAACAACTGATGCAGGAGCAACATGGACTTTTGGTGACGGAACAACAGAGCCACAATATGCGGTAGTATCTTCCGGTAGTGATGTCTTTTCTGTGGGAAGAAGTGGAACGACAACAAAAAGCACCGATGGTGGTACAACTTATACTTTAATGGGTAATGCTGTTACAATAACTCAAATTCGCAAAATTAAATTTATTAATGCGACATTAGGAATTGGTACTGCAGGTTCTACTACTACGGGTGACTCTTTGGGATTTTTAATCAAAACTACTGATGGTGGTAATACATGGAATCAACTTCCATATAACTTCAAAAACATTGTATATTCCCTTGCTACACCTACACCAACTACATGGTATGTTGGAAGAGGAAGAAATGCTATTTTCAAAACAACAGATGCAGGAGCAACTTTTGTTGAGCAGACTCAGCCAACTACAGGCACACACAATTTCCTTGATATCAGTTTTGCAGATGAGAATAATGGTTATGCTGTTACTTCAACCGGTGGTGTAATAAAAACTACCGACGGTGGTACAACTTGGACAAATGCAAATACCCCTTTCGGCACTACTTCAGTTTCTGCTGCTTATGTGTTTTCTCCTAATAAAGTAATTGCTGTAGCCCAGAGTGCAAAAGCATTTATGACTACAAATGGGGGTACTTCTTGGGAAGCATTAACTACTAATATCCCGGGTAACTTCTTCACTGTTAATTTTTATGATGAAAACTTTGGTGTAATTGCAGGATTCAATTCTCCTTCCCCAGTAGCAAGTAAAACTACTGATGGTGGAGCAACATGGACAGCATTAACTTTACCCGGAGATTTTGACGGAAATAGTATCTGGGGTATCGGTTTTAGAAATACAAATACATTTTGGTTGGGCGGAATCAACGGTGCTATTTATTATACTACCGATGGTGGAACATCTTGGACAAGTTCTAAGCCTGTAACCGGAAATACTCTCTATAGCTTCGCCATTGTTGGTGATGAAATGTGGTTATCAGGTACTCAAGGAACTATCTTGAAAGGATATTCAAGCCCTTTTATTCCTGTTAATATGGTTTCCTTTAATGCTTCAATTAATGGGAATGAAGTTAATTTGAGCTGGAAGACAGCTACCGAAACCAATAATAAAGGTTTTGATGTTGAGCGAAATGATGGTCAGTCATGGTCAAAAATCGCTTTTGTAACTGGTAATGGAACTACTACCGAAGCTAATACTTATTCATATCTTGATAAACCGGAGTCAAAAGGATTAATTAAATATCGCCTAAAACAAATTGATTTTGATGGTACTTATGAATATTCAGATATCGTTGAAGTTAATGTTGGCGCTCCTGTTAAATTTGATTTAGCACAAAATTATCCTAATCCTTTTAATCCTGTTACAACTATAAAGTACAGTTTAGCTTCTAAAACAAGTGTTGAATTGAAGATTTATAATATTCTTGGAAAAGAAGTTGCTAGAATTGTAAATGAAGTTCAAGATGCAGGCAACTACTCGATTGAGTTTAATGCAAGCAAGTTTGCAAGCGGAGTTTACTTCTACGAACTAAATGCCGGTACCTTCAATTCTAAAAAGAAAATGATTTTAATCAAATAAGATTAAATCAGCTTTAATTAAGTGCCGGTGAAATCCCGGCACTTACTATTAACTCAAGATTACTAACTCATAGACTTCAACATGAAATCTTTTCTTACATTATTAATTATCATTCTATCGATTGCTAATTTGCTTCCACAGAGCAACACCGGTACAATAACCGGAAAGGTTACTGATGAAAAAGGTGAGCCGCTTTCTTTCGCTAATATAATTCTGAAAGAGACGAACAATGGAACTGCCGCTGATAAAAAAGGGGAGTTTAAAATCATTTCTCGTCCGGGCAAATTTACTATTGAGGTTTCGTTTATCGGTCATGAAAAAGTCAATAAATCGGTAGAAGTGATTAGTAATAAAAATGTGAGTCTGAATTTTGTATTGAAGAGTACGTCTTTTGAAATCGGGACTATTGAAGTTGTTGCTAAAAGTGATTTTCTTCCGATAACGCCGGAGACTAAAACTACAATTTCCTCAAGTGAAATTGAGCACATGCAAGCCTCAAGCTTAAATGATGTGATGAAACTTACTCCGGGGGTAGAGACAACAAATCCAACATTAAACAATGTGGAAAAGGCAACTATTCGAAGCGGAGATGCAATCGGGACACAAATAATTTTAGATGGCATCCCCATTTCAAATAATGCAAATTTGCAAGTTGGAGTTGGTTATTCTACTGCTAACAGCGGTATTGATTTGCGTTCTATTCCCGCAGAAAATATTAAAGAGGTTGAGGTAATAAGAGGAATTCCATCGGTTCAATATGGTGATTTAACGGATGGACTCCTACTCGTAAAAACAAAAGCTTCGGCCGATATACCCAAAGTTAAAATAAAGTATAATCCTCAATTATATGAAATGAATTTCAGTGCCGGACAAAGTTTTGGCAGTTGGGTCTTAAACGGAAATTTTAATATAGCTTCATCCGATAGAGATATCCGTATAGAAGGTGATGGTTACACTCGAATAGCGGCGCAATTATCGCTGGAAACAGATAGTGAAGAATCGAATTTTAAAAATATTTTTTACTTTACAAGAGCATTCGATGAATTTAAAGAAAAGCCGGGTTATGCACTAAGGGAAGCTTGGTATAATCGTGATGTTAATGTTAAGTACACAGCTGATTACAGTAAAATCTTTGATTCGTTCAATAAGTTGTCGACAAAATTATCGGTATCATTTACTAAACAAAATTCATATGATCAAAGATTAGTATCGAGAGATAATATTGTTTTATCTGATAGAATAATAGAGGGCTCTCAAGAAGGGCGAATTGTTTTCGGCTCATATCTTGGCTCAAAAAATATTAAAGGTGATGTTTGGAATATTTATGCCGATGCAAATTATAATTTTAAGTTTTTTGTTGATGATTATCTCAATATTATTTTATTCGGAATCACTTACAGAAATGATTTTAATAAAGGTGAAGGAATAGTATTCGATCCATTCTTCCCACCTTCAGTCTCAATAACAACACCGCGCTTGCGTTCATATAATGCAATCCCCGAATACACAATTTTAAGTCTCTATGCAGAAGATAGGATTACTGGAACTTTAATCAAACCGTTTACTCTTCAAGCCGGAGTGCGGTATGAAGTTTACAGACCTGATGGTTTCAATGCGAAAGGATTTATCGGGAAAGGAGATTTAATTGAGTCGAAAAATGGAAGCTTCCTAAATCCAAGAATTACCTTTTCGATGAATCTTACTAAGGACAGCCAAATTAGATTGGGTTATGGAGTTACTTCAAAGTCACCATCGCTCGGGATGATATTCGCTCAGGAAAGATATTATGATATCATTGATACAGTATCTGTTGTAAATCCTCAATATCCGGATAGCAACTTTTCGATTGTATCAACATTTATAAGAGAACAAGCAAATTCGGAGATAAAAGGCTACACGCAAAAAAAATATGAAATCAGCTTTGACCAACAATTTGAATTCATGGGTCTATCATTTACCGCATATAAAAATAAATCTGATGGTATGTTCATGAGTTTTGGTCAACCTACTGTTTATTATAAAAGAGCTTTTCCAAACTGGCCGGATCAATCTTCAGCTTCAATTACAAGAACTTATTTGGATTCATATTCTCAATACGCTAATAATGGTTGGCAGACAGTTGAAGGGATTGAAGCTTCTCTAACAACGAAAAGAATACCTGTTATTAATACTGTTTTTAAGCTTGATGCAGCATATACCTACTCGCAAAATGGATCGCAAAAAGGATTTTATTTCTCTTCATCTCGATTTGTGCAGTCACTAAATCAAGATGTAATGCCGATGTTCACTCAATATGAAAGTTATTATAAAGATTTATTGATTAACTATCGATTTGAAATTCAAGCTAAAACACTTGGGATGTGGTTGACACTCCATTTCCAACAAAAACTTATCGAAATCAACGGAAGAAGAAAGTATGATGACACTCTTGCTATAGGTTATTATACAACATCGGGACAATTAGTTTTAATTCCGGAAGAAGAAAGAAATAATCCTCAATATTCTTCCATCAAAAGAACTATTCAAGATTTCGAGTTATTTGAAGAAGACCGTCCAAATAAATGGTTGTTTAATCTAAAGGTAAGTAAGTCATTATGGCGTGGAGCGGTTATTTCTTTTTATGTGAATAACTTTTTCAACAATCAGCCATTGTATAGAATTAGACGGAGTTCTGCTTCATCCCCATCTTATGAAAGAAGAAATCCTAATATTTTTTATGGAATTGATTTTAGCTCGACATTTAATTTTAATTAAAAAGAGAACGATGATTATGAAAAAAAGAATACTTGTTATATCGATGATGCTTGGCATCTTAGCCTTTGTTATAAATGGATGTAGCACAATTTTAGGTGTTGATCCAAAACCAGAAGTAACAGAACGAGAAGTAAGTTTTAATATTATTCTGAAAGATAAATCAGGGTTAATGAATTCGATATATGGCTCAGATGTGGTTAAAAACGCAACTGTCACAATTAAATCAAATTTGTTAGGAAACGAATATACTTATCAATCAGATTCTAATGGAATAATTAGTGTCTCCGGTGTGATATCAGATCTTTATTTGATAACGGCAAATAGAATTATGACTCCGGATGAAATGGTGATTGCCTCAGGCACATCTGCCAGCAATGTGAAACTCACAAACAAATCAAAACGAATTATTGAATTCAATGCAGGTTCAAATGAGCCAATAATTATAGATATGGAAATGATTGTTGGTACTTCGCCGCTAATAATAAGTGAAATTTATGCATCGGGACCTCCCGGGTCAGGTTTATATTATCACGACAAATACGTTGAGATTTTTAATCAAACTGACTCTGTACTTTATCTGGATAGTTTAGTGATAGCAGTAGTTTATTATAGCGGATACCTGGGATTAAATTACGTCGATGACCCTGAGTATATACATTCAAAAAGCATTTGGATTTTTCCGGGCAACGGAACAGATTATCCTATTCAACCCGGACAATTTATATTGTGTGCCCAAGATGCAATCGATCATAGAATCAATGCACCAAATAGTGTTGACCTTTCTCAAGCAGACTTTGAATTTTATAAAGACGATGCGCCTGATGTTGATAATCCAGCTATTCCGAACATGATTCGAATTTTTCAAGATAGCGGAAATGATTGGTTAATAGCAGGTGAACGAGGTGGATTGGTGCTTGCAAAATTTCAGGTTGATTCATTAATACCTTATGATGATCAGTTTTTAATCCCTTACACTGCCGTTCTTGATGGAGTTGAATATCTTGATGACCCTACCCGTCTCGACAAAAAAATATTAAACCAGGGTATTGATGCTGGCGCAACAGGCGGTATTCAGTTTTATACCGGTAAATCGATGGAGCGATTACTAATTTCAGACAACGGAAGAAAGATTTTAAAAGATGAAAATAATTCATCAGTTGATTTTAAAGTTCTGAACACTCCGTCGCCAGGCAGATATCACCAATAAATTATTTTGAAAATGAAAAAGATATTATCATTACTTATTATAGCGACTATTAATATTTCCGGACAATCTTTTGTAAAAGAATTTCCATCAGGATTTTCAACGGTATTCAAAAACTTATCGGAAGTAAACAGTTATTATTTTGGAGGAAATCCGGCTCAACTCAATTTTAGTATTGAAGATGAACTTCTGGCATTAAACTCAAACAACTACTATGATGAAGGTTCTTTTAAAAAAGTTATTGACCCGAAATCAACTCGAAATTATGTACTGTCGGCATCAGGAAAGAAAAGCATTACTGAAAATCAAAATTTCAAAGGAAGTTTTGGATTCCAAAGAAATGAGAGAGTTGATTGGCAGTGGCTTTTTACACGAGATTATAATTCGGGAAATCCTTTTCTTTTGGGGGATAGTACAACCGGAAAATCCAGAATAAACGGTATTGTAATGAATGCTGAATATTCTGCAAGATTAACTGAAGACCTGAATTTCGGAGCAAATTTATTTTATGGAGTTGATGAAGCTTTAAAAACAGTATCGCCACGACCCACTGCAATACATCGTGATATTAAAGGGCGTGTTGGAGTGAACTACAGTTTATTCAGTAATTTCTCAGCCGGCTTATTTGTTGAGGTTGCAGATAATAATGAGCGAATCTCTTATCGAGAAGATGAAGGGGCAATTACTCAAGAAACAATTATTATGAAATTCAAGGGTTACGACTTTCCAAACATCTTCAGAAAGAAGACGGAAACACGCTATTCATATTTTAATGGATATAAATCGGGTCTAACTTTCGAATATATACCATTTCGCAACTCGATATTAACCGGATATTTTTCTGCAGGTTATGAAAAAAATAATGTGAAAGATGACGCTATCAGTCCCAAGTCAGAAGGTTTTTGGAGTGATGATGTTATTAATGGTGGCGTACAATATTATCAAATAATATCAAATAGTTTTCAAATTGGATTGGTCTATAAGTTAAATAAAAATTCCGGTTGGGGAAAATATAGCCCTTATAATGTTCTTTATTATGATAGAGAAAATACTAGTCACGAAATTGAATCGGGAGTCTCATTCCAATTATTAAAGCAAACTTATCTTGGATTAGAACTTGGTTTAGGTGCTACCAACATAAGTGAAAATGACCATTACTCTTCTGTTACTTCAAAAAGTTCATTGTTAAGCTATTTGGGGAGAGTGGGATTTTCTCATAAGATAAATGATGTATTATCCTCCGTATTGAGTTATGCAATAAAACTTAATACAATTTCAGAGGGGAATATAACAGAAGTCTCCCCCGGAGTTTATTACACATCGTTTATGAAATATGATTTACTATTTGAGCAAACAGATTATTATGCACACACAGTTGCATTATCTGCATCCTATTCGATTAGTAACACCGATAAAATTCTTTTATATGTAAATTATAACTATTTGCAACCTCGTAATTCAGTTGTTTTTGGTAACAGCTCGAAATCGATAGTTGATGTTAATCTTGAGTACAGATTAAAAGTTTATTAATAAAAATGGAGAATAAATAATGAAAAAGTTTTTGCTAACATTTCTAATCTGTGGAGCAGTCACCTTTTTTAATGCTCAAAATTTAGAAGTAATGCATCGTCCGGATATAAAGGAGTTTATTAGAGACATATCTTTTGTTGATGCTACCTACGGATGGATGGTTGGGAGTAAAGGTGTCGCTTATAAATCTACTGATGCCGGATTAACATGGACAGAATTATCAGTTGGAGTAACAAAAGATTTATATAAAGTCTCTTTTGTTGATCAAAATACAGGTTGGACAGGAGCTGTTGACGGTTCATTATATAAAACAACCGATGGTGGAACTACGTGGATTGAACTCTCTTATGAATCTGCTGTCCCGAATTTGGGTTTTAGCATTCTTGATATGCTCCGATTTTATGATGTAAATACTGGATTTATAATTGCCGGAAAACTCCGCTCTATCTATCTTTTGAAAACTACAAATGGTGGTGAAACTTGGGCAGTTAAAGACTCGTTAGTCTCTGCGACTCTATTACGAAGATGGTATGATATCACTTTTAACGGTAACAACGGTGTACTTGTAGGCGATAAAAAAGAAATTCAAAAATACTCTACTGACTTTGGTGAAACATGGACATTATCTACTCCTATTGCCGATAACTTCTTTAGAGATTTAAAGTATGTAAAATTTCTTACAGATACCGATGTGATTGCATTAGGTGAAGGAAATGAATTCTCCGGAGTTATTCTTCCGGTATATAAATCAACAGATAGAGGAATTACCTGGACGAAAAAAAGTCAATCATTTGCAGGAATCTATGACAGAGTAAGAGGTGCATATTTCAAGAATAGTACACACGGAATTGCTGTCGGAAGTGATGGATTCAGCAAAGCATTTGTTACAAAAACATCCGATGGGGGTGAAACATGGTCATCAACTTCTCTCGATTATGCTTTCGGTTTCCAAGCCTTATATGGCAACGGAGATTTCCTTTTTGCTCTTGGAACTTCAAGCCATTTTGTGTTTAGTTCGGACTTTGGAGAAAATTGGACTTTGTTAAACATTAAAGGTGTATCGTCAATAATTGCACTTCAGTTTGTAAACAATATGGGTTTTGCTGTATCGCGAAATTCTGATATCTATTTTAATGCTGATGGTAAAGGCGATTCGTGGAATGTACTCTCATCAGCCGGAAAAAATCTTGCCGGAGGAATGGTAGTAACTCCAAATCATTCAATGTTTATTCTGAAAGAAAACCGGCATATCGTAAAATCAACTGATTATGGAATAACATGGCGTACAGTCTCACAACCTGTCAATCCAAATGCTCGGAACTTAGTGGGTGGGATTGATTTTACTGGTAACACAACAGGATATGCTTTTTTCAGTATGGATGATTATAGCAATTACTATATTTTCAAATCGACAGATGAAGGTGAAACTTGGGCTCAATCTGTAATGGTAAGTGGTCCTGGTAGTATCTCAGGAGATATGGTTGTTTTTGATTCAGATAATGCAGTTGCATTAGCTCCAAACTTATGGACTTTGAGAACTTCTGATGGTGGTCAGAATTGGGCTCCGGCCACTTTAGTAAACTTTCCTGCATGGATGTCTTCTTCGGACTTTAAAGAAGTTTCTAAAATTGATGAGAATCGTGCAGTGGCAATCGGTGAAAAATTTATCTGCATAACCTCGGATAAAGGAGCTACATGGAATTTTGTAAATCATGGTATTGCTGATATAGATTCAATCTTTTATCGAACAAGTTTTAGAGGAGATAGCATCGGTTATGTTGCCCTCTACAATGCAGGCATTCTAAAAACAACAGATTTTGGAAACAGCTGGACTTATGATGCAACTTTTGCTGATTCCTTCTTAATCTTTTCAGCAGGCATCTCCGAAACAGGCAAACTTTTCCTCGGAACTTCAAATGGATATATTCTTGGTGAACGTACAATAGTAGGTATAAAGGAGAATCTTAATCCAAATGATTTTACATTAAACCAAAATTATCCGAATCCTTTTAACCCATCAACAAAAATTGAATTTATACTTGAAAAGAAACAACAGATATCTGTTATTGTCTATGATGTACTTGGAAGAGAAGTTGCAAAACTTTTTGAAGGTGTTAAAAACGAGGGGGCTCATACAATTACTTTTAGTGCGAATCAGCTTTCTAGCGGTGTCTATTTCTACTCACTTAAAGGCTCGGCCGGAACACTAACTAGAAAAATGCTCCTTGCAAAATAATGGGAAGATCAGTTAATCAAATAGGAAAAATTATGAAATCAAAATGGTTTCTTGCTCTAATAATAATAGTACTGAATTTTCAGTCATTCAGTAAAATTGAAGAAATAAAACCACTCAAGAAAAATGATAATTCTTTTGCAATAATTGTAGATGACAAAACTTATGAGAATTGTAAAACAGCTATCCTTAAATACAGAGATGCAGTTGAAAATGACGGATTGTCAACTTTTATTTTAATCGATAAATGGGAAACCCCTGAGATTGTTAAATCAGAAATTATTCGACTTTATAAAAGTACTAAAAATCTGGAGGGAGTAGTTTTTATTGGCGATATACCTATTCCAATGGTAATTAAAGCTCAGCACATGACCTCTGCATATAAATTAGCCGAGGATAGATATCCGCTAACGCGTACCGGAGTTCCGACTGATCGGTTTTATGATGATTTTGATTTGAAGTTTAAATTCATTCAAAAAGATACTGTTAACCTACTTCAATATTATTATTCACTTGAAGCAGAATCCCCTCAGAGAATTGAACGAGAAATTTATTCGGCAAGAATAATTCCACAAGTAGCTGATGATTCAAAATACGAGATGATAAGCCATTTCTTAAATAAAGCTGCGGACGAGAAAGCAAAGAAAAACTATATCGATAATATGTTCGTCTACACCGGTCACGGTTACTACTCAAACTCATTAGCTGGCTGGGCAGATCAACGTATTCCCCTAATGGAACAATTTCCGTTAACATACAAAGCGGGAAATCGAATTAAGCATCTAAATCATCAAATGAGTGGGAACATGAAGGAAATTCTTTCTTACGAATTACAGAGGAAGGATTTGGATATTGCTTTATTTCATGCTCATGGTACAGTTGATATGCAACTTTTGAATTCTTATCCCAAAGGCGATAATCCTCAAGCCAAAATTGATGATGTAAAACTCTATTTGCGAAGTAAACTCCGCTCTGCAAAAGATAGTAAAAGAAATATTGAAGAAGCTAAAGAATATTTTCAAAAATGGCTTGATGTACCGAATTCATGGTTTGACGGTGCTTTTGAAGATTCAGTTATAATTGCTGATTCATTATTAAACTACTCTTTAGACTTTTATTCTGATGACATTAAGAAACTTTCGCCTCAAGCAAAGTTCGTTATGTTTGATGAATGTTTTAATGGTTCATTTCACAAACCAAATTATATTGCCGGGAGTTATATTTTTAACAAGAATGGAAATGTAATCATCACGGAAGGTAATTCCGTAAATAGTCTTCAAGACAAATGGCCTGATGAGTATCTAGGAATGTTGAACTATGGAGTAAGAATAGGTGAACGTCATCGATTAATTAATATGCTTGAATCTCATCTTATCGGTGATCCGACTTTCCGATTTGCGACAAATCATAATTCAGAGACTCACTATTTTGATAAAAATTTCAAACCAAATGATGCATTATTTTGGGAGAAACAATTATCACACAGCTCACCGGTTATTAGAGAACTTGCACTAAGAAAAATGTCGGAAATTAAAGGCAGAAGTTTTGATAAAGAATTAGTAAATATTTACAAAACTGATGATGCAGTTAATGTAAGATTGCATGCCCTCAAATTTTTAGCGCAATCAAATCAATCAGAATTTCATGAAGTATTAAAAATAGCGATTAACGATCCGAATGAAATTATTCGAAAATTTACATCAATATGGATGGGCGAAATCGGAAATGAAGATTATCTCCCTTATTTAATGGAAGCCACTTTTTCGGATGAATCTCCTCGTGTTCCGTTCAATACAAAGAGTGCAATGTCATTTATCGATACGGAAAAGGCTATTGAAATAACAAACAAATATTATTCACACCTTCCTGATTTTAACAGTAAAGAATATCAACTTAAGTTAATGATCAATGGCTTCAAACGAAATATCGAATGGGTTGAAAAAGAGATAATGGGAAATATCAAAAGCGATACTCTAAAGTTAAGAAGTAAACTTCAGGAAGTTAAAACATTCAGGAACTATAGATATCACAAAGTAGTTCCATGGTTGATTGAGATAGCTAAGGAGTATTCAACAGAACCTCAATTAAGTGTGCAGATATTAGAGACTTTAGGATGGTTTAATCTTTCATACAAAAAAAATGATATCATCGATTTTTGTAATCGAATACTAAATGACAATAAGTATGATAAATCAATTCAAGAGGAAGCTCTGAGGACAAAAAACAGATTGTTAATTGGTTTAAATAATTTAATGATACCCTAATTCTTTTAGAGGAAATAATGACAATGAAAATAGTGATAGCAATTATACTTTTTGCAAGTTTCATAATACCACAAAATTTCAAACCGAATGATGTTGTCCCGTTTGATAAAAAGATTAAATCGGGACAATTGTCAAATGGATTAAAATATTTTATTAGAGAAAATTCAAAACCGACAAACAGAGCAGAGTTAAGGCTTGTAGTTAATGTCGGATCCATTTTAGAAGATGAAGACCAACAAGGATTAGCTCACTTTGTTGAGCACATGGCTTTTAACGGGACAAAGAATTTTCAGAAAAATGAATTGGTTAATTACCTTGAATCTATCGGAATGAAATTCGGTCCCGACATTAATGCATACACTAGTTTTGATGAGACTGTTTATATGCTTCAACTTCCAACCGATAATACCGAAACACTGCATAAAGGTTTTCAAATATTGGAAGATTGGGCACATAATCTTTCTTTTGATAATGAAGAGATTGATAAAGAGCGAGGTGTAATTATTGAAGAATGGAGATTAGGAAGAGGGGCATCTGCTCGTATGAGAGATAAACAATTCCCTGTGTTGTTTGATAAATCCCAATATGCAGATCGACTCCCAATCGGGAAGAAAGAAATCTTAGAGAATTTTGAATATGAAACTCTTAAACGATTCTATCGTGATTGGTACCGACCGGATTTGATGGCTGTAATTGTTGTTGGTGATTTTAAAATAGAAGATATCGAAAAGTTAATCATTCAACATTTCAGCAATTTAAAAATGCCTAAAAATGTTCGTGAAAGGACCTTCTTCCCGGTTCCGGACCAAGAGAAAATTTCATTTGCAATTGCTACAGATCCCGAAGCGAGTGGTTCTTCCATATCGGTTTACTATAAAGTTAAATCAGGGGATAATGGTAAAGTTGTTGATTTCAAAAAAAGATTGACTGAAGTCCTGTATAATCGAATGCTAAGTTCACGTTTAAGAGAATTAACATTTACTTCCGATCCACCATTTGCTTCATCTAATTCGGCTAAAGGACAATTTATCAGAACAAGAGAATTTTACTTTTTGGGTGCAACGGTCAAAGATGGTGGAATAGAGAAAGGTTTGGATGCTCTATTAACTGAAGCTGAAAGGGTTAAAAGATTTGGTTTCACAGAGTCTGAATTACAGAGAACGAAGAATGAACAAATTCGTTCAATTGAATTATCTTATACCGAACGAGATAAATCTGAATCGGCAAAATATGTCAATGAGTATATAAGGCATTATTTAAATGGAGAGCCTGTTCCCGGTATTGAGTACGAATATGCACTTCAGAAAGAAATAGTTCCACAGATAACTTTAGAAGAAATTAATTCTCTCGCAAGTGAATGGATGAATGATAATAATGCTATTGTGATGGTTAGCCTACCGCAAAAAGATAATCTTCAACCCCCAACAGAAGAAGGACTGTTAAAAGTATTTCAAAATGTGAAATCGAAAAAACTTGAGCAGTACACAGATGTTGTTGATGATGCTCCATTAGTAGAAAAAGAGTTGGTCAGTGCATCAATAATGAACGAAAAGAAGATAGACGAGTTTAAAGTAACTGAATGGCAATTGCCTAATGGAGTTAAAGTTATCTTAAAGCCTACAGATTTTAAGAATGATGAAGTGCTCTTGCGCGCATATAGTTTTGGCGGAAACTCATTGGTTGATGACAATGATTTTATTCCTGCATCTACCGCAGGACAACTAATTGTCCAAAGCGGAGTTGGTAAATATGATAATCCGTCCTTAGTTAAAAAATTGTCAGGAAAAGTTGTTAATCTGAATCCATATATAGGCGAACATTCAGAAGGGTTTTTGGGCACATCATCCAAGAAAGACATGGAAACGATGTTCCAATTAATCTATGCATATTTTGTTACTCCGAGAATTGATACAGCTGCGTTTTCAGCATATAAATCGAGAATGAGAACGTTTGTTGAGAATCGTGATGTAAGTCCTGATGCAGCGTTTAATGATACTCTCGATTTAACATTAAACAATTATCATCCAAGAAGAATGCCCTGGACTCTAAAAACTCTTGATAAACTTGACTTAAATAAATCGATGAAAATTTATCAAGATCGATTTAAAGATGCTTCTGACTTTACGTTTATTCTTGTAGGGAGTTTTTCGTTAGATGAAGTTAAACCTCTAGTTGAAAAATATCTGGCAAATCTTCCTTCAATTAATCGAAAAGAGAGCTATCGCGATATTAAAATTAAAACTCCCACGGGAGTAATAAAGAAAAATGTTTACAAAGGGATCGAACAAAAAAGTTATGTAACAATTAGTTTTAATGGTGATTTCAACTGGACGCGCGAAGAAAGTTATTTGATTAGTTCTATGGCTTCCGCTTTCAGAATAAAAATTAGAGAGCTAATAAGAGAAGATAAAGGGGGAACTTATGGAGTTCAGTTCTCGGCATCCGGAAGACAAGCACCATATAATTCATATGAAGTTAAGGTTGCGTTTGGTTGTGACCCTAGTCGTGTAGATGAATTACTTGAAAATCTTTTTGCTGAATTGAAATCATTACTTTCCAAACCGATTGATAATTCTTATGTCGAAAAAGTAAAAGAAATTCAAAGAAGAGACAGAGAAGTTCAAATTAAACAGAATGATTTTTGGGCAAGAACTTTACAAAGTTATTATTACTATAATCGTAATCTGAGCGAGTTAAATACAATGGATGAATTAATTAATAATTTATCTTCAGAAGCTATTCTTGCTACAGCTAAGAAGTACATAGATTTTGATAACTATGTTCAAGTAGTTCTTTATCCTGAAAAGTAAAATTATTTAAGTTTATTTTGACGCCTCTCCGGAATTTTTGGGGAGGCGTTTTTGTTTTAGTGTAGGTAGTTAATTTGATTAATCTTTACAGAAAAATATTTAAAGTGGGATGATTATTGAACTCAGAAATTAGAGTTTTAGCAGGTTCTAAAACCGCAAGAATGTTTTATTTGGCACTCGGTTTTCTGTTGGTTGGAATTGGTGTTTTAGGAATATTTGTGCCACTTCTACCAACAACAATTTTTTTAATATTGGCATCCGTCTGTTTTATGAAAAGTTCACCAAAGGCATATGAATGGTTAAAGAATAATAAGTATTTAGGCTCATATGTCCAAAATTATAAGGATAAAAGTGGACTTTCACTAACCACCAAAATTTCTAATATTATAATTCTTTGGATTTCGATTGGGTTGAGTGCGTTCTATTTTACTGAAGAACTATATGTTAGAATAATTCTTGGCGCTATTGCAGTTGGAGTTACAATTCATCTTATTATGATTAAAACAAAAGTAAAATCCGAATAATCATTTATTTAATCAGTTTATCTAACTAAAACGGGAATTCATAAGTATCGATATTCGAATCGATTTTCTCTTCAATCGGTAATACTGCTTTTTTGTGGTACTGATTTCCTTCTACATAAATTGACTTATATGGAATTGTAGGGCAAGCATACTCGCAAGCACCGCATCCGATGCAATACTCTTCTCGTACTTCCGGAATAGCTATTTTTTTGTAAGGAATCATATGAACTGCTTTTGTAGGGCAATGCTCTGAACACGCACCACATTCTGTGTTTTCAGTTTCGACAATACAATTCTCTTTGATGAATTTTGCCACACCAATCTGAATCAATTTTTTCTCGGCAAGTGAAGTTTTTGTTATTGCTCCGGTTGGACAAACATCACTGCAAATTTTACATTCATAATTACAAAAACTTGTTTTATAATCCATGAATGGTTGAAAAAGTCCTACTAATCCAAACTCCATTATCGATGGTTGCAGTACTTGAGTTGGACAAGCTGATAGACATAAATGACACGAAGTGCACAATGTATTAAAGTGATTTGTATTAATAGCTCCCGGCGGGGTCACAACATTTTGGCGATTTACAGCGACTTTACTTCTTGATTTAGGTACAATTTTGTTTTGTGCATAAGAAATTGCTGAGATTAAAGCGGAAAAAGTCACAACTTTCTTAATCAACTTTCTTCTTGAACTTTTGTTGCCTACGGAGTAAAATTTATCTTTAAGTGAAGTTTTAAAAGATATTCCCCCCGAAGGACAAACCGTAAAACAATTATAACAGCTTACACATCTACTAAAGTCGAGTTCTTTTTCTGATTTATCGATGCATCCGGCTTTACAGACTCGAGTGCATGAGTTGCAGCTTGAACAATGCTCCTTATCAATCGATATTTTAACAAATGAAAATTTTGATAACATCCCTAAGAACACTCCAACCGGACAGAGTGTATTGCAGAATATTCGTCCACATCTCACAACAAAAAAAATAAGTGTAAGAAGAAATCCGAATGAATAAATCGTAACAGGAATATTTATTGTTTTAATTTCATGCGGATAAAAAAGATAAACATTAAACACTTCAAATAATGATGAGAGTCCATTGTTTGATAATATCAATAAAGGTTTGATAATGTGTGTAGATATTCTGCCGAAATTACTATATGGGTCAAGAAGTAAAACACCGGTTATCAGCCCACTTAAAAAAAACAATACTGTAAGAGATAAGATTAAGTATTTTGTTTTACGGTAATCCGGAATCGGTTTATATGATTTTGATTTAGATATTTTTTTTGCAAAAAGTGAGATTAAATCTTGAAGAGTTCCCAGAGGGCAAATAGTTGAACAATAAACTCTACCAAATAAGAGCGTTAAAACAATAACTAATATAAAACCGATTGCAGAAAAAGTAATTAACGCCGAAAAACTTAATAGGGAGGGAATGAATTGCAGAAAGAGAATTTCCTCACTGAAGCGCTCTGCCAAATGAAAGTTGAAGTCCACAAACAATAACAAAGTCAAAACAAAAAAAACTAAGGAGACATAAATTCTTATTTTCTTCAGATTAGCTAAATTCATTATCACATTGTTAATCTGTTTATTGAAAGCTGATCCAGATTCATGTTCCCAATTTCCATATCGTTGGCAATCTTGATATGTTTTATTGAATCAGGTTCAACCCCGAATAATTTTGCAGCAGCAGCATCGATGGCAACTATATCTTTTGCGATGAGTTGTGATTTTAGAGTAACTAAATCTTCTTTTGATACTCCTCTAGGACCATTTCTCTTCATCACAAAATAAGCATCAACAATGTTTAAATCCGGTTTACGAAATGTTGTAAAATCTGCAATGCATTGATGTAAATCATTCCTATGCCAATAACCTCTATCCCAGACAATTCCCATTAAGTTTTTCATCGCTGAAGTTATATTTGCCGAAGAATGGTGCTTTAATACAGGCACATTAATGAACACATCGGATTCTAAAATTAATTCGTGAACAGTGGTTGAAGTTAATCTTTTGCCACTTTTAACATCTACTTTTTGATAATAACTCTCGGACGCTCCCGATACAATTTTGCCACCGGCATCTCTGACAGCTTTTTCGATACCGCTGTTACTATAGCTTCTTTTCCAATTATCGCATGTATTATCAAAAACGAAGACATCTTTTGCTCCCGCTTCAAAACAATGTTCGATAATTCTTCTTACTAAAGCCGGATTAGTATTCGCCCCTCTATCAGGTGAAACATCCCAGCCAATATTTGGTTTAACTACCACTTTTTGTCCTTTTTTCACAAAAGATTTCATTCCACCCAAAGAAGAAATGGCTTTGTCAAACATAGCGTCTGGTTCACCCCCTCTAATGGCAACTAAATCAAATTTGGAATTCTGTGAGTTATTCGGAAATGAAAAAAGATTTGATATCCCACCAAATGATATTGCAGCACTTGAGAGAAGCCCTGCTTTAATGCTTTTCTTTAGAAAGTCTCTTCGCTCCATAAGTTCCCCACCTTTTTTTAAGTGAAAGCAAAAAATGTTTTTGAATCTGAAAGATTCTGCATTGAATGGTTAAAAATATTATATTTTAATAGTAAATAAAAGAAAAATGGAGAGACTATGAGCAGTGAACTTACTTTAAATAAAAATACAAACGCAGTAAAGATAGTTTTACTCGATCTGCTATTTCTTACGTTCATTTATTTCGTTCCGGCGCTAACACATTTGTTTGCGTTACCTATTTATTACATTGAACCGATGAGGTTGATGTTGGTATTTGCCATGCTTCATACCTCAAAATATAATTCTATCGTAATTGCATTAACTCTACCATTATTCTCATTTATTATTTCGGCTCACCCATCAATATTCAAGACGGGATTAATTTCGATTGAACTTTTAATCAATGTTTTATTATTCTTTTCATTAAAAAGTAAAATTAAAAATATCTTCTTTTTGATGGCTGTCTCTGTAATTGCAAGTAAAGTGATTTACTATTTACTAAAATATGTAGCATTATCATTTACATTGATCAATGGGTCATTAATCTCAACACCACTATTAATTCAAATAGTAATGACATTGATCTTTTCAGGTTATGCATATCAGATTCTCAAACGAGAAGAAAAGTAATGTCTCCCAAGTTAAATGGATTAGTGTTTGGTCTAATTTTAATTGCAACTGTGACTCTCTTCATTGGATGTTCATCAAGTAAATACCCACCACTCCAAACTGTAGAGAGTGTTGATTTGAAAAAGTATGTCGGAAAGTGGTATGAAATTGCCTCCTTCCCACAGAGTTTTCAGAAGGGGTGCAATTGTACAACGGCTGAGTATTTTCTAACCGATAAAGATTATATCAGAGTGTTGAATTCATGTAATAGAGGGAGTTCTAAGGGTAAACTCGATCAAGCGGAAGGTAAGGCTTTCGTAATTGAGGGGAGTAACAATAGTAAATTGAAAGTCCAATTTTTTTGGCCATTTAAAGGTGATTATTGGATTATAGAATTAGCTGATGATTATTCTTATGCGGTTGTCGGTCATCCTGGCAGAGAATACTTATGGATACTTTCTCGAACTCCCCAAATGGAAGAATCGACATATCAAATGCTGCTTCAAAGAATTTCCGCCAAACAATTTGATATTTCAAAATTGAACAGAACTAACCAAGATTGTTCAAAGTAAAAAAATGATTGACTTTAAATTCAAGTCTACTTATGTTTCTATCGTTTGAAAAGTTTCAAATGTAAAAAACGATAATGACAACCGAACAAAAAATTCAAAAAGAAATTATTCAAAGATTCGGAGATGCTTATAAAGCCTTCGGATTAAATAAGTTGATGGGACACATAGTTGCACTTCTTATTTTCTCGCCTCAACCTCTTTCGTTAGATGAAATAACAAATCTCCTCGGAAGAAGCAAAGGTCCTATCAGTCAAATAGTAAGAAGATTACGCGAAAGAAAATTAATTCGAAAAGCATGGGCACCGGAAAACAATAGAAAAGATTATTATGAGATTGAGCCGGAAATTTTCGAAAATGCTTTCAGAAATAATTATGAGCTAATAAAAAATAATACTCGTATTGCAAAACAACTTCAGCAGACTGTACAAAAAGTTAATAAAGATAAGCTTACTACCGCAAAAGTTCGCTTAGATGAAATGGAAGCGTTCTATACTCTTATGGAGAAGCACTTTCGTAACTTTCTAAATGAATGGGTTGTTGAAAGAGAAAAAATTTACAAGTAAGACTAGAAAAAAATATGAATTAACGTTTGATATTTTTCAAACGTTACAAAAGGAGATTTAACAAGATGAAAAGATTAGAGAATAAAGTAGCAGTGATCACCGGTGGTGCAAGAGGAATCGGAAAAACTACTGTTGAACTCTTTGCTAAAGAGGGAGCTACTGTTGTCATTTGGGATTTATTGGAGAATGAAGGTCTAAAATTATCAGACGAAATAAATAATACCGCTGGGAATTCATTATATACTAAAGTTGATGTCCCTTCGTATGAGTCAACCGAAGCAGCTGCGAAGTTAGTCTTTGAAAAGTTTGGCAAAATAGATATTCTGATTAATAATGCGGGAATCACTTCAGATGCAACTCTGCAGAAAATGACTCCGGAACAATGGAAAAAGGTCATTGATGTTAATTTAACAGGAGTGTTTAATTGTACAAAAGCAGTTTCACAATTTATGATTGAAAAATTGTATGGTAGGATCGTAAATACTTCTTCCGTAGTCGGTATATACGGGAATTTCGGGCAAACTAATTATGTCGCAACAAAATCCGGAATCATCGGAATGACAAAAGTTTGGGCACGTGAATTAGGACGAAAAGGTATCACAGTAAATACAGTTGCCCCTGGCTTTATCGCAACCGAAATGATTAACTCTGTTCCTGAGAAAGTAATAACAATGTTAAAAGAAAAAACTCCTGTCGGTAGATTGGGTAATCCAATAGATATAGCTAATGCATATTTATTTTTATCAAGTGATGAAGCCTCATTTGTCAACGGAATAACCCTTAGTGTTGATGGCGGTTTAATTTTATAACTAATTCAGAAAACAAAAAATGAGAAATGCAGTAATAAAAGGTGCCGGTTTTTTTGCTCCTGAAAAGATAGTTCCGAATTCTTTTTTTAATGAAATATTAGGAGAAGATGTTGATACATGGCTGCGCGAAAATTTAACAATTAAAGAACGCCGCTGGTGTAGTGAAAATGAATCAACAATTGACTTATGTTTAGCAGCCGCACAAAACGCAATTGAAGATTCTGCCATTAATTCTTCTGACCTTGATTTAATAATTGTAGCAACAGATACGCCGGAATTTATTTCCCCTTCAACAGCATCAATTCTTCAGCATAAACTTGGTGCTGAAAAGTGTGGAACTTTTGATGTTAATACTGCATGTGCAGGTTTTGTTACCGCATTAGATATCGCATCTAAATTCATAATAGCAGATGAAAATTATCGTAATGTACTTATAGTAGGTGCATATGCTATGAGTAAGTATCTTGATTTGACAGACAAAAAGACAGTCACTCTCTTTGCTGATGGTGCCGGAGCAGTAGTTCTTTCTTCTTCAGAAAAAAAAGAAAAAGGATTCCTAACAAGTCGATTATTCACTGCGGGCGAGTATAACAGCTGGATGGGTATCTATGCCGGCGGAACAAATAAACCGTTAACAAGGGAAGTTCTTGACAATAAAGACCATCTATTGAAATTTGTGAAAAAGTTTCCAAAAGAGATTAATCCGCTAAAATGGTCAGAAATGATTTCAGAATCTTGTGAAAAGATTGGGGTTAAGCCAACCGATATTAGTCACTATTTCTTCACTCAAATTAATATTAATGGAATTTGGGAAACACTTGATATTCTTGGAGTTGACCGCTCTAAAGGTTATACGATAATGGATAAGTATGGGTATACCGGTTCTGCATGTATTCCAATGGCTTTCGCACACGCCAAAGAAAAGGGAATAATTAAAGAAAATGATTTAGTGGTCTTTATGGGCTCAGGCGGTGGGCTCGCATTTGCAAATGCTCTATTTAAAATTTAATCGGGATAAAATTGAATAACGTTGCATCACAAGAAATGATTTTTGCTAGCTGGATTCTTATTCTGGTTTATATGGCTGTGATTTTATTCTTCGTAATAAAAGGTGCATTAAAAATCAAAGATATGAAGGACTATGCTGTCGGAAATGTTAACTTCTCTCCGATTGCTGTCGGGTTGGCATTAGCGGCTTCTATGACGAGTGCTGCAACTTTTATTATCAATCCGGGATTTATAGCTCTTTACGGATTTAGCGCTATAATATCGTATGGCTTTGCTCTTCCACTTGCAGCGATGGTATCATTAGTTTTATTTACAAAAGGTTTCAGAAAACATGGGACGGGTGTAAAAGCGTTGACAATGGCTCAATGGATGGGAACGCGATATAACTCGAAAAACTACGGATTCTTTTTCGCTGTTTTATCATTACTGTTAGTAACTTTTATTGTGCTTATTGTCGTTGGATTAACTAAAGTGCTGGCTAAGTCGCTTAATGTCGATGAATTATATGTACTGATTGGTTTAGTGACATTCATTTTCGGTTACATGATGTTCGGCGGTGCAAATTCGATGGTGTACACAAATACAATTCAAGCAGTGATAATGATTGTAGTTGCATTTATACTACTTGGTTCAGGCTATGAACACTTTAGCAGCGGGATTCATCAACTAATTGAAAAAATGAATAGTATTGATCCCAAATTGACCGGTTTTTTTAATGATTCGAGCTTTCTGTTTCGAGATTTTTTTGAAATTATTATTGCTCAGATGATTATCGGAATAGCAATTGTCTGCCAGCCCCACATCATTACAAAATCTTTATTATTGAAATCAGATAAAGATGTTAACAGATATTTAACAGTAGGAGTTATTACACAAAGTTTATTTTTCTTAGTAGTGATTTCCGGTTTATGGGCACGATTTGCTTTTCCGGATTTAACCGTAAATGGAACACCTCTAAAGATGGATGGAATAATCTCAGCTTATGTTGTAAAGGAATTTCCGGTGTATGTTGGACTCATCGTAATACTCGGTTTAATCTCCGCTGGCATTTCAACTCTTGAAGGATTAATTCAATCGCTTTCAACAACTATCACAACAGATATTATTGTCCCTATATCAAAATTAAAATTCAATGATATCGAATTAAAACATCCAAAATTAATAGTGATTATTAACAGAGCGGTTATAGTTCTTCTTGCAGTCGTCACAATTTATTTGTCATACGAACAACTTATCAATCCTAAATTAAGCGTTGCAATTTTAGGACAAAATGGAGTCTACGCTTACTTCTCGGCAGCTTTTATACCTATACTCTTTGGAATGTTCAGCAAAAATATCAACAAATTTGTGCCGATTGTAAGTTCAGTTGTTGCTGTTGTAGTTCATTTTACAATGTACTTCGGAAAGTTGCAAATCCCCTTTTCGGTTGCAACCGGTGAGAATCCGGGTGTCGCAGCTGCCACAGCTATTGTTGTTTCCACATTACTTGCTTTCATTTTAAGTAGGATAGTAAAAGGGAGTAAGCAGTAAATGAATTATCAAACCGATTGGCTGAAGAAATGGGCTAAATATACTCCGCAAAAATTATTTTTACGGGAGTATTCAAAGAAATTAGAATGGACTTATAGTGACTTCAATAATCGGGTAAATGCATTTTCTCACTACATAGTTAAAAAATATGGTTTGAAGAAAGGTGATAGAATAGCTGTCTACTCAAAAAATAGTGCAGAGTATGTATTGCTTTTTTTGTCCTGTATAAAAACCGGAGCTTTACTAGTTCCACTAAATTATAGATTAACCCCACGAGAGTTAGATATTCTTTTAGTTGATGCTGAACCTACAATTTTCTTCTATGAAGATGAATACAGCAATGAAATAAAAAAACTGGAATCGCTCAAACATCATTCGAACAAAGTAAGTCTTGCAGAAGCGACTACTTTTCTTACAAATGAACATTTAGTAAATGAAGAGTATAAAAATCAAGATGTTGATGAAGATGATCCGGTTATGATTTTATATACTGCGGGAACCACAGGACTCTCAAAAGGGGTTCTCATCACACATAAAATGCTCTTCTGGAATGCTGTAAATACTGGACTAAGATTAGACTTAACTTCAAATGACCATACTCAAAGTTACGCACCATTTTTTCATACAGGTGGATGGAATGTTCTATTTACTCCTTTCTTATTACATGGTGCTTCACACACACTTCTAAACAAGTTTGATAGCGAATTAATTTTACAGCTGATGGAAAAAGAGAAAACCACAATTCTATTTGGTGTCCCGACAATGCTTCAAATGATGTCCGATTCAGAGTTGTTTAATCAAGTTGATTTGTCCAGCGTAAGGTATGCAATTGTTGGTGGGGCACCAATGCCGATTCCGATAATTAACACTTGGCAAAGCAAGGGAATTGCAATCAGACAAGGATATGGATTAACGGAAGTCGGACCAAATTGCTTTTCTCTTCATCAAGATGATGCTATTCGAAAAATTGGTTCGATTGGCTTTCCCAACTTCTTTTTTGATGTTAAGGTAATAAAAGAAGATGGAACCGAATGTCGTGAAAATGAAACCGGTGAGCTTTGGTTAAAAAGTCCGGTAGTAACGCCCGGATATTGGCGAAAACCTAAAGAGACCGCTGAATCTTTCACCAATGGATTTTTTCATACAGGCGATTTGGTAAGATATGACGAAGATGGCTTTTACTTCGTTGTCGATAGAAAAAAGAATATGTTCATTAGTGGTGGTGAAAATGTCTACCCCGCAGAAATAGAAAAGTATTTGTATTCTTTAAATGAGATAAAAGAAGTAGCTATTATCGGGGTTAAAGATGAAAGATGGGGTGAAGTAGGAAAAGCTTTCATAACATTGAAAGAAGAAAATAGCCTTACTGAGTCTGATGTAATTGAATATTGTAAAAAAGGTTTGGCAAAATATAAAATCCCGAAGCATGTTCAATTCTTAAACGAAATTCCAAAAACGGATGCCGGCAAGATTAACAAAATACTTTTACTGAAAATTCATAATGATTCCTTAATTAATTAATAATCAATATCAAAAAAAGAGGTTACCATGAAAAAGATGCTCTTTGTTCTTTCGTTAGTTACTGTTTTATTTATTGTAAATGGATGTAAAGAAGACAGTACAACCACAACCGAAACACCTAAAGATCCTATTGTCGGAACTTGGGTTTGTGAAGGTAATAATGTTCCATTGGGTTTAAGAGTTGCTCCATTCAGAGTTAAAAAGATTGTTGCTACTTTTAACGAAAACAAATCTTACACTGTAGTTCAAACAGATAGTGCTGATGTAAATACAACATTTACCGGTACCTATACAAATACTGAATCTACATTTAAAGATACTGTATCAGCATCACTTACAAAAGATGCTAAGATTATCAATATTGTTGCAAAACAAGCTACACCTGCAGTTGTTACAGCTACCGGTATCTATGCAATTAATGCTACCAATATGAGCTATGAAGTAATTCAAACCGAACCAGCTTTAACAGGTGTTACACCTCCAACAGCAGAAAAAGGTTTCGGAAGTACAGGAATCGGTGGAGTTGCATATCCAATCTATATTCAGAAATATGTAAAGCAATAATAATTAATTTGTAAACACTCTGACACGGATGGAAGTATTCCATCCGTGTTATTGTTTTAGGGAGAGCTTTATGGCTACAAGATTTCTTTTATTGTTGATGGTGTTTGTCATCAACTTTATTCCGACATACGCACAAACTTACGAAACAAGAAAAATCCCGGATGCTAAAACACCGGAGTTTAAATTTATTGGATATTGGTTTTCCAGAGGAACCGCTTCGAATATTGCGCCGACAAATGACCTATTACGTGGACAAATTATTGGTAGATTATTCGGACCAAACACCACAAATACTCATGATAAAACGTCGTCATATTTTGAACAACGTTTTGTCCCGATGTTTATATATACACCCCAAATATTAGATGGAACTGCTACATTTAGAAGTCTCTTTAAAATTGATATGACTTGGGGTGATGCAGCTTATGGCACCGGTGGGAACAATGGTGGTGGTATTAATGCGGGGCAAGTTAATCTACAAACTCTCTTGGCAAATGTTGATATACGTCCTAAAGACAGCAAATGGAATTATGTAATTGGTCTACAAAGAATTTTCGATAATGTTAGAGACCCAAATCAGAATGCTGTTAGTACTTATCAAAATAGTTCATACAAACTATCATATTGGGGAACCCAAGGAGTTGGTATTAGCGCATTTGGAAATATTAATGAAACCACTACAGCAAGGTTTGGATATTATCAACTATATGAAAATATAATTCAAGAGAATGATGATGTTGCTTTATGGATGGTTAATCTTGAATCAAAGATTCACCCTCTAGTTGAATTAGGCGTCGATGCATGGTTCGTTTGGGATAGAGGTAAAAGTGCAGGTGGTATTTCAGTTTTAGGACAAGGACTAAATAGTGGTCTTGCTCAGTATAATGGTGCGGTTCGCTTAAGTTTCCCAACTCAAAAATATGAAGCCAATGTTATTTGGTTAGGTGCTCACACAGCTTATAACAGAGAATTTCTTGCAGGTCGATGGTGGGCTGATGCTTATGTGATGGCAAATATCGGAACTATCGATACACTATCAGATTACACCTCACCAGCTAAATATGCAGATATTTTCGGACTGGCAGCAAATGCTTCGGTTTCTTATAAATATGGAATGACAGCGAATGATAAAATCAGCTTTGAAACTCAATTCACAACCGGAGATGACAATGGTGCTGCTGATAATAAAGTTAATTCCGTTTTAACAGGAAATATTTGGGGTTCACCAACAGGAATTTATAGCTCGCATAAAGCATTGTTGTTATTCCCTGACCCTCAGGTTGTTAACCGTTACTACTCTGCTGTACATGATATTTCAAATATGGGATTTGGAGTAACTGCAGCATTTTTAACTGCCTCAAAAGATTTTATTCCGAATAAATTCTCAGGTAAGTTAGGATTAGCCACAGCACTATCAAATGTTTCTCCAAACGGAGGGGGTTCATATATGGGAACTGAAGTGAATGTCGAACTTAAATATAATATCAAAGTCTTTTTAACTCTTGGTTTAAGTGCCGGATATTTAATGTTGGGTGATTTCTATGATGCTCCATCAGTTAAGTATTACTATGCTTCAGGAAAACCGAAAGACCCATTTGTAATTTTTACTTCACTTAGCTGGCTAATGTTTTAGGAGGAAAGTATGAAAAAACTAATTGGATTATTATTTATGGCAACAATCCTGTTTAACGGATGTTCGGGTTACTTATATACAAAAATGGAAGCACTTGAATTTGAAAATATTGATTATGGTTTTCAAACGAAAAAAGTTTTATCTAATCCCTCCCTGTCTTATGTTGATATCGGTTCAGGAAAACAAACTGTTGTACTTGTACATGGACTTGCGAGTAATGTCGGTTTTTGGAGATACAATATTCCGGAGTTAGCAAAACATTATCGAGTAATAGCTATTGATTTACCCGGTTATGGAAAATCTCAAAAAGATTATTATCCATATTCAATGACTTTCTTTGCAGAACAAGTTAAAAGACTTATTGATGAACTTAAAATTGACAAGTTTATATATGTTGGTCACTCGATGGGGGGACAAATCGGAATTCACTTTTCACTAAAATATCCTCAACGACTTGAAAAACTTGTACTCGCCTCACCTGCAGGTTTCGAAGAGTTTGAACAGGGTGAAGGTGATTGGCTTAGAAGTGTCATGACAGTTGAGGGTGTAAAAAAAACTACGGAAGAAAGTATACGTAGAAATTTAGCAAACAACTTCTACACATGGAATAACAGATTAGAATGGATGGTTGAAGAACGCGTTCGGTTAGCAAAGAATAACGATTTTGAAATGTTTTCTTATGCGGTGGTTCGATCAGTTAATGCAATGTTAGACGAACCAACATTTAATAAAATCCACTTAATTAAAGTCCCAACGCTTGTTGTGTACGGTAAGTATGATGGATTGATTCCCAATCCTTACCTTAACCCGGGCTTCACTTGCGATGTTTTCTCGAGAGCAAAAACAGAAATTGAAAATTGTGATGTCGTTGAAATCGATAAAGCCGGTCACATCCTTCAAATTGAAAAATCTGATGAATTTAATAGTGCAATAATTAACTTCGTTAACAAGTAATAGATTCTAAATCAAATCTTAAGGGAAAGAATATTAGTTCTTTCCCTTTTTTATTGAGTCTCTCCAAGTCATCCGACATTAAAAATTTTTCTTGACAAATAAAATAATTTTGCTTATTTCTGTAACAAATATTTCACGTCACAAAAATATTGTAAGAAAATATACATCATGCACAATAAAAGATTAATAGAAATATTCCTTCAACTCGCTAAAATCAATGCTCTGTCAAGTAACGAACTTCCTGTTGCCGAATATGTGATGAGTTTTCTAAGCAAGCTTGGCTTTAAACCATCTCGGGATAATTCACAATCTATCACAAAAAGTAACACAGGTAATGTTATTTGTAAAATTGGGGATGGTGGTGATTTTTTACTTCTTTCTCACATGGATACAGCACGACCCACACTTGAAGTAGTTCCGAAAATTCTTGAAGACAAAATCGTTTCTGATGGCAACACAGTTTTAGGAGTGGATAATCGAGCCGGAATAGCAGTATTATTATACTCTCTTGAGTATGCAATCGAAAATAATCTTAAACTAAAAAACTTTACTCTCTCATTTACAACTTGCGAAGAGACTACGCTTGCCGGTTCAACAAATCTTACCATAAGCGATGATATAAAATATGCTATCATTTTTGATTCTTCACATAGACCGGGTACTTTTATTAATTCAGCATGTGGTGCAAAAAGTTTTAATATCATTATAAACGGAAAACCTTCGCATTCAGGTATTGCCCCGGAAAAAGGTATTAATGCTATCACCATTGCGGCTAGTGCAATATCTAAACTAACATGGGGTAGACTTGATAGTGATACTACTGCAAATATCGGTTTAATAAATGGGGGAAGTGCGGTGAACGTTATTCCGGAAAAAGTAATTCTCGATGGAGAGATAAGGTCATTTAATATGGATAAGGTTGAAGGTATTTCCAAGCAAATAAAGTCAGCATTTGAAGAAGAAGCTAATAAATTAGGTGGCGATGTTACCTATCTTGATTTATGGGACTTCAAACCATTTACTGTTAATCAAACCGAAGAAGTATTTACAAAAGTTACAGAAGCCATCTCAAAAGTCGGGCTACAACCTAAAGCAGTTATTTCGTTGGGGGGAAGTGATGCTAATTCTCTTAATGCTCGAGGAATCCCTTCTTTGAACTTAGGCATCGGGGCGCAAAATCCACATGGTAATGACGAATTTATTTATCTTGATGATCTTCAAAAATCATTTGAGATAGCAATTGAAATAATTAAGGAATAAAAAAATGAAGTTTCGAATATTACTTGTTTTACTTTTTTCAGCATTATTATTGGTTGAAGTGTCATTCCCACAGAACAAAGGGAAATTGGTAATTGTAGGAGGTGTACAAGTAAAAAGTATAATGAAAAAGTTTGTTGAACTGGCAGGAGGAGCAAATTCGAAAATTATCATTATTCCCAATGCAGGTTCTGAACCAGTCGAAAACTCAATCGAACAAGTAAAAGAGTTCAAGGAATTAGGAGGTAATGCAGATTATTTAATTTTCACACGAGAAACTGCGGATGACGAGAGTAATCTAAAGAAAATCGAGAATGCAACTGCAGTTTACTTCCTTGGTGGTGATCAAAGTGATTTAACACGAGATATGTTAGGTACAAAATTATTAGGTAAAGTATTTGAACTTTATAATAAAGGAGGGTTGGTAGGAGGAACAAGTGCCGGCGCTGCTGTGATGAGCGAGGTGATGATAACCGGTAACGAATTAATTAACAAAGACACTGAACGAAATTTTGTAACTATTGAAAAAGGAAATGTTGAGACAACACAGGGATTTGGATTTCTTAAAACCGTTGTTATCGATCAACATTTCTTGAAGAGAAAGAGACACAATAGGACAATTTCAACTTTAATCGAGAATCCAAAATTAATTGGTGTTGCAATTGACGAATCAACAGCTATAATAGTTAATCCGGATGATACTTTTGAAGTTATCGGGGACTATCAGGTTTTGGTTTATGACCCTACAAATTCAAATAACATTAGGCAAAATTCAAAAGGAAATCTTGGAATTAGCGAAATGAAATTACACGTTCTAATTGAAGGGGATAAATTTAATCTAAAGACCGGAAAAGTAATTGAATGAAAATAAAACTACCTAACACTTATCTTTTAATTTTTTCTCTGCTGATTTTAATTGCAGCGATGACGTGGGTAATCCCCGGTGGCGAGTATGAAAGAACAGTTGTAAATGGTCGTGAAGTTGTAGTTCAGAATTCTTTCAAGTATATAGATAATAATCCTCAAGGAATAGTTGCTCTGTTTATCTCACCGTTGAAAGGATTTGTTGAGGCGGCTATGATAATCGGATTCGTTTTGATTGTCGGAGGAGCATTCAATGTTTTACAATCAACAGATGCAATAAATGCTTTGATTAATAAGTTAGCTCGAGTGCACAAAAGATCTAAGACACTAAGAGCAATGTTCGTTCCGATATTAATTTTTATGTTCTCATTAGGTGGTGCAACATTTGGAATGAATGAAGAAATAATTCCCTTCGTTCTCATTATTGTTCCAATTTGCTTAGCATTAGGTTATGATTCTATTGTTGGTGTTGCAATTCCTTTAGTTGGCGCACACATAGGTTTTGCAGGGGCTTTCTTAAATCCTTTTAATGTTGGAATAGCTCAAGGAATTGCAGGAGTTCCGCTATTTTCAGGAATTGGCTTTAGAATGATTGTTTGGATTATCTCAACCATAGTGGCAATTATTTTCATTCAATACTATGTGAAGAAGTTAGAAAAAAATCCCAAAATTAGTCCAACCTACAATGAAGATAATGAAAGAAAAGAGAAAGAAAACTTTGATCATATTTATGATACAAATGTAGTTTTCTCACTCAGACACAAATTGGTTGTATTAACCTTTGCTCTTTCATTAATAATGTTAGTTGTTGGTGTTGTTGAACTCAATTGGTTTATTGAAGAAATAGCAGCTATGTTTTTTGTGATGGGATTGGTCTGTGGGATTATCGGAGGGATGAATAGCGATAAAATTGTGAAAAGTTTTATCGATGGAGCAAAAGATTTAGTTGGAACTGCATTTATAATAGCGCTTGCAAGAGCGACTTTGGTATTGTCAAGGGACGGTCAAATTATCGATACTATTCTCTATAGTCTATCTCCATATGTTGAATCAGCATCCCCAATTTTTGCATCACAAAAAATGTTTGTTATTCAATCAGTTATAAACTTTTTTGTTCATTCCGGAAGTGGACAAGCTGCACTGACAATGCCGATAATGGCTCCTCTTGCAGATTTAGCAGGTGTAAGCCGTCAAACAGCTATACTTGCTTTTCAATTGGGTGAGTATACAAATATAATTATACCTACTTCAGGGGTAACAATGGGAGCATTATCAATGGCTCGAGTCCCCTGGGATAAATGGGCTAAATGGGTACTTCCTTTAATGATAATTTTATTCGTGTTGGGATTTCTACTTTTAATTATTCCTAACATAATCGGTTGGCAATAAACTAATTATAAACATAAAATGAGGTTCAGCATGAAAAAATTTCTTTTACTCCTTTCAATTCTGCTTGTGGGATTTATAGATGTTCATTCACAAGCTTCTTTTAATACGGGTGCACTTGAGGTTGCAGTCAATTCGTACGGAAGAGTTAGACTATTTACTCCTGATTCAGTTCGACATTTACAGCGTGCATCCATTTTAGTTGGTACATCGGCAACTACTGTATTTGATTATCAAAATGATGCAGATACTGAAGACCCAACTGAATTGGTCGCAAGTCCTGTACTAAGCGATTTTGAAATTTATGGGTCATATAACAATCAGTATTCATCATTGCCTCCGGATGTCTTGGTAAAACTAAATGTTTATGGTTGGACAAACTCAAACTATGTTATTTTAAAATTTAATATCAAGAGCAATGAATCTAATCCAATTAATGCTATAATTGGTTTAGACATTATTCCTGAATTAAATCAAGCGTATGGTCATGATTCAATTGTCTATAATAGCGAAGCTGATGCAGTAATGTTCAGAAGAGGAACTGCTACCCAGATGGGCTTCAAACTATTATCAGCACAATTAACATCACTTGTTTCTTTTGAGTGGTTTTCCGGTTATACAACGGATGATAATTACTGGACTTGGTTAAATAATGGATACATACAATCAGTATATGGTTCAAATACTGACGATGGTCCGGTTACAGTTCCTGCTCAAGATGCTGTAGTGATTCAACCCGGCGAATCTGTAGATGTTTTTTATGCATTTTCCCTTGGGCAAGATGAATCTGCAATGTTAGCCGGTATCGCCGGAGCAGTTCAGAAATATCAAGCCCTTTTTACATCAATCGGGGAAGATAATCTAAATCAATTGAATTACGACCTGAGCCAAAATTATCCAAATCCATTTAATCCATCGACAAAAATCAACTTCTCCATAAAACAAAGTGGAAATGTGGCAATAAAAGTTTATGATGTTCTTGGCAACCATGTATCAACACTCATAAATGAAGAACGAACAGCCGGCAATCACTCAATAGAGTTCAATGCCACTAATCTTGTAAGCGGAATTTATTTCTATACGATTAGTGCAGACGGGTTTTCGCAAACTAAGAAAATGATTCTTATTAAATAAACAAAAGGTGTAAAATGAAAATCAGGATTCTTTTATCGTTGGTTCTTTTATTCTCATTTACTTTAGTGTCTGATAGTTATGCTCAGAGTTTTTATACCGGGGCAATAGGTGTAACACAAAGTAATGGTGGTCGTACAAGAATTTTTTCAGATAATCTTACAACTAGATTGTTTGATAGAGCATCTGTTTTAGTCGGGGTGAGTTCTTCAGCTGTTTTTGATTATAACCAGGATCAGAACGGATTAGTAAATGCTGCAACAGTTACAAATCCTTTGCTTAGTAATTTTGAAGTTACGAGTACTATCAATAATTCTTACTCAAATCTTCCTCCTAATGTTGAAGTTGCGATTAACTTGTATGGTTGGACAAACGGTTCATATATTTTAGGAAAATTGAGAGTAAAAAATAATGAAACAACTCCTATCAATGCTGTTATCGGACTTGAAGTAATTCCTCAAATAGATGGTGCGTATGGTGCTGAGGTTGTTCAACATCATCTTGCATCAAATACAACTCTTATTAATAAAACAAAATGGGCAGGAATCCGTTTCTTCTCAACCCCACAAACCGCATTAAAAAGCATTCAATGGGTTAGTGGCTATGGAACTGATCAATTATATTATTCATGGTTAACCCAAAACTCATTTGATGCCCCTTTAACTGCAGGTGTTGATGGTTCAGTTGCAATTTTAGGATCGAATGCAGTGAATATAGCAGTAGGTGCGACTGTTGAGTTTTATTTCGGCATATCGATGGGAACTGATCAAGCTTCATGTTTGGCCAATATGGATTTATGTTTTTCACAATATACATCAGTACTTCCGGTTGAATTAACTTCATTCAACGCTAAAACGATCGGGAATAGTGTAAAACTTGATTGGGTTACTGTTACAGAAATCAACAATCGCGGTTTTGAAATTGAAAGAAAATTTGCTGACAATTGGGTAGTTGTAGGATATGTTGAAGGTAAAGGAACGACTACTCTTCGACAGTCATATACGTTTACAGATTTTGTCGAGTCTCATTCAACTGAAAAAATTGTTTATCGTTTAAAGCAACTTGATTATGATGGCACCTATAGTTATTCAAATGAAGTTGAGGTTGAGTTCTCGCCGGTGCCAACACATTTAGAACTAGAGCAAAATTTTCCGAATCCGTTTAATCCTGCTACAAGTATAAGATATAGTCTTCCTGCCGAAGGATTCGTTACTTTAAAAGTCTATGATGCAATCGGAAATGAGATTTCAACTCTGTTTAGTGAAAATCAGAATGAAGGTTCGCATAGTATTAACTTTAATGCTTCTGAAATTCCAAGTGGTATTTATTTCTATTCAATCAGTTTTAACAATCAAGTTAAAACAAATAAGATGATTTTGATTAAATAAAATAGATAAAGTAATCCGGGTGATATCATCCGGATTACTTTTTTAATTATGACAGCCAGATATAAAGAAATAAAAGAAAAGATTCAGCAAAAGTTTGAAAAGCTTCCTCGGAATCATAGGAATATCGCAGATTATATTGTTGATAACTTTGATAAAATACCCTTTTTGAGCGTTCATGAAATAGCTGACAAAACCGGTGCGAGTGTTGCTTCTATAGTTAGGTTTGCTCAGAGAATAGGTTATTCCGGTTATAGTGATTTACGTGAAGCAATTGCGTTTTCACTTCAGAGTCATCTAACTAAAAAAGATACATTCCCTTTAGTTCGACAGTCTTCGAAGGATGAAGATATACTTACATCAGTTGCAAATATTGATGTAATGAATATTAATGAAACATTGAATGAATTAGATAGAGATTTATTTAACCATGCAGTTAAGTTGATGATTCAATCCAATCGAGTATTTACTGCAGGATTGGGGATATCTTATTTATTGGCTGAAATATTAGCCTATCAATTAACTCAAGTAGGTATAGATGCCTCGGTATTAAAACATACGTACTCGGTTTTTGAAGAACAGATTCTATACTTGAAAAAAAATGATGTTCTAGTAACTTTTTCTTTCCCTCCATACTCAATTGAAACTATTGATGCGGCAAAAGCCGCTAATAAAAAGGGAATTAAAGTAATTAGCATTACAAATAAACCCTCCTCTCCGGTTACTTTTTATTCTGAAGCAGTGCTCATAGTTAAAAGTGAGAATATGTTGTTCACAAATTCATTTGCGGCGATATCTGTTATTATCAACGCTTTGGCAACTGCATGTGCAGTTAAAAATAAATCTAACGCGAAAATAATCTTGGACGAAAGTGATAAGATTATGACAAACCAAAAGTTAGTTATCAAATAAATTTTATTAGTGGAGTATAAATGAGAATTAAAATTATTTCTCCAATTATTTTGATATTAGTAATTCTTTCGGTATTAACTGGATTAATTCATGCGGGGACAACCGGAAAACTTGTAGGTAAAATAAAAGACGGACAATCTGGTGAGCCTCTAATAGGAGCTAATGTTGTTATCGAAGGGATTGGTCTTGGTGCAGCAAGTAATATCAATGGAGATTATGTAATATTAAACATTCCACCTGGGAGATATAATGTCAAGTTCTCATTTATTGGTTATGAATCTGTAACCGTAAGTAGTGTTATTGTTACAGTAGATCAAACAACACATCTCTCGGTTGAATTGAATTCCCAAAGTCTGCAGTTTGGAGAAATTTATGTTACAGCAGCAAAACCTCTTGTTCAAAAAGATATTACCAGTTCAATAGCCACAATAAGTCGTGAAGAAATTGAAGCCTTACCTGTATCATCTTTTACCGATTTACTTTCACTACAAGCAGGAGTTGTTGGGAGTGGTTCAAATTTGCATGTACGCGGAGGTCGTTCAAATGAGGTTGCATATATGATTGATGGTATGCTTGCCGTTGACCCTCTATTGGGGGGTCTTGCAACAACAGTCAATAATGATGCTATTCAGGAGCTGAATTTATTAAGCGGAACTTTCAATGCAGAGTATGGAAATGCATTAAGTGGAATTGTGAATATTGTCACGAGAGACGGTTCAGATAAAATCTCAGCGAAACTTGAATATCGTACATCTGAATTTGGTATTGAGAGATATGCCCAGCTACATGAAGCACGAGTAAATGGAAGTTTGAGCGGCCCTATCTTTACTGAAAAAGTAAAATTCTTTATATCCGCCGAGCAAGATAAGCGAGGAAGTTATTTGCCGTTTGGTTACAACAATGACAGATCCTTCTTTACTAAAATTACATCAACTCAAATTCCGTTGATGAAAATTTCTTTCTCGAACAGAGGTAGCATCGGTAGAAGACAAAGTTATAGTCATGCATACAAATATGTTCCCGATCAGTTTACTAGACGTAGAACAGATAGCTGGCATTCTGCCGTTACTCTTACACACACAGTCTTGAATAATCTTTTTTATGATTTAAAATTTTCATATTTCAACCAAGGTTATTATTCCGGAATTGACAAAGATACATCACAATATCTTCCTTCATCTCAGAGGACATATCTCCCAATAGGGAATGGTTTTGAGTTTTTTTCAAAATCTGATCCACTTCAATTAGATGATAGCAGAACGATTTCCTTTGATATAAAAGCTGATGCAGTTTGGCAAATCGATAACAAAAATGAGGTAAAATTTGGTTTATCATATAAAAAGCATAAACTCAAATACTTCAGTGTTTACGATCCTAAAAGAAATTTCCCTTATATTAATGATTATACAACCCAGCCATTCGAATTTGCAACATACATTCAAGACAAAATCGAACTTCCTTACTTAGTTATTAATTTAGGTTTACGTTTCGATTATATGAATGCTAATAACGAGTTTCGAAATAATCCATTAGACCCAACATCAATAATTAAAGCTAAACCAAGAGCACAAATTTCTCCAAGAATCGGTATCGCACATCCAATTTCTGATAGAACAAAATTGCATTTTTCTTATGGACACTTTTTCCAAAATCCCGATTTCCAATTTTTGTTTGAGAATACTCAGTATGATTATAATGTCAGAGAACCATTATTCGGTCAGCCAAATTTAGATGCACAGCGAACCATCTCTTACGAGGTTGGAATTTCACATCAACTAAATGATAGAACAGCGGTAAGTTTGACTTCTTATTATCGAGATATTACAGGATTAATCGGTACGAGATACTACTTCCCATTTGTTGATGGTCGATTTGTCGGCTACACATTATATGTAAATGAAGACTATGCAAATGTTAAAGGATTTGAGTTGTCTCTTGATATGCGTCCTGATCAATATTTTTCCGGGGGAATGAGTTATACTTATTCTATTGCTAAGGGAAGTGCATCTAGTGAAACCGAACAATATCCCGGAACTCAAGAGTCTACACAACTTTATTATCTCGATTTTGATAGAACTCACATGTTGAATGTAAGCGGAACTTATACCATTCCCAAAGATGATGGTCCAAGTTTATTTAACACTAAACCATTTGAGCTAATGGATTTCTCTTTAATATTTAGATTAAATTCCGGCGCACCATATACACCGGGTGGAAGAGACATTGGATTTGTAGAAAGAAATTCTTTACGACAACCATCAACTTACAGTATTGATTTAATGGTCGGGAAAGAATTTTCATTCTCGAATATAATAAAAGTTCGCTTGTTTGCTGAAATATTAAACCTTACTGATCATCGAAATATTCTCTATGTATATAGAGATACCGGCGAACCCGATTTTACCTTCGAGGGAAATCAATCAGTTGAGTATATGCAGGATCCGTCAAACTTTGGTCCGCCACGATCCATTCGTTTAGGAACAACTTTACGTTTTAGATAAAATTAATTTGAATAATAATACCACGATTTCACAACAGAAAGATTTTTAGAGGTATTCATGATTAGATATTTATTGATGTTTATTGTGATAACAACAACTTTCTTCGCTCAAAGTAAAAAAGCAGTCGACGAGATAAATCGGTTAAAACTTGAAAAAGAATCTGGGATTGTTGACAGAGCCGCTGGCACTCACAATGCAAGTAACATCGGACTATTTTTTGAAAATCGTGGGAAGCTTTATCCGCGTAGAATCACTCAAGGTCCATCCGGCGAATTTCCAATAAATAGCACAAAACATTATATCTATAGGGTTAATCCGTGGGTTGGTGTTCCGGGAAATGTTGTACAAGCTTTACACACCACAAATGAAGAGTGGGAGGCTGTCGGTGGAACTCATAATAATGATTTAGCTCAAATTGCATTTTCGGATAATCCATCAACATGGCATCCAATCAACGGTTGGCCTATTAAAGACCTTACAGGAAGCAATCTTTTTGTTTCGGACCAGGACTCATATTGCGAATATAGTGATAGCAATAATTCCGTGAACACTCTCGGAATTAAAGTTGCTCAGACCGGCTATGCTTTCGGAATTAAAATTGCGAAAAATATTTTATTCTATAAATATGAAATTACAAATCATGGTCAAAATGATTTGGCTGATTTATACTTTGCGCTTTATTGTGATATTGATGTTGGAAATGTGAGTGGTGGTGTCCCGGAATATTTAGATGACAAGATTGATTTTATTAAAAATCGGAATTTAGTCTATTTTTATGATGATGGTGTTTCATCAGAATGGCCAGGAGGTAAAACCGGATATTTTGGAATATCACTTTTAAAAACTCCAATTAAAAATGGTGTACAACCGGGTATTACAGATATGCACTATAATCTTTATGATGATGATTTAGATATCGATTCTGTTCAATATGGAATAATGTCGAGCAGTCCATCTTTGTATAATTCTTCGTTAGGAACAAAGTTTTTTCACATTGGAAATAACTCATCACTGAATTTTGATGATCCGGCAACAATCCCGGCAGGAGGTTTAGATTTAGTGGCTACTCTCTCATCAGGTCCATACAATCTTAATAGAGGAGATACTCTTGTTTTTATTATGGCTTTTGTAGCCGGCGAAACAAAAGATGAAATGTTAAACTACGCAACATCTGCTCAGAGTATTGTTGATGCTGATTTTAATTTACCCAAACCGCCTACTCGTCCTTTATTAAAAGGGGTTCAAGGGAATAATAAAGCTGTTTTATACTGGGATGATAGAGCGGAGAAAAGTTTGGATTTATCAAGCGGTTTATATGATTTTGAAGGTTATCGTCTTTACCGAAGTAATGATAAAGGGAGAAACTGGAATAAAATTTCTGATTTTGATGTAGTAAATGCAATCGGCGAGGATGTTGGACTTCAATACAGCTACACGGACACTACAGTTGTTAATGGATTTGAATATTGGTATTCCATCACCGCATACGACCAAGGCAATGATTTGATTGAAAGTTTAGAGAGTCCGATTGGAAATACTTTGGAAGCAGAAAATACTGTTGCTGTTATTCCTATAAGCGATGCAATAGGTAGATTACCTGTTGGAGTAAACTCAATATGGCGAGAAGGTTTCGGAGTCTCAAATTATGAGATGAATATAGAGCCTATTGATGATGACAATCTTTCAGCCAATACTTATGAAGTTAATTTTAATTTTTTTCCTCAAAAATTCCGTGGAAATCTTGAAACAAAGGTTACTGTAACAATAACTGATTCCACAGCTACACGACCAATAAACTATGGTTTACGGTTTAATTCTCCTACCAATGTTGATTTGGTAAATCTATCAACCAACGAGATAATAAGAGCCGGCTATAACTACCCATTCGGCGGAAGGGATGTAACCGTAACCGGACAAGGGTTAAGAATTACACTCCGTGATTCATCTAATGCTTCTGCTGATGAAAGACCTAAGCAAGGTGATTTAATTGCGGTTAACTTTGTTATAAATGCAATCAAAAATAATTCAATAAAAGTAATAGATAGTAGAGTATTTACTGAACGACAATTACAAAGCACTTCAGATGGTGTTATCTTCGACATCAGAAAACCTGATATAATTAAGAGTGTATCAAGGATTGGCGGAAGTGATGTTGTTAATATATCGTTCTCAGTTACAGCAGATACACTTATTATCCAAAATATTTATGTGGTAAATGTCGAATCGAGTGGTATCAGCGGTAGTGGAGCTTATGTTATTGTTTCAGTTTCAAATACTCCAATAACAGGTGATACAGTCTATAACAATGGCACATTCACTTTTAACGGTATCACAGGAAGAATTGTTTTCCCCGGAGGGGTAGCGCCTTCTCCCGGAAACAAATTCTCGGTAGAAGTTGTTAAACCAATCGAATTGGATGTACGAGATAGATATCTTTTCTCATTAAAAGGTTCTTCAATTAATGCTGATAGAATTAAAAGTGACATAAATAAAATTAGGGTTGTTCCGAATCCCTATGTAGCTTCTTCATTGTTCGAGCCCGAATTTGGAGAGCTTCGAAGAGAACCACTACGACAAATACAGTTTATAAATCTTCCACCGGAATGTACTATTTACATTTTCACTGTGGATGCAAACTTAATTAAAACGATTAATCACTCATCAATAAGCGGAACAGCTGTTTGGGATTTACGAGCAGAAGGGGGAAGAGAAATCGCACCCGGAGTTTATATGTATCTTGTGAAAACTAGTGATACTGAATTCATTGAACGCTTTGCAGTAATTAAGTAGAGAAGGAGAAGAATATGAAAAACGCAATTTTATTATTTATTTTCCTTACAGTTTCTGTTTTCCCACAAAATCCAAATTTGGGAACCAGTGGAGCAAAATTTCTTTCTCTTTCATTGAGTCCTCGCGCAGAGGCATTAGGGAGTGCCGTTGTAGGTTTGTCGGATGATGCCGCTTCTGTATTTTACAATCCTGCCGGGATTGTTAAAGTTAAAAATGTTGAAGCATTCTTCTCATATTCAAATTGGTTCAATATGTTTGATTTGAATGCAGCATCTATAGTGTACAATGCCGGAGATTATGGCACTTTTGCAGCAAGCATGATTCTTTTCACAACCGGTAAAATGGAAGTTACAACCGAAGAAAAACCAAACGGTACCGGAAGGTATTTTGATGCGGGTGATGTCGCAGTAGGAATAACTTATGCAAAGTATCTTACCGATAGATTTAATGTAGGTATTACTGCAAAATATATTCGTCAACAGATATGGAATGAATATGCAAACGGTTTTGCTTTTGATATCGGAACTCAATATCGAATCGATTTTCAGAATTTAACTATTGCTATGAGTATGAGTAACTTTGGCGGTGATATGTCATTTGATGGTCCAGATTTAGATTTAGTGCACCTTAAAAACAATAATTATCCTTTAAGTCGATTAACCCCGGCTCGGTATAAAACAGACGAATACCCACTCCCATTAAATTTCCAGGTCGGAATCGGCTTTGATATCTTTGAGTACGATTTTATTAAAGCACGCGGCGGTATTGATGCATCTCATCCAAATGATAATAATGAAAGAGTTCATACCGGACTGGAAATTAAGTTCTTCGATAGATTTTTTGTTCGGGGAGGTTACAGATACAATTATGATGACCAAAAATTTAGTTTTGGTGCGGGGGCTAATGTTCCGTTTGGAGATTCATTTGTCTCTTTTGATTATGCCTACTCAGTTTATGAATTACTTCCTAATGTAAATCGAATCGCACTTTCAATAATGTTTTAAATATTATGATTAAAGTTCGTATTCAATTTTTAGTAGTGTTGCTATTTGTCTTAGTATCATCAGATGTATTTGCGCAAGGATACATCTGCGCGGTTGGTGGTGGTTCAGAAAATTATAATAGTTGGAGTGATGCTCCTTACAAATGGATTGTCGAAAAAAGTGATAGCGGTAAAATTATTATTCTTTCTTATTCGACAGATAATACAAATTGGCTTCCCACTTATTTCCTATCACTTGGAGCATCTCAAGCTTACAACAAAGCAATTACTTCTCAAGCAAATGCAAACTTGCAAGCCAACTATGATGAGTTAAAAACCGCTTCAGCGATTTTCATTCGAGGTGGTGATCAAGTAAGATATATTAATTATTGGAAAGGGACTAAAACCGAGCAGGCAATTGTTGAACTTTATAATGAAGGAAAAGTTATTGCCGGAACTAGTGCCGGAGCAATGGTTTTAGGAGGATATGATTTCTCAGCAAGATTCGGTAGTATAACTTCAAAATCTGCACTCAAAAATCCTTTCAGTAATGGGATTGACCTAGAAAATAATTTTATTAATCTTCAAACAAATCTCCTATTTGATACACATTTTATTGAGCGAGGAAGATTTGGCAGATTATTCAGTATGATATTAAAATTGAAGCATACGGCAAATGTTGACTTACTCGGAGTTGGAATTGATGATGCAACCGCACTATGCATTGAGCCGGATGGCATTGCAACAGTAATGGGAAGTGGTGCGGTGAGTTTTTTTTATTTTGATTCTCTAACTGCTTATTTCGCTTCTACAATCGATTCAGAATATGGTGTAGCACGACTTAAATGTGATCAACTTACTGCTAATTGGAAGTTTAATATTCCGGCAAGAACCATCCATTATATGCCACCAAGTGCTCGTGTAGCAGAAAGACAACACCAGACAAGAACAGTAAATAATTCCATTCTCTCAAACTCAGCAACTTCATTTACGAATTTACTAAATTCGTTGTATACTCTTGTGGGTAGTACATCAGGATATAAATCAGTAATATTAACACACCCCGGTTATGTTTCTAAACTCGATTCACTCTTGAATTATTTGAATAATGCACTTCCACAATATGATCTTATTTCGGTTTCTTCCGCAACTATCAACGATTCAGCAATCGCACACAAAGTTAGTGAAGCTTCAATGGTTATGATTTTGGGAGATTCAACTTCGCGTTTAGAAGTTTTAACTGATTCTCTCAATTTGCTTGGAGCTACTTTAAAATATAAAATCCAAAATCATCCGTATAACTCTTTTTTATTTTTTGATAAGGCTGTTAAGCTGCAAGGTGAGTATTACGTTGATAATACTGATACAGATGCATTGGCATCATATAGAGGAAAGATGACTTTGAAAAAAGGATTGGGCGTTGTGAAGTCATCCATCATTCAAACAAATCCTTTGGAAGATGATGACTATATTGAAAATCGGGTTTCGGCTCTACTTTGGGGCATGATGAGAAATAATGCTTCTTTTGGACTTTATTCAAATCCTTATGAAAACTACTTTTATAACTATCTAACTGATGGTGTAGGAAGTATTGGCTATAATATTTTGATTTCTATTGATGCAACACAAACAACTCATGTTGATTCTTCTACATTCCGAGCAAGCAGTAGTATTGGTCCCAGACAAGTTGTAGCAATGAACAACTTGCGATATAATATTACTAACTCCTCCGGTATATATTATAGCTTTCCGATGAGGGTGCTTGCGATTTATCCCAATGTTGAAAATGAAGGAACTGAAATACCCAATACTTTATCAATCGCTAATTATCCCAATCCATTTAATGGCTCAACAAAAATTAGTTTTTCACTTCCACACGATGGCGAAGTGAAGATTTATCTTTATGACATTCTTGGTAAAAGTAGAGAGGTTGTTAATTCTCAATTTTATGAACAAGGAGTCCACGAAGTACAACTCGAGTTGAATTCAAATATCAAAACGTTTACTTCGGGAGTATATTTTGTAAGAATTGAATTAACTTCCAAATCACGCCCGACAATTACAAAATCAGCCAAGTTGATTTATCTTAAATAACTTTTTTTACTGAACAATGAGATTCAAATGAAAACAATTTTCTTCCTTTTGATTTTATTAATCGAACAATCATTTTGCCAACAACTTCCGATTGTCGCAAGTAATTCTGAAAAACTTACTGGCTATGAAGAACTTAGTGATTTTCTTTCCTCTATTGAGGGTAAGCATAAGTTTGGAAAGATTAATGTAATTGGAAAAACTGTTGAAGGGAGAAATATCTATTCGTTTGAATTTTCTAAAGAGGGTATAAACCCGAATACTAATCGATTAAAGGTTCTTGTTTTTGCTCAACAACACGGGAATGAGCATTCCGGAAAAGAAGCCGCCATAATGCTTATTAGTGATTTTGTGGATGGGAAATTCGACCATCTTCTGGAAAATTTAGATATCGCAATTATTCCTCAAATTAATCCCGATGGTTCAGAAAAAGATAAAAGAAGAAATGGGAATAATGCTGACTTAAACCGGAATCACTTAACTCTAACACAACCCGAAAGCATTGCTTTACATAATTATTTCAATAAAATTTTATTTGATTTAACGCTTGATGTGCATGAATATTTCCCATTCAGTTCAGACTGGAGAAATTTCGGTTTTTATAAAATTGCTGATGAACAATTGGGTTTGTTAACTAATCCAAATATTTCAACTGCGATTAAAAAATTTTCTAAAGAGCAAGTTTATCCCTTTGTTGAAAAGTATTTAATCGAGAAAGGATTTCGCTTTAATGAATATATCGTCGGGGGACCACCTAATATTGAAAGATTGAGGCATAGTACAACAGATATTAACGATGGTCGACAAAGTTTTGGGATACAGGGTTCTTTGTCATTTATTTTAGAAGGAATTAACGGGGAGAAGAATTCTGCTGATGGAATTGAAAAACGCTCTAAAGGACAATATGAAGCAATTGTTGGACTACTAAATATCGCTAACAAAAAGCATGAAGAAATTAAATCACTTGTAAAAAATGAGCGGGATTATATCGTTAATAAAAAGTCAACTCTAAGTTTGCGAGGAGACCATTTCAATAATGGACAAATATTCCGATTTCCTGTAAGAGATGCTTTCAAAGGGATTGATACAATTATTTCGTCTCAAAATTATAATCCCGAAGTGAAATCGCTTCTTGATATTGATGTTCCGATTGGCTGGCTTATTCCCAAAAATGATCCCAAGCTGAATTCTCTTATTACTTATCATAATATTAAAACTGAAGAACTTGAATCACGCGCTGAAATTATCGAATATGAAATCACGTCCTTAGATTCTATCTTTTTAGAAGGTGAGTGGTTACGGGATGTAAAAATTAAAGAAACTCTAAAGAGTGATTTAAATTTGAGTGAATACTTCTTTCTTCCTTCAAAACAAATTAAGAAGATAACACTTAATCTTGCATTCCATCCACAATCGATGCACTCTATTGTTCAATACGATGATTTCGAGTATTTATTGAGGAATAAAATTTATCCGATTAAAATGGTTAGATAGCTCAAAATTTAGTCGAAGTCATCAAATAATTCTATCTATTCTTGGATTAAGATTTCTTTTTTATATATTTGCGTATCGCTCTGAATTAAGCATTTGGGGCTGTTAACATCTGCACATCATCCCGAAAAAAAATAGGTTAAAGTGAAAGAAGAATATCATAAATGGTTTACAAACTATCTTGATAGAGAATTTGAAATGTTGGTGTTCGGCCATTCCGGATATCCGGTTATACTCTTCCCAACTTCTCGAGGTAGATTTTATCAGAATAAAGATTTCGGACTTGTAGAATCAGCATCTTATTTGATTGAACAAGGGAAAATAAAAATCTATTGTCCCGATGGTGCTGATGAAATGAGTTGGTATAACTATTCAATTCATCCTGCTGATAGAGTGAAAACTCATATCGGTTATGAGAATACAATTTTATACGATGTCGTTGAATATGCAAAATATGATACCGGACAAGAAAAAGTTGGGGTTGCAGGTTGCAGTTTTGGCGGTTATCATGCGGCGAATTTAGCATTCAGGCATCCCGATAAAGTAGGATATCTCTTCACGATGGGGGGTGCATTTGATATCAAACAATTTATCATGGGTTATTATGATGAAAATTGCTATCTGAATAATCCACCGGATTATTTGCCGAATTTAACTGATAATTGGTATTTAGAAAAAATAAAAAGTATGGGAATAATTTTTGGAACCGGCGAGTGGGATATGTGTCTTGATGAAAACGTTAGATTATCTCACATCCTAAATGATAAAGGAATTTCTCACTGGCTAGATGTAAAAAAATGGGCAGGGCACGATTGGAACTGGTGGAAAGAAATGTTTCCACGTTATCTTAATGAAATTCAATTTTAATTTTTAATCAATTTGAGAGGGCATCATAATGAAAAAAATAGGGATACTTTTCGGTCAAGAAAATACTTTTCCTCAAGCTTTTGTTGATAGAGTTAATGAGAAAAAAGAGCCGGGCATTGTTGCAGAATTTGTCTCACTTGACAAAGTTATTCAAGGAGTACCGTTAGATTACGCTGTAATTATTGATAGAATCTCTCAAGATGTTCCTTTCTATCGTGCAATGTTAAAGAATACTGCACTTATGGGAACAGCCGTACTTAACAACCCTTTCTGGTGGAGCGCAGATGATAAATTCATAAATAATGGTTTAGCAATTCAGCATGGGATTGCAGTTCCCAAAACTGTAATACTTCCTTCAAAAAATCATCCTGACGATACTAATGAAAGATCTTTTAGAAATCTTGCTTATCCTCTCGATTGGGAAGGGATATTTAATTACGTCGGATTTCCTGCATACTTCAAACCATTTGCAGGAGGAGGCTGGAAGAATGTTTATCGAGTTGAAAATCCCGAGCAGTTCTACAAAGCATACGATGAGACCGGACAATTAGTAATGATGCTTCAGGAAGAAATTGTTTTTACTGAGTATTTTAGATGTTACTGTTTGGATAGAAAAGATGTTCATATTATGCAGTATGACCCAAAACAACCTCATCATTTACGCTATGTTCAAAATCCTTTACCAAAAGCTAAAGAATTGATGGATAAATTAAATCATGCTGTTTTAACTCTTAATAATGTATTAGGCTATGATTTTAATACAGTAGAATTAGCTGTTCGTGATGGAATTCCTTATGCGATAGATTTCTGTAATCCGGCTCCGGATGCAGATGTCAATTCGGTAGGACAAGAAAATTTTGAGTGGATAGTTGAAGCCGCTGCAAATATGGCAATCAGAAGGGCTAAAAGTCATAAAGACGGTAAGTTTAATACCACCTGGGGAGATTTCGTAAAAAAATCTCTTAAGTAAATCACTTGTATTAAAGTTTTCTAAATATTCTTTAAAACGTGTGTGTATAAACAAATAATAAGCATGGAATAGTTATGTCAAAGAAGAACCTTTTTACTTTAGGTGTTGAAGAAGAATTTCAAATAGTTGACCCTGTAACAAGAGAATTACGATCTCATATTCAACAAATAATTGAAGAAGGGAAAATGATTCTACAAGAACAGGTTAAAGCAGAAATGCATCAATCAGTTGTTGAGATGGGGACAGAAGTGTGTCAAGATATTTCTGAAGCGCGTAGAGAAGTATTTAAATTACGGACTGAATTAGCAAAACTTGCAATTCGAAATGGTTTACGAATCGCCGCAGCGGGAACCCATCCTTTTTCGCATTGGAAAGACCAAAAGATAACTGAACACCCACGCTACAAACAAGTTGTAGATGATATGCAGCAAGTAGCTCGTGCCAATTTGATTTTTGGATTACACGTACACGTTGGTATTGATGATAGAGAACTTGCTATTCATATTATGAATGCTGCGAGATATTTCCTTCCGCATATTTTTGCACTCTCAACAAACTCACCATTTTGGTTGGGAAGAAACACCGGATTTAAATCATATCGGGTGAAAGTATTTGACCGTTTTCCAAGAACAGGAATCCCTGATTATTTTAATAGTGTTTCTGAGTATGATAATTATATTAATCTCCTCATAAAAACAAATTGCATCGATAATGCAAAAAAAATATGGTGGGATATTCGAATGCATCCTTTCTTCAGTACCTTAGAATTTCGTATTTGTGATATTCCTATGCGAGCAGATGAGACCATTGCCTTAGCCGCATTAATGCAAGCTGTTGTCGCTAAGCTTTATAAATTAATCAGACAAAATCTTGGCTTTAGATTATACAGAAGAGCTTTGATTTCAGAGAATAAATGGCGTGCAAGTAGATATGGCTTAAGCGGAAAACTTATCGACTTCGGAATCAGAGAAGAAGTTCCTACTATGGATTTGATTAATGAACTACTTGAATTTGTTGATGATGTCGTTGATGAATTAGGTAGCCGAAAGGAACTCGATTACATTCAAGAGATGATTAAAATGGGAACCGGTGCTGACAGGCAATTAGCTGTTTGGGAACAATCTTATGACACAAAAAATGTTGTCGATTTAATCATCGATGAAACACATCACGGTCTTGTATTATAATCTTCAGAAAGTAATAATGATTAACGAAAACATTAAAGTAGCAATTATTGATCTCTACAATAACGAAAAAAATGAAGGGATGAGATGCATAAAAGAAATAGTTACTAATTCAGGATTGCAATTCCCAAATGCAAAGGTAACCTATTCGGTATTTGATGCCCGTTATAAAGGAGAAATTCCCGATTTAAATTATGATATTTATATCTCTTCCGGTGGTCCCGGCGATCCCTGGGATGGGGAAGGAAGCGCGTGGGAGTCTTCATACTTTAGATTGATGGATTCAATTATTTCGAATAATCTTAATTCTTCCAATAAGAAAAAATCAGTTTTCTATATCTGTCATTCATTTCAAATTATGAGTCGTTATTTTAAATTTGCTGATGTAACTAAAAGACCGATAAAATCATTTGGAATATTGCCTATTAATAGGACTAATCAAGGCGAAAATGATCCGATTCTAAGAAATCTTCACAATCCCTTTTATGCCGCTGACTTTAGACAATTTCAAGTTGTAAATCCGGATTATCAAGTGTTAAGTAAATTGAATGCCTCGATTTTATCGACTGAAATCCTGCCCGAAAGTGAAAATTATGAACCTGCAGTGATGGCAGTTAGAATTTCAGAAGAGATAGTCGGAACGCAATTTCATCCGGAAGCTGACCCCGAAAGTATGTTGTATCACTTCAAGCAACCCGAAAGAAAATCTCAAGTTACAGATCGTTATGGTGAAGCCATGTACAATGAAATGATTGGTTACATCGAACAACCTGATAAAATAAAACTAACCCGGAAAACAGTTCTTCCAACTTTTTTAAATGATTCAATTAAAAGAATTTTATCGTAGGTATTTATGGTTAATGAATTGCGCGAAAAATATAATTCGAATTTCACTGAAGATAAGTATAATCAATTTATTGATGATTTAAACTCTAAACTAAAATATCCGGCTGATTTTAGAGTTTCTGAAACTCCACTTTTTCTTTCAAAGCAAGCCGTAGATGAGTTGCAATCTGCATGTGATTCGATAATGGAACAACTGCAAACTACGGAGTATAAAAAATATTCTACAAGAGCAATTCCGGAAGGACTGAATGTCCCGAATGAAGATGACCACCCTATCTTTTTACAAATTGACTTTGCTCTAACTTATGACGAACATGGAAATATATTACCGAAGTTGATTGAACTTCAAGGTTTTCCATCGTTATATGCTTTTCAGTTTTATTTGTCCAATACTATTCAAAAACATTTTTCGGAAACCTCAAATTTGACTAACTACTTCAGTGGTTACGATAATGAATCTTATAAACAACTTTTCAAATCAATACTACTTGGAAAATCAGAAGTTGAAAATGTAATTCTGTTGGAGATTGAGCCGGAAAATCAAAAAACAAGAATTGATTTTGCAGCTACTGAGGAGATTACCGGAGTTAAAGCGGTGTGTATTTCTAAAGTGGTTAAAAAAGGGGCAAAACTTTTTTATGAGGAAAATTCAAAACTCATTCCGATTGAACGAATTTATAACAGAGTGATTTATGATGAATTGCTAAGAAAAAATTTTCCCGCCGGATTTAATTTTACCGATGAATTAGACGTTTGTTGGGTCGGACATCCAAATTGGTTTTTTAAGATTAGCAAGTTTAGTCTTCCGTTTTTGAAAGGGAAAAATATTCCGAAATGTTATTTCTTAAGCGATTTAAAAGAATATCCTGCAGATTTAAACAATTATGTATTAAAACCGTTATTCTCATTTGCCGGACTTGGTGTTGAAATAGACTTAACTCCCGAACGGCTTGATTCAATTTCGGAAAGAGAAAATTATATTCTTCAAGAAAAAATAGAATATGCTCCTCTAATTAAAACTCCAGATGATTACTCTAAAGTTGAAATACGAATGATGTATTTGTGGGATGATAAACCCATTCTCGTCAACAATTTGATTAGGATGAGTAAAGGGAAAATGATGGGAGTTGATTTCAACAAAAATAAAACTTGGGTTGGTTCAAGCTGCGCATTTTTTGAGCCGTGATAGTTAACAAGTGGTTGATTTTTAATAGATTCTCTTTATCCCAAATTCCTTATATTTCTGCTCGTAACTCGATATATTTTTAATGCCTTGGAGCATAACTCCGGAGATTTATAATGTTCAGATTTAAATCGATATCAAGTCCTCTAACAAAATTTGATTTTCATGTTTCTAAAGAAGCACGTTTGAAGTATGAGTTTGAGGAATCATTATTCAGTATTACCGGTGATTTAATAGTTGCCGATTTTGCTTCCGCCAGAATCCTATCAAATAAAATTAATGATTTTAGAAAAAAGAATAAATTAGAAGACAAACTTATAACACCAGGGCACATAAATGCACTCGGTTTGTTGCATGAAATCTTTCACTTCATTATTCGAGAGTATGAAGAAAAAGAAAATCCGGGTGTATTCTCAAGGAGTTTAGTTTTTCTAAAGAAGAGCATTGGAGGTGAGCAACTTGATGAAACAATTAAAAAGTTTGTCGAAGAGTTCCCCCCGATGCCGGTACAACGGCAAGAGCAAACTGCCGATGAATATATTAAATCTTTTACAGGACTTAAATCGAACAGAGAAATTATAATTGAAGAAATTCTTTTACTTCATCTTGAAAATATCAATCCCGCATTTACAAAATTCAAAGATTTATTTGATGACAAACCGCTTTTAGAAAATACTTCTTACAAAGAAATTATATCGAAAGCTGAAGAGTTTTTTGAAAAAGAAAAGCCCGCAAGTTTAGAGAATTTATCACTTCTTCAAACCCTAAAAAAGCCGATTGTAGATAATCCTGATGATATTGAATCTCAGTTAGATTACGTTCGTTCTAAATGGCAGATTGCCCTAAGTGAAAAGTATAATGCAAAGCTTTTAGGGAGTAAAGATCTTATCTATGAGGATGCTAAATTATTTGTGATACATGGAGCAGTAGGAACTCCTCCTGTTCCTACATACGAACCAGTTACTAATACTCAAAGTCAGCATTTTATTTCCGGAAAATCTGAAAATCAAATTAAAAGTGAATTAGCTTCAGCGGATGAAATTTCTCTCAGTTATGCCGAACCTGAACAGTTTACGGTAGATACCCATTGGATGCCTGAAGTGGTGATGATTGCAAAAAATACTTTTGTCTGGTTAGATCAACTATCTAAAAAGTATGGGGCTGAAATTAAAAGATTAGATCAAGTACCGGATGAAGAACTTGATATTATAGCAAGATGGAATTTTACTTCGTTGTGGTTAATTGGTCTTTGGGAGAGAAGTAAAGCCTCTCAAAAGATTAAACAGTTTTGTGGTAATCATGATGCAGCTGCCTCGGCATATTCATTGTTTGATTATAATGTTGCTGCTGAATTAGGAGGAGAAGAGGCTTTCCAAAATCTTAAATATCGATGTTGGATTCGCGGAATAAGATTGGCAAGTGATATGGTTCCAAACCATACAGGAATTTTTTCACAATGGATACTGAATCATCCCGATTACTTTATTCAATCAAAAAATCCTCCTTATCCAAACTACTCTTTTACCGGACCTGATTTGTCAGATGATGCTTCTGTTCAAATTCGTATAGAGGACAGATACTATTCTAAGCAAGATGCAGCGGTTGTTTTTCAGCTAATCGATAATCGAACAGGAGAAGTTCGTTTTATTTATCACGGTAACGATGGAACCAACATGCCATGGAATGATACGGCTCAACTCAATTTACTTAAACCGGAAGTTCGAGAATCATTAATTCAGATGATTATGCATGTTGCACGAAAAACATCAATCATCCGTTTTGATGCAGCTATGACACTGACAAAAAAACATTATTCACGCTTGTGGTTTCCGCAACCAGGGTTAGGTGGTGCAATCCCTTCTCGTTCAGATTATGCAATGACTCGCCAAACTTTTGATTCACTAATGCCGATTGAGTTTTGGAGAGAAGTTGTTGATAGAATGAATGAAGAAATGCCCAACACATTACTTCTTGCCGAAGCCTTTTGGCTAATGGAGGGTTACTTTGTTAGAACACTGGGAATGCACAGAGTATATAATAGTGCTTTTATGCATATGTTTATGAAGGAAGAAAATGATAAGTATCGAGATTTAATTACTAATACGTTGGAATTTAATCCGGAGATTCTCAAACGATATGTTAACTTCATGAGCAATCCCGATGAAGAAACCGCAGTAAATCAATTCGGAAAAGGGGATAAATATTTTGGTATAGCTACCATGATGGTTACTCTACCGGGATTACCGATGTTTGCCCACGGACAAATAGAAGGCTTTACTGAAAAGTATGGTATGGAATATAAACGAGCTTACTACACTGAATATATTGATGATTACTTAGTTAAAAGACATGAGCATGAAATTTTCCCATTAACCAAACTTAGACACATTTTTAGCCAGGTAGATAATTTCGAATTTTATGACTTTATAAATGATAATGGTGAAGTTAACGAAAATGTATTCGCTTTTTCAAATCATTCAGAAAACGAGAAAGCATTAGTATTATTTAATAATTCATATTCGCAAGCATCCGGGAAAATTAAATTATCAACAGGAAAAGTTAGTAAAGAAAATCAAGGTATTGACAATAGTCCTATCATTGTTAAATCAATTTCAGAGGCGCTTAAACTTAGAAAAGAGTCGGGAATATATTACGTATTGAAAGACCATAAAACTAAGCTTGAATATTTAAAGTCAGCTGAAGAGATTAACTATGATGGAATATCGACTTCCCTTGATGGGTATCAATATTTTGTATATCTAAACTTTGTTGAGAAGTTTGATGTTAATGGTGATTATCAGCGACTTTATAAATCATTAAATGGAAGAGGTGTTCCTTCAGTTGAAGAAGCACTGATTGAACTAAATCTGATTCCACTCCACAATGCGGTGATGGATTTATTCAATAGAGAAAATATTTCATCACTTAGGAGTAATTTTTTATCGTTAATTAATCAACTTCAAAATGTGGACAACACAACATCTTTTAATTTTTTAAGAAACAAATTTCTTATCGTGCTAAATGCGATTGAAAATTTCAGAGGAATTTCAATCGACAAAGAAAAAGTTGTAGCGTTATTAAATGAAGACCTTCAGATATTATCTCATCTTTCCTCATATATTTCTGAGCAGAATGTTTCAGAGAAATCAACTAAAATAGAGGGTGTGGAAAAGTACTTTATAATGAGTACAAAGGAAAATAAAGAAGTCTACTTTGATTTAATGATCCTCTATGTTATTGTTAAGAGGATATTGGTTACAATTCAATTTGTTGAAAAAAATGAGAGTCCGGCTAAGTTATATGAATCGTTGATGCTTCAAAAACCGGTCTGGCAATCGCTAATCAGACTTGGTGATAATTATGAATTTATCAAGCAAGAATTTGATCTTTTAAAAATACTTGCTTCCACCGAAGGGATTTATCCTACTCATGAAGCAAAGTTAGCTAAGGAAGCTTCACCTATTGCCGATAGAAGTAAAAAGTCAGTAATTGCCATAAATCAGTCGGCACTTGAACAATTAGTTGGAAATATAGAGGTTCAAAGATTTATTCAAGTGAATGAATACAATGGGACACTTTATTACAACAAAGAATATTTTGAATTGTTACTAAAATGGAATTTTACACTGGAACTAATCCGAAGAAGTGAAAAGGAAGTAAGAGGACTATTAAAGCAAAAAGAATCAATTCACGAAGTATTTGAAGCCAAACATTTTTCAAGTTCAATAAATGATATGGTTGCTTTTACTGATTTAATCACTAAAGCATCAGAAGAAGCAGGTTTTAAATTCAATATTCTCATTTCATTAATAACCTTATTGTATCAACCTAAAGAAAGCATTCCGCAAGAAAAGAAAACCAAAAAAAAGAAAAAGTAAATAACAGTTTTTAATATCGAGGTGAATAGCAATTCTTTAAGATTGAATTACAATCGATACGATTTGCAAACATCCTCAGACTCAATAACCATTATGTGGAGGATTTATGAGACGTTTAGTCATTTTTATGATTATAGCCATTCATAGTTTAACATGCAATGTAACAGCCCAGACTACAATCCAAGTTGCATTCCCAAATTTAACATTTAATCAACCGGTTGACATCCAGCATGCCGGAGATAACAGTGATCGCTTGTTTGTGGTCTCACAATCAGGCACAATCTCTGTATTTCAAAACAACTCAAATGTAACCGGTGCAAAAACCTTTTTAAACATATCAGATAGAGTTGTCAGCGGCGGTGAAAGAGGTTTGCTTGGACTTGCGTTCCATCCTGATTATATAAATAATGGTTATTTCTATGTTAATTACACCGGAGGCTCACCACTTCAAACATTCGTTTCTCGGTTTCAAGTTTCAACTAATCCTGATTCTGCAATAAAATCGAGTGAATTAGTTTTGTTATCCTTTGCTCAACCTTACACAAATCATAATGGTGGACAAATATCTTTTGGCCCTGATGGTTATTTATATATTGCTACGGGTGATGGTGGCAGTGGCGGTGACCCACAAAACAATGGACAAAATAAGTCATCGTTCCTTGGTAAAATTTTAAGAATTGATGTTAATAGTACAAACGGAATTGTTAACTATTCTATTCCATCAGATAATCCTTTTGTTAATAATTTGTCTGGGTGGAAAGAAGAAATATTTGCATACGGATTAAGAAACCCCTGGAGATTTAGTTTTGACCCTGTGACTGACCGGAATTGGTGTGCTGATGTTGGGCAAAATGTATGGGAAGAAATTAACATTATTGAAAAAGGGAAAAACTATGGATGGAAAATCATGGAAGGTGCACATTGCTATTCTCCATCTACAGGTTGTGATACAACAGGATTAACTTTTCCCATATTTGAGTATGCTCATAATTCATCAGGCGGTTATTCTGTGACAGGAGGCTTTGTTTATAGGGGTCCGAACGTTCCTAATCTTTATGGTAAGTACATTTATGCTGATTTTGTATCTCAAAAAATTTGGGGACTTACCTATGACGGCATAAATCAACCAATTAACGAATTATTAATCAACAGTGCCGGTATTGGGATTTCCTCATTTGGTGTTGATCAGTATAATGAACTTTATATGTGTGCTTTATCAAACGGAAAGATTTACAAATTTACACCCACTGCTCAAATTATTGCTCCGACTGCTTTGAAGATAGTTTCAAATGTGGCATCATCTGTAACAATAGAATGGACTGATAATTCAAATAATGAAATGGGTTTTATTATTGAAAGAGAGATTGTAGGGGAAAGTCAATTCATTGCGATTGACTCAGTGTCTGCAAATGTAGTCCGGTATCAAGATACTGCGGTCAATCCGGAGATAAATTATATATATCGAATAAGAGCTTATAATTCAACATCTCTTTCAGGATATTCTAACGAAGTTTCGGTTTATACAGTCGTACCGGTTGAAATGGGAAGTCTGAATCTTCAGCAAAATGGAGATGGAGTTTATCTCTACTGGTCTACATTCTCTGAAACAAATAATAAGGGATTTGAAGTTTTTCGAATGATTAAGAATCCCGAAGTAAATACTAATTATGAAACTTATTCAATCATCGGTTTTGTTAGTGGTAGCGGAACTACTTCATCAAAGAATGATTATAAATTTATTGACAAACTTGATGAACAATTCTCCGGTAGTAAAGTTTTTTACAAATTAAAGCAAATTGATTACAACGGTAATTTCATTTTTTCTGATGCAGTTGAATTGGATTTTGTCAGCTCACCAAAGCAATTCGAACTATTTCAAAATTATCCAAATCCCTTTAATCCCATTACAAAAATTAAATATAGTGTGCCGATGAATTCTGAAAATGGAAGCAAAATTGCTTTAAATGTGTTTGATGTCTTAGGGAATAAAGTTGCGACATTAGTAAATGGAGTGAAACCGAGCGGTGTTCATCAAGTAGAGTTTGACGGAACAAAACTTACAAGCGGAGTCTATTTTTATGAATTAGAAACAGATAACATCAGAATTCTGAAAAAGTTAATTCTACTGAAATGATTCCATCATTTTATACGACAGTTGTTCAGAAGCTTCTCTTTCTAACCTTTTGAGTCAGGGCTTAATCTTTTTAATATTTCAGAATGAATGAGGAAGAATAAATAACCAAATCCAAGTCCCAATACTGCCCCACCAATTATATCGGAAGGATAGTGAAGTCCAAGATAAACTCGAGATAAGGCAATCAATGTGGCTGTGATAAAAAGAACATATTTGTAGTTTGGGTAAATTTTGTAGAAAAACATTGCAACCGCAAAATTATTTAATGCATGATTTGAAGGAAAAGAGTATGAACCTGTGCAACCCAAGGGAGTAAGCACATCATTGAGGACATTACAAGGGCGTATTCTTTGAAAGAATTCTTTTAATAATTTTGCGCCTGTCTGGTCAGCTGCAGCAACCAAGAATAAAACTAAAATTGCAGCAACTTTTCCTTTCTTCCCCCCTTTGAAAAATAAAACACCCCAAAGAATTATATATGTTATAAACCAATGATTCACATTTGTTATCAGTGAAAAGAATTTATCCAACGCCGGTGTTGATAAAGAATTATTTATTATATAAAGAATAAATAAGTCTATCGAGTATAAAAATTCTGTCATTTAAGTGTCCAATTCAATTAGATTTCGTTACTAAAATATCTATTCGATAATTCAAACAAATTTATTTAATTTAAGTGGTAATTTCATCTATATTATGAAGCAAAATTCAAAAATATCATAACGGCTAGACATTTAATGGAAAGAAAATCCTCATCTACTGTCATAGATTTCATCTATAATACAAATGTAGTTTTAGATGATAAAAGATATGAGTTTATCAAAAAGCAGACGGAAGAGTACTTAATTATTCCATTAAAAGTAATTACACTGCTCATCGCTATTTCTGGTTTGTTTGCAATGGTTTTTGAAGTCCGATATTTTTCTGAGTATCAGTTCCAAGTATATATCACGAGATTTTTGGCAACCTTAGTTGCATTCGTAATATTGGTAATACTCTACACCAAACATGCACTAAAAAATCCCGTACTACTCGTTCATATTCTGCTCCTAACGATTATTGTATCGAGTGGATATATGATTTTTTTGATGCCATCAACACTTATTGTAAACACTCAGATTGTTGGACTAATGATTTTTACTTCTGCATTATTTTTATCATGGGAAGTTAAAAATCAGATTGACCAGCGGCAATTTACTACAACATAGTTTTTGCCGGTGCTATTCTGATGAACGACAAGCAGATTTACTTTTTGCCTAACATGTATGAATCCGTTCTCTTTGTTATTTTCTTAAGTGTTATTTCTGTTGTTGGAAGTGCTGTTAATTTCAAACTCCGTTCCGAAATTGCAGAAAAATCATTCCGAATAAATTTGAGCGAAAGAAAATATCGGTCAATAATTCAAAATTCTGCTGAAGGAATTTTCCAGACAAGCGAAGATGGAAGGTTTCTAACCGTTAATCAAGCTCTTGTTTCAATTTTAGGATTTGATTCAGAAGCTGATTTAAAGCAGTGTGATATCGAATATGACATCTACAAAAATCCGGAAGACAGACGACGAATTATTGAAATGCTAAGAACACATGGCGAAATTAAAAACTTCAAAGTCGAATTAAAAAAGAAAGACGGTTCGATAATAACTGCCAGAATTAATGATCGAATTGTGAGTGATGAAGAATCGGGAAGAGAGTATTTCGAAGGAAGTCTTCATGATATCAGTGATCAAATTAGGCTTGAGGAAGAACGTTACATCGCTGAAGAGAAACTTAAAGAAGAAAAAATAAAATCCGACAAACTTGCGATTGAGGCACTAAAATCAAGCGAAATTAAGGGACAGTTTTTAGCAAATATGAGTCATGAGATCAGAACACCAATTAATGGTATTATCGGATTTCTTTCGCTGATTGAACAAGGAGCTTACAAAGATAAAGTAGAATTGCAAGATTTTATTGTTAGTGCAAGAGCCTCTGCTGAAACTCTGCTGGATTTAGTGAATGATATTCTTGATTTCTCAAAAATTGAAGCCGGAAAACTTAGTCTATCAGAAAGTAATTTTTATATTCGTGATGTTATCAATGAGGCTGTTTCGGTTGTTATCCCGAGAATTCAAGAGAAGAAATTAAAACTTACCGTAACAATCGAAAAAACTACTTCAACACATTTAATCGGCGACCCATCCCGATTAAGGCAAATCTACCTCAATCTTCTTTCAAATGCAGTTAAGTTTACTGAAGAAGGGGAGATTAAAATCTTTGTCTATTCTGAAAAAGTTGGAAAGAATAAAATTAAACTTTACTCGGCAGTTGAAGATAGCGGGATAGGAATTCCTCAAGAAAAATTAAATTATCTTTTCAAACCATTTTCACAAGTAGATGGCTCATATACTAGAAAGTTTGGTGGTACCGGATTAGGATTAGCAATTTGCAAAGAACTTGTAACACTAATGAACGGGCAGATATGGGTTGAGAGTAATGTTGATAAAGGGACAAAGTTTACATTTACAACAATTCTAACCGCACCGGAACAGGTTACGTTAATCGGTAAGCTGAAAGCAAACGCAAATCAAAAGTCTAAAGAGGAAATTGTAATTACCGGTGTTGTGAAAACCGATACTCGAGAAAGAATTCCGGTAGATCGAAGCGTTCAAAGAAGTAAACATAAATTACTGCTAGCCGAAGATAATCCGGTAAATCAAAAAGTTATTCTAAAGATTATCGGTCAAGCAGGATATAATATTGAAGCAGTTGATAATGGTGAAGAAGCTGTTAAAGCCTTGCAACAAAAAAGAGATTATGCTCTTATTTTAATGGATGTCCAGATGCCGGTTATGGATGGCTTTACCGCAACGCAGACAATACGGGCACTTGATGAACCTTTGTGTGATATTCCGATAATTGCGATAACTGCTCATGCACTTTCGGGTGATCGTGATAAATGTATAGAAGCCGGAATGAATGACTATGTCACTAAACCGATTAAAACAGTTGAAATGTTAAAGCTACTTGATGGTTGGTTAAGGCTGGATGAACAGTTTGATAGTCCGGAGCCCGAAGTAAAAACCGAAGTTCCCGATGAAGTTCCGTTGTTTGATAAAGAGCATTTTGGAATGATTAGCAGTGATAATAAAGAGTTTCAAGTTGATCTGTTAGGGACTTATTTAAGTGATTTAATTCGAAGACTCGGTAATTTGGAAAACTCGATTAATGCCGAAGATATTAAAAAGGTTCAAGCAGAATCACATACAATTAAAGGGGCAAGTTTTTCTATCGGGGCAAATGCATTGGGAAATAAAGCTTTCGAAATAGAGACAGCAGCTAAGGAAAATAATATTTCAGTAATTAAAGATTTAATTGTCGAAATAAAAGATATTCACTTAAAAACAAAAGTAATTTTAGAAAAGTATTTGGAATAGATTGACTGCCTCAAAAATGAGGCAGTCTGAATTATAAAAATCTTAAGGCATTTGCAGAACATCACTAACGTGAGAAATAGCCCAATCAATTTCTTCTTTGGTGATTACCAATGGAGGAGCAAATCTGATTACATGACTGTGAGTTTCTTTACACAGAACTCCTCTTTTCATTAAAGCTTCGCAAAATCTTCTTGCACCGCCTGCTTCGGGATGCAATTCAACTCCAATAAATAAGCCTCTTCCACGAATCTCTTTAACATGAGCCGATTTTACTTCGTTAAGTTTTTCGCGGAAATAATTTCCAAGTTCAAAAGAATTTTCAACTAACTTTTCTTCAACTAAAACTTTTAAACTTTCTCTTGCGATTGCGGCACCCAAAGGATTTCCGCCAAATGTGGAACCGTGATCTCCGGGGTTAAAAACACCTAACACTTCTTTATCAGATAACACAGCCGATACAGGATAACATCCGCCTGATAAAGCTTTACCGATAATTACAACATCAGGTCTGATTTCTTCATATTGATAGGCAAAAAGCTTACCGCTTCTGCCGAGCCCTGATTGGATTTCATCAGCTATGAAAAGAACATTATTTTTTTTGCATAAATCAAATGCAGCTTTCAAATAACCATCCGGAGGAATAATTACACCCCCTTCTCCTTGAATTGGTTCAACTAAAAACGCAACCGTGTTTGGTTTAATTGCTTTTTCTAATTCTTCTATATTTCCATATTCGACTACTTTGTAACCGGGAGTAAAAGGAGCGTAACCGTCTCGATATTGCTCTTCAGTTGAGAAGCTTATTATTGAAATAGTTCTTCCGGAAAAATTATTTGTACATGCAATAATTTCTGCTTTTCCGTCTTCAACATTTTTTACTTTGTATCCCCATTTACGAGCTGCTTTTAGAGCAGTTTCAACGGCTTCGGCTCCGGAATTCATCGGAAGCATCATTTTGTATCCGGTTAGCTCACAAAGTTCTTGTGTAAGTAATGGGAGCTGATCATTTCTGAAAGCTCTTGATGTAAGAGTAACTTTTTCGGCTTGTTCTTTAAGTTTAGAAATAATTCGAGGATGGCAATGCCCTTGATTTACAGCCGAATAAGCTGCGAGGCAATCAAGATATTTATTCCCTTCAACATCCCACACCCAAACGCCTTGGGCTTTTTCAATTACTACATCTAACGGATGATAGTTGTGCGCACCGTATTTTTCTTCAATAGCTATAAAATCTTGTGTATTCATAAGTTCCCTTTTTTTATAAAATGTTTCACAAAATTAGGAAGTTTTGGATTCATAAACGAGGAAAAATCGAACAGACATCAGAGGTGGCGTGCAATTTCGTTTTCGGTTTGAAGATATTTGATTAAGTTTAAACTTAGTAAAATATAACAAGTGAAAAATGTCTTTAAATCATCTAAAAGTTATTCTAATCTGTGTCTCCATAACATTTTCTGTTTTCGGATGGGGAGACCAGGGGCATAAACTTATAAACAGACATGCAATGAGTAACCTTCCGAAAGAGATGGAATTGTTCAAAGCGTGGACGGACTCAGTCTCTGAAAATGCCCCTCAGCCCGATAAGAGAAGATCTTGGGATAGTACTGAATATCCAAAACACTTTATCGACCTTGATTTTTATGATGAATTTAAAGATTATAAAATTGTAAAAAGTAAATCTGAGCTGATTGAAAAATATGGGGATAGCTTAGTTTCGGCAATGGGAATTTTGCCTTGGAATACTTTGGATTTTTATAATCAATTAGTAGATGCTTTTAGGAATAAAGATAAGTCAAAAGCAATATTTAATATGGCATATCTCGGACATTATATCGCAGATGCTCATAATCCGATGCATACGATTTTAAATTATGATGGAATTTTAACAAACCAAAAAGGATTACATTCTCGTTATGAATCAAGGATGTTTAATCGCTTTTATAAAAAAATTAAATATGGGCTGAAACCTGTTTTGCCGACACAAATTAATTGTATTGAAAAGTATGTATGGGATTATATATTAGCTTCTCATAATTATAATCAATTAATATTTGTGAGTGATATTGAAGCTGCATCGGTTGATTCGGGCTATGGCGAAAAGTATTATTCGATTATGTGGTTTAGACTTCAACACTTTACTACTCAAACGCTAAATGATGCAGTTGAGTCAATAGTTTCTATTTATTACTCTGCATGGATTAATGCAGGTAAACCGGAATTTAGTGAGTTTAATTAATTACAAAAAGGAGAAGTAATGAATTCAATTAAAATCTTTTTTTTACTTATATTTTTTCAATTACCATTACTATCTCAAGTTTTGGAATGGACACCATTTTTTGCAACCGACCAGGATTCGATTATAATTATTTATGATGCAACAAAAGGAAATGGAGCTTTGGCAAATGTGGGTCCGCCAATCTATGCTCATACCGGAGTTATAACAAATCTAAGTACAGGTCCAACAGATTGGAAATATGTAAAAACTCAGTGGACTCAAAATCTACCCGCAAACACAATGCAATTTTTGGGTGGTGGAAAGTGGAAAATCTCTTTTCACATAAGAAGTTATTATGGAGTGCCTGCATCAGAACAAATTTTAAAATTAGCTTTCGTATTTAGAAATGCTGCCGGTACTATAGTTGGACGTGAAGCTGATGGAAGTGATATTTATCTTCCCTTAACTCAAGGTGGGTTGAATGTCGGATTTTCTCAACCATCGGAGAAACAAATACTGACACAGATAGGTGATACCATTACTGTTACGGCTGTATCTATTCAATCAACAAACTTAGCTTTGTATCTTGATGGAACATTGCTCAATCAAACATCCTCAAATACTTTGACGCACAAAATTCCGGTTAATGCTATCGGGAAGAAATATGTTAAAGCTGTTGTTACCGGCTCAAATAATGAAACTAAAGCCGATTCCTTCTACTTTATTGTTAGACCTCCGCTCACTATTGAAGCACTTCCAAATGGTATTGTTGACGGAATAAACTATCTGAATAATGCTACTGTTGTTTTATCGATGTATGCTCCTGAAAAGGAGTTTGTTTATCTGATAGGTGATTTTAATAATTGGGAGCTTGATAATAATTTCTACATGAAATCAACACCGGATAGAAATCGTTATTGGATTCAACTAAACAATTTAACTCCTCAACAAGAATATCGTTATCAGTTTAATGTTGATAATAAAATTCGTGTTGCTGATTGGTATGCCGAAAAACTTCTTGACCCATGGAATGATCCTTACATTAGCAATACTACTTACCCAAATCTAACACCATATCCGACCGGGAAAACTGCAAATGTAGTTTCAGTATTAAAGACAGCCGAAACTCCTTATCAGTGGCAAACCACCAACTATCAACGTCCGGCGAAAGAAGATTTGGTTATTTATGAATTGCTAATAAGAGATTTTTCTGCACGACATGATTATCAATTTTTAATTGATACATTAAGCTACTTGAAAAACTTAGGTGTAAATGCAATTGAACTAATGCCGGTAAATGAATTTGAAGGAAATGAAAGTTGGGGCTATAACCCGATGTTCTATTTTGCACCGGATAAATATTATGGACCCAAAAATGAATTAAAAAGATTCATTGATATTTGTCATCAAAATGGAATTGCAGTAATTCTTGATATGGTATTAAATCATTCTTTCGGTAATTCTCCTATGGTTCGGTTGTATTGGGATGCCGTAAATAATAGACCGGCAACAAACAGCCCTTGGTTTAATCCTGTTGCGAAACACCCTTATAATGTAGGTTATGATTTTAACCACGAAAGTCAGGCAACTAAAGATTTTGTTGATCGTGTGAATAAATATTGGCTTGTTGAATATCGAGTTGACGGTTATCGTTACGATTTAAGCAAAGGTTTCACACAAGTTAATAGTGGTGATAATGTTGGATTATGGGGACAGTATGATCAATCCCGTATTAATCTACTAAAAAGAATGGTTGATAAAGTTTGGGAAGTTGACCCAACAGCTTATACAATAATGGAGCATTTTGCAGATAATACCGAAGAGAAAGTCTTAGCTGATTATGGTATGATGTTGTGGGGAAATCTCAATTATAATTATAGCGAAGCCTCAATGGCTTATCATGATAACAACAAGTCGAATTTATCATGGGGCTCATATAAGAATAGAGGATGGTTGTATCCACATTTGATAACCTATATGGAAAGTCATGACGAAGAACGGATGGTGGTAAGAAATCTTCTCTACGGAAATTCTTCGGGTTCATATAGTATTAAAAATTTAAATACAGCATTAAACAGAATAAAACTTGCATCGGCATTTTTCTATACTATTCCCGGTCCTAAAATGTTATGGCAATTCGGTGAGTTGGGTTACGATATCTCAATCGATTATGATTGCCGAGTTTGTAACAAACCCATTCGCTGGAATTATTATGCTGATATAAACCGATTTAATCTTTATCGCACAAAAGCAGCACTGATTAAACTGAAAAGAGAAAATGAAGCTTTTAGAAGTACAAATTATGCTTTAGATGTAGCTTCAGCAGTTAAAAGAATTCATATTTATCACTCAACAATGGATGTGGCAATAGTCGGTAATTTTGATGTTGTTCAAAGAAGCGTGAACCCGAACTTTAGCCGAACCGGTTATTGGTATGACTATTTCAGTGGAGATAGCGTAAACGTCTCAAATACTCAAGCCCAAATTTCTTTAGAGCCGGGGCAGTTTTACATTTATACAACAAAAAAACTTCCAACTCCTCCGTCCGGAATTTTGCTAAGCGCCGAAGAGAGTGGAGAAGATTATATTTTAGAATCGTTTACTCTGCAACAGAATTATCCGAATCCATTTAATCCATCAACTACAATTAAATTCTCGATCCCTGAATCAGGTGAAGTTTCTCTGAAAATCTATGATGTCATCGGAAAAGCAGTTGCAACTCTGGTTGATGAATTTAAGTCTGTTGGGAATTATGAAATAAGCTTTAATTCAAATGCGAATGGATTGAATCTTTCAAGTGGGATTTATTTTTATCAGCTAAAAATTAATTCTAAAATTGAGACACGGAAGATGGTTTTACTCCAGTAGAAGTAAGTTTTACCTGTATTTATTACGGAATAGGTAATTTTCTCCGTTAGTTCTTGTGCCTTGGGTTTCGATTTTTGAATTATCTGAAATAGGCTAATTGTTCTTTATTTGGCTTTTTTTGTGGGGTAGTAAAAACTTGCATTCGAGGGAGAAATCCCAAAATGGAATAGTGTATCAGAATGAGCCAAATGTTTGTCGAGTAGCCGGGAAAATAAGCTAAAATTCAGTTGATTCGGCTATTCGGGGATTTGGTATGATAATTGAACAATTTTCTCCAATTAATCAATAGGAGGACACAAATGGTTCTTAAATTAACAAACAAAATCTTCTTTTCTACCATGGTTGCATTGGCAGTGATTGTAATGTCATCAGCAATTTATGGATATGGATTAGATACCTCAAAAACCGGAACAGATTTCCCGAAAGAGTATTTCAATGGTGCCATGGGAACTGAAAATTCAAGTGTTGCTAAAGTTTTCGGAACGGATAAGGGGGCAAATGTTTCTTTTACAAACCCTTATACTAACCAAACATTAAATACATGGGCCGGTACTTTTAATGGTCAGATGGATAATAATACAACAAAGTTTTACTGTATTGATATCTCACATAATATAGTCTACTACACATCAAGTCAACCACATACCTATACTGACGATGGTGTAACTCCTCCGGAGATTACTTACATTTTAAACAATTATTATCCCTTTAAAGCACTCCCTTATACAGGAAGTTTAACCGAGACAAACGAAGCCGCAGCTGTTCAATTAGCTATTTGGCACTACGCTGATGGTATGAATTTGAACACAGTTTCTGTTAGTGCTCTAAAAACAAGAGCATTACAAATTAAAGCTGATGCTGATGCAAACGCAGGATTAACATCTCCGTTTGAAACTCTTTTAATTTTACCTCAAACCCAAACTATTTTATTTGGACAAGCGGCAACCATTTCAATATCTGCACTTAATTATGCCGGTTTTCCACAGTCTGGTTTGAATGTAAATCTTTCTACTACTAATGGAAATCTAAATCCGACTTCTGTTGTTACCGGTGCAAATGGAACTGCTGGACCAATCACCCTAAACCATACAGGTGGATTGACCGCAACTATAACAGCTAATGCCAATGCAGCCATTCCTCAAGGAACAAGATTTGTCCATTCAATTTCGCCTAATAATTATCAGAAATTGGTTCTTGCAACACCAACAGTGGCAAATAGAGCTGTTACTGCTACCGTGAATTGGTATAGCCCAAATGGAAATTGTGATTTGAATGGTTTCACAACATTTACTCAAGGTGGATGGGGAAGCCCCTCTAATAGTGGACCTGGACAAATTAGAGATCAATACTTCTCTTCTGTATTTCCGACAGGCTTAGTCATAGGTGGAAATTTCAAAATTACTTTAACTTCAGCAACAGCAGTTAAAAATTTCTTGCCTCAAGGAAGTACTGCCCAAGCTTTGACGCAAAATTATACAAATCCAACGACTGATATTACTGTTTTAGCCGGTCAACTTGCAGCACTTTCAATGAATATTTATTATAACAATGCCGGATATTTAGGGTCAAACCCAACAAAATTGAAAGATCTCGTTGTTTCTGCAGGTCCTTTAGCCGGATTAACCGTAATGCAAGTGCTTCAATTTGGAAATATTGCTTTAGGTGGCGGCTCAACTCCATATACATTTAGTGAGTTAAATAACGCAGCTACTATGATTAACGAAAACTTTGTTGATGGTACTGTGAACAATAACGGTTTAACTTGTGAAGTAGTTGTTCCTGCAAGTCTTGGTGATAAAGTATGGTTAGATGTCAATCAAAACGGTATTCAAGATGGTGGTGAAAACGGTGTTAGCGGGGTTACTGTTAGATTATATACTTGTTCTAATGTATTAGTAGGTCAACAAACAACAGATAACAACGGTAATTATCTCTTTACAAACCTTGTTCCTGGGTCATACTATGTGAAGTTTATTTTACCTTCAGGTTATCTCTTTAGTCCAAAAGATCAAGGTTCAAATAATAATGTTGATTCAGATGCGGATCCAAACACCGGGAAAACAGTTTGTATCACTTTAAGTAGTGGACAGACAGACCTTTCATGGGATGCGGGTATATATCTTGAAACACAAAATACACAATCAGATTTAAGTTTAACTAAAATAGTTGATAATGCTACTCCAAATGATGGTGATAATGTTACTTACACAGTTCAGGTTACAAATCATGGTCCTGCAAATGCAACAGGTGTTGAAGTTACAGATATTCTTCCTGCAGGAGTAGATTTCTTATCGGCTTCAGCATCAACCGGTACATTTAACAACACAAACGGTAAATGGACTGTCGGAAACCTTAACAATGGAATGACTGCAACTTTAACTATCACAGTAAAAGTAAATCTTTCGTCAATAAACACAAGTGCATTCAACTTAGGTGCGGCTCAAGATTTCAATCTTTTTGTTCTTGAAGATTTGAATCAACCTTCATCAGATACCGAAGGAAAAGTTGCAGTTGGTAGAGATGCAAATCTTTCTAACTATAGTGTTGGAGATAAACTTCCTAATTCTAACGGTGCTGAAGATGTATTGGTAGTTGGCAGAGATTTATACTATACTAGCGGTGCAGTAATCGGTGGTAATGTGGTTTATGGAAATGCTACTAATCTCCCGATATATGGCGTTAGCATTACCGGTGGAACATTAAGAAAAGATGCTACAGCTATTGATTTTGCAGATGCAGCAAGCTACTTAACCGGATTATCGACTCAACTTTCAAATTATACAACAAACGGAACAACTACATTCCAATGGTCGGGATTGACACTAAACGGTAGTGACCCTTACTTGAATGTATTTTCAGTTTCAGGTGCTAATTTATCTGATGCTACAAATTTTGTTATCAATGTGCCGACAGGCTCGGTAGTATTAGTAAATATAGATGGAACAAACATTCACTGGAATGGTGGTTTCTCAGTAAACGGTACAGCAAAAAATAACGTGTTGTTAAACTTCTATCAAGAAACTAATCTGACAATAGTTGGAATCGGAGTTCTTGGTTCAGTATTAGCTCCTTTTGCTGATGTTAACTTTGCTTCCGGTGTTATTAATGGCCAAGTGATTTGTAAATCTATGACCGGACAAGGTCAATTTAACTTAGCTCCATTCATTGGAAATATTCCTTCAGAAACTACATTAAAGAATATTGCTGAAGTTACAGCATGTGATCAAAATGATCCCGATTCAACACCGGGCAACGGTATTGAAACAGAAGACGATTTTGGATTTGCATCAATTACAGTTACACGCCAAACTACACCTACTGGTGGAACTGGAAATGCAAACTGGCAATTAGTTAGTTCATTCGGATTCGGTGAAATCGTATGGACAATGGTTCGTGACAACAACGGAAATATGTTATCAGGTACATGGGGTGGAAATATCTATCGCTCACTTGATAATGGAATTAACTGGACACGCATCAATAGCTCGATGTCAGTAGTATTTGTATGGTCATTAGCAATTAACTCAAGCAATCATATTTTTGCCGGAACAGAGCATGGCGTTTATAAATCAGTTGATGATGGTGCAAGCTGGCAATTAACTTCATTAAGCGGAAAAGATGTTCGTTCAGTAGTTATTACTGCAAACGGTACATTATTAGCCGGTACATGGGGTTATGGTGTCTACAAATCAGTTGATAACGGAGCTACATGGTCACAAGTCAACACTGGGCTAGCTAATAGCACGGTTATGGCTTTGGCTGTAAACTCAAACAACTCAGTGTTTGCCGGAACATTTGGTGCCGGAGTTAGCAAATCAGTTAATGAAGGTGGTTCATGGTCTACATTAAATGTTGGTTACAATTATGTATGGTCATTAGCAATTACTTCTGATGATGTAATCTTTGCCGGAACTTATGGAAATGGATTATATCGCTCAACAGATTTTGGTGCTACCTGGTCAAAAGTTGACAACGGCTTAAATGCAAATTACATTTATGCTATCCAAATTGATAATGATGATAATATCTTCGTAAGTGCTTGGGCAGCAGGTGTTTATGCTTCAACAAACAGTGGAAACAACTGGGCTACATTCGGTATGGGCGGATTTGGTGTGAGTTCATTACTCTTAAATACAGATGACGGAACTATCTATGCCGGAACAAGTACAGGTCAACTTTATAAATCAAACTCAACAGTACTTTCTGCAAAGAATGAAACTTTACCGGTTGAATTTAAGTTGGAACAAAATTATCCAAACCCATTCAATCCGACTACAACAATTAACTTTAGTGTTCCTCAAAACGGAAACTATCAGTTAAAAGTGTTTAACATTCTTGGTCAAGAAGTAGCAACCTTATTAAATGGTGAACTAAAAACCGGAAATCATTCAATCAACTTTGATGCATCAAAACTTGCTTCAGGTGTGTATGTTTACAGATTTACCGGAAATAATGTTAACATTTCTAAGAAGATGTTGTTACAAAAGTAAGATTCAAAAATAATCTCTTAATCAAAGGCTGCCGATTATCGACAGCCTTTGGTTTTTTAAAGGGATATTGATGTGTACTGTAAAATCACCAACTCACCATAAGTTATTCTTGTGTGAAGAGAAGAACTTATAATTTCCCTAAAAATTAAATATTTGTTTTCCTATAGAAGAACTTTTGCGCCTCTTGTGTTTAGGTGCCTTCGGTTTTAAGAAAAAACTCCAACACAAAGTTCACTAAGGGAAACCACACGAAGTGCACAATTTGTGATGCATTAAAAACTTAGAGGCAACTGTTTTTTTTTATATTGCATATATATCACCAATGTGATATCATTCCTAAAAAGAATTATAAAATGATACGAACAATAATATCACTCCCAAGGGAAATAAAAGTCTGGTTAGACGATTATTCGAAGAAAAAAAATAAACCAACTGCAGAAACAATCAGGGAAGCATTAATCCAATATCGAGAAAAAGTAGAATCAGAAAAAATAGACGCCCTCTCCATAACAGCCGGAATTTGGTCTGAAAAGAAAATTGATGGTAATGATTATGTAGAAAAGTCAAGAGCAGACTGGTGATGATATGAAATATGTTATAGATACGGTTATTTTAATTGATCACTTGAATGGGATTAAGAAAGCTACACAATGGCTGAAGCGAAATAACGATTCATTTATAAGTCCGATAACAAGAGCCGAATTATTGGTTGGAACAGCAGAAACTGAAAAACACTCAATAAAATTACTTTTAGACAGTTTTGAAACACTCCCAATCAACAATGAAGTTGCAGATTTAGCAGCAGAGCTACGAAAGAAATTTAGATTTAAACTTCCGGATGCATTTCATGCAGCGTTAGCGGTAATAAATAAGGTGAAATTAGTAACAAGAAATACTAAGGATTTTAGTTCGGAGATGGGATTTGTTATAATACCTTATAAACTCTAGTAGCAAATCGAAAAATTTAAAACATATTATCGCCACGTTTTTAACTATCAAAATCAACCTTTTCTATTTTTTACTTTAAACGAGGAAAGATTTGTATTTATAATAGCAACAGCACTTAAAATTATTGTCATTGCTACTAAGATTTTCACGGTAATTTGTTCATCCGCAAAAAGCCAGCCGAGTATTAACGCAACTATCGGATTGACATAAGCATAAGTAGTTGCTTTTGCAGCTCCGGCTGCTTCAAGTAACCACATATAAGCGGTGAATGCAACAATCGAACCGAAAATAGTTAAATAAACAAGAGCCGAAATCGATCTGAGTGAAATTAATTCAACTGAAAATTTTGAAGCATCACCGGTAATTAAACTGAAGAAAAATAATAATATCCCTCCCCCAATCATTTCGATTGCAACGGTGAGAATTTTTGATTTGGGGAGTATTGCGCGGTTGCTGTATATTGAACCCAGCGCCCAAGTAAAAGTGGCAAACAATAGAACTCCTGCCCCAACTAAATCAACGCTCCCACCGTTTGTTAAATCTTGTGGATTAACTAAAAGAAACAAGCCGATGAACCCTAATACTACTCCAAGAACAGTTTTAACGCCAATCCGTTCACCGTTTGGTATAACCCAATTTATTATCATAATCCAAATCGGGACAGTTGATACAAGCAATGCAGTCAATCCTGATGGAACATATTGTTCAGCCCAAACAACACCGCCGTTTCCTCCGAGTAACAATAGCCCGCCAATTATAAAACCGGAACGCCAATGAATAAAAGTTAATTTCTCTTTCGATTTTATTCGAGCCAGAAGATACAAGACTGACCCAGCCAACAGAAATCGAAAACTCGCCATTAGAAAGGGAGGAATTGTTTCGATAGCAATTCGAATTCCTAAATATGTTGAGCCCCAGATTATATAAACTGCTGCAAATGCAAAAATTAGTTTTATAGTTGTGCTTCTATTTTTCAAGTTAACTCATTTATTAAACGATGCAAACATAAACTATATTCTTTAAAAATTGAATTATGCGTAAATAAAATTTTCAAACAACGTTTCCACCCGATAAAAGAGGAACTAAAATTCCTTATATTTACTCCCTAAATTCAGCAGATACTGCGAACATAGGAAACTTAAGACATCAGCAATTTTTTCATAATTATCGGTAAAAAGAATGACAGAAATTCCAAAAGCATATAATCCTTCTTCAGTTGAAGATAAATGGTACTCCTATTGGTTAGATAAAAATATTTTTCACTCTGAAGTAGATAAGGAAAAAGAACCTTACACAATTGTAATTCCTCCGCCAAATATTACCGGTATGTTAACAATGGGTCACATCCTGAATAACACTCTTCAGGATATAATGATTCGAACAAAAAGAATGCAAGGTTACAATGCCTGCTGGGTTCCCGGAACTGACCACGCCTCTATTGCTACAGAAACTAAAGTAACAAATTTTCTTGCCGAACAAGGAATAGATAAGCATCAAATCGGAAGAGAAGAGTTTCTAAAACACTGTATAACTTGGAAAGAAAAATATGGGGGAATAATTATTCAGCAGTTAAAGAAACTTGGTGTAAGCTGTGATTGGGAGAGAGAAAGATTTACTCTGGATGAACATTATTATCATAAAGTAGTTGAAACTTTTGTACAACTTTTTAACGAAGGGAAAATTTATCGCGGTTACAGAATGGTAAATTGGGACCCCGCTTCTAAATCTGCAATTTCTGATGAAGAGGTAATTTTCAGAAAAGTTGAAGGCTCGCTTTGGTATTTTAAATATCCGGTAGAAGGAACTGATAAATTTATTACAGTCGCAACAACACGCCCCGAAACAATGCTTGGTGATACCGGTATTGCAGTAAATCCATCGGATGAACGTTATCAAGAGTTTATTGGTAAGAATGTAATCCTTCCGTTAGTCGGAAGAAAAATTCCGGTCTTTGCCGATGAGTATGTTGACCCCGCATTTGGTACCGGAGCAGTTAAAGTTACTCCGGCTCATGATGTAAATGACTATGCAATGGGGCATCGGCATAATCTTGAATTAATAAACATCTTTCATCCAAATGCTGTAACAAATGATAATGTTCCCGAAGAGTTTAGAAATCTTGAACGTTATACAGCAAGAAAACTTGTTGTTAAAAAGATGGAAGAACTCGGATTAGTTGAAAAAATTGATAAGTATGAAAATAATGTCGGTTATAGTGAACGTGGTGGTGTCCCAATAGAGCCGTATCTTTCTGAGCAATGGTTTATGAAGATGGATGAACTAGCAAAACCGGCTCTCGAAGTTGTTCGAGAAAATAAAGTGAAATTTCATCCGGACCACTGGACTAAAACTTATGAACATTGGATGACAAACATTACCGATTGGTGTATTTCCCGCCAGCTTTGGTGGGGACATAGAATTCCGGTTTGGTACCACAAAGATACAAATGAAATTTACTGCAATGTAAATCCTCCGGCAGATGTCCAAAACTGGAGGCAAGACGAAGATGTGCTTGATACATGGGCATCAAGTTGGTTATGGGCACATGATGTTTTCAAAACTGATGAAGAAAGAAATTATTATTACCCAACAAGTACTCTGGTAACCGGTCCCGATATTATTTTCTTTTGGGTTGCAAGAATGATAATGGCAGGCATGCATCTTATGAAGGATGTTCCTTTTAGAGACGTTTATTTTACAAGCATTATTCGAGATTCTCAGGGAAGAAAAATGAGTAAGTCACTCGGTAATTCTCCTGACCCACTCGAAGTAATCTCTGAATATGGTGCGGATGCACTTCGTTTTACAGTAATCTATCTTGCACCGCTCGGACAAGATGTATTATTTAGTACTGATAAATGTGAGTTCGGTAGAAATTTTTCTAACAAAATTTGGAATGCCGGCAGATTCCTTTTGATGAATGCCGAATCAATTCCGGTGGATAAGAATCTTGCTGATTCAAACATTGATTTGGTCGATAAGTGGATATCTTCCCGCTTCAATTCAACATTAAAAGAGTTGAATAAGGCAATGGATAAGTTCGAAATCAATAATGCTTCGAAACTTATTTATTCGTTTATATGGAATGATTTCTGTGATTGGTACATTGAATTATCGAAAAACAAATTTTATTCTGATAACGAAGACATTAAATCGGCAGCATTAACACGCGCTATGATGATGTTCGAAAATTTATTGAAAATCGTTCATCCGTTTATGCCGTTTATTTCTGAAGAGCTTTGGCAGTTACTCGAAAAACGGAACGATGGCGAAACAATTTCAACTTCAAATTATCCACTTGTCGATGATAAATTAATCGATGAAAATACTGAAGCGGAAATGACTTTTCTTCAAGATATTATTACGGCGGTTAGAGCAATTAGAGGAGAGATGAATATTCCTCCTTCTAAACATCTAAAGCTTTATCTCAAAACTTCATTGTTAAGTAGCGAGCTTGTTGACTTTATCAAAAAACTTGCCCGTGCTGAAGAAATTCATTTTGCTGAAGATTTAATTAAACCGGAAAAAAGTGTTTCTTCAATAATTAAAGGTTGCGAAATTTTCATCCCTCTTGAAGGTTTAATAGACATTGAAACAGAAAAGAATCGGTTGTTAAAAGAAATTCAGAGGATCGAAGGAGGATTAATAGGAGTAACAAAAAAACTCGGTAATGAAAATTTTGTTAAAAACGCTCCCCCTGATGTCGTTGAAAAAGAGAAACAGAAACAAGCCGATTGGGAAGCCAATTTAAGTAAGTTAAAAGAGATTTTTGAAAATCTAAAGTAATTTTATGAGGAAAAAATGAGTGTAAGAAAAGTTATTCAGCTATTTCTGATAACCCTATTTATAAGCTCAACGCTTAGTGCTCAATCAATTACTTGGTCTGAGATTTCCTCTTCTTACAATTTACCTTATGGTGTTAAATTGTTTTTGGGCACACGAACAAGTCCGGCATTAAAAGCCTGGTATTTTGAAGTTGATTTGAAAAAAAGCAATATCATAGTTAAGCCTTATCTCAATCCTATCGGAAAGGAAGGAATAACTTCTTTTGCAAATAGATTTGGAGTTTACGGCGCAATTAACGGTGGTTATTTTGATATTAACAGTAATGCTTCATATTCGGCATGTGTAAATCAACTTGGAGTTCTTGCAAGAAATATTTCAAGTGTAACAAGAAACGGTACTCCGTATTACGTTACTCGTGGTTTTTTCGGGATGAAAGAAACTCGTGAGTTATCAATCGATTGGATATACCACTTCGGAAATAATAAAGGGGATATTTACAAATACGCAAATCCGACAAACAATCTTGAAGGAACACCTGCCCCTTCTCCAAGCATACTCAATGGCACTCGTTATGATGAACTGATTGCAGGAATAGGCGGAGGACCGGTTTTGGTAAAAGGGGGTATTCCTAAAATTACTTACACTCAAGAAGTTTTTTGGGGAAGTGGTGTTGGGTTGGATAATCGAGACCCACGAACCGCAGTAGGGTTTACTGCCGATAATAAAGTTATAATGCTTGTTGCTGATGGGAGACAGGCGGCAAGTGAAGGTTTTTCTTTAACTGAATTAGCCCAAGTGATGATTAACCTTGGTTGCGTAGAAGCAATGAATCTTGATGGCGGCGGCTCTTCGCAGATGTCTGTTGGAAATCAACTTGTTAACTTACCTGTCGGTTCAACCTACCAAAGACCAATTCCTACAATGCTTGCTATTGTTCCGGCTGATTCACTTCCCACTTTACCTCCGATTTTTTATAATAAAATAATCGATACGGGAGACCCTGATTGTTCAATAATAGGAAGTGGCTGGACACCTTCAACTATTGCAGGATTTTATGGGACTACTCAATCTATTTATGTGGCTAAAGGAGAAGGTGATAAGTATGCTGAGTTTAAATTGAATCTCCCACAATCTACTAACTATGAAATTTCCGCTTGGTGGACTGCGGCATCCAACCGTGCTAAAGATGTCCCATTTATTATTCATCATATAAACGGAATAGATACTGTACGTGTCGATCAATCAATTAATGGAAGTAAGTGGAATAGAATAGGCGAGTGGACATTTGCCGGTGATGCACTTGATAAAGTTATAATTTCAAATGCGGCTACACAAGGGGATGTAATTGTTGCCGATGCAATTCGTATTCTTTCTTTCGATAGCTTGATGGTATCAACTAAAGAAAACTTTAAGCTGGTTCCTGAGTCGAGTGAATTATTGGAAAACTATCCAAACCCATTCAATCCTTCAACAAAAATAAAATATACAATTCCGGTAGGTGTAAAATCTAACAGCATCACAACACTAAAAGTTTTTAATATTTTGGGGAACGAAATAATCACCCTCGTAAATGAAGTTAAGCAACCGGGGAATTATAAGATTGATTTTAACGGTTCAGATTTGCCGAGTGGAGTATATTTTGCAAAGTTGAGTATTGGCGAATTAAATGTAGTGCGCAAATTAGTTCTTATTAAATAAATTGATGTGTTATACAATCTAACAATAAGTGAGGCATTAGTATGTCAGAAAAACATAATTTAGCATTAGCCGCCGCAATAATAACAATCGGGTTGTTGCTTTCGGTTTTGATGTTAAATAGCACATGGCGAAGTCAAATAAGTACATCGCAAACGATTAATGTAACGGGTTCGGCAAAAAAAGAAATCGTTTCTGATTTCGGAATTTTGAAAGGGACTTTATCTGCTCAAGCTTTTACTTCGGCTGAAGCATACAGAAGCTTGCAAAGACAAAAACCGATTCTATTAGCTTTTATAAAGAAAGAAGGATTTGACCCCGATAAGGTTAAGCTCTCTACAATTTCTCAATATCCGATTTATGAATATAACTCAAGCGGAATGCAGACAAACAATGTATTAAGCTATGTCTATAATCAACGGATTGAGATTGAGTCGCAAGATGTAAAAAAAATTGAAAAATTATCGCTTGATATAAGCTCTATAATTGAACAAGGGGTTAATTTTGCGGTTGATATGCCGGAATATCACTACTCCAAAATGGCACAGCTAAAAATTGAAATCCAGGCAGAAGCTGCAAAAGATGCTTTAATCCGAGCACAAAAAATTGCAGAAGCAACAGATGGAAATATCGGGAGTATGAGGTCGGCACGAATGGGAATTTTGCAAATCACACCGAAACATTCCAACATGGTTTCTGATTATGGAATTAACGATTTAAGTTCGATTGAAAAAGAGATTACTGCGGTTGTTAATGCTTCATTTGAAATTAAGTAAGAATTAATTTGGGGAGTCGGTGGCTTCCGGCTCCTTAAACTAATTCTAAGCTAATCTTCCGATTTCAGTTTATCTTCTTTTAGTTTTCTTTTCCCCTTCTTCTTACCGTACTTGCTCTCGTATTCATTGGCAATTAAACACTTGCTGCAAAAGCTTGCACAACATTTAGCCCAATCTTTAGAAGAAAATTTCTTGCGTAATTTTGACATAACTAATAATAAATATTAATGCAAAGTTAATCGATTTCAGAAAAATATTTAGTGTCAAAATTTGTAGGATTGTAGGTTAATCAAAACTCATCCGGCTGTTGAGTGCCACTCCCCGAGAGCAGGTGAAGTAAAATCAAAAACATAAAAAGAGTTGAAGTAAGCTAAACATCATGAGTAATTCAAAAGGGTAAAAAAAGAGACGGATAAACCGCCTCTTTTAGTAAGATTTTATTTTACACGTTCTACATATCCGCCTGTGCGGGTATCAATTTTAAGCATATCGTCAGTATTAACAAAGAGAGGCACATTCACAGAAACACCGGTTTCAAGAGTAGCCGGTTTTAATGCTCCGGTTGCTGTATCGCCTTTAAACCCGGGTTCAGTAGAAACAACTTTAAGTTTTACAAACACCGGAATTTCGACATTAATAATCTCTTCGCCATTAAAAAGAATTTCAACTTCTTCACTCTCTTTTAAGAAGTTAACTCCATCACCGAATAAAATTTCAGGGACGTTAATTTGTTCATAAGTATCGTTATCCATACATACAAGGAACTCACCATCGCGGTATAAATACTGATATTTTCTCCGTTCAACTCTAACAACGTCAACGCTTTCGCCCGAACGGAAGGTATTGTCAAGGACTCTTCCTGTCCTTAAACTTTTTAAAGTTGTTCTTACAAAAGCTCCCCCTTTACCCGGTTTTACATGTTGAAATTCTGTAATTGTGTAGAGGTCATTTTTAAATTTGATGATAAGACCATTTTTGAAATCTGAAGTAGCGGCCATTAAATTCCCTTAATTATATAATTTGAAAATTAAAAATATAGAGAGGGGCTCTGAAAGTCAAGGAAAGCTACTCTGTAAGTTTTGTGGTTTTAGGTGGAGATTGAATAGGTTTAAGAATCAAACTCCCTTCGGAGTAAAATATTACGATAAAATTTTCTTATTTTTGAATCAATTGAAGATTAAGTAATTAAAATTTCGGAATTGAAAATGGAATTAAGCGAGAAGTTGAAAAATGGAGGAGTGGTTGGTGCCGGTGGTGCCGGATTTCCTACATCAGTAAAAGCTAAATCAAAAGTAGAATTTGTTTTAGCTAACGGAGCTGAATGTGAACCTCTTATTCATAAAGATTATGAATTGATGGTTCATTTTGCAGATGAAATCATAAGAGGCTTTGAGTATATGATTGAAAGTACCGGCGCAAGAAAAGGTTACTTCGGCATAAAAGGAAAAAATGTTAAAGCAGTTGAAATAATTGATTCACTTATAAAAGATAGCCGTATCGAAAAAACTGAACTCGGTGATTTTTATCCAGCCGGTGATGAATATGAGTTAGTTTATGCCGCAACAAAAAGATTAATTCCACCTGCCGGAATACCCCTCCAAGTCGGTTGTGTGGTAAGTAATGTTGAATCCCTCTATAATGTTGCATTGGCTTCTGAAGGAAAGGGAGTTACTGAGAAATTTATTTGCGTTAACGGTGCAGTTAAAAAGCCTTCTTCTTTTTTTGTCCCGATTGGTACAACATACAGAGAAGCAATAGAATTTGCAGGGGGAACAACGGTAAAAGATTTCGGTGTTTTCGTCGGTGGTGTTATGATGGGGCAATTAACATTCGATTTAGATGAAGTAATTACGAAAACTACAGCCGGTTTTATAGTTCTTCCAAAAGAACATTATTTAATCAAAAGGAAGAATCAGCCGGAACAAAATTGGCATCGGATAGGTAAATCTGCTTGTGATCAGTGCAGTTATTGTACTGAATTTTGTCCCCGCTATTTACTTGGTTATGATGTACAGCCTCACAAAGTAATGCGCTCACTCGGTTTTAATAAAAGCGGAAATGAAATATGGAACCAGATGGCAGAGCTCTGCTGTGCATGTGGATTATGTACGCTCTACGCATGTCCCGAAGACCTTTTCCCAAAAGAAGCATGTGATAAATCAAAGCGCGAAATGAGAAGTGAAGGAATAAAGTATGTGCAATCTAAACCGGTTAAAGTTCATCCGATGAAAGATGGAAGAAGAGTTCCGCTAAAGCAACTTATCAAAAAACTTCAGCTTCAAAATTATGATGTGCATACTCCTTATAATCAATCTAAACCCGAAGTTTCAAAAGTTAAAATATTGATGAAACAACACGTGGGTGAAAAAGCCGTACCGATTGTTAAAATTGGAGATAAAGTAAATAAAGGTGATTTGATTGGAGTTGTTGACCCGAGTAAATTAGGGGCTGATATTCATGCTTCTATAAGCGGAACAGTAACTGATGTATCAAGTGATTTTGTAAGAATAAGCAATTAAGAGAAAGTAAACTAATATGATAGAAATGAACTCACTCGGATTAATAGAAATGACAAGCATTGCAGCAGGAATGCAAGCAGCCGATATTATGCTAAAGACTTCTAATGTTGATTTGATACTCTCACGGACAATATGCTCAGGAAAATATATGACACTGATTGGCGGAGAAGTTGCCGCAGTTCAAACAGCTATTGATGCCGCTGTAAATACAATCGGTTTTGGAGTAATCGACCATTTTGTAATTCCGAATGTACACAGATCAATTTTCCCTGCGATATCAGGACACACAAACGTGCAACTATTACAAGCACTCGGAATAGTGGAATCATTCTCTGTTGCCTCCTTAATTGAAGCCGCAGATGCCGCAGTTAAAGCGGCAAATGTTGAGTTAATTGAAGTTAGACTCGCAATGGCACTCGGTGGAAAAGCCTTCTTCACTTGTACCGGAGAAGTTGCTGCTGTTACAGCCGCTGTTGATGCCGGTGCTCATGTTGTTTCAGAAAGAGGACTGTTGGTTAATAAAGTTGTGATTGCACAACCGCGTCAAGAATTATTATCGGAAATGATTTAGTGGAAACCAAAATTAATAAACCGGAGTTGATGGCTCCAGCCGGTAATTGGACAATGTTGAGAGCCGCAGTTAAAAACGGTGCCGATGCTGTTTACTTTGGAATCGGTAAGTTGAATATGCGTGCAAAAGCCGAGAATTTTACTATCGATGAATTAAGTGAAATAAATCAGTTCTGTATTGAAAATAATGTACTCCCTTTTTTAGTTGTTAATACGATTATTAGAGGCGAAAAAATTTCCGATGTAGATGTAATTTTACTAGCCGCAAAAGATGCCGGCATAAAAAAAATTATCTGTTGGGATTTTGCAGTAATCGAAAAGTGTAAAGAGCTTGGATTGGAATTTTGTATTTCTACTCAAGCTTCAATTGCTAATGTATCGGCGGCTAAATTTTATCAATCGCTGGGGGCATCGAGAGTTGTTCTTGCAAGAGAATGCTCACTTGAAGAAATCTCGGAAATAAAAAAGAATATCGATATTGAAGTTGAAGCATTTATTCATGGTGCGATGTGTGTTGCCGTAAGCGGAAGGTGTTTTTTAAGTCACGAAATGTTCGGAAGAAGTGCAAATGAGGGTGAATGTCTTCAGACTTGCAGAAGAGAATTCGAAATTTACGATAAAAGAATGAATCAGAGTTATTTGGTAGGAGAAGATTATGTCTTATCTGCAAAAGACTTATCTACAATTGACTTTATAGATAAACTAATTGAAGCGGGAATCGATTCATTCAAAATTGAAGGACGGAAAAGAAGTCCCGAGTATGTTGCTAAATCAGTTTCAGTTTATAGAAAAGCTATAGATGCATATTTTGACGGGACTTTAACCGAAGACTTAAAAAAATATTTTAATCAAGAGTTATCAACAGTTTACAACAGAGGATTTTCCTCAGGCTTTTATAATTATGACCCATCGACAAATGAATTTACTGGAGCTGAGGGGAATGTCTCAACGATTAAAAAAGAGTATGTAGGCAAAGTGATAAACTACTACACAAACTCAAAAATTGTTTATGTGGAATTGGAATCAGGTCAGGTTTCGGTTGGTGATAAAATATTAATTATGGGAAAAACATCCGGCGTAATTGAGCTTGAACTTAGGAAAATTATTGTAGAAGAAAATGAAGTGAGCTCGGTTTCTAAAGGTGAGAGGTTCACTACAGAGTGTGATGAAAAAGTAAGGCCCAGAGACCGGGTATTTATACTTAAGGACATTTCTGACCAAAAATCAAAAATCTGACCCGAAGTTTCTAAGGTGTTACCGTGATTAAAAACTTGCTAATTGCCTAAAATAGTTCTAACTTTGGAAACAGTTTTCGCCCGGGTAGGGCGATTTTTATTTGTATATGAACGTAATAGAAGAAAAAATATCGAGAATTTGTGAAAAGGTTTCCGCTGAGCACGGCTACTTTTTAATTGCAATTCAATTTAGGGGTCAGAAAAGCCAAAAGATAATTGAAGTTTTTATCGATGGCGAGAAGAATTTGACGGTTGATGACTGTGCAAAAATCAGTAGAGGAATAAATGAACAAATCGAGACTGAAAATTTAATAGAATCAAGCTATCGTCTTGATGTTTCATCTCCCGGAGTTGACCGCCCGCTTAAACATTTGCCGCAATACAAAAAACATATCGGCAGAAAGTTCGAAGTAATCTACAAAGACGACTCAAATACAGAAAAGAAACTGACGGCTAAATTACAAAGCATAGAAAGCGATGTTTTGATTTTCACAAACAAAAATGAAGAAATAAATATCCCATTTTCAAACATAATAAAAGCTCAAGTACTAATAAGTTTTTCTTGATGGAGGTAAATTAAAAAATGAATTCCGAAATAGTCGAATCCTTTGCGCAGATGGTGCGCGAAAAAGGTGTGGATAAAGATGTTTTGCAAGGCATTCTTGAAGAAGTCTTCGGTATAATTGTTAAAAAGAAATATGGCGAAGAGGCTAACTACAGCGTTGTTGTAAATATGGATAGAGGCGATATAGAAATTTATCTTATGCGCGAAGTTGTGGAAGTAGTAGAAAACCCTAACCTTCAAATTCATATTGATGAATTAAACAGAATCGGTAATGAAGATGAATTGGAAGTTGGCGAAGAATATGCAGAAAAAATCAAGATTCCAAGTTTCGGAAGAAGAATGATTAGTCTTGCTAAACAAAGTCTTGCTCAACGAATTCGTGAGTTGGAAAAAGACCTCATCTATAATGAGTATAAAGAGCTGCTCGGCGAAATAGTAATCGGCGATATTTACCAAATCAGAAAAAATGATATTCTTGTTAACCATAACAAAAATGAATTAATGCTTCCGCGTAACGAGCAAATTCCTTTTGAAAAATACCGCAAAGGGGAAACCATCAGAGCAATCGTTAAGGAAGTTAAAAAAGGGAGTACTGGTCCACAGATTATAATCTCCCGCTCAGATAATACTTTCTTGAGAAGATTGTTTGAAATTGAAATTCCGGAAATTTATGATGGGATTATCGAAATAAAATCAATAGCAAGAGAACCCGGCGAGCGTGCAAAGATTACAGTTGAATCGCAAGATAAACGAATCGATGCAGTCGGCGCATGCGTTGGTATGAAGGGCGTTAGAATTCATGCGGTTGTAAGAGAATTAAACAACGAAAATATTGATGTTATTCCTTACAATAGTGATATTAAAATCTTAATCGAGAAAGCACTTGCTCCTGGCAAAATTAAAAACATCGAAATTGACAAGAACGAAAAGAAAGCAACAGTTTTTGCTGATAGCGACCAAGCATCGTTAATTGTAGGCAGAAACGGTGTTAATATCAGATTAGCAATGAAATTAACCGGATATACAATCGACTTAATCAGAGAAGAAAAACCATTCGAAGAATATGAAGATGATATTGAATTAATCGATTTGCGCGAAGAGCTTGGTGAAGAAATTTATCATCTCCTTATCGAACATCGATATGATACAGCACTTGAAGTATTACGTGCCGGCGAAGATAAACTCCTCGAAATTGAAGGTTTAACATCTGAAAAAATCACAGAAATTTTTGAACTAATCAAATCACAGTTTGAAGAAGAGTAGTTATACAAGGAATCTCTAAGAGTATGGAAGAAATTAAAGAAAAAAAGATACGTGTTCACATTTTAGCAACGGAATATAATCTTGCTGCCGATAGCTTGATTGACTTCTTGAAGAAGAAAGGATTCGAAGTTAAGACACAAAACTCGATTGTTACGAGTGAGATGCTCACAGAGATTCAAAATCACTTCAAAAAAGATATTGAAAAAGCGGAGAAACATCAGAAAAAAGTTGCCGAATTCAATAAGAAGATGGCACAGAAAACTCCTAAAGAAGAAAAAGTTGCATCGATAAAAGAAAAAGTTGAAGAAGTCCCAGCTCCAACTCCCGAAGTTGAAATTGAAGTTCAACCGGTAGTCGAAGAAGAAATAATTCAGCATGTCGAAGATATTCAACCGGAAGTTGTTCAGGACGTTACGCCATCAGTTGAGGAAACTATACCTGAAATTGCACAAGATGCTATTGAACCGGTTGTTAGTGAAGTTCAAGTTCAGCAAGAAACCGTACAAACTTCTGTAGTTGAACCTGTTACGAACAAAGCCCTTGAAGATACACCTAAAATGAAAGGTTTAACTGTTTTAGGTAAAATGGATTTATCTGAGAAAAAGCCGGTGCAAGAATCTGAAACAGCAGAAAAATCGGCTGAGACAAAAGATGATGCCTCTAAAGTAATCAAGAAGAAAAAGAAAAAGCCAAAACCAAAAAAGAAAGTTGACGCCCCGGTTGAAGAACCTGTAGCTAAAAAGCGTCAAAAAGTTAAAAAGTTTGAAATTGACGAAAAAGAAGTTCAAGAAGCTATAAGAAAAACTCTTTCTGCTATGGATGATTCAGTAATGGCCGGAAGGGCTTCGGTTCGTAAGAAGAAAAAGAAAGAGCGCCAGGAGCAAGAGGAAATTCTTGAGGAAATCAGGCAACAAGAACAAAACAAAATTTTTGTAACTGAGTTTATCGCCGTTAATGAATTAGCTAACCTAATGGGAGTGAACGTCGGTGAAGTTATCACTAAATGTATAGCTTTAGGATTGATGGTTTCAATCAATCAGCGGCTTGAAGTTGAAACGATTACTCTTGTTGCGGATGAGTTTGGTTTCGAAGTTGAATTTGTTAAAGAATATACATCTGAAGTACTCGAAGATTATGAAGATGATGAAGATACTCTAACCTTCAGATCGCCCGTAGTAACAATAATGGGGCATGTTGACCACGGTAAAACATCTCTACTTGATTATATTCGTCAAACTAATGTGGTTGCCGGTGAATCAGGTGGAATTACACAGCATATTGGTGCATATAAAGTAAACGTTGGTGGTGACAAATATATCACTTTCTTAGATACTCCCGGTCACGAAGCATTTACCGCAATGCGTGCAAGAGGTGCTCAAGTTACCGATATTGTTATCCTCGTTGTAGCCGCTGATGATGCGGTGATGCCTCAAACTGTGGAAGCAATAAGTCACGCATTGGCAGCAAATGTTCCTATTATTGTGGCAATAAATAAAATTGATAAACCGGGAGCAAATCTAGAAAAAATTAAGCAACAACTTGCAGATAGAAAAGTTTTAGTGGAAGATTGGGGTGGAAGATACCAGTGTGTAGAACTTTCTGCAAAAACAGGTAAAAATGTTGATCAGTTGCTGGAAAAAATTCTTCTTGAAGCAGAAGTCTTGGATCTTAAAGCTAATGCAGATAGAAACGCAAGAGGAATCATTATAGAATCAGAGCTTGATAAAGGTCGTGGCGTAACATCTACAGTTCTTGTGCAAAAAGGAACCTTGAGAATTGGTGATCCATTTGTAGCAGGCATTTTTCATGGACGCGTACGTGCAATGTTCGATGAAAGAAACAAAAAGGTGTTGGAGGCCGGACCTGCAACTCCTGTGCTTGTTCTTGGTCTGGAAGGTGCTCCTCAAGCTGGAGATTTGTTCATCTGTGTTGATTCTGAAAGAGAAGCTCGAGAGATTGCAAATAAACGCCAACAATTAAAACGTGAACAAGACCAAAAACAAGTTCATCATTTGACCTTAGATGAAATTTCTCGTCAGATTAAAATCGGTGGAGTTAAAGAGCTTCCTCTTATTGTTAAAGGTGATGTTGATGGCTCGGTTGAAGCTTTGTCAGATTCTCTAATGAAATTATCAACGGAAGAGGTTATTGTCAGAGTTATTCATAGAGGTGTTGGTGCAATTAGTGAAGGTGACGTTCTTTTAGCGGATGCTTCTAATGCAATTATAGTCGGTTTCCACGTAAGGCCAAATCTGAACGCGCGGAAATTAGCTGAAACTCAAAAGGTCGATATCCGAATTTATAGTGTAATTTACGATGCAATAAACGAAGTTAAATCGGCATTGGAAGGATTACTATCACCAATTTTAAGTGAAGAAATCACAGGTACAGTTGAAGTAAGAGAAACATTCAAAGTTCCAAAAGTCGGAACGGTTGCCGGATGTTATGTTCTTGAAGGAAAAATTTCAAGAAATAATAAGGTCCGAATTATTCGTAATGGAATTGTTAATTATGAAGGTGAAATCGGTGCACTAAAAAGATTTAAAGATGATGTGAAAGAAGTTGACGCCGGATACGAATGCGGTATCAGTATTCATAACTTTAATGATTTGAAAATAAGTGATATCATTGAATCATTTAAAATCATCGAAACGAAAAAGAAATTAAATTAAGCAAACGCACGGTTTTGATAAATGAGTTTCAGAAAAGATAAATTAGAAAATTTGATAAAAGAAGAGTTAAGTCTCATCTTTCTTCAAAGACTCTCTGATCCACTTTTCGGTTTTCTTACAATTACCGGGGTGAAAATGTCGCCGGATTTGAAGAACGCAAAAATTTATCTTTCAGTTTTTGAAAAAGATAAACGCGATTTAACGCTTCAAAAAGTGACAGCGAAAGCCGGTTTTATCAGAAGTGAACTTGCCTCCAGAATTCGAGTAAGATATGTTCCGGAGTTGAAATTTTTTATTGATGATACACTTGATTACGTTGAGAAGATTGAAGGCTTAATTAAAAAGATACACGAGGATGATAACAAAGAAATCGAATAGTTCACTTAGTTATGATTTTTTTTCGGGTGAAAGTATTCTGTTCGATAAGGCTCTAAACAGAACTTCTTTTCAAGTAGTTTATGATGTTAGAAAAATTACAAAAGTAAAAAAAGTTGGGCACGCCGGTACTCTTGACCCCAAAGCATCGGGATTATTAATAGTTTGTACCGGAAGAAAAACTAAAGAAATCTCATCATTTCAAGAATTGGGTAAGACTTATACCGGTTCATTCATATTAGGTAAAACTACTCCTTCAATGGATTCGGAGACGGAGCCTGATAGCGAAAAATCATTTTCTCATATTAGCGAAGAGCATCTTGATGAAGCAAGGATGACATTCATTGGAGAAATTGAGCAGATTCCCCCGATGTACTCTGCAGTTAATTATGGCGGAAAGAAGTTGTATAAGCTTGCCAGAAAAGGGAAGGTTGTTAAGCGAGAACCCAGAAAAATTCAAATTTATGAGTTTCAGATAACAAAAGTCGATCTTCCTGAAATCTTTTTTAAGATAGTATGTTCAAAAGGGACATATATCAGAGTAATTGCTCACGATTTTGGTGAAAAACTTGGATGTGGTGCTTATCTGGGAAGTTTGAGAAGAACACACATCGGTGATTTTTCGGTTGCGGATGCATTTTCGATGGATGAATTTAGAAAGTTTTATGGTGATTTGAATCTGATTGAACCATCACCAAAAGTTTTATTTGAAACTTAAATCCCGTATTTTTGCAAACTGTCGTTTAATTTAGGAATATGAGTTTATATCAAAATTTGTCGGAAACAACTCGAAACGATAATTCGATAATTACGGTCGGTTCTTTTGACGGTGTACATGTCGGACATGCAAAAATTCTTTTTACATTAGTAAACAGAGCTAAAGAAAGAAATTGCAGAAGCGTTCTTTTAACTTTTGAACCGCACCCGAGGAAGGTTGTTTCTAAGGATTTTGATTTAAGGCTATTAACCTCAACCGATGAAAAGAAGAGGTTGATTTCTCGGCTTGGCGTTGATGAAATTCTTGTAATTCCATTTACGAAAGAATTTTCACAAATGAGTTCCGATGATTTCTTTAATGAGTTTATTATTAAGAAAATCGGGATTAAAGAAATTATTCTTGGTTATGACCATCGATTTGGAAAAGGTAGGGATGGCGATGAGAATAAAGTTAGAGAGTTAGGCAAACTTTTCGGTTTTGACGTTACAACAGTTCCCGCCGTTAAGTTTGGTGATTTAACGGTGAGTAGTTCGTTAATCAGAAAAGAATTGGCTGAAGGTCGAGTGAAAAACATTAGAGATTATCTTAATCGCTATTACTCGATAACAGGGTCAGTTTCCGAAGGTGATAAACGAGGAAGATTGTTGGGATTTCCTACTGCTAATATTTCAGTAAGTGATTCTGATAAAATGATTCCCTCGAATGGTGTTTATGCGGTTCGTGTGATTATTGGTGATGAAGCCTTTAAGGGTGTAATGAATATCGGTAAAAGACCGACATTCCAAAGTATTGAAAGTACAATCCTCGAAGTAAATATCTTTGATTTCGAAAAAAATATTTATGGTAGAGAAATTACGGTTGAGTTTATCGATAGGCTAAGAGATGAACAAAAATTTTCGTCTAAAGATGAATTGATTGCTCAAATCGAAAAAGATAAAAAAAGAGCTTTAGAAATTTTAACAAATTAATAAGTAATTAATTCCGGTAGGTTCTGGAATTATATCGTACAAATCAAAAAGGAGAATAGTCAAATGACTAAAGAAGAAAAACTCGAGATAGTTAAAAAGTATGGTGCAACAGAAAAAGACTCAGGTAAAGCTGAAGTTCAAATTGCTCTTATAACAAAAAGAATTAACGATCTCACGGCTCATTTTAATATGCACAAAAAAGATCATCACTCAAGAAGAGGATTGATGATGCTTGTAGGTAAAAGAAGAAGATTGCTTGATTACTTGATTGCAAAAGATATTAATCGATACAGAGCCATAATTAAAGAATTGAATATTAGAAAGTAAGGTGTTTGAATGTTAGTTAGTAAAGAAGTTGTTATCGGCGGAAAAACTTTATCAATAGAAACCGGAAGATTTGCAAAACAAGCAAACGGTTCGGTTATGGTTCGTTACGGCGATACAATGGTTCTGGTTACTGCTTGCGCAGCTGAAGAAGCAAAAGAAGATCAAGATTTTTTTCCTCTTCAGGTTGAATATAGAGAAAAATCATCCGCTGCCGGTAAGTTTCCGGGGGGCTTCTTTAAGCGTGAAGGGAAACCTACAGAAAAGGAAATTTTAAGTGCTCGTTTAATCGATAGACCTATAAGACCACTTTTCCCTGAGTCATATAAAAATGAAACTCAAGTGATTGCGTTAGTTTTTTCGTATGACGGAGAAAATGATGCTGATGTTCTTGGAGCTGTTGGTGCATCTGCGGCTTTAGCTGTTTCAGATATTCCGTTTGATGGTCCTATTGGTGAAGTTAGAGTAGGAAGAATTAATGGCGAGTTTATACTTAATCCAACTCATGCACAAGTTGCTGAAAGTGATGTTGAACTTGTTGTAACAGGAACAGCCGATTCAATTATGATGGTTGAAGGTGAGTCAAAAGAAGTGAGTGAAGAAGTAATGCTTAACGCATTAAAATTTGCCCATGAAGAAATCAAAAAAATAGTTCAGCTTCAACTTGATTTAGTTGCCGTCTGCGGTAAACCAAAGAAAATAGCTCCTACGGTTGGTATCGACCAAGAATTGTTTAATGATGTTAAAGCTTTAGCTTATGATAAGTTTAAATCAATAGTTGCTTCAATTCTTGCAAAAGAAGAAAGAAGTAAAGCCAATAAAGAACTTACTTCAGAAGTAAAAGCAGCTCTTGCTGAAAAATATCCTGAAAAAGAAAAAACAATCGGAACAATTCTTCACGATCTCGAAAAAGAATTGATGCGTGAAAGAATTCTTACTGAAGGTTTAAGACTTGATGGAAGAAATACAACTCAAATTAGACCGATTACGGTTGAGTTGGGTGTTCTGGCAAGAACTCACGGTTCATCATTATTCACAAGAGGTGAAACTCAAAGTTTAGCTACTTTAACTTTAGGCACAAAGAACGATGAACAAATCATCGATGGTTTATTGATGGAATACACCAAGAGATTTTTGCTTCACTATAATTTCCCTCCGTTTAGTGTGGGTGAAGTTGGCAGAATGAGTGGTGTTGGAAGGCGTGAAGTTGGTCATGGTAATCTTGCTGAAAGAGCCCTAAAAAATATGATTCCTTCTGATGATAAATTCCCTTATACAATAAGGCTTATCTCAGATATTTTGGAATCGAACGGTTCATCATCAATGGCTTCGGTTTGTTCTGGTTCATTAGCCTTGATGGATGGCGGTGTTCCAATTAAGAGTGCCGTAGCAGGAATAGCAATGGGACTTATAAAAGAAGGTTCAGAATTTGCAATCCTTTCAGATATTCTAGGAAACGAAGATCATCTTGGCGATATGGATTTCAAAGTTGCAGGAACTTCCGAAGGTATTACAGCTCTTCAGATGGATATTAAAATTCAGGGAATCTCATTCGAAATTATGGAAAAAGCCTTAGCTCAAGCCAAAGATGGAAGAATGCATATCCTCGGAATTATGAATGAAGCAATCAGTCAACCACGAGAATCAATATCTCACTATGCACCAAGCCTAATTCAAATAAAAGTTGAAACTGACCAAATCGGTTTAATCATCGGTTCGGGTGGTAAAACTGTGCAGGGTATGCAAAGATTATTCGGAGTAGAAATCAACATTGCCGAAGATGGTACCGTTAATATCGCTTCTCCTAATAAAGAAAGCGCAGCCAAGTGTAAAGAATACATTAAAGGCTTAACCGCAACACCTGAAGTTGGAGAAATTTACGATGGTGTAGTCACAAAGATAATGGAGTTCGGTGCATTTGTTGAAATTCTTCCGGGTAAAGAAGGATTATTGCATATTTCACAAATTGATACAAAGCGTGTTAATAAAGTTACCGATTACCTAAAAGAAGGGGACAACGTTAAAGTAAAACTTCTTAAGGTTGAAAACGGTAAGTACAGCTTGAGTAGAAAAGAACTTCTTCCTCCTCCAAGTCCAACAACAGAGGAAGTAAAAAGCTAATTTATTTAAACTCAGTGTTACTATTTGGTAACACTGAGTTGTTTTTTATAGTTAAGTCTTCAACATAAGAAAGACACAAGTTTTTTCAACGAAAGTATTTCGATTGAATCATTTTATACAATTAGTTAAACAAATATCCGAACTATTACTTGCTTTGGTTGTAAGTCCTTTTATAGATAAGGACAATCCCAATCAACATGCAAATTTTGCTTACAAATATCACGACATAAGCAACGATGGATATTTTTGTCAACAACCAAATATTTTAAGTTTTATATTATATGATAAAAGAGATTATCATAAATTCTTCTGCTACACAGACACGGGTTGCAATAACCGAAGACGGAAATTTAATCGACTTCTTTGTCGATTATCCTGAAAACAGAAGAATGGTGGGCGATATTTACCTTGGTAAAGTTGCCCGAGTGTTACCCGGCATAAAAGCCGCCTTTGTTGATATCGGAATGAAGCACGATGCGTTTCTTCATTTTTCTGATATTGGCGAAAGAACAAAAGATTTTCAAGCCTTAGCGGGCGAAGATTTAGACATTGAAATTGAAGAGAATGAAAAAAAGTCTTCAAAAGAAACTCCCCCGATAAAAGAGCAAACAGAGATGATTAACGGTGTCCCTAAGTTAAAAAAGGGACAAGATATAATCATTCAGATTACTAAAGAACCGGTTAATAATAAAGGTGTTAGAGTTACTTCATCCGTTTCTCTGCCGGGAAGGTTTTGTGTTCTTCTTCCCTTTGACGATAAAATAGGAATTTCTAAAAAGATTTACGATTTCAAAGAGCGTAGAAGACTAAGAACGATAGCAAGAAGTATTCTTCCGCAGAATTGTGGATTGATAATTCGTACAGTTGCTAAAAATCAATCCGAAGAAGCCTTATCAGAAGATTTGAAGTATCTTAAAAAAACTTGGGAAGAGATTGAAGCAGCGGTAAAATCTGAAGAACCCCCTTCGTTATTGTATCAAGACCTCAATACAACGTCAAGTGTAATCCGTGATTTATTCTCTGCAGATGTTTCGAAAGTTTTTATCGATTCGAAAAAACTGTTTAAGCAGATAAAGAGTTATGTTTCCCTTGTTCATCCTCAGCTTGCCGAAAAAATTGAGCATTATAAATCACAACGGCCAATTTTTGAGACATTCAAAATCGAAGAGCAAATTAAGACTTTAATCGGTAGAAAAGTTCCGCTTAAAAGTGGTGGTTATCTGATTATTGAACACACCGAAGCGATGGTTGTTATTGATGTTAACAGTGGTCGTTATGCCGCAAATAAAGAGCAAGAATTGAATTCATTGAAGACAGACCTTGAGGCCTCACGCGAAATAGCACGTCAATTAAGATTACGTGATATTGGTGGGCTGATTGTGATTGATTTTATTGATCTCGAAGATGAAAAGAATCGAAAAAAAGTATTTGATGAATTAAAAAAAGAATTCAGAAGAGACAGAGCAAAAGTCTCTGTGCTTCCAATGTCTGATTTTGGTCTTGTTGAAATTACACGTCAAAGAATTCGCCAAAATATATCCCAAGCTATGAACGAAGTTTGCCCTCATTGCGAAGGAACGGGTTTATTAACCAAAAAATCACACGTTCTTTATGACATTGAAGAATGGTTGAAAAAATATAAGAGACAACGTCAAGGAAGATCACTGATATTAAAATGTAATCCAACCTTAGCCATGAAGATGCGTGAAGGAAAATTTTCTTATATTTTAAAAGCACAATTTAAAAACTTAATGAGAATTAAAGTTTCAGAAGATCCTAATCTTAACATCAGTCAATTTCGGTTTATTGTAGCAAAAACTAAGAAAGATGTTACCGAGGATATCTGACAAAACCAACAGGAGGCATACATGAAAATATTTATAGATACCGCAAACATTAATGAAATTAAAGAAGCCGCCGCACTCGGTTTGCTTGATGGGGTTACTACAAATCCCTCGCTTGTAGCAAAAGAAGGAAAAGATTTCAGAACACTTTTGAACGAAATTCTTGAAGTTGTTGATGGACCTGTTAGTGCTGAAGTTATTTCTACCGATTATGATGGAATAATTAAAGAAGGAAGATTACTTTCTGCAATTCACGAAAATATTGTAGTCAAAGTCCCTTTAATTAGAGAAGGATTAAAAGCAGTGAAAGTCTTTTCGGAAGAAGGGATTAAAACCAACGTTACACTTTGCTTTTCTACTTCTCAAGCGCTTCTCGCGGCTAAAGCGGGAGCTACTTATATCAGTCCTTTTGTTGGAAGGTTAGATGACATAAGTACAAATGGAATGGAATTAATCAATCAAATTGTAAGCGTCTATCGAAATTACGATTACAAAACAGAAGTTCTTGTTGCAAGTATTCGCCATCCTCTTCACTTTGTTGAAGCAGCTCTCATTGGTGCAGATGTATGTACCATTCCTTACAATGTAATTGATAAATTATTTGATCATCCGCTAACGGATATCGGCTTAAAGAAATTTTTAGCTGATTGGGATAAATCTAAAAAACAATAAACTTTATTGGAAGAATCGTGAATAAGAAAACTCGTTTTTACGAATTACATAAACTTAATAACGCAAAAATTGTTGACTTTGCCGGTTATGAAATGCCGATTCAATATTCATCAATTATTGCAGAACATAAAGCAGTAAGAAATTCAGTAGGCGTTTTCGATGTTAGTCACATGGGTGAAGTTTTCATCAGAGGTGAAAAAGCACTCGACTTTGTTCAACATATTACAACTAATGATGCATCAAAATTAACCCCGGGACGAGTTCAATACTCGGCAATGTGTTATCCTGATGCCGGAATTGTTGACGATTTATTGGTTTATTGCATTGCAGAAGATGAATTTATGCTTGTGGTAAACGCTTCTAATCTTGAAAAAGACTTTAATTGGATGAACACCAATAATTCTTTCGATGTACAAATTGTTAACGAAAGCGATGAATTTTCATTACTCGCAGTACAAGGACCGGAATCAAAAACTGTAATTCAAAAAATCACCAAAGAAGAAATCAATCTTGAGTACTATCACTTCATGAAAGCAGAAGTTGCGGGAGTTGAAATGATATTGTCAAGAACCGGTTATACAGGTGAACTCGGTTTTGAACTCTACTTTAAGGGTGATGAACAAGTCGCTACAACGGTTTGGAATGCAATTTTTGAAGCCGGAAAAGAATTTAATGTTCAGCCGATTGGTTTAGGCGCAAGAGATTCACTTAGATTAGAAATGGGTTTTTGTTTGTACGGGAACGATATCGACGAAACTACAAATCCATTAGAAGCCGGGCTTGGATGGATTACCAAACTTCAAAAGAAGAGTTTCATCGGCAAAGAAGCCATTCTAAAAATTAAAGAAGATGGTTTGAAAAGGAAATTAGTCCCACTTTTAATTGAAGATAAAGCTTTCCCGCGACACGGTTATGAAGTCGTTTGTAACGGGAAAAAAGTTGGTACGGTTACAAGCGGAACGGTTAGTCCAATTTTAGAAAAAGGGATTGCTATGGCGTACGTTGAGTCTGAGTATGCAGTTGAAAAAAATCACCTTTTTATTTTAATTCGAGGGAAGGAAGTTTCTGCCGAAGTAGTACGACTCCCTTTTCTAACAAGATAATTTTATCCTTTACAGAAAACTATAGATGAAAATTAATGTAATCATATCGCCTCCAAATGTGGATGAACTTTACTTTACCGGTAAAACAACAGTTATTATTGATGTTCTTCGTGCAACAACAACAATCACAACTGCGCTAATAAACGGAGCTAAAGAAATTGTTCCGGTCAGTTCTGTTGAATTCGCAATGAAAGCTTCCGGAAGTATGTTCGGTGGTCAAACTTTACTTGGTGGTGAGCGAAATACAAAGAAAATTGACGGATTCAATTTGGGCAATTCCCCTTTTGAGTATAAATCAGAAACTATCTCCGGGAAATCAATTATTCTATTTACCTCTAATGGTTCAAAAGCAATTGTAAAATCAAAGTTTTCAGAACATTCGATTATTTGTTCCTTTCATAATTTAACAGCTGTTGCAAAGTATTTAGTTGAATTGAATAACAATGTCGAAATACTCTGTAGCGGGCGTAACGGAGTTTTTAGTTTAGAAGATACAATTTGTGCGGGAAAACTTGTTACTGAAATTACTTCATTGAAAGAAGGAATTGAATTAACTGATTCATCTTTAGCAGCATTAACTCTTGCAAAATCATTAGGGAAAAATCTGAAAAAGATGTTAATGGAATCCGAACACGGGAAAATACTTGTTGAAAATGGATTTGAAGAAGACATCAAGTATTGTAGTAAACTGAATACAACGGATGTAATTCCGGTTTTTTCGAATAATGTTATCAAAATACTTAATATAATAAAATCCGAAGTTACAACGACTTCGGAGTAATGGAATTATGGCAAAGAAAACCAAACCGGTAGTAAAGCCACCGGAAAATAAATCTCCCTTTTTTTCATTGTCCTCAGAGAAAAAAACTAAAATCTGGGGACTTTTTCTTATTGTTGCATCGATATTAATATTCATCAGCTTAATAACGTATTCGAGAATAGACGAATATCTTCTTGATTATCCTCTAATGATGATTCTCAAATCACTTGGAGATTCAAATCTAAACTTAACCGCTTCAAACTGGCTTGGTATTTTTGGTGTTTATATTTCGAATTTTTTATTTAAATCAACAATCGGATTTTTTGCATTCATAATGCCTGTATTGATTTTTTTATGGGGTTTCTCATTCTTTGTTCCCATTACAACAAAAAGACTTTTACACACCGCAAATTTCTTGTTGTTTGTTGGGTTGCTCACTTCCGGATTTTTTGGAGTTCTCAGAATAAGATTAGGGATTTTATTCGACTGGTATGAACTCTCAGGTAAAGTTGGTGATTTTATTGGTAGTTCGTTAGGAATGCTCTTGGGTAGTATCGGCGCGATATTATTCCTTATTACAGCGATGACAGTCACCTTGATTATTGCCTTTGATATCAAGATAGAAAAAATCTTTCATGCCCTAAAATCACTTTTTACCGCTTCACTCGATAGCGTAAAAGATAAGTTGAATAGTGATGACAACGATGCGAACCAAATCGATAAAAAAGAAGAAGAAAATCTTGATAAGATCAAAGCTCTGAGAGAAAAATCTAAAAAGAAAGAACCACCTTTTCCTCAGCAAGAAGAGAAGGAGACAAACGATGAACGAAAAGACACAACTATCAGAATTTTAAGAAAAGACCAACAAGGAGATTCTGATAAAAATCCTTCAATTCCGGACGAGTTAAAAAACATTAAAGTATCGGACGAAAAAATTCAGAAGAAAAAAGGGGAAAAAGCGAAAGTTCAAATTGAAGAATTTCCTGTTGAAGACCCTGCTAATCCGGCGCCTTCAGCTCAGGACGATTCGGATGATATAAATGTAATTCGTGAAAAAGAAGCTGCCAAACCGGACCCATGGGATGAGAAGATTAAATACAACAAGTTGACTATAGATTTACTCGATCCAATCCCTCAGGAAGATTTTAAAGTTGCCGAAGACGAACTAAAGCGAAATGCCGAGCTATTAAAAGAGAAATTAGCTCTTTTCGATATTGAAATTGAAGATATATCTGTAACTCCCGGGCCCGTAGTAACATTGTACGAAATCAAGCCCGCACCCGGCGTTAAGATTAGTAAAATTGTTAGTCTTGAAAACGATATAGCTTTAGCATTAGCAGCAAGAGGAATACGAATCATTGCTCCTATACCCGGTAAGAGTGCTATTGGTGTTGAAATACCAAACTTAAATGCTTCTCTTGTTGTTGCAAGGTCAGTTGTTGGTGCAGTAACAACTTCAAAGTTTGAACTGCCTCTGGCTTTTGGAAAAACAATTGCAGGTGATGTTTATTTGACAGACTTAGCAAAAATGCCTCACATGCTAATTGCAGGCTCTACTGGATCCGGAAAAAGTGTTGGTATTAATATGATTATAGCGAGTTTGTTATATGCAAAACATCCTTCTGAGGTTAAACTTGCTATTATTGATCCGAAGAAAATTGAACTTTCATTTTATAAATCGTTAAGGAAGCATTACCTGGCGGTTTCTCCCGATTTAGAAGAAGAAATTGTAACAATCCCACAAAATGCAATTTTACTTCTGAAATCTATTGAATACGAAATGGAACAACGATATGACAGACTTGCTAAAGTCGGTGTTAGGAATATCGTTGAGTATAATCAAAAAGTTTCAGACCCGATCAAGAAACCAAAAGATGACGAAAAAATTAAACATCATTTTCTCCCTTACATTGTAGTTATAATTGATGAGTTAGCGGATTTGATGATAACTGCCGGAAAAGAAGTTGAAGAGCCAATTGCGCGTCTTGCACAATTAGCAAGAGCAGTTGGGATTCACCTTGTTGTAGCTACTCAGCGACCATCTGTAAATGTAATTACAGGTGTTATAAAAGCAAATTTCAGTGCAAGAATTGCTTACCAAGTTGCTACTAAGATTGATTCACGAACAATACTTGATATGAATGGTGCAGAGCAATTATTAGGACGTGGTGATATGCTTTATCTTCCAACCGGAACACCAAAGCCAATAAGAATTCAGAATGCTTTCATTACAACAGAAGAAGTTGAAAAAATAACTCAGTTTATTCAAAGTCAGCAGGGTTATTCTAAACCATATTATTTGCCATCTTTGTACGATAAAAAGAAAGATAGCGGTACTCGTTCAATGGAGGATTTAGACCCATTATTTGAAGATGCAGCAAGAGTGATTGTTAAGTTCCAACAGGGTTCTGTTTCTCTATTGCAAAGAAGATTGAAATTGGGTTATTCAAGAGCTGCGAGAATTGTTGATCAACTTGAAGATGCCGGGATTGTTGGTCCTAACGATGGAAGCAAAGCCCGTGAAGTTATTGTTGAAAGTGAAGAACAACTTGAAACGATACTTCGTAATCTTTGATGCGTCTAATTTATAAAAGTTAGTCTTATGAAAATTTTAGCATTTATATTTTTCGTCAATTTTATCTTAATCCCACAGAGCATCGGTATTGCCGATGTTCAGAAAAAATTTAATTCGATTGAAGATTTTTCAGCTGAATTTAAGCAATCTGTAGACGGGAAAATTGGATTATCCGGCAAAATCTTTTTTAAAAAGAAGAATAACTTCCGTGCTGAATTAAAAAACTTAACTATAATTACCGATGGAGTTTCATCATGGAATTACCAGCAGCGAGATAATAAAGTAATTATCAGCGATTATTCGGAAGATGATCAATCTTTGTTCTCAATTGAAAAATTAATATTAGAATATCCGTCAAAGTGTAAAATTGAAGAATCGAGTGAAGGTGGGCGTAGTGTAATTCTTCTTACTTCACAAACCGCCTCATTAAATTTTAAGCGTGCAAAACTCTGGGTTGATGAAAATTCTTTAATAACCAAAATGATTATAACCGATTTGAATAATTCTCAAATTCTTGTCGAATTCAATAATTATAAGCTTAATCAGAAAATCCCACAAAGCAAATTTAACTTTACTCCACCGGAAGGATGCAAAGTTATTGACCTCAGATAAACGCAAAAGAATTTCAATTAAAGAGATAGTCAGTTATGCGATTTCTATTTTATTGGCAGTCGTATTCCTTCTTTTTGCATTTAATGGTGTTAATAGCGATGAAGTAATTTCGGCATTAGAAAACATATCTGTTTGGTGGATAATCGTTTTTATCATATTAACACTCTTTGCACATTTGCTTCGTGCCATTCGTTGGAGATTAATCCTCTCTTCAGTTAAAAAAGATATAAGTGTAAATCATCTGTTTGGTTCGTTGTTGATTGGCTACGGCGTTAACAGTGTTATTCCGCGCCTTGGAGAAGTTTCTAAAGCTGTTTCTGTCGGACAAATAGAAGGAATTTCTCGCTCATCTATTTTTGGAACTATTGTAGTCGAAAGAGTTATTGATATAATATTTTTTGGATTATCGGTTGTTGTAAGTGGGTTGATTTACAAAGGCGATTTGTATCATGAATTCACTTGGTTACAACCCACTATATATTTTGGTTTGTTCGCTATTGTTCTAATTGTTTTTACACTTTATCTAACAATCAGATTTCGTGAGAAGTTTTATTCGGGAATAATATTAGCAGTTGGAATCTTCTCTGAATCTTTTGCAAAAAAACTTGCTGAGATATTTGATAAACTCATTGCCGGATTTTCGAGTCTAAGGGGAGTTAAAAATACTTTTTTCGTACTTCTGATAAGTCTACTAATTATGGTTGTTTATGCGGTTACATCACTAACCGGATTTTATGTTCTTGGAATGCAAAGTTTATCAAATAATTTAGTCCCTACAGCTTGGATTGTGATGAGTATCAGCGCAATTGGAATAATGATTCCCACTCCGGGGGGTATTGGTTCTTATCATACAATTACTAAATCATTGTTAGTCAATTTGTTTGCATTTGGTGAGGGGATAAGTATGGCATACGCCGCGCTTACTCATGTGATATCATATTCAACACATTTAATTGGTGCCGCAATATATTTTTTCGCATTTAGGAAAAAATATTCGGTTTTGAAAAGAGGTTCACTTTTTAAACTTGATGAAACAAATCAGTAAAGATTATTATTATGAATAGTAAAACAATTTTTCTCTTCGTTTTTGTTATTACAATTTCTTCATTTGCACAGATTGACGTACGCAGTAGTATGGGGATAAACCTTGTCAACACTCCATATCTTCAAGACTATCTTCAAGAAAATTATGCTCAAGGCGAATTAGTAAGCAGTTTTAATAGTGCAGTTGAGTTTGGGTTAGAAGCCGGTTATGAATTTGATAAGTACCAATTAGGACTTGAGTATGCATACGAAATGAGTTCATTTACTTATTCATTCTTGACAGGGAATTATAACTTTGAATATGGTTTGACATCTCCTTCGATTATGGGTTATTATTTGATTAAAGGGAATGGTTACAAATTCAAATTTGGGGGTGGAGTTGGTCCAAGATTCATCTCTATCGACGAACAAAAACCGCCTTTAAGTAAAGCAACTAATTACACTGCAACAGGTGTGGGACTTCTTCTCCGTGCTGATGGAATAACATCTTTAGGCGGAAACTTTTTTGCTTTTATCGGTGTTGATGCCAGATATAATTTAATCGGAAAACCTGAAAACAACGGGTCAACTATTATTATCAACTCGTCTAAAGATGAGTTAAAAATGAATTCATTATCGTTTGGAATAAAATTAGGTGTATCAGCAATTTTTTAAGGAGTTTTTTTGTCATTTTTAGAAGCATTTATTCTGGGTATAGTTCAAGGCTTAACGGAATTTTTACCAATTAGCAGTACAGGTCATCTTACTTTAACGGGAAAATTATTCGGTGTTATAAATAACGACCAACAATGGACAGCATTTATTGCAATCATCCAACTTGGTACTTTAGCTGCGATACTTTTTTATTTCAGAAAAGATATTGTTGATATTGTCCTCGCATTTCTGAAAGATAATTTGCTGGAGCGTAAAGGATTTTCACAACAGCAACTTAATTCTAAATTAGGATGGTTGATAATTATTGGTACAATTCCGGTTGTTGTAATCGGGTTAGGTTTCAAAGATATTATTGAAGGTGCACTTACAAAAAATCTTTATGTTATTTCCGGAAGCTTGATAGTTTTAGCCCTTATTTTAGCCTTTGCTGAAAAAACCGCAAAGTTTAAGAAGGATATAAAAGACTTAACCATTGTTGATTCGCTTATAATTGGACTAGCTCAAGCGATGGCTCTAATTCCGGGTTCATCAAGATCGGGGACTACAATTACCGGTGGACTTTTTATGGGATTAAATAGAGAAGCAGCTGCCCGATTTTCATTTTTGTTAAGTATCCCTGCAATTCTTGCAAGTGGTTTATTGCAATTATATCAAGAGTTAGGAAATATAAATTCAACTGATGAAATATTTAATCTGATTATAGCTACAATTGCTTCAGCAGTGAGCGGTTATTTTGCAATCGATTTTCTCTTGAAGTTTTTGAAAAAGAATACAACTTTTGTGTTTATATATTATCGAATTGCAATCGGTTTGATAATCTTAGGACTTTTATTTACAAACACAATCAATCCATAATGAAAGGATAACTAATGAAAAATCTCTTTTTATTTCTCGTGATTATCGGTTTTACTCTTGGATGTAAAGAAGCGAGTTCATCCAATCAAAAAATTTCTCAAACAAAACAGGAAGAAACAAAACCTATGTCAGACTCAATATTGGTAGCAGTAGTTAAAACAAATATGGGAACAATCGAAATAGAATTGTTCGAGAAACTTGTTCCTAAAACAGTTGAAAACTTTAAAGGACTATCCGAAAAAGGATATTATAATGGAGTAATTTTCCATCGTGTGATAGATAAATTTATGATTCAAGGTGGAGATCCAACCGGAACAGGTAGAGGTGGCGAGAGTTTTTGGGGCGGGAAATTTGCTGATGAATTTCATCCTGATTTAAAACATACAGGAGCAGGAATTCTCTCAATGGCAAATGCCGGACCAAATACAAACGGAAGCCAATTCTTTATAACCTTAGTTCCAACTCCTTGGCTAGACGGTAAACACTCAATTTTCGGAAAAGTTATTGGCGGTATGGATGTAGTTGAGGGAATTGGAAAAGTTCAAACTTCAAAACCTTATGACAAACCTTTAGTTGATGTTGTTATGGAAACTGTAACAATAGAAAAACGTGCAAAATAATTTTTCATGAAGCAAGAAGAGTACTTTTCTTCGAGATGGGCTTTAATTATTGCGACTTTGGGAATTGCCGTCGGAACAGGAAATATCTGGCGGTTTTCCAGAGTTGTAGCTCAAAACGGAGGAGGTTCTTTCTTAATTCCTTGGGTTGTATTTCTTCTTCTCTGGTCTCTTCCGTTAATCATTGCTGAATTTGCAATCGGGAAACATTCTCGAGTCGGACCTATCGGTGCAATATCAAAAATTACAGGGGAAAAGTTTGGTTGGATGGGAGCGTTTATTGTTTTTGTCTCTACCTCAATTATGTTTTATTATTCTGTAGTTACAGGATGGTGTCTTAGATACTTTTATTCTGCAGTTTCGGGAGATTTATTCAACACTAACAACCATCTCGAGTATTGGAATAGCTTTTCATCAAGTTCACAACCATTTCTATTTCATTTTTTTGCCGTTGGATTAGCGGGAATTGTGATTTATCGGGGGGTATCAAAAGGGATAGAAAAAGTTAATAAAATATTAGTCCCATCACTTATAATTATTTTATTAGTTCTTCTGATTAGAGCATTAACTTTGCCGGATGCAACTGAGGGACTGAAATATTTTTTCACTCCTGAATTCAGTAAACTTCTTGATTATAAAGTCTGGATGAATGCACTCACTCAAAATGCATGGGATACCGGTGCTGGTTGGGGACTTATTATGACTTATGCAATCTACATGAAAAAGAAAGAAGATATTTCACTTAATGCTGCATTAATTGGTTTTGGGAATAATTCAATATCTTTAATTGCAGGAATTATAATTTTCTCAACAGTATTTTCGCTCTCATCTGCTGAAGCGATGGTAGAAATATCAAAATCCGGACCTGCGAACACAGGACTAACTTTTATTTACCTACCACTTTTATTTTCCAAAATGTCAGCTTCAAGTTCAATTAACGGAATATTTGCCGCACTCTTTTTTTTAGCATTATTTTTTGCTGCCGTTTCGTCATTACTTTCGATGGTTGAACTTGCTACTCGTACACTAATCGATTTTGGCTTAATAAGAAAGAAAGCGATTTTATATGTATGTGTTGCAGGAATTGCTTTCGGAGCTCCATCGGCATTTGATGTAAATGTGCTTATCAATCAAGACTGGGTTTGGGGAGTCGGATTAATTCTAAGTGGATTTTTCATCTCCTATTCTGTTATAAAGTTCGGTGTTGATAAATTCAGAACTACCGTGATAAATGGATTTGGGAGTGATATTAAACTCGGTAAATGGTATAATGTTTTGATAGGTTACATAGTACCAATTCAGGCAATTGTATTAATTGCATGGTGGCTAATTTCATCTATAACTTGGGATGCTGAGTGGTGGAATCCATTTCACATTGAGAATGCCGGAACTGTGCTTTTTCAGTGGGGATTAGTTATAAGCTTCTTCTATCTTTTCAACAAAAAACTTGTTCAAAAGACAATTAAGGATTAGGTGATAAAAATATGTTCTCAACATGGATTACCGCTTTGTTTATTCTTACAATTGTTTGGGGAGGATTTTTCTATTTTATTAGAAAAGCTTTCCTTTTCGAAAAGAAAAAGAGATTAGAAGAAAATGGCATATAAATCAAATTCGGTTTCTATTACTGATATTCCGGGATTAATAAAGAAGAATATTTTTTATCCCATTTATTTCCTATACGGTGAAGATAATTATCTTCTACGAAATACTGCCGATTATCTCGAAAAACATTTTACATCTTTAATTGCTTCAGATTTTGACAAAGAAGTTTTTTATGGAAGTAAAACATCGATTGCTGAGATTGTTGATTATGCTGTCTCATTTCCGTTTAGCGGTGAAAAAAAACTGATTGTCGTAAAAGAATTTGAAAAAATAAAAGATGCCGATGAACTATCTAATTACATAAAATCACCAAGCGATTTTACAATTCTAATTCTTGTTCACAATTCTTCTATAACAAAGTTTGATAAAGAATATCTACAACTTTTAGAAAAAGCCGGATTAGCTTTCGAAGCAAAACCTTTGAAAGAAGGAGCAGTTATCCAGTGGGTTATTGATTATGTAAAATCAAAAAAGAAAATGATTCCTGAGCCCGAAGCCCGTTTTCTTGTAGAACTCGCAGGTGATAGTCGAGATACCCTTAGAATGCAGATTGATAAGATGCTTCTTTATATTGAAAATGAATCCTCTATTACAATTCAAACAATTAATGATCATGTTGTTGCATCAAAAGAATATACAATATTTCAGTTGCAAGATGCTCTGGTTGGTAATGATAAAAATTTAGCATTAAAAATTGCTTATCGAATGTTGGAAACCGCCGGGTTAGGAGCAATTCTGTATCCTCTAAATAAATATTTTGCCGGACTTGCGCAAGTTAAAGAGCTTCAAGAAAAAGGTACACGAAACGAAATAGCTGCAAGGATAGTTGGAACACACCCATTCTATTATCCAAAGTATATTGAAGCAAGCAAGGGTTTTAATACTAAAAGAATAGCTGAAGTTTTTGACGCTCTTCTTCAAGCCGATTCTTCAATTAAAACTTCATCAACCGATGATAAAACGATTTTGACAGTTTTAATTACACGAATAATGAAAACAACTTGAAACTTTTTAATTTCTCAATAGTATAATAAGTCTGAAAATTGAAGACAAATATAATATCGGATGAAGAATTGATGCTGGATTTTCAGCAGAATGATAATGTGGATTCATTTACAATTCTTGTAAAAAGATATAAAAATCCGCTAATGAATTTTGTTCATAAATTTGTTGGAGATTATGAGGTTGCCGCCGATATTGTTCAAGATACGATGATTAGAGTTTTTAAGAGGAAGGATAGTTTTAAGCCAATCGGCAAGTTTTCAACATGGATTTATACAATTGCCGGAAATCTCGCTAAAACTGAACTTCAGCGGAAGAGAAAATTTGGATCTTTATCGCTTGATGCTTTATCCGATGATGAAGATAAACCATTTCAGATTGAGGATAACAGATACCGTCCTGATGTTGAAGTTATTAACAAATTAACTGATGAAATGATAATGGAGGCAATTCAAAAAATTCCTCCGATTTTTAGAGAGATACTTATTTTAAGGGATATTCAAGAATTATCTTATGAAGAAATTTCTGAAATTACCAATATCCCAAATGGAACAATTAAATCACGGTTAAATAGAGGAAGAAGTCATCTGCAATCAATATTAATCAAAATGACAAAAGATTAACCAATGAAAACAAATAACGAACTCGAAAATAATTTTCCGCTTGCTAATATTGCATTGAGTAAACTAAAAAAATCAGAAGTTCCCTATCTTTTCGAAGAAAAATTATTTCATAAACTCAATTCGAATAATACTAAAGAACTTTCCATTCGGGAAAAATTATTCACATTCAAATTTTGGATTCCCTCAACAGCCGGATTAACTATCGCTTCCTTGGCGATATTGCTTTTTGCCGTTAATAATAATTTATCGTATCAGAACCCTTTTAATGAGCTCCCCAAAGAGCGAGTTGATATTGTTGAAGTTGATAATCAAGAACATTTCAACTTCGAAAGTAAAACTAATTTAAGAAAAGATATCTCTACCCGTTCTTCAATGCTCAAGATTGAGACTGAAATTACGGAGAGGGTTGCCGGATTTAAAGTCCTAACTTCATCTGAGGACGAAAAACGAGAACTCGATAGTTTAAGAAACTCGGTTTTCAGTAATCTAAAGTAGATTTAACTATAGTTAATCTCCTATCTTCCATTCCAAAACTCTTCTTTTTGATTTATTCAAATTTTGGAATTATATTTCCAAATACACATCGATAAATGTACTATTTGGAGGTTGAATGGCTTACAATTCTGTTCCCGATCAATTTGTGCAGGTGCTAGATAGAGATGAAAAAGTTTTCTGGATAGGAAAACCAAAATTTGTACCGTTTATGATGACTGGAATACCATTTCTCCTGGTTGGTATTGTCTGGTTTGCTTTTGATTACTTTGCCTTTCTAAAAAATATTGATTTAGAAGATGGTGTCTCCGGATTCGTCGTCCCGTTTTTTATTATGCATTTATTCCCAACATGGGGGAGTATTCTCAATCTAATCAGATTAGCACTTGTTTTTAACAACACATATTATACTTACACCAATAAACGTTTGATGATGCGGAGTGGATTTTGGGGAACAGACTTTAAAGCAATCGATTACGATAAAATATCAGATATTGAGGTTAATGTTAATCCTATTGAGAATATGTTCAATGTAGGTTCCATCATGGCATATAGTGGAAGGAATAACAGCAAAGGGGGACGGATTTATGACAGATTTATTGCCATCGAAAATCCATATCATGTATTTAAAATGATTAAGCAAATCTCAGTCGATGTTAAAACCGATTATAATTACCCAAATGCTCTTCGTCCGGAGAATAATCCAGGATATAAAACTAATTATAATCCGGGTGAGTAGAAATGATTTTAGTACTAATGAGTTTTGGATATTAATCCCAAAAATTCCGGCTTCAGCTTCAGTGAAATTTGAAACAATTGCTATAAGGTAGTTTTCTTAAAAATTGATTTATCATTTGTAAAAATATTGGGATACCGACAGAGTGAAATCAGATTGGTGAATTTAAAAATCTTTTTTCAGAAATCTTCTCATGCCAAATAAAAATGGAATAATAAACCAAACTACCAACATTGAAAAAGATACAATTATTCCTAATGAACTCCCAAAAAACTTATTAAATACTGCCCCGGTATAACCCATTAGTGCGGCGATATTGAAATCGAGGATAAAAAATACTCTTGCAAGATCAATGGGGTTTATCAAGCAAGCAGCTAGAGCAAAATTTTCAATCGGATATTCCCGAAATGAATAAATAATAAGTAAAAGAATTCCATCGTATAAAACTGCAAAAGAAAACCAAAGAATAATCGCAGTTCCAAGCCCTTTTGCTTTGTCGATTATTCGAAATCCAATCCAGAAAGAGATTGCAGTAAAAATAAGTGTTAAAAATATCCCTATTAATAAAGTTATTAGTATTGGTTTTAATGAAGAGAGCAGTATCCCGCTGAATAAAGTTCCCAGTATTATGCTCAGAACAAATCCAAAAATAAGAGGAAAAGTATTTCCAAGATACAAACCAATGAACAACGATTTTCGATCAATCGGTTGGCACAAAACTAATTGAACATACTCTATCGAATTATAGACAAACATTACTCCAAAAATTATGCTCACAAGTGGAATAACTATTAAAATTAAGTTTGTTAATGTAAGTGAAGCTTTGGCAGAATCAGTTTCAAAACTGAACAAAAGAAATGTTAGAACAAAGAATATTAATGAGTAAACGATTATCCATTTACTCCTAATTGAATTTTGAAGTTCGAATTTAATCAATTTGCTTATAAGCTTCATTCCTCACTCCTATCCATCATGTTAGCAACGGCTACTTCTAAACTATCTTCTCCGCTTGATGCAAGCAAAAATTCTAATGAGCCGGAATAGACAATTCTCCCTTCGAGTAGAAAAATAATATTATCCGATAATTCTTCTATTTCACTCATAATATGTGAGGTTAGAATTATAGTTTTTCCCGATTCTCTTTCTTTAAGTATTCGTTTTTTAAAGGAACAACTTACAACAGGGTCAAGCCCGGCGGTCGGTTCGTCGAGTATTATAAATGAGGGATTAAAGACGAGAGCAAGATATGCACTAAGTTTTTGCTTGTTTCCGCCGGAGAGTGTTTTAATTCCTTTGTTTAGCTCGGCATTAAGTTTAATTGAGTTGAGAAGCTTCTCATCTATTTGGGGTTTTAACCCACGAAGGTCAGAAACCATATTTATTACTTCATATACTTTTAAATTTTCGGGAAAGTTTGATAATTGAGGCATATAACCAATGTTTTGGCGATACTGATGAGATCCGTTTATTTGTTGGTTGTTAATTAAAATTTGTCCAGAATCCGGTTTAACTAAACCAAGTATTGTCTTAATAATTGTTGTTTTTCCCGAACCGTTAGGACCAACAATGGAAGTTATTCTGCCTTTCTCAAAATCTGTTGTGATTTTATTGAGAACTGTGATTTTACCAAATTTTTTTGATATATCGTCTAATTTTAGCATCAAGTTTCTCTCATTAAGGGAAAAGCATCTAAAAGAGTTTCCGGAGTTAGAACGGGGAAAACACTTTCTGCAATATTCAGTAATTTGATAAAGAGACTATTTAATAATACAAGAGTGGGTTTATTTTGCTCAATCATTAACGAAAATAATTTGACCGGCCGGTAAGGAACATCTCCAAAACCATCTTTATCTAAATCGTAGCCTTCGTACATGCTCCAAAAATTTTTTGAAAATGTATTAAAATTTTGTCTGCTGTTTGTTGCAACATCAAATGAACTAGCAATGAAACTGTTGGATGTGAAAAGATTATCAAATGAATTTGCCATAAGTTTAATAGCCCACCCATTTTTTTCAAACAAGTTATTTTCGAAACGAGAGCGGTTACAACCTTCTATATAAATGCCGGATGTGTTTCTGATAAACTGATTTTTTGTAATCTGACTATTTGTAATATCTTTAAGCAATAATCCATAAGCAGCGGCACCCCAGTTGTCGGCAAATCTATTCTGGGTCATAACTACATTGTGTGAGTACATAACTGCTACACCGGCACTATTACTTATAAAATTATTTGAAATGTATGTACAGCTATCTGAAAACATAAAGTGGAGACCGTATCGTAAGTTATTTTCCCCATGGTTATTGTTGATTTTTGCTTGTTTAACGAACTCTAAATAAATTCCATCACGATGCCCTTGGATATAATTATTTGAAACTTCAATATCTCTACAATTCCACATATGAATACCATTGCCGGAAGAGGCTTCTTTAGAGCCGTTAGCTCTAATGAAATTGTTAATTACTTTTATATTGTTAGCTTTCGCTAAATAAATGCCAAAAAAATTATTGATAAAAGTAGAGTGCGCAACACTTCCTGAATTAACATTCTCAAATCTTACTGCAGCATTTTCTTTCAGATAATTAACTCCAGCATTATGAAATGTCAAACCACTAATATGAACTTCCTCAGATGAAATTGTTAAGATTTCAAATTGTGAGTCCCCATCAAGAATAGGATTGTCAATTCCTTTGATTGTAAGAGGCTTGTCAATCTTAATATTGCCTTCTTTATAGATACCTCTTTTAATTATTAGGGTATCATAAGATTTAGCAAGAAATATTCCCTCTGAAATAGACTTGATCTTTTCCTTAGCATCAATAATTATAGTACTTCCAAAATTAAACTCAGAGAGGCCTATAAATACGAGAAACGTGACAGTTTTTGTTAGTATATGATGAAAATTATTCTTCATCAATCAATCTGAACAAATCATTAAAAGTTAATTTCTCACCCCCATTTTCGGAATAAATCTTTTGAAATTCAGTATTTGTTTCAACCGCCAATACATTTAACCCCATGGGACTTCTTATGTTGTCATTTTTAAGGTAAATACCTTTAGAAGCATCTATTAATATTCCGGGGTTTGCATAATTCCCCACCCAAATAGAAGCATAATCTTTATCGCTAAGTTTTTCACTACTGATATAATTCACCATACATTCAATCGAATCATAAATATAAATTTTCCCTTTTTCGGTAACCAATTCAGCACCATACTTATTATCCATTACTTTCATTTTACAGTAGTCACATTCATCTGTGCCATAATTTATAGGACGAGGTTCGTTGCTACACCCAACTAAAAAAGACATCAAATACAAATTTATGAGGAGTATAGTTTTTTTCATTTTGTCTCTTTCTTCTTATCTGAGTAAATTGTTGTTACAATGAGCAGAATTGAAATTAATATTAAGAATGAACTTATTGATGGAAGTGATACCGCATTAATATTCAATAATTGTTTAGAACCAAATAATGGTGGCTGGTAAGTCATCCCCGGAACTTTTATGGGAGCGTTGGGATCAAGGTTGTGCCCATATTCATATCCCCAAATATAAAAATCATAAAGTCCAACGATACCTAAGATTACAAACAGTATTAACCACAGGTAAACCAATTTTTTTTGTTTGAAGAAAGCAATGGTTAACCCGGAGAGTATCATGAATGTCATAATGTAGGGCATAATTGTTAGTTCAGGAATAGAATCTTGTTCAATAGGTTTCATTCCGATGTAATGATTTAAACCATTAATGCTTTGTAAGTCATTTGGTTTTAGCCCAGATATTTGATGAAGCCATATTCGGAGACCTAATCCTTCTGGATATTGTGGGGCATTAAGGTCAATTTTCCACAGAGGAAAAAAGAATGTTAATACTAATAATAGTGATGAGAGTGCAATTATTAATCGTGAGCGTGTAGACACATCATTTCCTTTAATAAAAAGGGAGACTTACAAGTCTCCCAAAAATAAAAATTAATTACCGAGACTATATTTTAGCTCGACACTTGAATTTGCCGCAGAAACCCTAACATAACCCTGCATCTCTTGGTGGAGAGCAGAACAAAAATCAGAGCAATAAAATGGATAAATTCCAACTTTTTTGGGTTCCCATTTAATTGTTCTAGTTACTCCGGGCATTATTAGAATTTCAGCAGTGTTCATTCCTTTTATTGCAAATCCGTGGGGGACATCCCAATCTTGCTCAAGATTTGTGATATGGAAATAAACTTCGTCTCCGACTTTAATCCCTTCGATATTATCCGGTGCGAAATGGCTTCTGCCTGAAGTCATATATATTCGGACAATGTTCCCTTTTCTTTCAACGCGAGCCTCTTTTTCACTCTTAACGGCGTGAGGGTGTTTGTTTTCATCGATGCTATAGAATTTTTTGGAATTGTCCATAATCATACTTGCCGGTATTGCTTGGGCATAGTGTGGTTCTCCAACCGTAGGGAAATCAAGGAGCAGTTTCATCTTTTCTCCGGAGATGTCTATCAGTTGTGCCGATTGCGTTAATTCCGGTCCAGTTGGCAGATATCGATCTTTAGTAATTTTATTAAGTGCAATTACATATTTCCCGAAAGGCTTTTTACTATCGCCACCCGGAATGCATAAATGACCTATAGAATAATATGCAGGAGTTCTATCAACAACTTCCCATGTACCAATCTTCCATTTGACGATTTCAGAAGAAATAAAAGCAGAAGTATAAGCATAACCATTGCCATCAAATTCTGTATGCAATGGGCCGAGTCCAGGATTTTGAACTTCACCTGCAACTACTGCATCATACTTTAAAATTGGAATACCGACAACTTCACCATCAAATTGCTTTGATTCTATTGCTTTTATCAATTTTGAGAATGAGTGTACCGGAATTACAGAAGCCAATTTTCCTCCAGCAACAATATATTCACCTGAAGGGTCTACATCAACCCCATGAGGGGATTTGGGAGTTGGGATATAATAAATCATATCTGGGCAATCTTTAGGATCAAGCACCTTTACTGACGTTTTCTTCACGGATACTGCTGAATGAGTCTTTTCGTCCATATAGTTATGATAGTATTCAGATGATAGAGTTTTTGCTTTGCCTTCTTTCAAATACTGCTCGGCTTTTTTCCAATTAATAGCAGCAATAAAGTCTTTATCATTTTTAGAGGCATTAATTTCCAATAAAGTATTTGCCTGCTCTGTGTTGTAGCTTGTGAAGAAAGCCCAGTCTTTTGAGGCTCCTTTTCCAGCATGAGCTAAATCGTAATGGAAGCCTGGGACAATAATTTGAAATTCAAGATTCATTTTTTCGGTTTTTGAATCTAGTTTAATGAAGCTTATTGTTCCCTTGAAGTTCTCTTTATAACTTGAGATAGGAACATCATTTTGAGGGACTGGCACACTGAATCGTGTTGATGCGACAATGTATTCCGTATTTTCTGTAACAAAAGGGGATGCATGATTTCCGGCTGAATTTGGTATTTCAATAATTTCGGTCGTTTCAAACTCTTTTAAATCAATCTTTGCAACTCGAGGAGTATTGTTTCCGTTTATAAAAATGAAACGACCATCAGGTATTCCATCAGTTCTGGAAAGTTGTGGATGGTGCGCATCGTCCCATGGAATAAAACCATAAGATGTATTCAACATCCCTTTGGTCTCTTCCGAATAGCCAAAACCAGTTTCAGGATTTTGAGAAAAGACTGATATGGTTTTAAAATGGCGGCCTGAAGGGAGTCCATAAACGCCCATTTGTCCACTAAAACCGCCTGAGGTAAATAAATAGAACTCATCATATGTCCCGGGGGCAACATAAACTCGTTCTGCTTCATTTCCTGAAAGTGCACTCTTTTGTTGCTCACATCCAATAGAAATTGAAATTATTGAAATTATCCAGAGATGTATAATGAACCGTTTGTAGAACCAAAGATTTTCCATGTTTTTCTCCCTTTATTATTGTTTCTCGTTTACCACTTGTCTAAAGTATTCTAGAATTGCTTTTGCTTCGTCGAAAGTTAAGTTCTGGTTTGGCATTTGTGTGAGGTACTCTCCTAATAACTTTTTTATTTCCGGATGACGCTGATAATTGGCTTCAGGATTGAGCATCATGTTTAAAATAAATTCAGGTGACCTGCGATTTATTACGTCTCTTTGTGCAGGTCCCACATACTTTTCATCTAACTTATGACATGCGCCACATTTTGTCTCAAAGATTTTTTCCCCTTTTTTAACCAACTCAGGATTGATGGGTGAGAGTGTAAGTTTTTGCTTTACAGGACCAATACCATTTTCCATTTCAAATGGTGATAGTTCTCCTGGATTTACATTCTTTTTTTTGTTTCCGAAATCAGCCGGGTCTTGTTTGGGGCTTTCTCCGCAAGCATTTAGAACAGCTATAAGTAGTAACAGTAAAAAATACTTTGTGTGTTTTGATTTATTTATTAACATAGAACCTCCATTTATATATTAGGATTATTTAGTCCGATTAAGTGACGATAAGTTTTTGCCCAATTACTTTAATAAATTAATTTAAAAGAATTCTGAAAATTGGTTTTTAATTGAATTAAATACTTCTTGGTCTTTTTCTGTATGAGAAGTTAAAAGAAAAGCGATAATCGCCCTCACTTGTGAGTTCTGCATAATCGGAACACCTACTGCACAAAATAAACTACCAATTGATGCAACTTCAGTCCTGAGAAAACTTTTATCTTTTCTGATATCTTCAATTATAATTATATCTGATGAATCCCAAACTTTACCAATTAACCCGATTCCTTTAGCGAACTTAAAGTATGGACTTAGTTGAGAAATTTTTCCCAATTTTCTATCTGAATTTGCCCAAGTGTCAACATTAACCATAAAACGTTCATCTTTATCTGGTATCCACAATTCGGAGTAAGCCCACTCACACTTATGACATAGATATATAATTTGCTTGAAAATGGTGTGAAACTGAAATAGTCCCACCGGATGAACTTTTACTCTATTTTCATGGATTGCTCTATTCAATTTAGAATCGTTTCAATTTATTTTATCATACATAATAGCATTTTTACTTTTTCGATAGCCATTAATCCGTGAGGGATATTTGCCGGCATAACTAATTGATCCCCTGCTTCAACAATATGAGAAATACCACCGATTCTAATTTCCATCTTGCCTTCAACGATATAGACAAATGCATCGTAAGGAGAAGTATGTTCAGAAAGGGTTTCCCCTTTATCAAAGCCAAAAAGAGTAATGTTACCGTTAGTTTTCTTGATGATTTGTTTACTTACAATAGAATTTGATTGTACTTCAATAGACTCAACCAATTTGGATACTACTACTGAACTATTCATTTAAATAACTTTTTTTCTTTCCAGTTTTGTGATGTTAATACGCCAAATATCAGGACCGCATTCAATATATTCCCAATGATGGGACTCTGCATGCTCTACAAAAAACTGAAACTTCAGTGGAGTAGGGTCGTGATCGTTTACTAACTGTAAAACGTCACCGACATTCAGAGAATTGAATGTCTCAAATATTGTTGAATGTTTCCACTTTTGTGGGAGCTCTCGTACATCAAGTTCTTTTATGATCATAATCCTTATCAACGCTTAATTTCACTGTAAAAGTAAGAAGAAGAGGGAGGCGGTCATTTGACTTAAGTCAAATTTTCAGTTTTTTTGGATTGTTAATCTTGAGAAGATTTATTGTTTTGACAATTCAATTAACTTCGGCAAATTTTTAATATGTACATTTTTCCCATTCACTGCAATAATGTTATCGTCCTGCAACTTTTTAAACGAACGCGAAAGGGTTTCTGTAATTGTTCCGAGGAAAGATGCAATTGTTGATTTTGGGACAGTGAGCTTTAGTAATATGTCATCAGAAGTTGGAATTTTGCGAATACTTATTTCGGTGAAAAGGTATTTTGCGAGGCGGTTTGTAACTTCCTTGCACGAGATAATTTCAATTTGATCAATTAATTCTCGCATCCGTTTAGAAAATCCCGCTAACATTTTTAGTGACATTTCAGGGTGGTTTGTGAGGAGCTGAAGAAAATTATCTTTCGGTATGAATATCAAAATTGAGTCTTCAATACTCTGTGCGGTAACGGGATAATTTTTACCTTCAAACAACGGAAAATCAGCAAATACATTTGAAGGTTTTATTAGGTGCACTACAGATTCTTTCCCATCTTGTGTCTGTTTATATACTTTTATCGCCCCTTCTAAAAGTATATAAAATCCAACATATGCATCATCTTGAAAAAACAAAAAATCATTTTTAAAATAATTTACAATTCGACAAAAAGAGACAACCTTTTCGAGTTCCTTTTCGCTCAATTCTGAGAAAAGTGGAATAAGTGAAAGTTCAGACTTCATTTCATGTTTCATAGCTTACTCGCTTAGTAATAACATAAAACAAAGATAGGAACGATTTTCAAAATAAAAAATTTAATCTACTATCTTCTTTTGATTGTTACTTTGAACTTAGTTGTAATTGAGCTACAATTTGTTTTTCCACCATCATCAACTTTCAGTGTCACAAAATAATTACCTGGTTTGTCATACTTGTGATGAATCTTAGCCCCTTGCGAAAAATTTTTATCTCCAAAGTTCCAATTAAAAGTCAAGCCAGAATAATTACTGAAATAGTCAGTAACATCAAATAGAACAGCATCATTGGCTGCTCCGATATACTCAATTCTATCCGCTAATACAATTGATTTAACTTCTTCATTAACCTGAATTTTGATTGAATCGGTTGAAATGGCGTTCTCTGAATAGCCCCTATCGTATAGCGAAGCAACCAATAAAAATTCTCCCGATTGCAAAAAGTTGTAATTGAAAAAAAATGAAGTGGATAGTAATTCATCATTAACACGCCATTCAATCTGAGGAGCTGAAATTGTATTTGCTGATAGTATAGGTTTTATTTGAATTTGATTTCCTAAACAGACGATAGTATCTGCACTGATTGATATTTTAGGGAATTCAACGATTTCAATCTGCTTATTAATTAAAGAATAATTTGAAGAGAAACCCGAATTATCTTTTACACTCAATTTTACATTATATATTCCCGGGAAGAAAAACTCATGATTGAGAACAGCTTTATCACTCTCAACTTTCTGATTATTTATGAACCACTCATAACTAAGTAAATCTCCATCAACATCAGATGATTTTGAAGCGTCAAACACAACTGAAGTATTTTGATAAGCTCTATCAACGCTCTCGATAATAGCTGATGGGTGTGCCTTGACCTGTATAAATAACTTATCTTCTGCTCTATTATTTGGAAGAGTTGTGTTATCTGTTACAGTCAGCGTAACAGAATAATTTCCGGCTTGAGATATGGAGTGCTCAATAATTTTTCCAAAACGAATATCGCCGTTGGAAAATTCCCATTTATATTCAGAGATATTGCCATCAGAATCGTAAGATTTAGAAGCATCAAGCATAAAATATTCTGAAGCTGAAACTGATAAATTTTCTCCGGCTTTTGCTATAGGGCTCTCATTAACAAAAATATTTTTAAAAGCCATTGTTTGATTACACTCATTTTGTGAATCAGTTTTTATTTTTAGGCGAACTAAATAATTGCCAGATTTATTAAAAATATGAGAAACATTAATTCCATCTGGAGTAGAACCATCGGCAAAATCCCATTCGTAAGAAATTATATTGGCATCATTTGATGTTGAAGGGGAGGCATCAAAGTAAACGGTTTCTCCTTTTGCAACTGAATCTTTTGCAGTAAAGTTTGCAATCGGACCTTCATTTACAGTAACCAAAAGTTCATCATAACCTTTATTATCACATTTCCCATTTGAACTTCCCGTGATAATTAGCTTGACTTTATAGATTCCGGCTTCCTCATAAATATGAATAGGCTTAGCTCCTGAGCCAAATTCACCATCACCAAAATCCCACTCATAAGCATCAACAACTCCATCAATATCAGTTGACTTGGAGCCATCAAAATAAACCGGGGTGTTTACACAAGTTGTTATATCATCACCGGCATCGGCAACCGGAGATTCAATAACGGTTATGAGTTTTGAATCAAATGAAGTGCTGCAAGGTAATCCGGAATTATCAGTAACCTTCAATGTTACTTGATAAACTCCGCTTTTCTTCCATGTCTTTGAGACACTCTCACCACTCATAGTTTGACCATCATTAAACACCCATTCGTATTTCAGCAAACCACCTTCAGGGTCCTTAGAATTTAGCCCATTTAATATTAAAATATCACCTGTGCAAATTGTAGTATCGTTTCCAATAATTGCGATAGGTGGAGCATTAATTTCAATCATAGTTTGAATTGAATCTCTAGAGTTAGGTAAGTTATGATTATCATCAACTGTCAATAAGACCGGATAAATACCGGGTTGCTTAAAATTATGTTGAACAGTAACTCCCTTTTTGGGCTGACTTCCGTCATAGAAATTCCAAATATAACTTAAAGGATCACCTTCGGCATCAACCGAGGAAGAAGCATCAAGTGTTATGATTCTATCGCATGTTTTGATTGAATTTGCTGTTATGGCTGAAGGACGGCTATTTATAAAAATAGTAGTTTTTGTTAGTGCTGATGAATTTGAAACATTTTGTTTGTCGGTTACTTTTAGCTCAACATCATAATAACCAGATTTAGAAAAGATTTTATTTATTACTTTTCCGAGTTCGCTTGTGCCATCACTAAATGACCATAAATATTCATTAATTTCACCTTCAAAATCAGATGAAAGTCCGGCGTCGAATTTTATTTGGGCACTGACCATCCCTTTGGTTGGTGCAGTGATAACAGCTTTTGGAGGAGTATTTACTAATACTGAGATGCTTTTAAAATTGTAATCTGGAATTGGAAAATCATCTTGAACGGTAAGTTCAATTTGATAAAGTCCCGACTTAGTAAACTGATGTTGAAATGATACTTCGTTACTTAAAATCTCATTTCCCAAGCTCCATGTGTATTTAACTATTTTTCCATCTGAATCATATGAATTACTTCCGGAGAGATTAAATATCTGATTAGTAGAAACAATTAAATCTTCTCCCGGTTTTGATGTTGGCTTGGAATTAATTTTAACTATTAGTGATGATGTCCCAAAATTATTGGAAGCTTTGGAATTATCAATAACTTTAAGAGTTACCTGATATTCCCCTGGTTCAGTGTAGATGTGATTAGCTTTTACCCCTTCTGATTTTTTACCGTCACCAAAATCCCATAAGTACTTAGTAATCAAACCATCGCTATCATGTGAGTTTGAGGCATCAAACGAAGTTATACCGGTAAGTAAAAATTGATTTTCACCTGCTACCGCAACAGGCGGCTCGTTAACTACTACTGAGAGGGTAGAGCTTGTAGTGGCAGTTTTTGTGTTTGAATTATCTGTTACAACAAGTTTAACTGTATATGTTCCACTTTTTTGATAATTGTGAGATACAGAAATTCCTTCTGCTACATTTCCGTCTCCAAAGTCCCACTCATACTTAGTAATAAAGCCATCTCTATCTGAAGATTTGGAACCATCAAAAATGAGTGTTTCGTTTATTGCCGCAACACGATCACTTCCGGGTCTGCTCTCCGGTGGGAAGTTTATTTTGACGCTGACATCCTTTGTATCAAAATTATTTTTTGCAGATGAGTTATCTTGAATAGAAAACTTCACTTTGTAAACACCCGGTGTTGGGAAAGAATGAGTTACATTCTCACCATCCTTAATCCCAAATGTACCAAAATCCCATTTGTACTCTATTATGTTACCATCGTTATCATAACTTCCATGATTAGAAAACGATAAAATCTCATCCACTGCTCCAATTAACTCAGTTGTAGTATTAGCAATCGGTTTATCATTAGTTATTACTTGTAAATTTGATTCTGAAAATCGGCATGGTGAAGCTGAAAAGTTATCTTCGACTTTTAACTTAACAGAATATACACCTGGCTTATTATAGGAGTGTCTAACTCTTACTCCTGAAGTATTTGTTCCGTCTCCTAAATCCCAAATATAGTTTGCTATTTTCCCATCAATGTCTGTTGAATTTGAAGCATCAAAAAGAATTACTTCATTGGGTGCGGCAATTTTATTTTCACCGGCAATTGCTGTCGGAGGAATGTTGATGGTTACAGGGACTTTTGTTACAATTGCTCTTGCTATTTCGTTGGAAGTATTAAATAGTAATAACTCAGGGGAAAATTTTCCGGTGTTCTCGAATGTTTTTCTTACAACCATTCCCTCCAGTACAGAACCATCTTCAAAAAACCATTTTGCGTTTAAGGCGTGACCCGATTGATCAGCACTATTATCAGCTCGAA
>JAHBUO010000020.1 GCA_019638025.1 Ignavibacteriaceae bacterium
CTTGGTGTGCATGTAATTACAGGGGGAAATCACACCTGGGATAAGCATCAATCACAAGAATATATAAAAAGTGAACCTCGTGCGTTACGACCATTCAATTATCCAAAAGGGACACATGGAAACGGGTATTACATTTTTAATTCCAAAATGGGAAAAGTTGCCGTAATAAATTTACAAGGAAGATCGTATATGGCTACCATCGATTGTCCTTTTAGAGCAGCAGATTGGGTAATTTCAAAAGTCAAATCTGAAACAAATGTAATCTTTATTGATTTTCATGCTGAAGCTACTGCGGAAAAAGTTGCTTTAGGACTTTATCTCGATGGCAAAGTTAGTGCAGTTGTCGGTACACATACACATATTCAAACCTCAGATGAAAAAATTCTTCCGAAAGGTACAGCTTATATTACGGATGTCGGTATGTCAGGTCCTTATAACTCGGTTATCGGAATGAAAGTACAAGCGGCGATAAATAGATTTATCTATCAAACCCCTCAGAAGTACGAAACCGGTGAGGGTGACGTGCATATTTCAGGGGTATTTTTGAAGATAGACTCTTCTACGGGTAAAACTCATTTTATAGAAAGAATATTTTTCCCGGAATTCGAGAAAACAGCGGAGAACTAAATTGAAAATAATTGATGGTAAAAAAGTTGCATCAGATATAAGAGCAGAATTAAAAGTAATTACTGAAAAATTAATTTCAGACGGAAAGAAAGTCCCGGGTTTAGCAGCGATTCTTGTAGGTGATAATCCGGCATCACAAGTTTATGTAAACAGTAAAGCCAAAGCATGTGGTGAAATTGGATTTAAATCAGTAATTGAAAAATTAGATTCTAATATTTCACAAACCGCTCTAATTGATAAAATTAAATTTTATAATGAGAATGATGATTATCACGGAATATTAGTCCAGCTACCACTACCGAAGCACATTGATGAGAGTGAAATTATTAACTCAATTTCAGTAAATAAAGATGTTGACGGATTTCATCCTGTAAGTGTCGGTAATTTAGTTATTGGAAATAAGACCTTTGCTCCGTGTACACCTGCCGGAATTCAAGAACTGTTGAAACGCTATAGCATAGAAATAAAAGGGAAGCATGTTGTTGTTGTTGGCAGAAGTAATATTGTTGGTAAACCGATTGCAAATATGCTTCTTCAGAAAAAAGAAAATGCAAATTCGATTGTTACAGTTTGTCACTCAGCCGGTGATGTTAAAAAGTTTACTAAACAGGCAGATATTCTTATAGCTGCAATTGGTGTCCCAAACTTTATTAAGGCAGATATGGTTAGTGAAGGAGTTGTAATTATCGATGTCGGAATAAATAGAATTGAGGATTCATCTTCAGCTAAAGGATATAAAATTGTAGGTGATGTTGATTACGAAGATGTTTCCCCTAAAGTATCATTCATAACTCCGGTACCCGGTGGAGTTGGACCAATGACAATCGCAATGTTATTAAAAAATACATTATTAGCTTATCAAAAACTTACCAATTAATATGAATACTACATCAATTAAAAAAGTCGTGTCGCAAGTATTTACTGAAAAAGCATTAAGAGATTTCTATTGTCAAGGTGATTCTTGTAAGGGTTGGGAAACAAATGTTATCACTCAACCAACCGCAGTTAAAAATATTGTTGAAGTGGGAGCAGATAGAATTACAGCGGGAATCGGAATCGGTAGTCAGCTTGGTGATGTTCAACTTGCACGCATGATTGACCATACATTATTAAAACCGGATGCAACGACTGAGGAAATTACAACTCTCTGCAATGAAGCAGCTAAATATACCTTTGCCTCTGTATGTGTAAATCCGTCGTACGTTAAGTTATGTTACAATCTTTTAAAGGGAACTAAAGTTAAAGTTTGTACTGTAATCGGTTTCCCGCTAGGAGCTAATACCACAAAGATTAAACGTGCCGAAGCTGAAGAAGCTATTGATAATGGTGCTCAAGAGATTGATATGGTAATAAATATAGGAAAATTGAAATCAAAAGATTATGATTTCGTTTTCAACGATGTAAATCAGGTTGTCCTCGCCGGAAAAAGAAATAGGGTAATTACTAAAGTCATTCTTGAGACTGCTCTGTTATCTGATGAAGAAAAAGTTGCAGCGTGTTTGTTGTGTAAACAAGCCGGAGCAGATTTTGTTAAAACATCTACCGGATTTTCCAAGGGGGGGGCAACGGTGGGTGATGTTGCTCTGATGAAATATGTAGTCGGTTCATCTGTTGGTGTTAAAGCTTCCGGTGGAATTCGCTCGAAAGAAGATGCGGAAGCGATGATTGCAAGCGGTGCTGATAGAATTGGAGCGAGTGCAAGTGTGAAAATTGTTTTGGGTGAAAAATCTGAATCATCTTACTAAAAATATTCTATGATTCTCGATATACATGTATACAAAAGTGATGACGGTTTTACTGCAGAAATTCCAAGCTTAAAAGGTTGTGAAAAGTGGAACCACAGTGAAGATGAACTTTTAGTTGAGATAGTAGATTTAGCAAAATATTATCTTAAACTGACCGATGAGACCAAAATTAAAATTGATAAATCCTCAGTTAGAAATAATCTTTCTGTATATAAAATGATATTTGACAAACCTTGATGAAAATCAGAACTACAATTACTGAAAGTCGAAAATCAAAATTAATTGATGTTGCAACCAAACGGCAACACTCACTCCATTTAGTCCTCGAAAATATTCATGACCCACACAATGTAAGTGCAATTTTTCGTACATGCGATGCTGTCGGAATTCCGAATGTTTCGCTCGTTTATAATTATGAAAAATTTCCAAAAATCGGAAAAAAAAGTTCAGCTTCTGCATTTAAATGGGTTGATAAAGCAAAGTATAAATCGGTTGAAGAGTGTTACGAAAAGCTTAGATTGGATGGGTATAAAATATATGCTTCTACCTTAGCCGATAAATCGGTTAATTTATTCGATTTAGATTTTACCGGAAAAATCGCAGTGGTAATGGGAAATGAACATCGTGGAATTTCTGAAGAAGCCGCAAATTTAGCTGATGAAGTTTTTTTTATTCCGATGTTTGGAATGGTGCAAAGTTTGAATGTTTCGGTTGCTGCTGCTATCACTCTTTATGAAGCTGCCCGCCAAAGATTTTTAGAAGGTTTGTATAATAAATCTGAACTAAGTGAAGAAGAGTTGCTCACGAAAATAAACGAATGGATTACAAAAAAGTGATTCAAGAGTTTAGTCATATTAAATCGGTAAAAGGTGAATTGACGCTCCCAGGTGATAAATCGATTTCACATCGAGCTATAATTTTTTCTGCTTTAGCCGAGGGAATATCACGGGTCAAAAATCTTTCTTCTGCTGAAGATGTTAATACTACAAAAGAAATATTTTCAGCTTTAGGAACTGAGTATGATATTCATAATGATGAATTATTAATAAAGGGAAAAGGATTATTCGCTTTTAAAAAACCTTTGACGGAATTGAATTCAGGGAATTCAGGAACATCAGCAAGATTGATTACTGCAATACTCGGAGCTCAAAAATTTGATTCAATAATAATGGGTGATGAATCTCTTTCAAAAAGACCAATGAAACGAGTGACAAATCCATTACAAAAAATGGGAATGAACTTAACTCTTTCAAATGATAATTATCTTCCACTTAAAATATCAGCTGTAAATAAATTAAATCCGATTTCTTATTGCTTAGAGGTGGCAAGCGCACAAGTAAAAAGTGCCGTTCTAATTGCAGGTTTATTTATTGATGATATTACAGAAGTGATTGAAACAATTCCGACTAGAAACCATACTGAACTTATGCTGGGTCTACCGATAGTCAATTCTGAAGGTGGAATTATTATACAATCTTCAAGTAAATATATTCCTAAACCACAAAAAATATTTGTTCCATCTGATATTTCAACTGCATCATTTTTCATAGTATTAACTCTTTTGATGAAAGATTCGGAATTAATAATAAAAAATGTTTCATTGAATCCCTCTCGAACTGGAATTTTAGAGGTATTGAAGAAGATGGGAGGAAATATTACGATAGTTTCTCAATCGGAATCATGTGGTGAGTTGCTTGGTGATTTGCTAGTTAAATCAAGTGACCTATTCAATATAGAAATTCCGAAAGAAATTATTCCTAACATAATTGATGAAATACCAATTCTCACAATAGCAGGAATTTTTGCCGATGGAAAATTTAAGGTTTCTGATTGCAAGGAACTTCGAGTTAAAGAATCTGATCGAATAAAATCAATGGTCTATAACCTCCGTCAATTTGGACTTACTGTTGAGGAGTATGAAGATGGTTTTGAATTCGAATCGAAGGAACTTTTACAAAACGAAATAGTTACCTTTGAGAGTTTTGGTGATCATCGAATTGCAATGGCATTTTCAATCTTTTCGCTTCTCTTGGAGCAAGGTGGAAAAATTAATAATTTTGATTGTGTGAAAATTTCTAATCCACAATTTATCGAACAAATAAAAAATATAATCGGGTGAACCATGGCAGAGGTAAAGTTAGTAAATGTAAATAAAATTTATGAAGGCGGTAATACTGCAGTTCGTGATGTAAGTTTTGAAATTAAAGATAAAGAATTTGTGGTTTTGGTTGGTCCATCGGGATGTGGAAAATCTACAACCCTACGGATGGTTGCAGGATTAGAAGAAATTTCTACAGGTGAGCTTTACATTGACAATAAGTTGGTAAATGATGTATCACCTAAAGACCGCGATATAGCAATGGTTTTTCAAAACTATGCATTATATCCCCACATGACTGTTTATGAAAACATGGCTTTCGGATTGAAGCTTAGAAAATTCTCAAAAGAAGAGATTAACAAGAGAGTAATGGAAGCGGCAAAAATCTTGAGTCTTGAAGAATATCTGAATAGAAAACCTAAAGCTTTATCAGGTGGACAGAGACAAAGAGTTGCCGTAGGACGTGCAATTGTAAGAAAACCAAAAGTGTTTTTATTCGACGAACCTCTCAGCAATCTTGACGCAAAACTAAGAGTTCAGATGAGAACAGAAATCTCGAAACTTCATCAAAGACTTGAAGCTACAATGATTTATGTTACTCACGACCAAACTGAAGCAATGACAATGGGGGACAGAATTGTTGTTATGAAAGATGGTGTCATTCAGCAAATTGACACACCATTAAATCTTTATAATAAACCGGAAAATAAATTTGTTGCAGGATTTATCGGTAGCCCTGCAATGAATTTTTTACAAGGAAAAATTGTAAACGAAAATGGATTGAAATTTGTATCAGCAAATGGAGCTGTTAAATTCAGTATTCCTGAAAAATATAAGAAATCAGTTGAAAATTATTCTAATAAACAAATTTGGATTGGAATAAGACCCGAAGATATTTTCGACAGACAACCAAACTCTGAAGTAAATTTATTAGAATTAAATGTTGCATTTGAAGTTGTTGAACCTATGGGTAATGAAATTTTCCTCTATTTTCAACTGGAAGGGACTCAGTTTACTTCAAGGATTCCCGCGAGAGAAAAGCCGGAGATTGGTGTTCAAAAACCGATATTCTTTGATTTAGAGAAGATTCAATTTTTTGATTTCGAGACGGAAAAATCAATCAGTTAATCTCTAAAGTTTAATTATCTGATGTTCAAAGATATTTATTGTCAGTTCATTAAATAATAAGTTAATGAATTCAGTTCCATACTTGTTGGAATAATAGAAGTAATTAAATTCTCTTTCTTGCAGCGACCCATTTGGAAGTAAATGAATTAAAACTTTGTTTACCTGTTTCACCGCATTTTCATACTTACGTTTTTCTGCCTCGAATGCCTTAGACTTAAATTCCTCGAGCGTACTTTTTACTTTCATTAAATACTTTTCTGATAAATCGGATATCGGTTTATCTATTCCTAACAGCTCATTTTTTAAGTGATTGAATATTCTGTCTTCCTCTTTTATAGCATCTGAAAAAAGTTGATCGACTGTTATGACGGCAATATTTTTTATTAACTTATCAACTACTTCTTCATTTCTAAAAAAGAAATCACGAACATCGAGTTTATATTTCTCCAGTATCGAAACGTTATTCTTTTCAACAATAGTTGCTGAAGAACGTGGATAAATGATAGGTGATTCAACACCATAGAATTGATATAGTGGAATTGCTTGAGCAAAATATGCTATTTCCCCCGGGCCGGCTATATAACAACCCGAATTCAAAAGATAATCTTGACAGATTGGTCTGAGTAGCACATTAGGACTAAACAACTCCGGTTGATTTTCGATTAAGGAGAGCATTTCGTCCTCAGTGAACTTGACTCTTTTATTTTTTAATCTGAAAGTTTTATCATCATTTGGCTCAATAAGAAATCTGCCACCATCATAATTCATAAAAAGGTTGATAGGTCTTACTTTTACTTGTGCGTGATAAAGCTCCTCAAGGTCAGCACTAACTTCAATCAGTTTCTCACTATGAATTCGAAAATCTAAAATTTCTTTTTTGAAAATCGGTTTAAGTAATTGTTTAATTGAGTTTTGTTGCGGGTCAAAGATTAACAGTCCATTCTTATCAAATAAAAACTTGATTAAATGCTTAAAAGCCTCCTTAAATGTCTTCCCTGATTTATAAGCATCTTTTAAGAGTTCGATTTGATTTGATTTAAACTCTGTATTTCTCAGTGAAGCCTCAAACGTACTGAAAAAATCATTGATTGAATCTTTTATCTTTAAATTTCCGACACTTCCTCGATTTTCATCTTCCGAGAGATTATCTGTATAGAACAAAGAAGTTAATTCATTCTGTTCATTTAATAATGTGAGGCCTCTTATTTCCTCAAAATCATGGTCATCACCTTCTAGCCAAAAAACAGGAAGAAAGTTGTATTCAGTAAACCGATTATTTAATTGTTCTGCAAGTTTAATAGAGGTGATAATTTTATATATAGTATATAATGGTCCGGTAATGATACCGAGTTGCTGTCCGGTTACAATTGGAATTGTATTTTGTTTACTGAGAAGTGAAAGATTTTTATTCGTTGAGTCTGAAGTCTTTTCACTTGAATAATTTGAAACTAAATTTTCAGCGATGAATGATTTTATTTCTTGATTTCTACTTCCCAAATTTTTAAAGTGGTCACTCAAAGTATCTTTAGAACGAAAATTTTTGGGGTAAAACTTGGAAACATTTTCGAATTCATAGAGATAATCCAGAAACAAATTACTTTGTCCGGGTAGTTCGGCAAAATTAATATACATCTATATATTCCTAATAATCATGGCAACATCAAAATTAAACAAATTAAATTGATTTTAAAAGTTTGTGGATTATACTATATTTGTTAGAGGAATATCAGTTCCACCTTTGATAATAAACGCTAAAGTTCACAAAATCATTTAATTGTGTGTTGCCATTTCCAGAATATCTAAAATCATTAAAAAATAATGAGTTATTTCGCACTGAGAGTAGGTACAAACTATTTCTCAAGTTGCTGATAACTTTTGCACTATTTTCGTATTTATACTTCTCATTGGATTTTTCAATGCTTGTCGGAGTTATAATAGGAGCAGACAAACTGTTACTATTTTTTGCCGCAATTTTAGTAATCCAGAATATTTCTCTTCAATTCATTAAATGGAGACGGATATGTAAATTACTTTTAGATGAATCCGATAGTTCACTTTTATTATCATCTCTATTTTATGGTTTTTCTACCGGAGTCTTTACCCCAGCTCGTATTGGTGAATATTTTGGTAGAGGAGTAGCATTCCGAAAACACGCAATATTGGATGTTACTTTTGCAACAATGTTCGATAAAGGGTTTAATTTTATTGTTCTTGTAACGGGTGGGGGAATAGGATTTCTCATATTTGTGATAGAGAAACAAATTCTAAATTTGAGCACGATACTTTTTATCACGTTGGGCATCATAGCAACATTTTTGGTCGGATATTTCATTGTAAAGTACAGCCTATCCAAAAGATTAAATTCTTTAATCATTAAATACGATTCCAAATTACAGTTAATTACAAAAATATTTTTGATCATCAAAGAGGATAAAGCAAACACACTTTTCTTACTCACATTAACAATATTATATTATCTAACATTTCATTTTCAGTTTGCGTTGCTATTAGTCTCATTAGATTCTTCGTTGAGTATACTTAATGGATTTTGGATTGCCTCAATTATATTTTTTGTAAAAACTCTAATCCCATCAATTACGATCGGTGAGTTGGGTGTTAGAGAAGCAGTCTCAATGTATATTGTTACTTATTTTGCGATTCAGCCTGAGTTAGGATTTAACACATCGTTTATACTTTATTTTATAAATATTATATGCCCTGCATTAATAGGTTTAATTTTTGTTTATAGGACAAAAAATGATTGATTCAATTATGCTAATTATTTTTTTGGGCCTATTGTTCAATTATCTTTTTTTCTTGTGGAAAGTAAGAGCCGGATTAGAAAAAGTTACGAAACAAAAAAGTAAATCATCAAAAACTCCATCAGTTTCTGTGATAATTCCATTTAGAAATGAAGCTGATAACATTCTGAAAAATTTAATGAGTTTGGAAAGTCAAACATATCCACTTCATAAATTTGAAATTATTTATGTTGATGATGATTCAACTGATAATTCTTTCGAGTTGATTAATGAAGCATCAACTAAGCTAAACATAAAAGTATTAAGAATTCCGGAAGGATTTTCCCCGTCATCAAGAAAAAAAAGAGCTATAAGATATGGTATTGAACACGCTGAAGGTGAAATCATAGTTGGCACAGATGCAGATTGTTTTTATACGCCCAATTGGATTTCAGAGATTATTTCAAGCTACGATGAGCAAACCGGATTTGTTTCTGCTCCGGTTAGATTTACATCAAATAATAATTTTTTTGAAAACTTACAACAATTAGAATTTTCCGGATTAGTTTTAACCGGCGGGGGATTAATCGGGAGTAACTACCCAATTATATGCAATGCAGCAAATATTTCATACCGACGTGCGGCATTTAATCAAGTCCTCGGTTTTGAGGATAACTTAGACTTATCCTCCGGTGATGATGAATTTTTGATGCAAAAGATTTTTCGTGAAACTGATTGGACTGTTAAATTTTGTTTTTCAAAAGATGCAGTTGTTACTACAAGTCCAAATAAATCATTAACTCAGTTTTATAATCAACGTAAACGATGGGCGAGCAAAGGATTTTTTTATAAGAATAAACTGCTAATATTCAAGCTAATTTTAATCTTCTTATTTTATTTGAGTTTAATATCTCAGCCGTTATTAGGAATATTTTATGATTCCATTTTTCTCTTATCATTTCTCACTGCGGTTATTGCAAAAATGTATTTTGAGTTCATGATACTGAATTTTGGAGTTCCTTTTTTGATAGATAAAATTAATTTATTTGACTTTTTAATTGCTGAGTTATTGCATCCGTTTTATATAATTATTTCCGGTGTTTCCGGAGTACGAGGGAATTTTACCTGGAAAGAGCGTAAAATCAAACGATGATTTTAAAACCATTTTATGACCCTCCATCTTTGATAAAACTAATGTTTAAGAATTTTATTTGGAATTCTTCTTCAGAAAAAATAGTTTTAACTTTTGATGACGGTCCAAACCCCGATACAACTGAAATAATTCTAAAAAATTTGGAAATGCATAAAATTAAAAGCATTTTCTTCTGTGTCGGAAACAATATAGACAAATATGAATCACTTACTAACGAGATTTTATCAGAAGGACATGAAATCGGGAATCACATGTGGAATCATTCAGTGATTACAAAAATTGATTGGAATTCCGTCGAGGAAGAAATCAATAAAACGAATTCCTTGTTGCAAAATAAATTTGGTTATAATTGTTTTTATTTTAGACCGCCACACGGAAGATTTAATCTTAAGTTTTATAGAGAGTATTCAAGAAAGACAAGAGTTGTGATGTGGTCACTTCTAACTTTCGACTACAAAAATGATCTTAATCTTGTTAAATTTAGTGTTCAAAAATATATTCGAAATAATTCAATAGTAGTAATGCACGATAGTATAAAGTCAAAAAGTATCATAACTGATAGTATCAATTATTTGGTTGAACAAGTAACGAAAAATAATTTTTCTTTTGGAGTACCTAAATCTTGTTTGAGATAATTTTTACAATTGTAATAGTTGTGTATGCAATACAATCAATAATTTTTGTATTGGGAGTTCAAAAAGAATATCCCAAAATTAAAGAGGACGAACTAACCTCGATTACTGTGATTGTTGCTTGCCGAAATGAAGAGAAGAATATACTTCGTTGTCTTACCGCATTAGATGAACTGGAATATCCAAAAGATAAATTAGAAATTATAATCGTTGATGATAATTCAACCGATCAAACCGGTGCCATTATTGATGAATTCATTGTGGGAAAACCTAAGTTTAATAAAATTGTAACATGTAAAGAGATTGAAAATCTAAGGGGAAAAACAAATGCGTTGGCAAATGGCCTTGAGATTGCAAAAGGTGAAATTATTCTAACTACAGATGCTGATTGTGCTGTTTCTAAAACTTGGGCAAAAACGATTGCATCATACTATACCGAAAATGTTGCGGTAGTAAATGGTTTTACACCACAAGAAAATCAGGATCATTTCTCGGGAATGCAAAACTTAGATTTTTTATACTTACTTACTGTTTCAGCGGGAACAATCAACTTTAACACTCCATTAAGTTGTATGGGAAATAATATGTCATACCGCAAATCAGTGTATGATGAGGTCGGGGGATATCAAAATCTACCCTTTAGTGTTACCGAAGATTTTAATCTGTTGATGGCAATTCATTCATTGAAAAAGTACAAAATTATTTATCCACTTGACAAAGAGAGTAGTGTAGTTTCAAAACCGTGTACAAAAATATCAGAATTGTATCATCAGAAAAAAAGATGGGCTGTGGGAGGGTTAAAAGCTCCGTTAATGGGCTTCCTAGTTGTTGCGACCGGCTTCATTACTCACTTGATGATTATACTTTCTTTCTTTTTCTTATCATCAACAACAATCGTGTTAACTTTTTTTAAAATTTTGATTGATTATCTCCTACTTCTTCACGTCTCCCAAAAGTTGGAAAATCAAAAATCGATGAAGTACTTTCTAACTTTTGAATTTTATTATTTGATATATGTAGCTTTACTTCCTTTTGCGGTTTTGTTCAATCAAAATGTACATTGGAAGGGGAGAAAATATTAATGCTTCTCCTATGTAATTATTATGTTACTTATCGATGCAATGCATATTGCGACTTTTGCCATTTTGGTGACCATGAACAGTTTAAGGGAACAAAGTTAGCTGAACTTCAGGATTTTTATTCAAATGTTGAACAGATGGCTAAACTGGGAGTTAAGTTTATTGATTTAACCGGAGGTGAGCCATTACTTCACAAAAATATTGTTGAAATGGTGGAGTTTGCAAAATCGAAAAAAATGCAAACAAGCATCACAACGAATGGTCTCCTTTATCATAAATTTGCCGAGAGACTATCAGGTAAAGTTGATTTATTACATTTTTCACTCGATTCCCCATACGAAGATGTGCATAACAAAATTCGCGGAGTAAATTGTTATTCTTCAGTAATGAAGGGTATTAAACTTGCAAAAGATTTAGGCGAATATCCTGACATACTATTTACTGTTACAAATGATTCTTACAAATCACTCCCCCAGATGCACGAAATTGCGTTGGAGTATGAGTTGATGTTGATTGTAAATCCGGTTTTCAGTTACTTCGGTAACCCCGGATTATCGGAAGAAGCAATAAACTACATAGAGTCATTTATCAAAGGTAAACCTAAAATCTACTTAAATGATGCATATTTACAGTTGAGAAAAGATGGTGGAAATCATACTTCTAAACCTCTTTGTAAAGCAGTTAGTAGAGTTATAGTAATCTCACCGGATAATGAAATAATACTTCCTTGCTATCACTTTGGAAATGAGAAAATACTAATTGACAAACCAATCGAGGAAATACGAAAATCTAAACGCCTTCAAGATATAATGAAGATGGAAGGTCGATTTGACTTTTGCGAAGGATGCACCGTTAATTGTTATTTTGAGCCTTCGTTTGCATTTCCAACAAACAAATATGGCTTGATTAGCCTTCCATCGAAATTAAAGTATAGCTATAACAAATTAATTAAACAAAAACTCTTTTCACGAATCAAAGCTGTGGGTTAATAAAATAAATGAAGTTCTTGATATTCTTAATACTTGCTACTTTTACACTAAATTCACAATCAATTGAATATTTCCCGAACAATTTAAATGTTCAACCATTTAGCGCGAATTTTTTAGAACCTAAGGTCGGTTTTTTATTTCAAACCGGTAAAAATGAACTTCGACTTGATATAGGTAACTCAAGAGATATTATACATTATTCCGGTAAGAATTATTCAAGCTCGTTTGGAGTAGATTTTTTTACTTTTACTAAGCTGAGTGGTGAAGGTGAATTTCACTTTCCGGTAAATGCAATCGATTATTTATTTGGAGTTAATCTGAGTTATAAGAGTTTTTCTGAAAATACTTCATATGGCTTTCGATTTAGATTGAGCCATATCAGTGCGCATTTTGTTGATGGTCATTACGATAATCCAACTGCAATGTGGAAAAACGGTCGTTATCCACGAGTTTATAGCAGAGAGTTTATCGAAGTATTTCCATATATTGAATCAGAATATTTTAGAAGTTACATCGGTTATACTTATCTTTTCCATGTAGTTCCAAAAGATCTTGGTAGGCATATTTTTCAATTTGGGACAGAATATTATCTCAACGATTTTAAATTTCTAAATGTAACTCCTTTTGTTGCTTATGATTTAAAATTAGCCAAAATAAATGTTTTTGAAGGTACCAACTCTATTAATGCAGGACTCAAATTCGGTAAACATGATGGAGCTGGATTTAGTTTAATGTTAAATTATTATAGCGGAAGAAGTGTTCACGGCGAATATTTTGATTATTATGACAAGTACACATCAGTATCATTTAACTTTGATTTATAAAGATGAGCGAGAATTATAACGATCCATTTTTCTCGCAAGATCAGAAAAATTTTGAATCATCTGAAATAAAAGAAAGGCAAAAGATTTTTATCCCGATTTTGCTGTTTGTTGTTACATTTATCACAACAACAATTGCAGGGGCTGAGTGGATAAGAGGTTTCGGAAATCAATTTGAATTGAGTGAACTGGTGATGGGTTTGCCATATTCTTTATCTATACTTTTCATTTTGGCTGTTCACGAATTTGGTCATTATTTTGCATCCAAATACCATAAAGTGAAAGTGACATTACCACATTTTATCCCATTCCCATCGCTTGAGGGATTTTTAAATTTTGGGACGATGGGAGCAGTCATTCGAACCAAAGAAGCAATTAAAAACAGAAAAGCTTTATTTGATATCGGAGTCTCAGGACCAATTGCAGGATTTCTAGCAAGTGTTATTATTTTAATTTATGGATTTTCGAATTTGCCGCCTCAAGAATATATACTTGCAATTCATCCTGATTATTTTACCCCTCAATATGGAAAAGGGGGGCTTCATTTAGAATTTGGGACTTCACTTTTGTACTACTTATTCAGTATAACTTTTCCGGCTGCTACAGATTTTGTACCCCCCATGAATGAAATGTATCATTATCCATTTCTTTGTGTTGGTTGGTTTGGTTTATTTGTTACTGCTATGAATTTAATACCGGTTGGTCAATTGGATGGTGGACATATAACTTACGCTATGTTCGGAGAGAAATCACAGGTGCATGTTGCATCAATTTCGATGATAGTGTTGTTTGTCTTGGGAGTTGGCGGAATTTTAACTACATTTTTTGAAAGTCCGATTGAATTTGGTTGGAGCGGCTGGTTATTCTGGTCTCTGATACTTTACTTTTTTATAAAAGTAAAACATCCTCCGGTTTATGATGATTCTCCGATTGATACAAAACGCAAAGTTGCCGGATATTTTAGTTATTTCATTTTTGTTGTTTCATTTTCGCCTTCACCGTTTATAATAACATTTTAAGTAGATATATTTTTGCCTTTTGAAGAAACTTGTTCAATCCCATATTAACCATATGAAAATACGAACTTACTTGCTGGGGATAGCAATCCTCTTTATAATCAACGGTTGCGAACCGGAATTGACCGGAAAGTTAGATGTATCATCTCAATCCTACTCGGTTAAATCCTTAACAAAGATTGATAATTATGATTATAATCCTCTTGATTCACTTTTAATAATCTCAGTTGAATTTTCGCGTTCAACAAATATTCAGACAGTTTATTGTAACATAGTCGGACCGGATAATAAAAGACTCAACTCAGCTCCAATTATACTTCTTGACAATGGAAATAATTCAAATGGTGATTTAATTCAGAACGACTTAAAATATTCTGCAAAATTCCCATTCTCTGAATTGTATTTAAATGGAGTTTATTTAGTTGAATATTTTGTTACCGATAGGGGAAATAACACAAAACTTATCGGACAAGAAAGGTTTGACTACAATAATGGTCAGACAAATCTACCTCCTTCAGTTGAAAATATAATTTTACCAAATGAAGTAACAAGAGGGGTAATGTTTATATTTTCGGTAGATGCTTCAGACCCGAATGGTTTGAATGATATTGCCTCAGTTTATTTTCAATTAAAAAGACCTGATGGAACTATTGTTGAAGCAGCTCCGGGTTTTACTAATTTTAGTATGTATGATGATGGCAACCTTGAATTGCGAGGTGATTCAGTTGCGAATGATGGTAGATATTCCTTTAAGAATTCTTTTCTCGAAACAACTCAAACCGGGAATTGGGAGTTCAGATTCCAGGCTCGTGATAGAGGTAATAAACTAAGTAATCAAATTACTCAAACAATTCTTGTTCAATAAAATGCGGATAATCTTTTTCATCACTTTAAATATTTTTACGATAAATCTTTTAGCTCAGTTTAAAGCAAATGATTATGTTATTTTTGAGGCTAATTCATTCAGTAAAATCTCAACCTCAGAATCACAAGCAAGCAATAGTATAAATGATATTGTAATCTCCGGAAATACAGTTTGGTTAGGAACATCTCGGGGTGTTAGTAGAACAACTAACAATGGACTTACTTGGGAGAATTATTACGGAACTCCTCAATTCGGAACAGAAGCGATTTCATCTTTACATTATGATAATTATAACAATATAATTTGGTCAACAACCGCTCACTCTGTCAAGCGTGACGGACAAAATTTACCGGAAGGAAGCGGAATTAGATTTTCTACTGATAACGGATACAATTGGATAGTTGCCCCGCAACCGTTAGATGATGAGGGTGATTCTATTCAAGTTTATGGACATAATTTTATACGCGCATTACCTGTAACAGTAGCAATACAAAATATCTCTTACGACTTAGTTACTACAAAAAATTATGTTTGGATTGCATCATTTGCCGGCGGTTTGAGAAGAGCCAATATTGATAGTCTTAAAATTAATCCTAACATGAGATGGGAACGCATTATTCTTCCCCCTGATAGACTAAATTCTATTTCTCCGACAGATACATTGGATTTTTCACTTCAACCTGTTGTCGGAAAATTTGGTAAAGAGAGCAATCTGAATCATAGAGTCTTTTCATTAATCGCTGCTGATGATACAACACTATTTGTCGGGACGGCTAATGGTATCAATAAGACCACAAATGCATTGGCAACTAAAGAAAATATAAGTTGGATTAAATATAATCACCAGAACCAGTTTAACGGAGTTTCAGGAAATTTTGTAGTCGCACTCGATTTTAATCAAAACGAAAATACATTATGGGCTGCAACCTGGAAAGCTGAAGACCTGAATGAAGATTACGGCATAAGTTATAGTTCTGACAGAGGCGTTACCTGGAAAACTGCACTTATTAATGAAAAGGCACACAACTTTGGACTATTCGGTAAAAAAGTAATTGCGGCTACAGATAATGGAGCATATCGTTCTGCCGATGCCGGAAATAGTTGGATTTTACCGGGCTTAATCAAAGATATAACTACTAATCTACAACTGAGAACTTCGGTATTTTATTCAGCACAGTTTACAAATAATAGTGAATTTATTTGGTTAGGTACAACCGATGGCTTAGTAAGAGTTAGCGGTATTAATGATTATTGGAATGACGATTGGAAGTTGTTTCTTGCTTCTCAAAAGTTATCATCTAAAAATGAATCGTATGCATACCCAAATCCTTTTTCACCCAAATCAGAAGCTGTTAAAATCAAATATAGTACTGGAGCACAATCTGCTTCAGTTACGATTAGAATTTTCGATTTTAATATGAACTATATTAGAACAATTATTCAAAATGCCGATAGAGGATTTAGTAATAATCAGATAAACAGTTCTTCTGCAGATGGTTTTAATGGTGTAATTGATGTTTGGGATGGGAAAGATCAAAATGGAACGACAGTACCGAACGGTGTCTATTTCTATAGAATTGATATCAGCAACGCAGAATCACTATATGGTAAAATAATGGTGCTGCAATAGGAATCATTATGAAAATCACTATAACTATATTAGTACTTCTTTCTCAGATTTTATTCTCTCAGCAAAATTTCATTTCTTCAAATTCATCTGTGGGCTCCTTTAGTAGAAAAGGGTTTGGAGCGCGCGGAATTGCCCTTGGTAATTCAGCTTCTTCGCTTACAGAAGGTAATTTAACTTCTTACTATAATCCGGCTCAATCAGTATTTCAGAAAGACAATTCATTTTCAACGACATACACTTTTCTTAGTTTAGATCGCTCTCTAAATTTCTTAAATTTTACAAGAAAATTTGAATTTTTTGATGCCAAAGATTCCGCTAATGCAAATAGAAAACCCCGTACATCAGCAGGAATAAGCTTTGGAGTTATAAATTCGGGAGTATCAAAAATTGATGGTAGGGATAATCAAGGATTTAAGAAAGGTGATTTATCAACGTCTGAGAATCAATTTTTTATCGCTGTATCTAATCGTTTTTCAGACAAGTTAGCTATGGGATTGAGCTTCAAGTTTTACTATTACAAACTTTATGAAGACGTCACTTCAACGGGACTTGGTTTTGATTTTGGAGCAATCTATTTTATAAACAAACAATTAACTTTAGCCGTTGTTTTATCAGATATAAATTCCAAGTATAAGTGGGATACATCTCCACTTTTCGGAACAGAAGGAACTATCTCCGAACATAAATTTCCGTTAACAAAAAAAGTTAGTCTGACCTATAATTTCGATGATCCGGATTTCATTCTTACCGGAGAATACGAATTTGACAATATGGGGAATAGGTTGTTTAGAATAGGGGGTGAGTATCTAATCTTTGATTCATTCACTCTAAGAGGTGGAATAGATAATATTAATACCGCTACAACTGACGCTCCGATAAGACCCTCATTTGGATTTGGGTATTTATCGGATTTACAATTTGCAAGATTTGCTTTCGATTATGCATTCATGCTTGAACCTTATTCTCCGTCCCCTCAGCATGTAATTGGAATAAATATAATTTTTTAATGTGAGTAAAGAGATTTTTATGAAATTCATTATCCCCTTGATTATCATTCTATTTAATGTTGCATCTGCACAGTCTGTCGGTAATACCGGATTATCATTTTTGAAGTTAGGTTTTGGTGCGCGTAATGTAGCACTTGGTGAAACTGGTAGTGTAATGTCTAATGATGTAACTTCACTATTTTATAATCCTGCACGGTTAAATCCGGAATCAAAATCAGAAGTTATATTAATGCATAATTCATGGGTGCAAGGAATTAGAAGTGAAGTTATTGGTGTTAAGTTTAATTTTTTAGGATTACCGTGGGGTTTTGGACTAAATTCAACTTCAATTGACGACATAGAAATTCGTAGAAAACCGGGCGAACCTGAAGGAACGTTCAATTCTCATTTCGTCTTTGGGACTTTAGCTACAGGTTATAGCATAAGTGAAGAGTTAAGTCTAGGAGCATCAATAAAATTGATTTACGAAAATATTTGGATTGATGATGCAAATGGAATTGCTTTTGACTTAGCCGCTAATTATCAGTTTAATCAATCTTTAAGTTTTTCTGCCTCTCTTAGAAATCTAGGAAAAATGAATAAACTTAGGAATGAATCAACTCAACTTCCTTCTGAATTTAGAATAGGTTCTTCATTTAAAGAAAAACTTCCAATTAATGATTTCGATTTTGCAATCGGCATTGAGGCTCAAAAATATTTTCAGGTGGATGAAATACACTTGTTAATTGGGAGTGAATTTGTGTACAATAATATATTAGCATTAAGAGTCGGTTATCAAACTTTGTATGATGCTAAAAACATTTCAACCGGAGTTGGAATTATTTGGAATGGATTAAGTTTTGATTATGCATTAACCCCAATGCATTACGACTTAGGTATGGGTCACACTTTTTCAATTAAATTGAGTTTTTAATATTACTAGCAGTTCATTTTATTTTAGGATTAAATAGCGTAGATTTAAACCTTAAATTTTATATCAAAAAGGTCTAAGAGAAATCAGTCCTCAAATCAACTTTCAATTCAGCTAAAGAAATAATATGACAATTATAGAATATTCAGAAAAATGGAAAGATAAATGGGATGCCTTTGTCAAAAAATCAAGTAATGGAACAATGTTTCACCAACAGAGATTTTTTGATTATCATATTCCCGGAAAATTTAGTTTTAATCATTTAATCTTTTTGGAGAAGGGAAACATTAAAGCTGTTCTTCCGGGAAGAATTAAAGATGGAGTGTATGAATCTCCGATTGGTGCAAGTTATGGCTCAATTGTAACGCTTGATTTAAAATTTGATGAAGCATTAAAAATTGCTGACACACTAATCGATTACGGAAAAGTTAACGGGGTAAATGAATTTGTTCTTACTTCGGCACCGATGATTTATGAAACTTATCCGAATCAAAATCTTGACTTTGCACTTTTGTGGAAAAATTTTAAATATGATCTTCACTATATCTCAAGTGCAATCAAATTAGATGAAAAACTTGAAATTATTCCACGCTTTCAATCGACAATTAGAAGAAATGTCCGTAAAACGCTAAAAGATTCTGATGTCACCATTGAAATAAATGAAAAGTATGACGAGTTTTATCCAATCTTAATTGAAAACAAAGCGCGTCATAATGTGAAACCGACTCACAGTCTTGAAGATATTTACAAACTTCATGAATTGATGCCCGAAAATCTCAAATTATTCATGGTCTATTATAAAGGTGAACCGATTGCAGGTTCATTATTATTTTTAGCAAATCAGAATGTATCACTCTGTTTTTATAACATGCTCCGCTATGATTTTGAGCACCTTAAGCCAATCCATAGAGTTATGTACGAAGTTGTTAAATGGTCAACAGAGAACGGTTATAAATATGTTGACATCGGGGTTTCGCAAGACACAAAAGCGGAAAACCCAATGACACCGAGCATCAGTTTAATCGATTTTAAAGAAAAATTCGATGCAAAGACTATTATGAGAAATACTTTGAAATTAACTCTTTAGATGAATGAGAAAAAAAGAGCTGTAATCGCTTTTTTGGGAAATTATTATTTCGATACAAGATGTTTTAATCTTTATAACTCCCTCCAAAAATCAAATATCGAAGTTAAAGTAATATCATTTGATTGGTTAAAAAATGATTTGACTTCTGCTTCAGAAGCCATCAGAATTCATCGATTAAATAAGTCAAAATCTTCAATACTATTCTACTTAAAATTTTTCTTCATACTGACCAAAGAGCTTATTAAGAACCCCGCAAACTACTACTTTGCTGAAGATGTATACACCTTACCGATTGTTTCAATAATTGCTAAATTAAATCGCGCAAAAGTTTATTATGATTCGCGTGAACTTTTCGATAATCTTGCCGGGTTAGCTTCAAGGCGAATGATTCAACGAATTTTATCTTTTACTGAACGGACTTTTATCAGCTTTGCCGATTATGTAGTAGTTACCGGAGAAATGGATGCCGAATACTTAAAGAAAAAATATAAACTCAATAATATTCTCTGCGTAAGAAATCTTCCTTTATTGAAAACGAATCTTCAAAAATTGGATTTGGTTGAGAAATTTAATTTGAGTAAAGACCGGAAAACATTGCTATATCAAGGTGTTGTTTTAAAAGGAAGAGGTCTTCCACAAATAATTGAGTTTGTTGCAAAATCTGAGGAGTATAATTTACTTATTCTTGGTGACGGTGAATTTATTCATGAACTCAAATCCTTAGCTAAAAAACAAAATCTGGGAAATAAAGTTATTTTTGCCGGACGAGTTTCACAATCTGAACTAATGAATATAACTCATTCTGTTGATGTTGGATTGGCTCTCATTGAAAATTTGAGTTTGAGTTATTTTTACGCTCTACCAAATAAGTTGTTCGAGTATATTATGGCTGAGGTTCCTGTAATTGTCTCTGATTTGCCACAGATGAAAAAAATTGTCAATAAGTATAATGTTGGTTCGGTTTGTAAAGAGTTAACTGTATCGGAAATTCAAACCGGATTAGAAGAAATCTTTAACGATTATCAAAAATTTAAGTCGAATACCTTAAAAGCTAAACAAGAACTTCATTGGGATATTGAAGTTGCTACATTATTAACTACTTTATAGTTTCTTATATTCTACAATTATGTGAACAGGTTTATTGTAAAATCTATTTGCAATGACATCTAAAAACTTCCATAATCGAAATGGCAAAAATCGTAATAGAACATATGTTCTTGCAAAGATTAGAAGTTTATTCCCAAAAGTTTTCCATGATATTTTGCAGTTCAATCCATCTCCGAGAGAAGATAAAATATTCTCATCAAAGGAATGAATATGCGCATGAATAGGAGTCTTCTGATTACAATGAATACACAAGTAATACCGTAACTTTTCTCTATATGGAGTTGTAATAATTACTTTTCCACCCGGTTTTATCACCCTTAACAATTCGTTAATAAAATCTTGGGGATTAGTTAGGTGTTCAATAATCTCTGATGCAATTACACAATCAATTGAATTATTTTTGAGTGGAAGAAAATAAGAATCAGTAGTGACTGCAGTATGAAATTTAGATTTAACTTTTTCAATAGCTTTCTTTGTGTTGATTGATGAGATATCGCTAGAGACTACATTCACTCCCTTTTGACAAAAATATTCTGCTACCCAACCATTTCCGCAACCAATATCGAGGAGAGTATTGCAAGAAGTATCGACACTGCTTATAATAAACTCGTGCACACGTCTTTCATCATGCTCGGTAGCACCCGTTCGTTCCTCAAAATAATCAAATTCTTGAGCATCTATTTTGTAGTGATTTTTATAATCGAAATTCCGGAAATCCATAACTCTCATCATTCTTTTCTGCAAGATATATTCTTTTAAGTAGAATGAAAAGTGGTATACTTTCATTCTTAAAAATTGATTATCTTACAAATCAGTAAAAATACTTTCAAAAGATAGGGCAGAATGAAAGAATATCTCGATTTAGTACAGTTAGTGATAAATGAAGGGGTTCGAAAAAAATCACGAACCGGCGTTGATACAATCTCATATTTTTCAGCACATTATAGAGTTGATTTGAGCAAAGGATTTCCGTTGTTAACAACTAAAAAAATGGAATGGAAGTCAATGATTTATGAATTATTATGGTATCTCTCAGGTGAAAATCATATAAGAAATTTAAGAAAGTTTACAAAAATATGGGATGCTTGGGCTGATGAAGATGGAAATCTTGAAACAGCTTATGGTTACTACTGGCGCCATTTTCCGAGTGCTCAAAAAGACAAAGATGGGAATTGGCAAGTTAAAGAAGTTGACCAAATTGATTATGTGATTAATGAGATAAAGAATAAATCGTATAGTAGAAGACTCGTCGTAACAGCTTGGGAACCGGGGAATGCTATAAACAGTAAATTGCCACCATGTCATTTCACTTTTGTTTTTAATGTGTCGGAAGGGAAGTTGAATTGTCATTTAACTCAACGCTCAGGAGATATCGCTTTGGGTATTCCATTTAATTTAGCGGCATATTCTTTATTAACGCATTTAATAGCACGTGAAACAAATTTACAAGTTGGTTACTTTTCACACACAATTGTTGATGCTCATATTTATGTAGCCGATAAAGGAAGTGATACTGAAAAATATGATCATTTAGAAGGATTAAAAGAACAACTAACACGCGAACCTCTCCCACTTTGTCAGGTAAAAATTGCAGACAAACCATTGAGTGAATTGACTTTTGAAGATTTTGAGATTCTGAATTATGCATCTCATCCAAAAATCAAATTTGAAGTAGCAGTTTGAGACTTTCCTTTTCGATAGAATCGTATCCATTGAAGGCTAAGATTTTTATCCTTTTGTTTGGAATAATATTCAGTAAAAACTTATACCCTCAGGCATACTCAAAAATAATTTTCAATAATGAAAATGGACTTTCAAGCAATTTAGTTAAAGCTATTGTTCATGACTCTATCGGCTTCACTTATATTGCCACTGATGGAGGTTTGGTAAAGTTTGATGGGAAGAGTTTCAAGAATATTCAAAATGAATTGCCCTCTCTATATATCAAAGATGTTCACTGCACAAAAAAGGGTGAGATATTAGTTCTTACCGATTTTGGACTGGTAAAAATTGAAGAAATCAATGGAATTCAAAAGTACATTAATTTAGTTTCTGCATCAGCTGAGGATTCTGATTCAACTCTTAATTATCCCAAAATGATTTTTGAAGATTCAAAAGGTGGAATTTGGATAAGTGATTTAACAGGTATTTTACACTACTCTCAAGGAAAGTCAAAAAAGTATTTATTCGATTTAGAGTACCTTGCTGATAGTTATTTTAGATCTTTTCAAGTTATTGAAATCGAAAAGAAAATTTATGCAATTAGCATGAATGGCTATTTTTTCGAGTTTAATAGGACCAAAGAAAGATTTTCTTTGCTCAACTTCAACATAAATTCACCTTCAATGAGCATTGATGCAGTATTGAAAACAAAAGAAAATACACTCTTGCTCGGAACATCAAAGGGAATATATCAAACCACATCTTTTTCAAATTCTAATGGGATCAGGTTTGAATTAATTAGTGAAATCAAAAGTATTTCAACGCTCTGTTATGATGCCGATGATAATCTATTTGTAGGAAGCTGGCATAGTGGGTTATATCTCAAAAAGAAGAATTCCAATAGTTTTTCTGAGTATGATTTACCTATCTCGAAATCGGTTAAAGAAATATTCAGAGATATAAATAGTAATTTGTGGATTGGCACAGATGGTGGAATTCTATTATTAAAAAGAACAAAATTTCAGAAAGTGGATTTACCGATTACTGCAGGCTACACATCTTCAACAAATATTAGCAGTTTAGTCTTCGCCAAAAACAAACGGATTTACTTCACTGATGGGCAGTCGATATTTTTTGTGAACTCGGCAGATAAGCTAATTAATACAAAATTGTTTTACCAAAGTGAAACTAATAATATTTATACTATTACTTCTGATTCAACTGGTGTCTGGATTTCGTTTAGGGGAGGACGGCTTGAATACAGGAGTCATAATTCTGCTCAATTAATCCATTCTACGACAATTCTTCAGGATAGATTTAATGTTCTTTTTGTAGACAAAGCAGAAAATTTGTGGGGATATTTAGGACGATCTAAACGCATAATGAAATTTGATCGGAATTTTAAGACCGAAAATATTGAAATTGAGGAGAATCAATTAACTACTATTTCTGTTTTTCATCAAGAAGAAAGTGGGAAAATTTTAATAGGGGGTAATGGTAGAAAAGCTTTTTTATTTGAGTATAGCCCCGAACAAAAAAAGTTTTTAAATATCAGTTCTACGTTTAAAGGGAATATCAATTCAAATCTCTATGTTATGGATATTTATAATGGTAGCCCAAAATTGTTTGCCACAAGCATTGGGTTATTCACTGAAGAAGGGAGTGAAATTGAGCATGATATTTATAACGAGAACTTCAAACTCACTTTAACGAAATCTGTTCTTCGAAGCAAATATTCCACAATTTGGGTTGGGTCAGAAAATGGAGTATACGCACTTCTAAAGAATGATTTTATCCATTTTGATAAAAGCGATGGTTTACCGAATTCCTCTATCATTGCAAGAGGTTTAGTGTTAGATGATTTCAGTAGATTATGGGTTGGAACTGCCGGTGGATTAGCTTATGCTTCGGAAAATGAGATTGGAAATAATCGAACTTCAACTCCAATAATTATTGGATATTCAAAGGAAATTAAATCTAACTTAATCTCAGGAGATGATTTTCAGAGTATTAAAGCAGGTTCGACAATCGATTTTACTTTTATTTCAATTGCTTATCCGGCAGATAATATTGCTTATCAGTATCGTGTAATGGGACCCGGATTTGATACTACTTGGTCTGAACCAACTAAAACAAACACTCTTTCACTTAGAAATCTTTCAGCTGGTAATTATGAATTGCATGTCACAGCGAGAGACATGGGTGCCGGAAGAAGCTCTACTTCAAGATTCAACTTCAAAGTTGAGTACAATTGGTATGCCTCCCCCTTAATGCTATTGCTTTACTTTCTTTTATTATTAGTATTTGTCTTTCTAATTACAATGAAGATTAATGAGTATAAAATAAATTCTCTTAAGCGAAGAGAAAAGGAATTATCTGAATTAGTAAGTAAAAGGACGGATGCACTAAATAATTCTCTGCAAAAAACAGAAAATTTATTAATTGAAAGTGAACGAGCCAAAGATGAGTTAGCTAAAGCTAATGAATTCAAGATTAAACTTTTAAATCTTGCAGCACATGATTTAAAGAATCCGCTTCACGCAATAATTGGTTTCTCATCTGTTATGGAGGAGGAATCAGAAGATACTGAAGTTAAAAGGATGGCAGGTTTTATTCTTCAAAGTTCACAAGCCATGGTTAAGCAGATTGAAGAAATTCTTCAAAATGCTGCTGCTCGAGCAAAAGAAATACAAATATCAAAATCAGAAATTAATCTCAATAAGTTACTCACGACTGTCGTTGACAAATTCTCAGCACAAGTTGAAATGAAAAAGCAGAATATCCAAATATTGCCAACAGATGATTTTGTTGCAATGGTTGACCCCGAGTGGCTTTCACATGCAATTGAAAATATTGTGAGTAATGCCGTTAAGTATACACCATTTGAAAAAAATATTTATATCGAATTGACTAAGGGGAAAGAGGATTTCACCTTACTCGTTGAAGACGAAGGTATTGGCATCGATGAGAAGGAGATTCATTTGCTTTTCAAAGAATTTCAAAAGCTATCAGGGAAACCAACCGGTGGTGAATCATCAACCGGATTGGGTCTTTCAATTGTGAAATACATTGTTGAACTTCATGGCGGTATAGTTTGGGCTGAAAGCAAACTTGATGTTGGCACTAAATTTTTTATAAAAATTCCTCTGAAGTAGTAAGTGAAAAAGATTATAATCGCAGCAATAGCAAAAAATAATGTAATCGGTAAAAGTAATGGTGAAATGTCCTGGCATATAAAAGAGGAATTTCAACACTTTAAAGAAACTACAACCGGATATCCCATTTTGATGGGTCGCAAAACATTTCAATCATTAAATAAACCTCTTCCTAATCGCGAGAATATAATCGTTTCAAGAAATCACAATTTTAAGCCAGACTTTTTATCTACTCATATTGTTAAATCTATAAAAGAAGGTATTGACCTCGCTTTAACTTTTCAAAAGGAAAAAGTATTTATAATAGGTGGAGGAGAGATTTACCGCCAAGCTTTAACTATAGCTGATGAAATGATTTTGTCTCATCTTAACTTTGATGCAGAAGGTGATGTGTTGTTCCCAAGTTTTTCTTTAAATGATTGGAAGATTAATTCAGAAGAGAAACGAGATTTATTTACGATTGTTCACTATTCGAAAAAATGAAATTCAAAAATGTCAAAAATTAAAATATTACCGGAAAGTTTAGCTAATAAAATTGCAGCCGGAGAAGTAGTTCAGCGTCCTGAATCTGTTGTTAAGGAACTTCTCGAAAATGCAATAGATGCAAATGCTTCGGAAATTTCGCTGTTAATAAAGAGAGCCGGAAAAGTTTTAATACAAGTTATTGATAACGGCGATGGAATGTCCGAGGATGATGCACTGTTGTGCATTTTGAAACATGCAACGAGCAAAATTGCTAATGATGATGATCTGGAAGCAATCAAAACTCTCGGCTTTAGGGGAGAAGCTTTAAGTTCCATAATTGCAGTAAGTCAAGTTGAAATTAAAACTCAGCAAGATGATGTAGATTTAGGTATTCATCTTAAAATAGATGATGGGCAAAGTATTCAAAAATTTTATGGTTCTTTTGCAAAAGGCACTTCGGTTTCAGTTAAGAATCTTTTCTTTAACACGCCGGCGCGTAGAAATTTTCTAAAAACAGATACAACAGAAACACGACATATCATTGAAACTTTCAATCGAATCTCGTTGAGCCATCCAAACTTAACATTAAAACTATATATTGATGATGAGTTGACACTTGATTTTCAAGGAGGAACTTTAGACGATAGAATTAGTCAAGTTTTTGGTGAAGGGATTTCATCAGCGATAATTAAAGTGGAGGAGAGAACCGAGTATTTATCGATATATGGTGTAATTGGAAAGCCTTCGCTTCTCAAAAAATCGAGGGGTGACCAATATTTGTTTTTAAATAATCGATTTGTAATCAGCAAACAGATAAATCATGCTGTCTTTACTGCTTACGAGAATGTTTTGGAAAAGGGAGACTACCCATTTTTTATACTTTTTATTGTTATCGACCCACACAGGATTGATATTAATGTGCATCCCTCAAAACTTGAAGTCCGGTTTGATGATGAGAAAGATATCTACTCTTTCGTTGTCTCCGTTTTACGAAAAGCATTGGCAAATTATGATTTAGTTCCGAACATGATTTTTTCACATCCTATGCAATCAGATAAGGAAAGAATGGTTATTTCTCCATATCAGAGGAGTGAAAAAAATGATTTTTCAGATAGACCCACAAGCAAAGTAAAACCGAGTTCTCTTAGTTTTGATGATAAAGATCTGGATAAACTTTTTGGTAGTCTTTCATTATCAGTCGAGAATCAAACACCTTCTGAAAAGACTCCTGATCCTTTTGAAAACAATGAAATTAGTAAAGCTACTTACAAATCATCGGTAGTAAAGACATCAAACGAGGATAAAGAGAGTTCAAGTTTTATTATTCAGTTACATAACAAATATATATTATCACAAATTAAATCCGGTTTGATGATTATCGACCAACACGCAGCACATGAGCGAATCCTTTACGAAAAAGCTCTCAAAATGTTGGAGATAAATCTTCCTTTTGCTCAACCTCTTCTTTTTCCTAAAACTATTGAAGTTGATGCCGCAAAAATGATTGTGCTTAAGGAGCTTGAATCTTATTTAATAAAGTTAGGGTTCGAAATCAAGTTTTTTGGTAAAAATGCAGTAATTATCGAAGCTGTTCCGCAGGATATCCGCTCCGGTTTTGAGGAAGATATTTTACTCGAAATTATTGATGAATATCAAACTAATCGGAGAGAAAAGAAAGTTATTGAAGTTAAAGATAACATGGCAAAATCATTTTCTTGTAAAACAGCTATCAAAACAGGTGATAGGTTATCAGAAACAGAGATGCGAGTCTTGATAGATCAGCTTTTCGCAACTTCGATGCCTTATGTTTGTCCCCACGGACGACCAATTGTAGTTAAAATCCAACTTGATGAGTTAGATAGAAGATTCGGAAGAACTTAGTTGATTATTTTGTTATTTAGCTAATGTCTTTATATTTGTATAAAGAAAGATCATCAATCCCTTTATCTGAGGAGTGAACGAAATGCATTCAGAAGAATTTTTAATCAAAAAAAATCAGTACGAAGAGAAGGAAAGAGTTGCTAAAAATACGGGTATGAAATTTACAACCGTTAGTAGCGAAGAAATTAAAACTCTATATACTCCATTAGATATACAAAATTTTGATTATTTAGATTCTCTTAATTTTCCGGGAGAGTATCCATTTACGCGTGGTATTCACGTCAATGGATATCGTGGAAAAATTTGGACGATGCGTCAGTTTGCCGGTTTTGGCTCACCCGAAGATACGAATGAACGATTTCATTATTTATTAAAACATGGGCAAACCGGACTTTCTGTTGCTTTCGATTTACCCACACTCATGGGTTGGGACGCTGATGCCGAATTAAGTGAAGGTGAGGTCGGAATTTGTGGAGTCTCTATTTCTTCACTCAAAGATATGGAAATTCTTTTCGACAAAATTCCGCTTGATAAAGTTTCTACATCAATGACAATTAATTCACCTGCTGCGATGGTTTTTGCATTTTATCTCGCAGTAGCACAACAACAAAATCTTTCTTTCGATAAATTAAGAGGTACACTTCAGAACGATATTCTTAAAGAATATATAGCTCAAAAAGAATATATTTTCCCTCCGAATCCATCAATGCGAATCATTGTTGATATGATTGAATTTTGTAAGAATGAAGTTCCTCAATGGAATCCGGTCAGTGTAAGCGGATATCATATTAGAGAAGCAGGCTCTACTGCGGTTCAAGAGTTAGCATATACATTAGCAGATGGTTTTGCTTACATTGAAGCTTGTATGGAGAGAGGAATAGATGTTGATGAGTTTGCTCCTCGAATTTCGTTTTTCTTCAATTCGCACCTCGACTTTTTTGAAGAAATTGCAAAATTTAGAGCTGCAAGAAGAATATACGCACGTAGAATGAAAGAACGTTATGGCGCACAAAATCCCCGTTCTTGGTGGATGAGATTCCATACACAAACAGCCGGTTGTACACTCACTGCACAGCAGCCGGAAAATAATATTGTAAGAACAGCGTTTCAGGCTTTAGCAGCTGTGCTTGGTGGAACTCAATCGCTACATACAAATTCAATGGATGAAACCCTTGCTCTTCCGAGTGAAAAAGCTGTTAAAATCGCATTGAGGACTCAGCAGTTAATCGCTTATGAAACGGGAGTAATAAACACCGTTGACCCACTTGGTGGAAGCTATTTTATCGAATCACTTACTGACAAAATGGAAGCTCAAGCTAATGAAATTTTTAATCAAATAGATTCTTTCGGTGGCGTGATTCCTGCAATTGAAGCAGGATATTTTCAAAAAGAAATTGCTGATGCAGCATACAGATATCAACGCGAAGTCGAGAAAAAAGAAAAATTTATAGTCGGAGTAAATGAGTTTATCGAGGAAGATGAAAAAGTTGATATACCAATTTTAACAGTATCACCTGAAGTTGAGAAAATGCAGAGACAAAGATTGGCTGATATAAAGCAATCAAGAAATCTTGAAAAGGTTAATGATTCATTGAACCAAATCAAAAATGCTTGTGTTGATGGGAATAACATAATGCCAATTTTAGTTGAAGCAGCAAGAAACTATGTAACTCTTGGTGAAATGATTGGAGAAATGAAAGAAGTATTCGGTATTTATGAAGAAACTGTCGTATTCTAATGTTCGTGGAATATCTTAAACTATTAAGAATTACTCAATGGATTAAGAATTTTTTCTTATTTGTTCCATTAGTGTTTTCAAAACACTTATTCCATCCCGGTTATTTTGAGACGTCACTAAAGGGATTTATTATCTTTTGTTTCATCTCAAGTGTAGTCTATATAATGAATGATATTGCGGATGTTGAATCAGACAGACTTCATCCAAAGAAAAAGTTCCGTCCGCTTGCATCCGGCAAAATTCAAAAAAAGAATGCAATACTGATTGCTTCAGGATTCAGTACTTTTTTTATAGTGATGCTTGTACAATCAAACTTATCATTTGTCTATTTCGCAGTTGGATATTTGGTACTCAACATTTTTTATACGTTTTCACTAAAGCATATTGTCCTTTTAGATATCTTTAGTATTGCTGCCGGATTTATGATTCGAATTGCTGCAGGAGCAGTAATCATTAATGTTGAATTGTCAAGTTGGTTAATTTTGACTACATTATTTTTATCTTTATTCTTAGCTGTTTCAAAAAGGCGTTCCGAATTAGTTCAAAAAACCGGTGAATCAGAATTTTCTTCCCGAAAAGTATTGGAAAGCTATTCGATAAACTTTTTAGACCAGATTGCAACAATTGCCGGAGCGGGTGTGATAGTCTCTTATGCCCTATACACAGTTTCTTCACGTACAATCACAATTTTTCGAACAGAGAATTTGATTTACTCCACTGTCTTTGTCGTTTACGGAATTTTCCGCTATATGTTTATTGTGATGAGCAATAACAAGGGTGAAAATACTTCAGAAGATATTGTGAGTGATTTGCCCATGATTGTAAATGCTATACTTTATTCAATTTTTGTAATATTAGTTGTATATCATATAATATGAAATGAAAAAATTAGCCGGCTTTTTCCTATTGGTATTATTTAGTGGTTGTAGCTCACAACTTCAGGAAAATCAACATCTAGTAGTTGTCAATGAAGTTAATGTTTGGTTCAATTTGATGCCCGGTGGAGAACCAACATTTCATTTTAGTGGACAAATAGGTGTTGATACTGAAATTGATGAAACTATTGAGCTATCAGACGTTGAGATTTTCCAATCAGACAAAAGCATTGTAAAAGTTAAACCTTTTTTCACTCGATTGACAAAACAATTACCACAAAACAATAAATATCTATATTTATTCGGATTACGAGAAGGGTTATCAACAAAAGGCGTTAATCCGGAACTACCTATTAATGTTAAGTTATTCTTTAAATTCCAAAATGAATCAATAATCAAACACATTTCTGATATCCCGATTGAAAAAGTCTATTAATGTAAATTCTAATCATTTTAATAATCGCTATCAAAATTCAAATTTGCTCACAGACTAATTTTATCATAAATTTAACATTCATTAATTTTAGTTTTATTTGTTAGACTTCAAACTTTTACATCAGGATAAATCTTCAAAAGCACGCGCAGGATTATTAAAAACTTCTCACGGGCTGATTGAGACACCTATTTTTATGCCTGTCGGTACTCAAGGAACAGTTAAAGCAGTAAATCAGTTTTATCTAAAAGAAGATATTAATGCTCAAATTATTTTGGGTAATACTTATCACCTTTACCTGAGACCCGGAACCGAAATTCTTGAAGAAGTTGGTGGCTTACATAAATTTATGAATTGGAATTTACCAATACTAACAGATAGTGGCGGTTATCAAGTTTTTAGTTTATCGGAACTTAGAAAACTTAAAAAAAATGGAGTTGAATTTTCATCGCATCTTGATGGTTCAAAACACTTTTTCACCCCAGAAAAAGTTGTTCAGATACAGCGGAGTATAGGTTCAGATATTATGATGGTATTGGATGAATGTACTCCTTATCCATGCGATTATGATTATGCTGTAAAATCGACAAACCTTACATCAGCATGGGGTATCCTTAATAAAGAAGCTTTTGTCAATTCAAAACCACTCTATGGATACGACCAATTTCAATTCGGAATAATTCAAGGTAGTACTTATAAAGATTTAAGAGAAAAATCTGCAAAGGAATTAATTGAATTAGAATTTGATGGATACGCAATTGGTGGGCTTGCCGTTGGTGAGCCAACTGACATAATGTACGATTTAGTTAATTTTACGACTGAGTTTATGCCTTTAAATAAACCCAGATATCTAATGGGGGTGGGTAGACCTGAAAACATACTTAACGCTATTGAACGGGGGATTGATATGTTTGATTGCGTTATGCCGACACGTAATGCACGGAACTCATATCTTTTCACTTCTGCTGGGATTGTATCAATAAAGAATGCTAAGTATAAAAATGATTTCACTCCGATTGATGTTAATTGTAACTGTTTTACATGTAAAAATTTTACAAGAGCGTACATTAGGCATTTATTTGTATCGAAAGAAATCTTAGCTTTAGAGTTAGCTTCGATTCACAATTTACATTTCTACTTATGGTTGGTTAAAGAGGCAAGAAAACAAATTTTAAATGGTAATTTTATAAATTGGAAAAACGAAATAATTCCAAGAATTTCATTAACAAAAAATAACATGGAGAAAAAATGAATCTTTTACTAGCAATGGCACCACCACCAGGAGAAGGTGGATCAGGAAACCTTGTAAGCACTTTAATTATGTTTGGTGCTATTTTTTTAATATTCTATTTTATGATAATCAGACCTCAGCAAAAAAGAGCTAAAGAACGTGAAAAATTATTAAGCTCGATTCAAAAAGGGGATAAAGTTATGACAAGTGGTGGTTTATATGGAGTTGTTGACTCAATCGAAGAAAAAACTGTTATCCTGAAAGTAGCTGATAATGTGAAGTTGAAATTTGAAAGAAGTGCAATCTCTTCAGTAATCTCATCGAAAGAATAAATTAGGATATAGTATGTTTTGCACGGTTGAAGAAGCTATTGATGAAATTAAACTTGGCAAAGTTATAATTGTTATCGATGATGAAGATAGAGAAAATGAAGGTGATTTTGTCTGTGCAGCAGAATTTGTTACTCCCGAAATAATCAATTTTATGATTAACCAGGGGCGCGGGTTAGTTTGTGTTCCACTAGAAAAGAAACGATTACAAGAACTGGAATTGCCTTTAATGGTTGATTCAAATTCTGCTTTGCATGGAACACAATTTACTGTTACCATCGACGCAGTTGAGGGAACAACTACAGGTATCTCTGCAGCAGATAGAGCGGTTACAATAAAAAAATTAGTTGAACCAGATTCAAAGAGAAATGACTTTGCGGTACCGGGGCATATTTTCCCGTTACAGGCATTTGATGAAGGAGTTTTAAGAAGAGCAGGTCATACAGAAGCTGTTGTTGATTTATGTAAGATTGCCGGATTGAATCCAATTGGTGTTCTGTGCGAAATCTTAAAAGATAATGGTGAGATGGCTCGTACTCCTGACTTGATTGAAATTGCCAATAAGTTTAATTTGAAGGTACTTACAGTTCAGGCTTTAATCAATTACAGAATTCAAAAAGAAAGGTTGGTCGAGCGTGTTACTGAAATTAATCTTCCGACAGCACTTGGTGAGTTCCAACTTTACTTATATCGATCAATATTGGATAATAAAGAGCATTTAGCATTAGTAAAGGGGGACTTAAAATCTGAAAATCCCCCATTAGTTAGGATGCATTCAGAGTGCTTAACGGGCGATGTTTTTCATTCATTGAGATGTGATTGTCATGACCAACTAAATACAGCTATCAAACTTATTTCTGAAGAAGAATCAGGAGTGGTTGTTTACATGCGACAAGAAGGGCGTGGGATCGGACTTTTGAACAAGATTCTGGCATATAAGCTTCAGGATGACGGAAAAGATACTGTTGAAGCAAATGAAGCTTTAGGTTTCAAAGCTGATCTTCGTGATTATGG
>JAHBUO010000021.1 GCA_019638025.1 Ignavibacteriaceae bacterium
AGATTTTCTTGAGTTAACTCAGATAAAACTGAAAAGCAAAGAGAGTGGAATTTTTATGATTGGCGGTGGTGTTCCTAAAAATTTCACTCAGGATATCGTGGTAGCTGCAGATATTCTTCAAGAAGATGCACCTATGCATAAATATGCTGTGCAAATCACCGTTGCGGATGAGAGAGATGGTGCCCTATCAGGTTCAACACTAAAAGAGGCTAGTTCATGGGGCAAAGTTGAAACAACTTATGAACAAATGGTTTTTGCTGAAGCGACTATTGCAATGCCACTCATTGCCGGTTATGCATACCATAAAGGAGCTTGGAAAAATAGAGAAGCCAAAGAGTTCCAAAAACTTTTCTTAAAAGCAAAAACAGAAGCATAATCTAATTTTATTTGGGCTGCCATTATAAAATGAGTGGCAGCCCTTCAAAACTTTCCACATTTTAAATTTTCATATTTCCAACTATTCCATATTTTTACTCCGCATTTGTATATTTTTTAGAAGAATAAGAATTTATGAGAATTATTATTGCCGGGATGGGCGACGTGGGATTTCAACTTGCACGAAGATTATCGCTTGAATCACATGACATTATAGCTATTGATCCCGATCAGAAGAGACTGCAATACACTGATTCGTTGAGTGACATCTTAACTATTAATGGTTCATCTACATCAATCAGAACACTCGTTTCAGCCAGAGTTGAAGACGCAGATTTAGTACTCGCGGTTACTTCATCTGAAGAGGTAAACTTCACCACAGCAATTATTGCAAAAAAACTTGGCGCAAAGAAAACTGTTGCAAGAGTTGAAAATTCAGAATACATATCTAAAGATTGCCCAATCAATTTTACTGAACTCGGAATTGACTATATTATTTATCCCGAGGAATTAGCTGCTCTTGAAACAGTAAAGTTAATTAAGCGAACCGCAGCATCAGATGTTATTGATTTTGAAGATGGCAAACTTTCTCTAATCGGACTTCGAATAGATAAAACTGCTCCTCTCGTAGGGAAAACACTTATTCAAATTGTACAAGAATATTCTACTATAGATTTCAGAATTGTCGCAATTTATCGGGGCATTCGAACAATAATCCCAACCGGACAAGATAAAGTCCTTCCGAACGATCAGATCTTTGTGATTATTACTCCCGATTCTATGAAAAGTTTAATTTCCATAGCAGGAAAAACAAATCAAAAATTTGAAAATTTAATGATCTTAGGGGGAAGCAAAATAGGTCGGCTAACAGCTAAACTTCTGGAAGATGAGCTAAATATAAAATTGATTGAATCGGACAAAGACAGAGGATTCGAATTAGCTGATGAACTTCAGAGTACTCTTGTAATTAATGGTGACGGAAGGGATATAGATTTATTGGCACAAGAAGGTATTATCGATATGGATGCCTTCGTAGCGGTTACTGACGATTCTGAAACAAATATTATCTCTTGTTTGATGGCGAAACATCTCGGAGTAAAAAAAGCAATCGCTTTAGTAGATAAAGTAGATTATATCCCACTTACCCAAACAATCGGTCTGGATGCCCTAATTAACAAAAAAATGATTGCTGTTAATGACATCTCAAGATTTGTTAGAAAAGGTGAAGTTGTAGCAATAGCAAGTCTTCATGGTATCGATGCCGAAGTTTTTGAATTTATCTGCAAACCTAATTCTCAAGCGACAAAATCGAAGATAAAAGATTTAAATATTCCCAAGGGGGCAATAATCGGTGGAATTATTCGAAATGAAGAAGCTTTTATTACAATGGGAAAGACTCAAGTGAATGAGGGAGATAAAGTCGTCGTTTTTGCTTTACCGGGTGTAATTGAAAAGCTCGAAAAATTATTTAGCTAATGCTACAGTTCAGAACCATCTTTAACATAATCGGCTTCCTATTAATATTGGAAGGATTGTTGATGCTTCCGGGAATTCCTTTCTCCATTTATTATAATGATGACGATATAATGACCCTATTATTGAGTGGACTTGGAATTTCCTTTGTCGGCTTCCTACTCTGGTTTTTTACAAGGTCAAAAGAATTTACAGAAATCAAAAAGCGTGACGGCTATTTAATTGTTGCCTTGGGCTGGATAATAATGTCTTTATTTGGTTCTATTCCATTTATACTCCATGGTTCAATTCCAAATTTTATAGATGCATTCTTTGAGACAGCTTCCGGATTTACTACAACCGGTGCATCCATTTTAACCAATATTGAAGCACTTCCCCACGGACTTTTATTTTGGCGAAGCATGACGCACTGGATTGGTGGAATGGGAATTATCGTTCTCTCTTTAGCTATTCTTCCTTTGTTAGGAATAGGCGGAATGCAATTGTATGTTGCTGAAGTTCCCGGACATACTAAAGATAAGATTCATCCAAGAGTTCGAGAAACAGCTAAGAGATTATGGGGAATTTATGTTCTGTTAACAGGAGTACAAACTTTTCTTTTGCTCTTAGGTGGAATGAATCTGTTTGATGCGATTTGTCATTCTTTCGGAACAATTGCTACCGGTGGATTTTCCACTAAGAATGCAAGTCTAGGATATTATCAATCAGCTTATATTGATTATGTCGTTTTAATATTTATGTTCTTATCGGGAGTAAATTTCACTCTCCACTATTTTGCGTTACATGGAAAAATTAAATCATACTGGTCTGATGAAGAGTTCAAGTTTTACTTAACTCTAATTTCTGCCGTAGCAATTAGTATAGCAGCTTATCTATTTCTAAGTAATTTATATTCTTTAGAGGAATCATTTCGCCACTCATTATTTACAGTTATTTCACTCGTAACTTCAACCGGATTTGTGACAGAGAACTATGAAATCTGGGGACCATTTTTTTCAACGTTAGTTTTTATTTTACTTTTGACCGGAGCTTGTGCCGGTTCAACCGGAGGTGGAGTAAAAATGATACGTCATTATTTATTGCTCAAGAATGGGATTTATGAACTTAAAAGATTAATCCACCCTAACGCAATTATTCCGGTTCGTTATAATAAAAAAGCTGTCCTTCCCGAAATAATTTCAAAGGTATCAGCCTTTGCATTATTCTATTTATTGATTATAGCAGTTGGTTCACTTTTCTTAAGTTTTACCGGAATGGATTTTACATCAGCTGTAGGCTCCGTTGCTGCTTGTGTTGGGAATGTTGGTCCCGGACTTGCAGAGACAGGTCCTGTAATGAATTACTCAAATGTATCATCAATGGGCAAGGTACTTCTCTCTTTCATAATGGTTCTTGGGAGGTTAGAATTATTTACAATTCTAATAATTTTTTCCCCTTCATTTTGGAAGAAATAATAATTCTGTATCCTTTACATCAATTCAACTTCAGAAAGATAAAAGTCTTTTCGATTAACCGTGAATCCCCATAAAAATTTTCTTAACTTTCAATTAAAAACTTAAGCTTATATGAAAAGACTTTACACACATTCAATTTTACTAATTTTCTTATTCACATCATTCACATTTGGTCAGAACAATCTTAAATTCGGATGGATTACCGACCTTCATATTGGAGCAGGTTCTGCAGATACTGATTTAATTGCTGTAGTTGATGACATCAATAAACGTGACGAAATCAAATTTGTTATAGCTTCAGGTGATATTACCGAAAAAGGGAAAAATGATGAATTAAAAAGAGCCAAAGAAATTCTAGATTTACTAAAAGTCCCCTATTATATAATTCCGGGTAACCACGACACAAAATGGAGTGAGAGTGGTGGAACGATGTTTCCAAAACTTTGGGGAGGTGAATCATTTTCATTCGATTTTAATTCGATAAAATTCATCGGAATCAACAGTGCCATTATTTGGCGCGGTGGTGGTGGACATATTTCTCCGGAACAAATTAAGTGGTTAGATTCTGTTCTTTCAGCTACACCTCAGCAACAAGAAATATATTTATTCACGCATCACCCATTTTCTTCCGATACAGATAATTGGTTCGAAGTAACAAATAAACTTAGAAGAAAAAATATAAAAGCAATCTTCCATGGGCATGACCATGGGAATAAACTTTTTACATACAATGGTATTCCCGGTGTTATGAGTCGTTCAACTCTAAAAGATAAAAAATCATGGGGCTATACTCTTGTTGAAAGTAGAAGTGACTCAATCATCTTCTATGAGATGAATAATGAATATCGACAAAGAAAATGGGGAGCAATTTTTAAGCAATCAGAGTTAAATATCCCTTTTATCGATTCATCACAAGTTGGGAACTATGGTGTTAAAATATTGTGGAAACAAGATATTAACTCAACTGTGATTCAAGCTCCGATTACTTATAAAGAAAAGATTTATACTGCATCTAAATCCGGAGATATTTTCTGTTTTGACTCTAAAGGAAAACAAATTTGGAAGTATCACATCAATGGGACTATTGTAAGCAGATTGGCAGCAGAAGATGATTTAATTATTGCAGGAACTATTGAGGGTGATTTAATCACAATCAACGCACAAACAGGCAAGGTTGTTCAAATAATCGGAATTACCGAACCAATCACTTCGCAACTAACCGTTGCATTAATTCCTTACAGTGGTGAAAAATATTATGGTGTTATATTTGGAACGGCATCCGGTAATTTATATTGTTATGAACTCAGCACACTTGATATGTTATGGCAAAATGAATCAGCAAGTGGGATGATTGAATCAAAACCACTTGTGCTATCAGACCGAATTGTATTTGGGAGCTGGGATGGATATTTATATTGCATTGATATTGCAACCGGAATGCTCAATTGGCGATGGGGACAAAATCCAAATTTCTACTTCTCCCCTGCAGCTTGTAATCCAATTTCAGATGGAAAGAATGTCTATATCTCTACTCCGGATAAATTTGTAACTTCAATCGATTTACTACTTGGGAATACTGTTTGGCGAAAGAATGATTTCAATGCTTGGGAATCTATCGGAATTAATAAAGATAAAACTCATCTTTATGTAAAAAGCATGAATGACAAATTTTTTGTGGTAAACCCGAAAGATGGAAAACGAATAAAAGAGGTAAATCTAAAGTACGGTTTAGACACCACTCCGAATGAAATTATTGAACACAAAGGAACTGTTATCTTTAACGGGAAAAATGGATTGATTTATATTATGGATAGTAAATTCAATGCTAAATCGATTTTATTTTTAGGAACTGCAAGAACTCTTTCTACGATTAAAGTGAAAGAAAATGTATACCTCGCTTCAAATATGGATGGTAAAATGATAATGTTTTCACTTCAATAAGGGGAAAAAAATTGTGAATAAATTTAAGGGAATTATATTCGATATTGACGGTACGTTAACATCAACTAATGAGTTGATTTATGCATCATTTAATCACATCACCCAAAAATTTATGAACAAGACAATGACTCCCCGTGAGATTATTGCTCTTTTTGGTCCTACCGAAGATCAAATAATTGAAGGTTGGTTTAATGAACGTCATCAAGAAGTTAAAGATGTCTATTATTCTTTTTATGAAAATAATCTTTTACAATCAGCAGACTTATATCCGGGAATTAGGGAACTCCTTTTTGAATTAAAATCGAAAGGAATTATCCTCTCTATTTATACCGGTAAAGGACGGAGTGCAGCCCTAATCACTTTAGATAAACTTGGAGTTTCACATCTTTTTGATATGATTGTAACAGGAAGTGATGTAAAAGAACATAAACCTTCAGCTGAAGGGATTTTAGTTTTTCTCGATAAATTCAATCTTCAAAAAGATGAAGTTTTAATGATTGGTGATGCTGTTGCAGATATAAAAGCATCAAGGGCTGCGGGGGTAAAAGTTGCATCTGTAATTTGGGATAGCTATGCAGAAGAAGAAGTTAAAAAGTTGGGAAGCGATTTTCTATTTGAATCGGTTGAGGAGTTGAACAGATTTCTAATGCAATCAATATAGATTAAAAATATTTTCTTGCTGCTATTTCCTTAAAAAATAGAACTGCAACTGAAAGAAATAATTGAGTTAAAACATAACCGCTGTTTCGTTTAAACTTACGAAATCCCTTCATCTGTTTTTCTGCAACATACTCGATTTTGTGTTTTAGTCTGATGACTAACTTTTCGTCCGTCGTTGTTATACTAACTGAAATCATAAATCACCTAAGTATTCTTAATCAATTATCGAAATTTTTGCTAAAAAGTTTAGTACAAAACCAATTCTAAATTAATCTAATCCCTTTCATCGCTTTTTATTGGTAGAATAAGCCGATTTATGTAATTTTGTCCAAAATCTTTTATCATTTTATCAAAAGGGAAATTATGGGAGAAACAGGGAGCGAAAAACAATCGATATTTAAATCGTTTTCTAAGAATTACTGGATAGTGATTCTGATGGAGTTTTTTGAACGAGGTTCTTACTACGGCATGATGAGTATTCTTTCAGTTTATATGACAAGTCAACTGGAATACTCAAAGGAGAGTGTTGGATTAATCAAAAGTACAATTCAGCCACTTTTATATATCCTCCCAATTTTATCGGGGGCAATCGGCGATAGATTCGGGTATAGGAAAACACTTACATTTGCATTCATATTTTTGGGTGCAGGATATTTTTTAGTAAGCCAAACAACTGAATATGCAATGGTTTTTGCAAGTTTAGTAATTATGGCAGTTGGTGCCGGAGCCTTCAAGCCTATGATATCCGGAACCATCGCAAGAGAAACAAATGAAAAGAATAGCACACTCGGATTTGGAATTTTTTATTGGTCAATCAACCTTGGAGCTTTCCTCTTCCCATTAATCCTCGTACCTTATATTAAGAATGCATTTGGCTGGGAATATGTTATGGTTGCATCGGCAATTGGAACCGCTTCGATGTTAATTCCAACTATCTTCTTCTACAAAGAACCTAAAAAACCTGAAAGCACAAAAAACTTAGCTGAAGTTCTTAAAGGAATGATTCTCGTGTTAACCGATGTTCGTTTTATTTCTTTAATAGTGATTTATTCCGGTTTTTGGATTTTATATTTCCAGATGTTCGATTCAGTTCTCTGGTATGTTCAGAAATATGTTGATGCTACATCATTGAATAATTTCGTTAATGGAACATTAGCTTTAGTTGGGATTAATCTAAATTGGAAATTTGATGTTGAGCATGTAACCGTGATAAATGCAGGTACAATTATTCTTCTTCAGATTGTAGTATCTAATATTGTTAAAAACAAAAAAGCACTCCCTACAATGATTACGGGTATAACAATGGGGACAGTCGGAATGGCTATTTTGGCCATCTCCGCTGATATTTGGGTATTTATGTTAGGCATCATGATTTTCTCAATAGGCGAAATGACTGCCCATCCAAAGTTTATTAGTTATGTAGGATTAATCGCCCCCGAAGATAAAAAAGCCTTATACTTAGGTTACTCATTTTTGTACGGAGTATTAGGAAGTGGAATCGGTGGAATTCTTGGTGCAACTTTATACGTTCACTTCGTTGATAATCTGAATCAGCCGGCTACTTTGTGGATTATTTTCAGCTTAATCGGTGTATTTACAATTATAGGACTTTTATTCTATAATAAATATCTTGCACCAAAGCATACCAACGCTTAACAAATTTGCCTTGGAGATTTTTTTATCTCCAAGGTTTCTTCTGAATTAATTGCAAAATCTGCAATCAAAATTATTCAATTGAAAGAAAGGTTTTATAGTGAGCAAACAAAGTTTAGCAACAAGAATATTTAACAAATCACTCGACTATATTGAAATAGTCGGAAACAAACTTCCACATCCGGCTACTTTATTCGGAATACTGGCATTAATTGTCGTCTTCTTCTCTTGGTTAGGTGACTTTATGGGATGGACTGCAATTCACCCGGCTGACAAATCAACCATAGCAGTAAAAAGTTTGTTAAGCGGAGATGGAGTGAGATGGATTTATACAAATATTACCCACAACTTTGTGAATTTCCCTCCCCTTGGATATGTACTCGCAGTTATGATTGGAATTGGAGTCGCTGAAGGGACAGGATTATTTACTGCAATGATTCGTTCGCTCGTCCTCAATGCACCATCAAAATTGATTACGGGAACAATTGTTTTAGCCGGAATTATATCTCACCTTGCATCGGAAGCAGGGTATGTAATTTTAATTCCGCTCGGAGCAATTATTTTTCACTCGCTCGGAAGACATCCAATGGCAGGTCTAGCTGCAGCATTCAGTGGTGTGAGTGGTGGATTCGGTGCAAATTTTTTAATCGGTTCTGTAGATCCGATTCTTGCAGGGCTTTCTCAATCAGCTGCTCAAATTATTGAACCAACAATCACAATAAACGCTGCAGTAAATCTATATTTCATGGTTGCATCAGCATTCTTAATTGTAATTGTAGGTACTTGGGTAACTGAAAAAATTGTTGAGCCAAGATTAAAAAGTTATTCCGGTAATGCCGAAAAAATTCCTATTGATAAACTTTCTGCCGAAGAGAGTAAAGGGTTACGATGGGCAGGACTAACTTTATTAATTTTAATCGCTTTACTTGCTCTAACAGTTATACCCGAGAATGGTATTTTTAGAAATCCCGGAAATGGGGATGTCCTCCGCTCACCATTCTTTGATGGAATTATCACAGGAATCTTACTTTTCTTTTTAGTTCCCGGATTGGTATATGGACTAATCGTAAAAACTATCAGAAATGATAAAGATATGATGAAACATATCATCAAATCGATGGGAACAATGTCAACATATATTGTACTCGTCTTTTTTGCCGCACAGTTTGTTTACTTTTTCCGTTACAGTAATTTAGGTTTAATACTAGCAATTCAAGGAGCTGATTTCTTAAGAAATGTTGGATTAACTGGAATACCTCTCCTTGTTATGTTCGTTCTTCTAGCCGCATTTATCAATATGTTTATGGGAAGTGCTTCGGCAAAGTGGGCAATTATGGCTCCAGTATTTATTCCGATGTTTATGTTGCTCGGATATCATCCCGCATTAACACAAGCTGCATTTCGAATTGGAGATTCGGTTACCAATCTAATTACTCCGATGATGAGCTACTTTGCATTGATTGTCGCATTCGCACAAAAGTATGATGAAAAATATGGAATAGGAACTATAATTTCTACGATGATTCCATATACAGTAATATTTACAATATTCTGGACACTATTGCTCGTTTTATGGATGTGGCTTGGTATTCCAACCGGACCTGATGGACCACTGTTCTATCCTTGATGGAGTTTCAATTAAGAAAAAAGGGATGCATGAATTTAGCAGCATCCCTTTTTTATTTTTACCGAATTCAACATAAAATTACAAATTAATTTCACTCGATAAAAAAATCTTACAAGAGTTTTCAAAACTATCCACACCATTAACCTATTATAAATAAAAATGCTGAATGCATTAATTAGAAATTAAGAAATACATTCAGCACCACAAATAATTTAGAGAAGTCTATAACCCTTCTTCTTCAGTAAACTCCTTAGCGGTTATGGGTCTTTCGTACATTATTGTAAGGTTTTTGTACTGTTCCGCCAACTCAGGTTTAATCTGTTCCCATGTTAAACGCCATGACCAATTTCCACCAAGTTTACCGGGGAAATTCATTCTTGATTCAGAACCTAAATTTAGAACGTCTTGCATAGGTATAACAACTATATTCGCAACTGACGCATAAGCAGTTCTAATCAATTCAAAAGTTAAGTTATTTCCATGATAGTTTAGATACTTCTGAGTAAACTCATATATATCATTATCTGCATGTTTGGCTTTTTCAAAATAACCGGAAGTTGTATCGTTATCATGAGAACCGGTATAAACACAACAGTTTGGAATGAAATTGTGGGGTAAAAATTTTCTTTCCATTCCTGTACCGAATGCAAATTGTAAAATCTTCATTCCGGGGAAATTAAATTTATCGCGCAACTCGACAACAGGTTTTGTGATAAGTCCCAAATCTTCAGCTAAAATCGGAACATCACCAAGATACTTTTTAACGGTTGTAAAGAAATGATCTCCGGGAGCTTTAACCCATTTTCCGGTTTCTGCCGTTGGAGCATCTCCGGGAATTTCCCAATAAGCTTCAAATCCTCGGAAGTGATCGATGCGAATTATATCAACCAACTCAAGTAGAGATGAAATTCTTTTTCGCCACCATAAGTAATCATCTTTTGCCATTTCATTCCATCGATAAAGTGGATTTCCCCACAGCTGTCCTGTTGGACTAAAATAATCAGGTGGAACTCCTGCAACAGAAATTAACTCTCCTTTTTCATCAACTGAGAACAATGACTTATTTGCCCAGAGGTCTGCGCTATCATATGCAATGAATATTGGTAAGTCTCCGATAATCTTAATGCCTTTCGAATTTGCATAACTCTTTACATCATGCCACTGTCTGAAAAAGAAAAATTGTAAAAACTTTTGATAGAGAATTTCATCCGATAATTTAAATTTCCATTCATCCATTACTTCCGGTTTTCTAAGCGCTATATCTTCATTCCATGTAGTCCATAAACCACCGCCATGAAAATTTTTGGCTGCCATAAAAAGTGAATAATCGTCTAACCATTCGTTATGTTTTGTAACGAACTCCGAAAACTCCATATCAATTGCTGCAGATTTATTTTCTTTAAATAATTCAAATGATTTTTTTAGAAGTGAAAATTTATACTCAATGAGGGGACCGAAATCTATATATGATGGATTAAACTGCGGAACATTGTTCAAATCTTCTTCAGATAAAAAACCGTTCTTAAATAATAATTCGGGACTTATCAATAGCGGATTTCCTGCAAAAGCAGAAAAACATTGATAAGGAGAATCACCATAACCGGTTGGTCCCAATGGGAATACTTGCCAGAGTGTTTGCCCTGATGAGTTAAGGAAGTCAATAAATTTATATGCATTGGGGCCTAAATCGCCAATACCAAAATTACCCGGTAGAGATGTTGGATGAAGCAACATTCCTGCAGATCTTTCATAAGTCATAATTATATCCTATCAAAAGTGAATATCTAAATAAATGATGACATCTAAATTAATTGAACATTCAATGATGTCAAAAGTAAAAATGTTTATTTAACTGATTCTCACTAAAATCTACTCAATCACCAAAGAAAAAACTTTAATTGAGAAGATTCAAACATATTTATTGTGTGGACAATTTACCGACTCCATTATAATGATTTCCTTAGTAAATTGTTTGGGGTTAATCATAAAAGTCAAACAAATACTTTTCATCATACTCAATCTCGAACTTTCTTAGCAGTTGTGTATACTCTTGCCGGAGTGTTCTTCCGGTTTGATGATTTTCCTGTTTTGAGATATATAATTGAAACAAATACTTTTCTACTGACCGGGACATGGAATATTAACAAGCTGAAGATTATTCTTCAGCTTGTCGAATTAAAATATTATAGAGGATAAACAAAGGATACCCGTGGTTCGATTTTCTTTTGAGGAGTGTAACCGATAATCTTATCATCAGCACCTCTGATAGGAGTGTAAGTCCATTGATAAATCATTGATACAATCATAAATGAATAAGGTTTGTATCCAAGCTCTGCAAAAAGGTAAGAACGGTCGTCAAGTTTGAACATATCTGCACCATCTTTAATAAAGACTTTATCGTACCCGGCTCGAGCAACAAAAGGAACACTCGCCGGAGCAACTTCGGAGTTTATGTGTAAGATTCCGCTGTTCGGATCATTATCTAATTTTTGAAAACTTCCAAGAACATTAACTACACCAAGAACCCCTACATTTAAAGCTCCAAAATAACCATCTTCAGAAGTGCTCATATTCTTCAAAAGATTGGCTTTCCATAATCGTTCGATTTCATAAAGCGAACCGAAATAAGCCGGCATAAATTCTTTACCATTCCATCTTCTCTCAAGTTTAACAGATGCATTAAGCACTCCGAGTCCGTTAAGCTCTAACAATGCACCTGCAGAAGAACCTGAACCAAAATCGGCAAATTTTACGAAGTCATAGTATAACGACAAATTTAACATTGAAGTAGTTACAACAGGCAAACCTAAATCAAATCCGAATACCGACATACTTTTGCTCACGGTATCTAAACCGTAAACTTTTCCGGCATTATCATTAAAGTCAGATGCAACAGTTACACCGACTTCAAGATTTCCTAGAACAGGAACACTTGCCATTGGAGTGTATTGCATTGGTCTTGCATATCCGCGCAACCCGACAATTCCGGCTTCACCAAACGAACTGTATATAGATTCAAATCCAAATTTGTCAAAATCGAGGTCAACAGTAAGTCCAATTTTTCTATTATCAAAACTTGGACTGTTATTATAAGCATACAAGATGCTACCATGTCCGAGAGTGTAATAATCTAAAGCTCCTAGTTTCACATATACTTTTTCACGTTTGTTTCCGTATCGAACATATCTGATAATGCTGAGGTAATCCGAGGTTTCATTAAAATTTTCTTTACGAAGTCCATCGGAATTAAACTCGAGGTTAAGATCGAGTCCGACACCAATTTTAGAAAAAGAGAATTCCGGAGTGAAACGAACTGCATAAAATGGTTTTCCATCAATCCATGTTAATCCCAATCCACCTGTAAGATTACTTGCATTTGAAGGAGCAAATTGTGCTGACGAATAATTTATTGATAATAAAACCAGTAATAGTGTAAAGAAAAATTTTTTCATATTGTTAATCCGTTTTATTGAAAATAATGTGTTGTAAAAATAGTGAATAAAAATGATTTATCACTTATTTCATCAATATCATTTTAGCAACAGCACTTTTTCCACTTGTGGAAATCTTATAAAAATAAACTCCTGATGTAAGTCCAGGTCTGTTAAAATTCACATTTATGGTGTGATTTCCGCTCTGTAAATACTCATTAATAATAGTACACACTTCCTTTCCAATTCCATCATATAGTTTTAATGTTACATGACCGGAATTGTTTAGAGAAAATCTAATGTTGGTCGAGGGATTAAATGGATTCGGGTAATTTTGATGCAAAACAAAATTTAACTCCTGTGTAGTAAAATCAATTATTGAAGTAATAATAGAAACCAATATAGTATCACTATTAATCGATGCACCGTTTAAACTTAATTGTTTTATAAAGTAAGAATATTCACCGGCAATGGTAACTGATGTATCAACAAAACTAAAATTTCCTGGTTCGATAGTTGTACCATTACCCCCAACAAATCCAATGCTGTCAAACTCAGATTCTGAAAATCCTCGATATATTGAAAAGCCATAATTATTAACTTCCCAAAGTGTTCCCCAATTTAGTTCAGCACCATTTTCAATAGCTTCAACTTGAAAATAATTAATTTCAGTAATTGCAGATGATGTAAAATCAACTGATATAGTATCGGTATGTTTATAAGCACCATCTGTATCAAGTTGTTTTAAGAAGTACCTGAAAGAACCGGAGAAGATTAAGCCTGTATCGGGGAAATCATAATCATGCGGAGCGTAAGAGGTTCCATGACCAAATACAAATCCGATATTTTCATATGGAGCATTATTTATTGAACGATGAATTTCAAATCCAAAATTATTTAACTCTGTCGCAGTGCCCCATATTAACATAATCCCGTTTTCTACGGCACTTCCTTCAAAGTAGACTAATTCAACAGGCATCGGAGTGTCAGCTTTAACAGTTGTTCCAATTAGTAAAATCAATGCGATAAGAAGTTTTACTTTTTTCATAAGTTTATCTAATCTTTGCTAACTTTTCTGTAATATGTTCTGTTTTATCGCCGAGCCTTGCGATTACTTTGTATAAATAAACTCCATTCGCAATTTTATCACCGTCCTGATCTCTTCCGTCCCATTGTATAAAATTAAAATCAGCATTTAACTCTGAAGAATTCTTTTTTATCTCTCGAATTAATCGCCCTGCAATTGTGTAAACTTTAATTACGACTTCATCCGGGACTTGAGTAAGTTTAAATGTAAAATTGGTTGTCTCCGTAAAGGGATTAGGATAATTATAGACTTGCGCAATCTTCAAATCATTATAAACAACAAAATTTCTTTCGAATGCAGGAGTATTGGTAATTAATCCGGAAACATCTTTAGCAAATATCTTGAAAGTATATTCGCCGTCGGCTAGCGATTTATTAAATGAATATGATAATGTTCTATTAACAGTATCAAACTGTACTGAGTTAAAATCACCATAATTTAATCTGGTTTCGTTAAGGAAAAACTGAATGGAAGAAGTATCCTCAATTTCAAACCAGGTAGGATATTTCATTTCAACTTGGAGATTTGGATTAGCCGGAACAAAATCGCCGTCAAATATTTCTTTGCTGTTGACCAACAAGGCAACAGCAGATTGTGTTATCGATGTTACTGTATCAGCTTTAATTCGGAAATTCAGTTGATATGAGTTATTGTCTTTATAGAGTTCTTTTACATTATTTGCGGTATCTACCAAGACATTTAATTTGAATTCACCAAGCCCCTCCCATCTTGATGTTCTTAGTGTAAACTGACTGCTTCTTTTCTCAAATGGATGAAGTTCTTGAAATTCTTTTGACAGTACAATACGCTTTGTGTTATCGGGTCTGACAAGCTCAAAAATCATATTGAAATTTTCTGCCGTTGATTCCCCTACATTCATTACGGTAGCGGTAAAGGTTATGGAATCACCGATTACAATTGAATCTTTATTCGCATAAACTGTTTGATAATTCATTGCAAGTTCCGGAAGCCGCCTATAGTTAACACTTAACGATTTTAGTGATGGAGATATCGAATCTGAACTTGCATTAAATTCCGCCAACAATTTTATATTGGGGTAAAAATCTGCATTTATATTTTCTAAAGAAGCTGAGTTATTTACAAATGTTAGATAGTTAAGAGTGTCTATCTCTCCTGAGTTCTTTATACCAAGAGGACGATAAGCAATTGAACTGTTACTCTCCAAAGTCTCTTCAATTTGTACATCAATCCATTTATCAACCGGACCAATTTGTGAAGTCAACAAAGAACCTGAGTTATATCTTTTGTAAAAAGTTGTATCTACATCTGCTCTACCACCATAAGGTTTTGTGAAAGCTTCAGGAACAGAACCGGGGGGTGCTCCTTTTTTACCTATAATTGCCCACGAACCTCTAAAGACTAAGCTATCAATATATTTACTACCAATTGATTTGAGTTGGTTTTTTAGAGGAACGGATGAAACGCTTCCCTCATCGGAAATAGCTATAGCAACATAATAATCTGAGGAGAGAGTATCTAAAAATGTAATATAATTTGTAACATTTGTTCCTCCGGAATACGTATCAAACCTTTTATAAAGGACAAATTCAAATGTATCTGTAAAAAGACAAACATGATGACCACGAAGCGTATTTTCCGGAATAAAGTTTTGTTCATTTAAAGAAATTACCACTGAACGTCCATCGTGAAATCCGGCAGACATTGCATATATCACATTTTCTTCAGAAGAAAGAGTAATTTTGTTATCCTTATATTCAATATTAGTTAACTTTGAGTTGAGATAACTAAATTTGTCTGCTAATAAGAAATTCCTTGTCCCACCTAATAAAAATGAATTTGCTCTCCCATAAGATTCACTTCCCTTCACACGTGATCTTATCCAGTATCGATTCCCAAAAGATAAACCGGGGAGATTCAGTTTTGTGAAAAGTGTATCAAATCTAATTTGAACTGCATTAGCAAAATCAAAATTACTGTTATTACTTACCTGTACTATTAGAGTATCACTACTCGGCTTCCCGACGGGATTAAGAAAATAAATCGAATCATCGGAGCCATTTTCTATTTCATGAATAAGAGTAGTACGGAGAGAAGTAGATGCAACACTGAGATTATATATCAGTTGATTATCCCCTTTTGTAATCTCATCTATTTCATTTAAATAATCCAGACTAATTGATAGTCTATGAATCCCGGGTTTATTTTTAATTCCCAAAGTAAACGCAAGTGAATCTAAATATTTAGGAAGAATTCTTCGTGTTTCAAATATCAGTTTTGTCGAATCGGAATAATCATCATATACTTTTACTGTAAATGAGTCTGCAGTAACCTTTCCAGTATTTAAATAATTAAGATTTATGGTAATTGAATCTAAATCATCTGTCGGAGTGGCTATTGATAGATTAATCTTGCTTGATGATAAACTTAAATTAGGTTTGGGAGGAATTGCAAGATTAATAATGGGGTCACCGATAAGAGTATTAGTAAGTGCAAATAACTGATAAACTCCCGAACTTCCATAAGTCTGTAGCATCTCAATTTTGGCAAGCTTTAATGCTTCACTAATATTATAGACAGAATCTTGAAGAACCTTTTTATAAAAAAGTTTAGGTGCCATCGTAGAGGTCGATAGAAAACCGAGAGAAGAATTCCCGATATAAGCTATCGCCTGCCCCTCATTCGAAAGAACAAATAATTGAGAAAAAGAGGTAACATCGGGCTCTGCAAAACGAGCTGTCGAACATCCAAAATCGGTAATTAGAGGATTTCGGTTAACCTTATTCTTTAACTGTGCAGGTTGAGTAATTGAATTATCCCAAGTTTGAGTTCCGCTGTGACCAAGATAAGAAATAAATACCGCTCCTGCGTCTATAGCTTGTTGTATCTGCTCTGCTGTATAAGGACCAAAGTTTGTTGTCGGATTAATAGTTTTGTAAAAATGTGTTGAGTTCCCTCCGGTAGGTGCCGGGGTAACATAATTATTAATCACAAAATTGTTTACTTCTCGCAACTGGTTCAATTGATTCTGATCAGTACTAGTTCCTCCTGAAAAAAAGAGAAAATTTTTGTTCCATTCATTAAATGGATTATTAACGTAATTAAGATGCTTGGCAAAATAATTTTGGAATTCAGCTTCCGTCTTTACAGGAATTCTACCAATATTCATTTGAGGGAGATACGCTCCTGTAGTATCCCAAGTAACAAACCAATTATCACTTACCGATGCACCGAAAGAGGGAACGTAATTATATACAGGAGGTGCATTCTGAAATTTTGTTTTATTACCAAAGTAATCATAAGTAGCACCTCCAATAAGTGCGACATATTTAGGTTTTGGAGATTGCCAATTTGCATGAGTAATTTTTAAAAAGTCTTTTATTGCCTCCGGATTAAAGAATCCATAATTGAATTGATCATAAATATCATCTACATCAATAACTTTTGATTGAACTCCGTAATGGTTTTCAATAAAATTCGTATATGAATTGACACCCTCTAAAAATCTCTTATTTGTTATCGCAAGGTAATCAGCCCGATTATCAGATGAAGATAAGTTCGCAAATTGTTTAGCATAATAAATTTTCGGAGTCCTAATTTTACTCTCCTTTATTAGTACGTATTTTGTTTTATTATTAAGGGTATCTAAGAGACTAACATTAGTCCCATTCCTTTGTTTAAGTAAACGTTTATAGCTATTTCCATACTTCCATACGACAATACTGTCGTTAGTCACATTCGTTAACTCCATTAACCCCGGTTTTGCTATTGAATCCAAGTATGGGAAAGAAAAGTTTAATGAATCACTGTAAGTTCTCAAATATCTTGGGTACTCAACCTCATACCAATCATATATACATGCGTTAAGTGTCGCTGTGGTGGGATAAGAAATCACTTTGAGAGTATTATTTCCATTCGCCAATGAACTTGAACTATATATCCCCTTCAATAACTTTTGTTGATACTTATTTATAAACCCGGAATCCTGGACAGGTAAATTATTTAATCCTATTGCCAATAGATGGGAATTCTGAGTAATATTGGAGGCATAACTCATCTGCTTTGAGAATAAATAAAGTGGTCTATCGGGAAATACATTCGATACACTAAAGGTTAGATTTCTCGTCCCAACATTCAAATTGCCCTCGTGCCATGTTTTATTCTCATACCAGAATGGCAATTCTCTTCTTACCTGATCTGCCATTGAGAAATCAAACCAATTATTTCTTTCGTAATGAATTAATTCATGATAATACTTTATGGTATCGATTGAAGAGGTTGTTGAAGCATTTATTGAGTTTTCAACTCTTAAACCATCTTCAACACCCCAGGTTAACCAATATACAGTTGTATCAGAGTATTGATCTAAATATTCAGTGTAAGGTTTTCCAAATTCATTTAGTTCACGGTGTTTTCCCCCCATATTTCTTATACCGACAAATTCCACGAAGTCACCTTGATTAAAAGTTTGGTCATCTTCTCCTTTTACGTAAATCGGAATCTGAGCCCCTTTTAAAAAGATTTGAAATTTTCTTGGGTCTATATTAGAAGTTTGAATCCCGAGATTTTGAAGTTCATTATAACCTACTCTATAGACACCATCACTTGCTACACCAAGTTTTATATAAGTCTGGTTAAAATTTATCCATGAGCTTGATTTATCCTCGATATTTCTGTATTCACTCTTAAAATTTCCGGCAAATTTTTTGTTTATTATAAAATTAGAAATTTCTCTGTTATTACTTATTGCAGAATTACTCCAGGGTTCATCTACAAGTAAATTAATTTCTAATTTCTTATGATATACTGTGGTTCTTGAGCTATAATCAATTTCGAAGGGATTAATTGACAAGTGAAGACAATAATTATCTTCAATCCACAAATACCCTTTAACTATAAAAGGGGCATATTCTGTCAACTCAATCGGACTTAGATTGTACTGATAAGTAATATTATTGTCAAATCTTGAAATTAAAGGATTGACAAGCGGAAGGGCAGAGATAACTTCTTTAGTTATACTATTAAATTGAATCTTTGGATTTGAATTCTTTGGAATCGCAATGAATATATCGCTCGAAGGGGTATAAAAATTACCTGCTATTGATTCGTCAAATAGACTATTAAAAACTAGGCTAGTTTTACCATCTATCTCTTTTAAACTATAATCGTAATTGGACTCTAAAACAATTTTGTAATTATTCCCATTAACTATTTCATCCAAGTGCCTCAGCTGAGCATATAAAAATCCGGCAAAAAGAATAAAAGTTAAAATTACTTGCTTAATCATATTTTTTTCACAATTATTATAGTCTAAATATATCCAAGTTATGACGAATTTAAAATACAATTTTGATGGATTTTAAGCTAAACGATATCGCCATCTATGATGGGACAATTAACTCAATAAGAAATAATCTTATGGATTTGATTTCTGGCAACTTCATTAACCAAATCATTACCCTTAATTTAGATTTCTTGAGAATATCTACACTAGATGAAGAGTTTAAGAAAATTTGTATGGATGCTGCTTTGGTTGTTCCAGATGGAGTTGGAGTAACGTCACTATTAGGTCGTAAATATCGTAAACATTTCCAAAGAATTACTGGAAATGACTTGCTAATAGAATTATTAAATCTTTCTAATACCCGGCAGTTGAGATATGCATTTGTTGGTGCATCAAAAGAGGTACAACGAAAGATGTCTGAGAAGATTAAACGGGATTACCCCCTTATAGAGAATACACTTTTTATTTCTCCTGAAAACAATTTTGAACAGGATAATCAAAAGAATAACTTAATTATTGAGAAATTAACTTTGTTTAACCCGGATATATTAATTGTTGCTCTCGGATGCCCAAGACAGGAGAAATGGATTTTCAATAATAAAGACAAAATTAAAGCGAAGATTAATATAGGTGTTGGAGCTGCTTTTGATTTTTATTCCGGAATTATAAAACGTGCACCGTTATTGATTCAAAAAGTTAAGTTTGAATGGCTTTGGCGAATGCTAATCGAACCTAAACGGTTATTAAAAAGATATATTATTGATGATATGCCTTTCTACATATTAACTTTAACCAATTTAATTTTTCGACAGAAAAAAATATAAAAGCCTTGTTTTTTTTGAATGCAACTAACTCTTTTAATTAAGTTTTAGTTGAAAGGTTTCATGTTGCTTATAGTGAGAAAATTTGACAAATAATTATCGAGTAAGTTTAATTCAGATTGAAAGTACTTATGCCAACTAATGATTCTGCTTTATTATTTTTTTTAAAATCCTTGAATATGGGTGGGGTTGAAACTTCGACAATCCGTCTCGTAAAATATCTGAAGGAAAAACTTAAATTGATTGGAATCTGGGCTTCAGATGGAATCTTAAAGCAAACCATCTCTGAATCAGAAAACATTCAACTATTTTTAGGAAAAAGGGAATTATTCGGATTATTATTTGCGTTAAATCTATATGACATATGCAGAGTTATTTATAAGAATAGATTCAACGTTATTCACTATCATTTTAGAGTTTTTACCCCATACATTTACTTTTTAAAAATCCTATTTCCTAACATAAAAATATTATATACACACCATAATGTTTTTAATGATCGGCTAACTTCCTTATTAATTGCAGATACATTTGTTGCAGTTAGTGAATCAACTTTACGAGAGCTCCATCGTTTCAAAAAAAACAATGCAATCATTCTTAAACATGGAATCGAAATTAAGCCGTTAAAGCTGAACAGTGAAAGAAAGATCAGTAGAATTGGTTTTGTAGGGAGGTTCTGTTCATCCAAGGGGATTTTTTTACTTTTAGAAGCATTCAAAAGTTTATTAAAGACTGATAAAAATTTACAACTAATATTACGTGGTGAGGGTGAATTAAAGGAGCAAATTGAAGATTTTATTCATAAATATTATTTAGAAAAAAATGTCCGTATTGAACCACCTGAAATCAATAGTAAAAAAGTTTTTAAAGATATAGAATTACTGGTTTTACCATCCACCTCATTAGAAGGATTTGGGCTAGTAATTATTGAAGCAATGAATGAAGGGATTCCTGTTTTGGTTTCAGATTTGGAGGTCTTTAAAGAAATTGTAAATGACAACAAGACCGGCTTTATATTTCGGAATAACGATATATTTGATTTAACAGCTAAATTAAATTATATCCTATCTGATAAACCAAACATAAATTCCATAGTGATATCAGCCCATAAATTTGTAGAGGGTAATTTCAATATAGAATCGAATGTCATGGGATATATGAAAATTGTATTTTGACAACTTAAATTTAGTTGGTTGCAAACAATTAAATATTAATTCGTATAATTATCGGCAGTACGATTAATTTTCGGATAAATTTGTAATGTGGATTGATCATTTGAGATACAATTTAGTTTTATATTACCTTTATAGGAAATTACAAAAATAGTACTTTTATTTTATTCAAAATTTCTAATTTATCAATATTAGTCAAACAGTATCGTTTATCAAGATGACATTTCCATTCACAACTAAAACAATCTAATTTATAGTAATAAAAATAGCATTGTTCATTTTCTAAATGATGAATTGGGAAATATCTATTAAATGCACCTCCTCCGATTAGTATCATTAAAGGAATAGATGTTTTAATTGCTATATGCGAAAGCCCTGAATCATTCCCAACAAATACCTTAGCAAAGGACACTAATGTATATATTTCAGATAATGAAAAAGTACCGAATTCAAACCAAATATTCTCCGAGGGATTTAGAATTTTCTCAATTAGCTTCTTTTCAAGCTTAGACCCAATCACTACAACATTGGTTAACTTACTGATTTCTAAAATGAGCCAAACATATTTATCAATACCCCATGTTCGTTGAGGATCACTGGCAAAAGGAGCTATAACAATGTAACATCCTGGAAGATTCTTTCTTGATAAAAATTTTGAATTCTTAACATTTCCTAAAAACTTGCTTCCCCGAATCTTAATGGCTTGGGTTTTAGAAAATAAATTAATTAGCATACCAATTCTGTCATATTCATTTAAAACTTCTTTAAAGAGTATCTTGGAGTAGTATCCATCAATCGTTGTTTCAAATAATTTCGTACTAGTTCTCCAATTATTCCCATAGCAAAATGTATTTTTTGCCCCAGAGCATAGAATAATTTCATCTGAAGAAATTCCCCTCGCTGAATTCAAATTATATGCAGTTTGTAATTTAAGTTCTCTAATTTTTCTCAAAAAACTATACCTATATAATATCGAATATTTATAGAGGTTTTTGTTAATGGGTAAGAGATTAATCGAACCTTTATAGTTTGTAAAAAGAGATGAGTACTCCTTTGGAAAAATAAAATAGATATTTTCAAAACTTTTAAGAATCTGTTCGTTTTCGAACAAATGAGTACATACTAGTAAATCACCTAAACCCGAACTATTTATGAACAATACTGAATTACTGGGGGATTTATATTTAGTAAATATGCTTCTTAGGATTATTAGATGCGTAAAAGAGATAATATTCTTAAGTTTCCAAATCAATGTCTTTATTTTGTACTTCATTGTCTAGATTTCAAGAAGGAAGGGAAATATGCTCGATCAAATAGCGCTTCATTCCCAAATCTATAAAATTTTTGTGTTTTGAAAGATAATGTCATACGACTCATCATTATTTTTTTTAAAGAAAAAATTAAAACCAAAATTGCCTTGAAATAACTATAGAAATAAAACATTTTTATAGCAACAAGGAACCTATTAGCAAACCACTTAAAGAGATAGACTAACGCTGGTAAATAATTAATTCGAAGCATGATGAAAATTGAATAACTAATAAAGTAATGATAAAATCTGTATTCGCTGTTAAAAGGATTTTCCCCTGCTTTTAAGTTCCCTCTTGAGCCTAAACTCTGGTTATGAAAACAAACTGTATCTTTTAAATAGTTGACTTTAAACCCACAATCATAAAGACGGGCACAAAATTCTAGTTCATTATAATATATAAAAATCAACTCGGAATAATAACCGATAGATTCAAATATTACTCTTCTGATAAGAGCTCCACAACCATTAAAAAAATATGGGTTATCTAAAAACCCTTCAGTTTCTGACTTATTATAACGCAAATTTAAAATATTGTAAGCCACTGCTCCGATGCTAAGATTCGAATCCATAACTAAAACACCACGCCGAATAGTGTTTATATCTGGGTAACTATCATCGTCCAGAACTAAGACATATTCCCCTTTAGCGATTTCGAATCCTTTATTCCATCCGGCAATTCCTATATTCTTTTCTAACTTAATGAGAATAACATTTGGAAATTCTTGCTCAACCATTTCTGCCGAGCCATCTGCTGAGGCATTATCTACAACTATGACTTCTATATTCTTGTAATCTTGTTCGAACACTTTGGTAAGTGTATGTCTAAGCTCTTCTTTGCGGTTAAAAGAAAGAATATTAACTGTTACCAGGGGGTATTCCACTAACTCTTCAGAATGCAAGTTAGCAAAGGACTGATTAGCTGATTGGGATATCTCACTCATAATCTTTCTTCAGTTCTTTTACTTTTTCTAAAAACTCGGGAAGTTTCTCGATTGGAATTGTTTTTGTAATGGCTTCTAAAGCCGAATAACTCTTTGGCATTAATTTCTTAAGTTCCGGATAAGCTTCCGGATCTTCCCCTTTATTTGGATGCCATTCAAAAATATCATTAGGGGTACACCCAAGCCATTTACAAAAATCTTCAATTTGGTACATAGGTAATCCAACCGCTCTTCTATTCATGATTCTGTAAGCAGTATCTTTATGATAACCTTTTGAAATCATAAATTGAACCGGATTGTGGATACCTCTCAATTTGAAAATTTTGCTCAGATTATATTTTAGCATAAAATAAAACTCATTTTATCCTAAGATACAAATTATTCAATCACTTTTCCAATAGACCTAAATGTTTATATAATTTCTCTCAACCGGATAATAATAATATTAGATATTTAATGATTTCTCTTAGATATTATAATTTATATTCCATTACTTTAATGATTTAGCTTAGATATCTAATTAATATTTTGAGTTAATAAATGATTTACCTTATTCAAATAATGATTCCCATAAGATAGAAAGTTTTTTTAATTAGATTATTTAATTTAAGTTTAAAGTAAGATAGAGGGAAATTCACTCTATTTGATTTTCATTTGAATAGAAAAAAACTCTAAAACAATATTTTATCTTGAAAAAGCTTCAAGACATTCCCAACAACCTGATCCATATTATAATATTGATATTCAGCCAATCTTCCGCAGAAGATTGTATTAATCTCTTTGCTTAACTCAGCTTTATACTTATTGTACAATTTTCGGTTTTCTTCCGATGGAATTGGATAGTAGGGTTCACCATTTCTTTGAGGATATTCTTTGGAGATAGTTGTTGAAGGATTAATGCTTCCTGACAAATATTTGTGTTCTACCACTCTTGTGTACTCAACGGATGAATCGACATAGTTTATTTGTGAGGTTGATTGAAAATATTCTGTTTCGATATTCTCCCACTCAAAGCGGATTGAACGATAAGGAAGTCTTCCGTGAATATAGTCGAAGTAATAATCTATAGGCCCTGTGAAAATAATTTTATCAAATTTTATATCTCTTATAACTTTTTTGTAATCGGTATTTAGAAGGATTTCTATGTTTTTGTAGTTTAACATCTTTTCAAACATTTTTGTATATCCATCTTTAGGCATATACTGATACTTGTCGGTAAAATATCTACAATCATCATTAGTCCTAACGGGAATTCTTCCGCATACGGAGGGGGCGAGATGTTTTGGCTCTAAATCCCACTGCTTTTTTGTGTAATGCTTAAAGAATTTCTCGAAGAGTTCTACTCCGACTTGATTTACTATTATGTCTTCAGAGTTTAATATAGGATATCTTTTTTCTTTTACTTTTTCGAAAAAACCTTGAACTTCTTCATCAGTCTGAAGATTAAGATTATAGAGTTTATTTATTGTTATTCGATTTATGGGAATTGGATAGAGCGTACCATTAAGACTTGCCAACACTTTATGCTCGTAAAATCGCCACTCGGTAAATTGTGATAAATAGTCGAAAACCTCTTTGCTATTAGTATGGAATATATGCGGACCATACCGATGGACTAATATTCCATGTTCATCATACTCATCATAAGCATTCCCGGCAATGTGATTTCGCTTTTCAACAACTAAAACTTTTTTGTTGAGCTGTGAAGCAATTCTTTCTGCCATAACAGCCCCCGCGAATCCGGCACCGACTATTAGGTAATCGTACATATGATTCTATTCATTTATTTTTCTTATACTTATCCCGATATTTTTTACAAGTCTGCTAAATTTATCGCAATAGATACTTTATAGTGACTTTTTAGTTTAACGTGATTTATTTCAATTATCCAATAATCTATTACAAATTATATTAGCAACTAATTTGTGCCCCTTTACTGTAAAATGATCTTCATCCAAATAATTAATTCTTATAATGTCATCGACAGAGACTTTATTATCTTGTGCATACACATTTAATTCGTCCAATAAATCAAGAAACTCAATATCTAAGGATTTTAAAATCCTTTTTATTTCATATTGGGGAGAATTTCTTACTCTATTAAAAAATTGGAAGGTATATGGAAAGATAACAACTGATAATTTTATGTTTTTATCAATACATATATCATTTATCATTTTTATTTCTTGAGAAAAATCAGTTAGTCTATTCTTATACTCCGGCCTTGTAATGTTATTAACAAAATCTTCAACTGCTGTTAATTCATCAACCCTTTTCATTTTCCTTAGCGTTTCAGAAAACCTCTGCTTTTGAATCAATCTGCCAAAACCAGTCTCATTGTAAAAATATTGTACCAAATAATTTTCAATATCGACGACCTGGTGATAGTCAATTCCACTACCCCCATATTTCTTATTAACTACATAAGGTTCAGTGAAATCATTAAGACATATTCCCAACATAATGTGATCGGGCATTAAATTTAGATTTCTCAGAAGAACAATTCGATTTTGAAATGTTGAATACCCTTGTACTCCAAGATTATAACTATTTATAATAAGACTATCCTTGGTTAACTTAATGCCATTAAGTAAAAACGAAAAAGTTTCTGTTCGTTCAACTTCATGTCCCATTACAATTGAATCACCGATATTGAAGATTCTATATTCATCCCTTTCCTTCTTTGCATTTCTATCTATATCATGATTGCCTTTAGCATTTATTTGAATACGCTTTCCGTTTTGCCAGATTGCATTTTTATTTGGTCGATGCCGATAATGTAATTCGGCATCATACTCCCAAAGAGGCAAACCGACTTTAGCCAGAATAATTCTATCTAGTAAGATTATCGATGATAAAATTATAAATATCAGACTTATATTTATCCAATAATCTCTCGAATGCTTAAGCATAAACAAAATAATAAGGGACATGACCCCAAGTACAAGTGACGTATAACTTAGATTGTAGAGAACATCGTTTTTGTTTGATGAAATTATATTATTAATTAAAGAAATTTTGGGATTAACAAATATCCCTATACTAATTTCAAGAATACTCTTAAGAATAATTAACTTGATAAAAAGAGATTTGATTATCTTCATTCTCATTTTCAAATATTGTTAATATTGTTTACTAATTTTACACAATCTTCCCTTTCTTCCACAGAAAGAGAATGATAGATGCTGTTACAAAAAACTCTGTAAGTACAACAGATATAGCAGTTCCGATTTGTAAATATACCGGAACAATAATTAATGAAATTACAATATTAATAACAGCCGCTATCCCGATGAATAATGTAAATTCCTTTTTATACCCGATGTTAAGCATTGTTTGAATTCCGTATATATTACTCAACAAAATCAAAAACGGAAGAAAAGAAATTATTCTCAAAACCAATATCGATTGTTCATATTGATACCCCAAAAGTAAATGAATAATTTCTCCGGCAAAGAAAAACACAGTTATGCAAAAAACAAAACTAAAACTCCCTGCATACAGAAGCATTTTCTTAACAATTACAATCCCCTCTTCAAATGAACTTTGGAATTTCAGTGCTAACCTTGGATATACTGTTTGTGAGAGTATCGAGAAGAAAGATTGAATTGCTATTCTGATTTTATCCGCCGCCGAAAAGTAACCGACAATCGTATCATTGGCAAAAATCCCAAGCAAAAAAGTGTTGGTGGTTGTATAGAGATTTATCGCAATTGTTGATATAAAAATATATCCGCCATCTTTTAGTTGAAATAACAGAGATTCTATTGTAGGAATCACGAACTTTATTTTAAATTTAGTTACTGCTAATATCACCCCCATAATACCAATAATAATATATGTGACACTATTTATTCCTATTACGATAAGTATATCATCGGCAGCTTTAACCATTGTAAATATTGCAACAACCGAGATGAGACGCACAGATATAGTTATGTAAGAAAGATATTTCATCTCTTCCATACCCTGGAAAAACCAGACAGGAAAAAGTATTTGTCCTAACACTACTGCAAAACTTAAATAAAAAACTTCGGGTGTATTACTAAAGCGAGTAAAGATGTTTACAATCAGAAAAAGAATGATTATTGAAATGCTAAAAATTATAAATTTAATAGTCAGAATGGAGCTGAAGATTTCAGATACTTTTTTTAAATCATTACGATTAATCGAAATTTGGCGAGGGGCTGAGAGATTAAATCCATAATCTGTAAGTGTTGTAAAATATGCAACAAATGCTGCGGCAAAACTTATCAATCCATACTTGTCGGGTCCGAGTACACGGACAAGATAAGGTAATGTAATAAGAGGAATAAGATAATTTGCGGCTTGAATAGCAGAGAGTGAAGTAAAGTTCTTTAGTAAAGTTTTTCGGGTTTCAGATAACTGCATAAATCATATCTTCATTAATATTGGATTATCTTCTTGATAACCATACTTCCGGATTTTGATTTTTCCGTTGATTCCATATTTCAAAATGAAGTATATACCCTTCAAGACTTTCACCCACTTGCCCGATTACTTGTCCCCTTGCTACTTTCTCCCCTTCTCTTACTGATATTCTATCAAGGTGACCGTAAACAGTTCTATAACCGTCTTTGTGAGTGAGAATCAATACACTACCGTAACCGGGGATCCAATCAATAGCGGAGACAACACCTTCACCCACACAGAAAACAGAGTAATCTCCTTTCACTTCAATATCGATACCGTAATTTAGAGTTACGGTATTAAGCGCCGGATTTTTATTTTCTCCAAATTTTCTAATCACAGTTCCTCTTCTTACAGGCCATCCGAGTCTTCCTTTCAAGCTACTGAAAGAACTGAAACTTTGAGTTATATCTTCAGGGGTAACAAAATCTTCTGCATCAGTTTTGGATTTGGTAGTTGCTCCCTTACTTGGGGGAACTACTTTTTCATCTTTTTTTGCTATTTCTCTCTTCCGCTGTTCCTCTCTTCTTCTTGCTTCTTCTCTTTTTCGTGCTTCTTCCTTTTCAATTAACTTTGTAATTAAACTTTGAATAACTGTAGCAGCTCTTTTTTTAGCTTCGATATCGCGAGTGATGGTAGTTTTATTTTTCTTTATTTGAGTTAATAATTTTTTACTCTCATTAATTTTTTGCGAAAGATTTTTTTCTTCAACTTCCTTATCTCTTCGTAAAGCTTCCTTTGTTTCTTTTTCCTTTTGAAGAATATTTTTTGCGGTTATTTGTTTAGAACGATTTTCCTCGAGATGTGTTAAATCAATTTTACGCTGTGCAGAAAACTTTCTGAGATATTGATAGCGTAAAATTGCTTGTTGAATTGACTCGGCACTCAACAAATACGACCACTCATTTTTATTCATTCTTTTATAAATCGAGCGAACATAATTTGCATAATTTTCTTTAAGGCGTGATTCTTCTTTTTCAAGCCGAACTATTTCGCTTTGGGTTTTACTGATTTCCTTCTCTTTTTTTGATTCCTCTTCTTTCAACGAGGCAATCAACTTATTAATTAGGAATGTTCTCTTATTGAATTTTTCTAAGGTTACGGAGCTTTGCTTTTCTTTTGCAGATATTGCTTTTAATTCCCTCTCGAGTGAGTTTATTTCATTTCTGATTGAATTCAATTCTTGATTCTTCTCTTTTATTTCACCTTGCTGCGAGTAGAGAGAACCAAACATCAAAAAGAAAAGAAGTAAAAACCTCATCACCATTGAATTACCGTTGCATCGGCGGGGAGTCGAAAATCAATAAAAATATTCCGAGTATTTACCGTTACATTTTTATAAGTGATGTTTATTGTTTGATTATCTTTTTTATTACTTACCAATATTTTATAGGGAATAGCAACACCATCTAAAATATTAAATTTAGAATATTCACCTTCGAGTAAAGTTTTTCCTTTGAAATCTCTGACTACATAGTTTGTTATACCTAAGTCTCTTATATCAACACGATAATTTGAAACAACATTGCGTGTAGAATCGTTGTAACTCAAAAGATATTTATCATAGACAACTTGATATGTGGTTGGTGCTTTGTAAAGATTGTCTGTCAGATTAACCGCACCTACCAAAGCATCTATTAAGTCATTAAAGGAAATATTCACTTTAAATATCGATTGCAATATTTCATCATTCAGCCCCCCTTGATAAACAGTGTTTGATAGTGTTTCATAAAAATAAAATTCGTTTTTTGTTACAACAATCTGGGCTAACTCAATTCCAAAAGGACCAAGAACGGTAAAGTAGATGGAATCGGGTTTAACCATCACAACTCTAAATGAGGCACTATTATCAAAACCTTGAGCTTTTAAATCAATTGTACCGTTTCCTTCAAAGGCTCTGATTTTTCTTCGGTTAGCTTCAAGACGTTTAACGAGTCTATCTGCAGGTAGAATTTCTACATCCTCAGATGTTTGTGAGGGGACGCAACTATTTACTCCAACCAATAAAATTAAGTTAATGCTAATAATAACGGCTAAAATATATTTTTTCAAAGTTCACCTTTTTCAATTTTGTTTTTTATTTTTTCATCAGATGGATCAAGCTCGTGAGCTTTCTTCCATAATTCAATTGCTTTCTCTTTTTGATTCAATTTAAAATAGACATCTGCAAGATGGTCAAGAATAACTGCTTTTTCTCCACCAACATCTAAAGATTTTTGAATATAAACTTTTGCTGAGTCATACTGACCAAGTTTATAATAAATCCATCCTTTTGTATCAAGATAAGAACTATTCATAGGCTCTGCATCAAGTGCGAGATTAACCATTTGGAGTGCTTCGTCAAGTCTAACTCCTCTCTTAGAGAGTGAGTAAGAATAATTATTATTTACCAACGGATTTTTTGCATCTCTGGTTAAAGCAAGATTATAAACACTGTCGCATTCATCCCACTTCTCAAGGTTGTCGTAAATAAGCCCAAGTGAACCAAGTAAATCAACATTATTCGGGTCTAATTTAATAGCTTTATTTAAGTATTGGATTGCCTCCTCTTGTCTCTTTAATTGGCTTAATGTATGCCCGTAAGCTGATAAAGAGAAGACATCGTTTCCGTTTAAGGATATAGCTTTAGCTAATACCGGTTCAGCATCAGAATATTTTGATTGCTGAATAAATGAAATACCAAGCATAAAATTTATTGCAAAATCTTCCGGGAAACGCTCTAATGCTTGCTTGAATACAACTTCGGCATGTTGATAATCTTTCCCTTCATAATAAATATTTCCAAGTTGTAAGTAAGCTTCAGGATTCCAAGGAGCGAGTTCGGTAACTATTTTAAAATACTTAATTGCAGTTGAATCATTATTTTCACGCAAGGCTATACCACCGAGATACATTTTAACTTGCCAATCGGTAGTATCTGCATCAATCTGAAGGAATAATTCTTTTGCTGTGCCGAGAAGAATTGAATCATTAAACGATTCAATAAAATATGCATAAGCTATTCTAATTTTTGCCTCATGAGAAACATCAGGTTTTATAAAAAGGGATTTATAAATTTCTGCTGCTTTATTCCATTCTTTCATCATCAAAAAAACTTGTGCTTGACGTTCGATTGCTTCTTCATCATCCGGATACAACTCGATAATTTCTTCTAAAACTTCAGAAGCTTTTGAAAAATCGCCACGCTTCACATAAAAATCGACAAGTACTTTTTGAATAGCTTGATTTGCAGGGTCGAGTGTTCGTAATTCCTCTATCGTTTCAATTGCTTTTTGATCGTTCCCTAATCTTTCATAAAGTTCTGCAACTCGAATCAAAACAGACCATTCACTACCTATAATTCGTGAGAGTTTCTGATATATACGAATTGCTTGTGCCGGCTTATTCAGCTCATAAATTCTTGCGAGTTTGTAATAAGCGTTGACATTTGTTGAATCAAGATTTAGTATCTTTTCTAGAACAATTGATGCTGAGTCGGCTTGTTTTCCGGAAGTGTAAACTTCTTGAAGCAAATTAAGGTATTCAATGTTCATTGAATCAAGTTCAACCGATCTACGCGAATGTTGCAGTGCTAAATGCAACCTATTCAAATAAAAATAGTTTTTTGCCAGAGCATAATTAACTCCTGCGTTGGGATCATATTTAAGTGCATCTTGATATTCAAGAACTGCACTTGCATAATCGCCTTTTGCTTCTGCAGCTGAACCATTAATAAAATATTCCAATGCTTTTTTTCTATCTGCATCAGAAATATTTTTAATCGGTTCAATTTTAGTAATATCTTTTTGTGTGGAGCAACCGGCAACAAAAATAAGTATCGTTAACAAGCTAAAATAAAACTTCATCTTCACCTAATATTGAGAATTTCAATTAAAAATATATTAATGAAGGTTTTCATTAACAAGGTATTTGTATATGTTGAATCGAGTAACACTGACGACTTAGGTGTATGCTCTGAAAATCATATTTAATTCCGGAAAGTTTGGTGAAATCATTACTGACATTTATCTTTGTATAAATAGATGTAAATATGGAAATATACGATTTAGGCATAGCATACGTTTGGGAATTTGATGAAGAGTTTGTAGCTCTCCTCGAATCTATTCTTGCAAAAAACGGAATAACTACATTTCGAATCGGTTATCATAATTTAAAAGAAGTAAGTAAAAAAGTCGCATCAAAAAAACTTCATTTCAACTATTACTTAGACCGAGCCTGGGATGTTGATGATGACTTTGGCGCTTTAGGAAAAATCCTTCAGAAAAAAGAGACTCACTTTTTTAATCAGTATCATCATGTAACACATGCAATTGATAAAGCCAATATGCATCTCGAATTTATTACTTCAGGATTAAATGTTCCTTACTCAATAATTATTCCTCCGTTTAATCTTTCTGAAGATATTTATCTATCGATTAAAGATTTAAACAAATTAGGAAGACCTTTTATAATCAAGCCTTGTAATACTACAGGCGGTGGAGTCGGTGTTGTTACGGGAGCCGAGACGTTATCTGAAGTCTTGGAAGAACGTGTAACAAATTCGGATGATAAATATTTGTTGCAAGAAAAAGTTTTTCCCAGAATAATTAAGAATCGGAGAGCATGGTTCAGAGTATTCTGGGCATTTGATGAAGCAATTTCCGTTTGGTGGGATGATCAGACACATCTTTATGAAGTTTTAACTCTTGCTGATATTGATGAATATAACTTAAAGAGTCTTTTCACATACACAAAAAAAATTGCTCAATTAACTTCACTCGATTTTTTCTCAACGGAAATTGTTTTAACAGACTCAAACAAGTTTGTTGTTATCGACTATGTAAACGATCAATGTGACATGCGCTTAAAATCTAATCACGTGGACGGTGTGCCCGATAGAATTGCAAACAAAATCATAACTAATCTTTCAAAGAAAATTATTCAGCTAAAAAGAAAGAGAACTCTCAAACGTGGATAAGAGTGTAATAATTTTAATATCGATTAGCATAGCAGGATTGATTTTACTTGCCGGGCATCACTATATATTTTCTATATATGAATTAACATACAATCATCCGCCATTAAAACTATTTGCAGATGGCCAATCGACTTTAACCATTGAAGCAATTCCGGTAAATTCATTAGGAATGAAAGCGCCTTTGCGAGATGCGAATACTACTTTCGAAATCGTTGAAGGTATCGAATTGGTTGATGTAATACTAAATGATTTTAAATCGGGAGTTATAAAAATAAAGGCGAAGCATAGTCCCGGCAAAGTTATAATTAAAGGGAGTTCAGCATTTTCAATGCTTCCATCATCATTCGAGATAACAATTGAACCAAATTACGCAAATCTTTTCCAATAATTGTTTGTTGTCGAATCAATCCATTTTTTTATATTTACAAAGCTATTTGTAGTTGTTTATCATCAAACAACAAAGAAAACATATTATGAAAAGAAAACTATTAGCCGTATTAATCACAATT
>JAHBUO010000022.1 GCA_019638025.1 Ignavibacteriaceae bacterium
GGGGTCGTAGTTCAGTTGGTTAGAACGCCTGCCTGTCACGCAGGAGGTCGCGAGTTCGAGTCTCGTCGGCCCCGCACAAGATAAAAGCCTGTAAGATAATCACTTACAGGCTTTTGTGTTTTTAAATGGTTTTTTGTTCGCTACGATTTGGCTACGATTTCTTAAGACAGCATTTGAAGGTATAACTGAGTGGTCTTTAATTGGCTATGTCCTAGCTTTATCATTATCTCAAAAAGAGGGATATTCTTCTTTGACAGTAGGCTTGCATATCTATGCCTCAGAGAGTGCCAACCCCAAACTTTCATTTTATTTTCCCGCAAGGTTTTGTCCAAAAATTTGGGGGTGTCATTCCATTCCGGGAATACTCTTCCCTTGCCGGTTAATCCTTTTATGCAATCCGGTATCTCGACCTTTCTAGGAACTCTGTCGCTATTCTTTGATTTCCTGGTATAGAGGATTAAATAGCTTTCATTGATATCCTCAAAGGACAAGTTTAACGCTTCATTAATTCTACAGCCAGATGCTAAAACAAAATCAAATAAAAGTTTTTGGCGTGGATTAAAATATTCTCTTACTTTATTTATCTCGCTATCCGGCGGAATATATTTCAACATTTTTTTTACTGAATAAGGTTTGATCTTCCTTGCGGGATTTCTGATTACCAAGTCATAGCTGTCTATAATATAGTTGAATAATGATTTGATATTCTTGAGGGCTGAGTTTACCTGATAATTATCAACCTCATTTCTCTTCAGTTTTTCGGAATAGTCTAATAAGAAATCTTCAATCTCCTTTCTTGTGATTTCTCTAATTTCCTGATTCCCAATGAAGTCTGCAAAACGATTAAGGTGATATTCACTATCTTGCTTATGCTTATCGCTGTATTTGACGGACAGATATTTTAACCGGTCGTCAATTACCGAACAGAGTAATAAAGGTTTGTCCTGCTTACCGAATCTTTTTTCCTCGTCTAGGTAATTATATTTTTCTCTTTCGGCTTGTTGCGCTTCCCTCTTGCTGTGGTAAATACATTTTGAATAATAGGTCTTACTATTGAAATCAAACTTATAGTAGAACCTAATACCTTTTCTGAGTTTCCTATAATAAGTTGCCATTGTTAAATCTCCTATAAATCGTTAAATTATTTTCGTGGAAAAATTAATAGGTATGTATGTGGTGGTTTTAGGTGTGCGACTATGTAAAACAAAAAAAGGAGGTTGGGGAGCATAGGAGTTAATCTTATGGATACCCCGATTGAAGCCAAATTTTTCTCTGTTAAAGAGGTGGCTGTAATGCTTGGAAAGTGTAATAAGTGGGTTTATCAACGAAAGGAGAAAATCCCTGGTTACACTAGAATTGCAGGAGCGATTTTGTTTAACAGAGAGGTTTTTCTGTCCGGACTTAGGCCTCGCAGTTAGCCTATTAAAAGCCAGTAGGTTGTAATGGCTTATTGGTTTAGACACCCCCCGGTGGTGTAATGCCACCGGGAAGTATTTCGCTGGCACATCTTGATTGCGCCGCATTAAATCCAGCCTCTACTTTTAGCTCTTAGTTGTGCTATTTCAAATGACTTCTTGTTTTCAAACGCCGCCTGTTTAAGTTTGTACATTACCTTTTCGTAATCTCTGTCTCGGGGTTTGCGGTTGTTTGAATGCTTGTGTTTTTTAGGTGTGTAAAAAATCTGGTGGGCGATTTCTTGAAGTAATGTTCGTGCCATTTTATCCTCTGTTTAATTACAAAGGAAAACTATTTTATATGTTGTTAAAGGGCATTGGAAACGATTGGAATTGATTGGAAGATAGTCTAAGAATTGTCTATAAATTCTTGTTGTCCGCTATTATTTGCTTAATAGTCTATAATAGCTCGCAATAGGGTTTACCGAATATCCTACGATTTAAGATTTTAGATTTGGTTGTAAGTAAAGCCTCTTATGTTTAATTATACCACACTCTATTAAAAATTCAATCTTCTTATTCTGATTACAAAATTATATTTCATAATAATATTTTACAGTTAAATAATACTTTGCTCTTCCACTTATGCCCAATTATAACAAAAATATTTAGATGCTGTTTGACATGATCGCTTACTGTGGTATAATTAAATCAGTCCTCCAGCTAGAATATCGGACAAGTCCATATCTCCGGCTAACGGACTAGATAATCATAGCCCTTGACAAACAAAACGGTTAGGTGTAAAATAAAAGAGTAGTTTAAAATATAAGACGGGGGAACAGAAAGCAGTATTATGAGCTAATCACTCATGCCCGTTGTTTGGCGTTCCCCCGTCGGCAGCGTGCAGATTAACTCAGAATATTGCTTTTTTTATTTACAATGAAGCCTGACTGCGTTTAGGAATTGGATAAATAGGCAGTCTTATAAAACTATTCCTTTAAATCCTGTGTGGTGGATAGATGAAAAAAGTGCCGGCAATGTTTTAACCTTAACAACCGGCGACCTGATTTATTCATCACACGATCGACAAAATAAATCCCGAATAAACAGACGCTTTTATAAGCGATAAAAATCATTGAATATTGCATCAATTGATTCTGGTGGGGAGACCCGAACATCTAGGGTGGGAAGTTATTAGTCGGAAAAAGGTTTCTACATAGAACAGCATAATTAAATCCCTAAAGTATCAGGGAGTTAAAAGGTTTTTTATGGATAATGTCTTAAGAAGTAGACTATCTTAGAAAAATTACTTGGAATAGACTTAGCAACGCCTTTCGGGGTTTGAATAAACAATTTTCTTAATAATTATTTCAGCTTCTTTTTTCGGTGATTTTCCATTCTTCAACCAAAAATTAATATGTAGATGGGCCGTTTTAGGATTAACTAAAATATCGGTTGGTGAAATCCATTTCTTAATCAAGAGATCTGAACGAAATCCGTGTCCGTGATAGCTTTTGAAACTTATTAGATCAGAATAGAATAATATTGTATGTGTTGAATAATCCCCTTGAAGATTCATTTTGAACCGTTTCGGTTTATGAGGCTGAACGGTATATAATGTTTCTTTATTATGAAACTCGATGTCAATTTCTTTCTTATCATTTTCATAAATAAAGAGACCAACAACGATATTCTTATCTGAAAGCTCGACATTACTAGAAACATAAAAATCATATTCTCCATACCTAATGGGATCTTCGGTAATAATCTCGGCACAATACCATTTGTCATCAATCTTATTAATTCTCAGATGTAAATTCCCTGCGCGGTCAACATAGACATTATTCTCGTTCCAATTATTACTTCCTGGTCCTTTGCCATTTCCACTTTTAATAATCCATTTCTGACCGGAGAATATAATTGTCTTCATAAAGAAATTTAATAAATAATATTTTTGCCTCCTATAATCGGCAATCTTTTATATCAGGTAGTCGCAATACTTGTAAATACTCAATTATCTTCTAAATATTTACAATTTCTTCCATTTCATGTTTTCAACTACCTGGCTAAGTTTAGTCCACACTAAACAGGAGTATATATGCCGGACTTAGCGCAAATGGCAAAAGCCGAATATGACAACCTTATTAAACAACTTGAGACCAAGGAAAATGAGGTTGCCGATCTAAAAAAGAAAATACACCCGATTGGTATCTTTCTGAAAGAATCCGGTGTACTGGAAAAAGAGACCAGAAAACGGGAGAAAAAGTAGGGGTTTATTTGCCCTAGGACAGCAAAAAAGGCTCAAACTGGTACTTTATACCTTTTTGAGCCTTTTTCTTCGTCTAGTAGGCTAATTTCAAGGATTCTTAAGCATAAAATGGGTGTTCTAGACAATAGAAGAAGTTGCTTGCCTCTTTTTTCCCACTTTTAACATTTTCCTTCAAGTTTGAACAGCTTATATATTTTTTGGCGTGCATTTCGATTATGTAATGAAGCATGAACTTTATTATAAATCGGTCTTGGTGGTTATGTTGTTGGCAGAACTGGTGAGAAGATTGTTGAGAAGATTAGGAAATGATTTGTAATTGGCAATTATCCAAATTAGTTTTCAAAAATATGTGGAAATAATGAGTATATGAAAAGATAAACTAGTCTGGGAACCGATTGAAAAAATAATTATTATGAAAGTGTTTCCAATTATGTAAATTGACAGTACGAAATAATATTCGCATGTTATATTAATAAAGAAATCAGAACTAGTATGACTCAGTTTAGTTACATAAAAGAAATAGTTAAATCCGGTTTGGAAAATGATCAAGAAAAATTCAAGGAAGCTTTGAATGAATTGATTGAGCATTCCAAAAAAACAAAAAAGATTAACTATGCATTACAGCTACAGTCTTTGCTTAAAGATGCCATTAGACAAGAGCAATCCAAAGGACCTAAGTTAGTTGGCAGCCACGCGTATTTTGCCAGATTGGAAGACAAAGAACTAAACGATTTTGTATTAGAAAAAATTACTTCGGAGTATAAGTTTGAAAATCTGATTGTGAGTGATGAGGTTCAGAATCAGCTAGAGTTTTTAATTGACGAACATAGATCAAAAGAATTAATTCAGAAATTTAATTTACCAGTTTCGAACAAAGTATTATTATATGGTCCTTCTGGTTGTGGGAAAACTCTTGCTTCTTATGTTATTGCTGGTGAGTTAGAAAAAATGATGTATGTTATAAATCTCGGAGCTATAGTATCTTCAAAACTTGGTGAAACTAGTAAAAATTTAGCGAAGGTTTTTAGACAAGCATCAATGGAAGACTGCATAATTTTTATTGATGAATTTGATTCATTAGGAAAAGTTAGAGATTATGCTCATGATCATGGGGAGATGAAAAGGATTGTTAATACGATTCTTCAATTGTTTGATTATTTACCTCAAAGCAGTATTGTTATTGCAGCAACCAATCAGATAGAAATGATTGACAATGCATTATTGAGAAGATTTGATGTAAAACTTAAACTTGATCTTCCAAATAAAAAGCAAATTAAAGAACTAATAGAACTTGTACTAAGAAATGGTGAATTTAAGTTTGACAAAATAAATGCAATTACAACAGTTCTTAAAGCTGCCGAAGGTTTATCATATTACAGCATTCAAAAAGCTTTAATAGGAGCTATTAAAAGAAGTATCCTTGATAAAAATATTACTAAAAATAAGAATGGATTATTAATTACATCGTCCATCTGGTTGGATCTTATTAAACAAGAAAAAGAGAAAATTACGAATTAATTCTCCAATTCAGCTTCAAGCTCCGCGATTACTTCTAGATTATTTATTAAAATCAGTTCATTATACAATCTATTTGAAACAGCGCCCTTGTGCGACATTTCTTTTACTGTAATTACTAAAGAAAATTTGTGTAAAATATTATAGTCGTCTTGCAAATGAGCCGGTAACAATTTATGAAGCTTCGAATGAATTGCTATCTTAAACTGATTATTCTCTTTGAGTAATTTATTCTTAGTAATCCCAAAACTCATTTTATGACAATTACTCAAAAGTTTTGCTTTGAAGTAGTAATCTTCTGACCATCCTTGAAAGACTTTAAAATCTTCAACTCTAGCACCACTTAAGCCAAAGTTTTCTTCCTTTCCTTTATCATTTAAGCGTTTTTCTTCAAGAGCGATATCTTTAAATATACCAAAGGAGATATGAACCGGGCAATAAGCAAGGTGATTGTGAGGGATGGGCTCAAAACTAAAACAAAGGGTTGCATCAATATGGACTACTGATTTACCATGTAAAAGCGTAACAAGATATTCCGGAAGTTTCAAGGTATATGTTTTTATATGTCCAGGTTTTATTGAATCTTCTAAAACAAGAGTTACATTATTTTCATCAGAATAAATCGGAAGATTATCATCGGGTATTCCTTTCCCAATAAGGTCTTGTAATTTGAAGTGCTCAAGATTCTTAAATGCTTTGCCAGTTTGTGGATGTTCCGCGGAGTTAACTAAAAGAGCTTTTATTGTTTGCATATTTTCAGCAAGTTGAGGATACTCCTTTAAAATTTTTGCTGCAAGATTTGCGAGAAATGGTGCGGAATAACTTGTGCCGATTTCCCTTGAATAATACTGACCCATTTCAGCACTAAGAACTTTAAGACCAGTATTATCAGTTAGAGTATTATTATCAATATCGCCTCCAAAATAACATAGATCCGGTTTAGTTAGATGTTTACTAAAGCGAGTTGATTTATAATATGAGGCAGAGCGATCGCAATTAAACTTACGCGTATAACTTGCAGGGAATGAACTTTCAGCTGAATAGCATTCAGCGCTATATGGTTCCAGATTATCAGAAATTGCACCACAACCAATATTATTCATACTTTCTGATGGAGAACGAAGATTAAAGTCTGGCTTAAGAAATTGATGAGGGTAAATGCCTTTGTTTTCATTATCAAAGAAGTGACCAACAAAATTTGTGAAGTTACCTACAGATATAAATATTAGGATATTCAATTCATTGGATAATGAATCAAGAGTACAAGCATAATTGGAAACGAGCGAATTATTTGGAAGAGGATTACAATAACCAAGAGACAGGACAAATATTTTTATACCATATTTTTGATGCGATTCTTTAATCATACTAATTACTAGCGATTCTGAAATGTATCCTTCTTCCCTATCGAGGACTTTTATTGATAAGAGTTTTGCATCCGCGATGATTTGATTAGATGAAGAATTATATAATGACTTACCTAGAGCCGCAATTGCGGAGACACCTGTACCATGATTAGCACTGTCTATTTTAGGACTAGTGCCAGTAATATCGAATTCATTCCCGTCATTTATAATTAGAGGGGCAAGCGGTGTCGCACTGCTGATACCAGTATCAATTATTCCAATAATCGGTAAATCTTCAGCTCCATTTGCGATTGCAAAACCATACTCTCTAATAGGAAGGTTGAATACAGATGGCCTTATGATACCTGCAAAAGGAGAATTAACTATATGGATTACATCATAGTTGTCAACAATTTCTTGAATAGTAACAAACGGGACATTTAGCAATTCAATTCTGTTTGATGAAACGTCTTGAATAAAATTCAAGCCATTTGAAGAACAATAATCAATTAGCGAGCTTTTTATTGCTGAAAGCTGAGGGTATAATTCAAGTGACTCAAAGAGATCAAGTATGTAGTAATCTTTTGGTTCAGCAATTTTTTTTATGTCATCTGATGAATGAAAATCGAAGCGTTTTATATAGCGGATTAACCGGTTGTAATCCTCCGAATCATCAGGATTTACTGAATTAATAAACACATTAATGCTATCAATAAATTCTTGAAACTTTTCTTCGTTACTGATAGCATAGTAGCCAATAGTATTAAACTCATCATATCTAATTGGACTTAAGCCGAAATATTCTCTGTATTTGTTTTCATATTTTGATGAATCAAAATAATCGAAGAAGTTTAGAATTATGTAATCAACTTTTGCAGGTATATTTAATTGAAGATTGCGATGAGTTTCTCTTTGATTTCTTTTTGTTGTGAAATTAGTTAATGAATATCTGAATGATTCTTGCATGAGCAAATAATTTCTAGGAACAATTTCAATTGGCTCATCAGCGCCTTCATCATCACCGACTTTCCTTTGATGAGGTTTATATGTGACAACACCTTCAACAGGATTTCTAAAATATAAGTGAGGTTTTTTCATTGGTTGTAATTGCTTTTTAATACTTGATTACGAATTACTTGTTTTTATTTTGTATTGATTACTGCATTAATCTACCATTCTTGTTCTTGCGCCGGGAGTGTTAGATATATATTAATTTATTCCTCAAGCGCAGAAATCCGTTTGCGTTTTATTTGAAGATTTTCTCAATCGTCTTTCTTTCCTCTTGAATAATTGTTTTAGCATTATCTACTATGATGTCATATAATAACATCATATTGGCTTTACTGTTATCATCATAAACTTTACCATTAACTATTTTTTTCATCTCTGCAACGTTAACTAATATTATTTTTTGTTCTGGGATATTTTTATCAAGGATGAGATCTAGTTTAATTATTGAAATAGCAATGGCATCCATTATTACGCCGAAATTTCCTTTAACATTACTTTACAATATTTCTGTGTCTTTCAAATGAACGATCAAAAAAGCATTTACAATTATTAGCTGCTGGTTTTTCCCAATCCAAGTAAGTTCTAATTTTGGTTTGTGGTTCATAAGATTTTATATGGATATTCTTCTGAATAAGTTGAATAATCTGCTGTTAGCTCTTCACCGATTTTAATATTTCTTTTAGCAAAGAAATTGAAATGCAGATAATAACCGTCTGTTAATTGCAATCTCACTAATTCAATTCCTCCATCAACAGTTTCCCTTTCTCTGTAATAATATATTTTTGATTTGGGCTATTCGGTTTTTCCGGTGATGACATTTTTAACAATAAGTTTTCAATTAAAGGAATTAATATCGTTTTACGAAAATGTTCTCTATCCGCCAATCCAAGATGGTCTTGGATTTCTTGTCTAAACTTGTATTCTACGCAAAATTGCAAGGTTTTTACAGCTTGCGGGGTGCTTTCCAAATACTTGCGGGGCACTTGCGGGGTACTTGCGGGATGGTTGCTGGGTACTTGCGGAGAAGCTTGGTCCCAACTTGGTTCCAGCATGGTTCCAGCTTGATCCCCGCCTTTTTCAGACTGATAATCCCTTTTAATGAACTGAATTTGAAAAGAGAGACCTGGTTCGTTTATTTTTAGCTCAATTTCGGGGTATTCCTTTAATTCATCAGAGAGTTTTGAAAACCGGTTCCCCATTGTTCAATAAGCCTGAAGCTCCTTGAATATTGGCCCAAGTGTTTTGTTTCGTATTTCCGATTGCCCGGAATAAAGGTTGTTTAGATCAATACTTGGAGGAATTGTGCCGGGGCTTGTAATTTCCAGCATATCATCGAAAATGGCAATTTTAATATCCTTGCCTTGAAGCGAATAATCTCTGTGTATAACGGCATTAATAATTATTTCTCTTACCGCAAGCATTGGATATTCCCAACGTTCTTCACGATAAACTCTTCCGATCTTTGAACCTTTCTTGATAGTACGTTCAACAAATGCAACTGCTAAGTCGGGTTGTGAACAAATGGATTCGTCTATTGTTTTAGAATCTAAGGTTGCATCTGTTTTTGTTCCCTTGAAACGGGCACACTCTATTTTTGCGTATGGAAAATAACGTTGTTTGATTTCTCTTTCGGATAAGAGAATTGCAGAAACAGTTGGGTATTGTTTTTCGTTTTCTGTTTTTATTAAACCAAGTTTTGCTAAGGACTCAATATTTATTTTCTTGCCGGTCTTTTCTTGGTATAGTTTTGTGAATGAGCTTAAATCTAATTCATCCGGTTTAAGCTCATAGACAGAAGTGGAGTCGTAAGAGATGCTTCTACTTTTTCTTTCAAGCTCTTCTATTATTTCTCTGTCTGCAAGTCGATTTGATGAGCCAACACGAATAAATGTTCCATTTTCTTTACCAAGTGATTTTATGTAATAAGGGGGTAAACTACCGCGTGGAATTTTAACAACTAAAATATATTTGTCTTCAATTTTTTGTACAAGTATGTCCGGCAAAATTGTAGGGTTGCAGTTCTCATAAATAATATTGCTAATCTGTTCTTCTAATTTTATTAATTCATTTTCCGGAATGCCGGTAATTTCTCTTGGATCGTTTCTGATGCCGATATAAATTTCACCCCCGGCATCATTGCTGAAAGCAACTGCTGTTCTCTCTATCTTATTACCGGAAGGAAGAGTTTCTTTGAATTCAAGTTTCCTGGATTCTGGTATGTTATATTCTTTCTCAACCATAACAAATCATATACATGTTATTTTATTGCAACTCCAAAATATATTTTGATTTTTCATATAATAGAATACTTCTTGCATCAATTTCAGCTTCTTATATGTATAAAGCTCAACACCCGAAAACTCGTTTTAGGGGAATAATAGTATTCGTTCTGATAGAGCTTATTCACTACGAAGACCTATTTGTGTTAATAATTTTTTCAATCTACACTAAAATATCCAAAAATACAGCCATCGCAAATGATTCAATTTCAAAACTTTGTAAATCTCTTAGAAAAAATGATGAACGAGTAACAAAATATTGTTCTAATACTTCCAATTCGTAATATACGAAATGAACTATATGTATTTTAGGATATTATGCGGAACTTAGGTGATCTATGTTTTTCGATCAATCAAAAAAAGCGGTTCGCTATTCGCTTACCACCTTTTTAGCTATCAAGTTTTAGAGTACCTTATTGAATTGCGTTGATAATTTGCGTGAGCAGTAGTATTATCAAATCGAAGACTCTGGACATAGCTGAAATTAACCCGTTTACAATTTCGGGATGAACCATTACAAACCAGATGAAGAAAATCGCAACTATAAATTGTAGAACACAACCCGATATGGCTTGCATATTATTGTTTCTTAATGTTTAAGAGTCTGAAGGAGATTGGTAATAATCATTTATCATATCACTTTATTATAGCCGTCCTACCCGGAGTGTCAAGTTTAAAAAAGCCCTGCCTAAGCAGAGCTCACTTTTACATAAGAGTTTCTTGCCAGCCGGACTAGAATATTTTCTGGTTCCGGGTGAATAACAAGAATATTAATAAACTTAGCCAATTGTTCGGCTTGTTTATCCGTCATGGTTTTGCCAATTAGTGAAACACTTGGAATACCTTTTTCAAGATAATCTAAGGTCTCCCATATTGAAATTGTTAGAACAACTTCTTGAGCAGTAATGCGGTGGGCGTTGTAAAGGGTTCGCTTGAATCCTTTAGGGAAAAACCATTCGTCTTTGGAGATGTTATAAGCAACATATCCACTGTGGTTAGAAAGCTCGTCATAGACTTTAAAGGCTAACTTTCCGGAAATAATAGAATGCTGCTTTACCAAACCGATCTCATATTCCTTGGCCATTTCCTGGCTGATTCCTTTTTCCTCTAAGAACTTACAGTAGTGTAATTCAAGATTAGGCAGTTCTCTTTTCGGTTCTTTGGACTCCATTAGGAAATTCTTTTTAAGCTCTAGCGCTGCGATTCTTAGATCCAGTCCTTTCTGCTTGGCTAGAAAATTAATGACACTTCCTTTATCCTCGCCGATTGGATTGAAATAAAGATTCTTTGAGGTGGTGATTATAAATCCTTCGCCTTTAAGCTCTCCGTTTTGTGTTGCGGTGTATGGAATATTAAGCCAATCCAGTAAATCTTTGAAAGGGATTTTTTGGCTAATCTCTGAGAAATTAATGAACTCACTCATTGCAAACTCCTATGATTTTTAAGAACTGCCTTTATTATATCATAGGTAAAATAAAAGGCCAAGTTTCCTTAGCCTTTTATTCTTGGATTACCAACAAATAATATCCGAAAAGGTATGTCCTCAACTTCCCGGCTTATCATAATCGAACCGCTGGACATTCCTCTTAAGCTAGGTCGTTACCCTCCCGTTAGCCTTTCGGCATGCTTAAAAGATTATAGGCACTTTGCGGCAAGTTCGATTCGGCTAAGAGCTTCCCCTTAGCAGTCTTGGCATTTTAATTATACCACAATCGGGTCGTTAGACAAAAAGAAATAGCCAATCATATCATCGGGAGATAATTTGTTGTCTTGAATTTTCTCGACATCTTCCGGCAGTTCAGGTACTTCTTCCATCAGAGGCGGTAATGTTTCTATTAAAATATTTTCATTCCCTATTCTAAGCCAAGCGTTAAACTTATCAAGATTAAAAAGATCTTTCGGCCTAACGTCAAACATCGGAGCCAGTTTATCAGCTTCATCCAATCCACATCTAAAAATAACATAAGTGTTAGTGTTTCCGAAAATACTGCTTAGAATTTCCGGCTTAACTTCCAAAAGGTTATGATGTGCTAAAACAAAACCGACTTTCTTTCCCCTGCTTCTCGCTAACAGTTCGGTAAATAAAGAAGAAACAACTGTCTGAAATTCGTCAACATATACGATTAGCGGTTTTGTCTTTCCTTCATAATACTCGCAATAAGACAGAACGGAATAAACTATAAGGTTAGATAAATATATTCTGCTATTCCTGCTCATTCGGGATGTATCCACAAAAAGAGATTCGCCATTGTTAATTAAGTCGTGAATATAAAGTTCGTTCTCTCCGTGTACTATATCTTTCATTTTGCCTTCAGAGATTTCGAGCAAGCGGCTCGCCACTCTTTTTGCACTTTCTATTTTATCTTTGTTTTTAGGGTATCCGTTCTTTTCTGTAAAATCAAACTCTGTCCAATATTTTTTATACCGGTCATTATTAGGCAGGCTTTGAATATGTGTTTTTCTTGTATCGCTGTATAAAAGGAAATCAACTAAGTAATTGAGATTTTTTTGTTCCTTTGTAAAAGTTCTTAAGGCCATTCCGACTATCTCACGCATTAAAACTGTCGATTCAGGATTTGAAGCGGTAAGAGTAATAAGAATATCAAGTATCTGAACGAACTCTGCTATAATATCATCTATATCAAAACCAGTTTTATTAAGGGGGTTAATAACAATTGGCTTTTTAATGGATACATATTTTATCTTAGATTTATCAGGGGCAAGACTATAAAGTCTTTTACAACTTTCTCCCTTTGGGTCGATATAGATAGTGCTTATACCTTTTGAGATGTCATTGAAAACCATCTGTTCCATTAAGACAGATTTTCCAGTTCCGGTTTTTCCTAAAATATAGGAGTGTTCAAACCTTTCCTTTATATCATAAATAACCGGCTCTATATGGTCTAGATTAAGCTGAATACCAAAATCTAAACTATAATTTTCCTCGTTTTTTATCATTCATCTTTTTCCTTTCTCTTAGTTCATCAACTTTAATTTCCTGCTCTGTAGCCTGGTGTTCAAGTATGTCAGCCTTAGCTTTTTCTGATTTTGAAAAACTATCATTTAATGATTTTTCAATGTTAGGGTCTGTATATTCAACGCCAGGAGCTACAGAACTAATAAATATCTTAACTTTTAATTCATCACTTAATTTAGACGGGTCGAATGATTCGTTAAATTTATTAATCGAATTTACCCTCGCCATAATCAAATCAGCTTCTGCCCCAGTCTTATCGGCATTAGCATTTAATATTCTTGCTTCACCATCATTTAATTTTATCTCTGATAACTTTTTTTGTTTATCAAGACTATCGTGGTCGATTAGAGAAATTGTTAAGGTTTTATCAACTTCTTTCTTAGTAATACTTAATTTGTGAGCAGCTATAACCTCTTCAAAACAATGTTCGGCATCCAATAATTTCATATCAACAAGATATTTAAGGAGCTTCGGGCCATATATTTTATCGGCTTCTAAATTCAGCAACTCATTGGATATTGCTCTAACATTTTGGATTTGATTAAACATCAAAACCTGAGCTTCATTATTAAGTCTTATTTTTTCATTACGTCTTTTAACATTGAAAACAAAAAATGGAGTATTCGTATTCATAGTATTAGAAATTTCATCTAATAAATTCCCAACTGTTTTTTGGATAACCTCATACTCTGCTTCATAATTAACGACTTCTTTTTCGGGATCTATAGACGACTCTTGCTTAAGCACGATAGAATCATCTCTGTAACCATAAATAGTTGTTTTACCTGGGAATTTACTCATAACGCCTCCTAATTAGTTCTTCCTCGTTATATTCTATTAATAAATCAATTTCCTTACCACAATCTGGATTTGGACAAATATAACCGGGCATAACCCCTCCACATTTAGGGCAAGGTAAAAAAAGACCAGAGCAACCCTCATTTACATTATCACAAAATGGGCACTCAGTACCCTGAATTTTATCTGCTAATATAGTTTTAAGGCAATGTGGGCAGATAAAATTAAATGGATTAGTATTTTTTATTAAGGAAAGTATAGAATTTTTAAAAGGGTTTTTCATATAATCAAAATATTTACCCCGAATACCATTTTTACCCAATTCATCATTATTAGATTTATATATTTTCATTTAGTTTCTCCATAAAATTAAACCACTCTTCAAAATTATATTTTATCTTTCCAATTATACAAACTGAAAACTTAAATTTATTTATATCAGGAACTGGTAAATCAAGTAATTTACATTGCGACACCCAATAAGAAAATGGTCTTTTCTCTTGAGCTAATTTAAAGTAATTAATTCTCTTTTCTTCTAACCAATTACCCCAATTAGACTTGCTCGCTTCTACTTCTAAGAACTCTAAATAATACTTCTCTTTAACCCCTCTAACAAGTAAAGCATCTGGTCTTATGTATTCAAAATTTGGATAAAGCAGTGCTAAGAAATCCGGTAACTTAAGAGCTTGAATAAAAACTTCTGTATTATTTAGCTCGTTGATTGAGCCTTCGCCTTTAATGTTTTTAGGGAGTATCGAGGTGTTATAATTAAGCTGCTTGAGAAGCTCTAAAGAATATTCTGTTGAGATTAATATTTCGTTATCGGTTTTCTTAATTAAGCCTAATTCTAATAGTCGGTTAATCTTTTTCTCAGAACAAGTTTTATTATAGCGTTTATCAATAGAAGCTATTTGACTTCTGCGGATATACTTAAGCCTCCTTATATCGTGAAGCATATCCCATATTGCTTCGTAACTCCCCCAAGAGTTGAGAGGAATTCCTAAAATTAGTTTCCGCTTAATATCATAAATGTCAACTTTCAATAAAAACCTGTAAAAATGGCTGTAAAAAGGAGTTTTTATAAAATAATAAATATTTACAGAAATTGAAAGCTAAGTTGTTGTTTTATTACATTTTATAGATAAATTTACATACTAATATATTAAGGCGTAAGACTTAAAGGCCGAAGGTCGAATCCTCCGTTTCGTGCGGAGGGTGAGAAAACTGAGGTATTAAAGTCTAGGGATCGGCATCGGGTTTATATATAAAAAAATAATAATATATTTATACATTAAAATATAAGGTAAAATGGAATTAACCCTAATCGTTCTAATGGCAATCTTACTAATATCTTTAGTGATATTGACAGTATACATATTCGTGTTAAAAAATATCGCAATCGATTTACTAACGAAAGGACACTCATATAACTCAAATAAAGTAAAAGAGAAAATAAAAAAAGTTAAATTATTCATAGCACCAATAATAATAATACTGATTATACTATCCGCCTGGAAAGCATTCCTACCAGAAAACTACTACTCGTTAAAAAGACTATTTGGCTCAAACGAAAAATTATTAAACAAAACTCTTAATAAAGAAAGCTTCAAGAATGAAGTGGAAGCTCTCGTTACTTATGGCTCTATTCCTCATGATATTAATGTGTTATATAAGGCAAAATTAGATGACGCCGGAAATATCCTAGAACTAAAGCTAATCCCAATTAAATTAAACGCCCATACCTTAGTTAAGGTGTTTGATGTTAAACAACCAGTGAAATCATATGAAGGACAGGGATTCATTGAAATACAGATACAAAACCAAAATGGAAGTTATGTAAATAGTCCTAGATATTGGATAGAAGCAGACTATATCTCAATAGTTACTCCTAATGATATTTCGTCTAAAGACAAGGATAAGATTGAAATCGAAAAAACCGATAACAGTTATCAAAAGTTAAATTCAATTAAATATGATGAGTTAAGCGTTTTTAATTCTACAATCAATAGAGAAATTGTTAGCACCAATAACATGTCTAAAATTGCCGTTGTTATTGAATCCAGCAATAATAATTATAGCACTATTGAAAATGATTTTTTAAGTAAGTTAGAGTCCAATATAATACTGAATAATTATTTTAAAAATACATTTAAAAGTAAAGGTTACTTTGATAAAATATTTTTAGGTGAGACAACATTATTAAGCAAATCAAAAGTATTTTCTAATGTTAACTATGTTGCGTTAGGTAGAATTAACTATTCATTCAGAACAAATACAACATTAGATAAAGATTTAATTTCATGTGATATTAATCTATCATACAAAATATTTAATAGACACGGGGTAATTGTAGATTCAAATGTTATTAACGCCGTCGGTCCAGGTTTTTCAGAAGACCTTTCACTAAAACAAGCCATCAAAATAATTGCCGAAAAGTATTCAAAAATATTAAATAAAATAATCTAGTTAAATTATTGGAGAAATTGTGAATAATAGAATTTCGCATTGGGCACTTATTGTTTATTTCTTATCATTTACTCCATACATAGAAGCTCAAAACAGTTTAGATAATCATAATAATAAGCTTGTCGAACAAATCGTAAACAGTATGAGAGAAGCGGGAAAAACTAAAACTGCTGTGATAGAATTTTCTGATTTGAATGGTAATACGAATGACTTTGGAAAATTTCTCGCTGAAGAATTAATAACAAAACTATTTCTCACTAAGAAATTCGAAGTTATAGAAAGACAATTATTAAATAAAATAATAACTGAACATAAACTTAATTTGTCGGGATTAATTGACCCAAATTCTGCTAAAGAATTGGGGAAAATATTAGGTGTAGATGCAATTATTTCAGGTACAATTACTGACTTAGGTGATGCTATAAAAGTAAATGCAAGATTAATTTCAACAGAAACGGGACAGATATTTTCAGTTGCGTCCGAAGAATATATAAAAGATAATACTGTAAAAAAACTTATGGGTGTCTATATTACGGGCGAATCTAAAGCGAAAAATACTAATACCAACACTAGCGGTGATATATTTTTTAAAGAAGATTTTTCAAATTATGAGATTGGCGATATAGCTTCTGACTGGGGTAAAAATGTTGTTGTTCAAAAATCAGTAAGTAATGAATACTATATTCAAAATCAAGCAGGTGTAGTAACACTGACGCATGATATTAAATTTCCTAAAAATTTCTCATTTGAATTTGATTTTTGGGGATATACTGGTGGAATGGGGGAATCTTTTGTTCTTGTTGACAAGGAAGGAAAGGAACTATTAATTAGGATAGATGCCGCACCATATGCTGATATTATTGAATTGGAAGGAATTCGCTCCAATAGATTAAGCAAGGGCGAGTGGAGTTCAGTATCCAATGACAGGGGGTGGAACACTATAAAAATAGTTTCTAATAATTCTGTATTTAAGATTTATTTAAATAGTGTTTTTGCTGTTTCTGGAAGTTTCCCTCAGTATACAAGCTTTGTGAGAATTAAATATACTGTGAAGGAAAAGCGAAATCTTAAAAATTTTATTGGCAGAATGCTGTAAAGCTACGCTATTTTGCTCGTTTCCCTACTGACTATGGTTTTTCACTCTTGATAGGACCATAGTACTGTAAATTATTCTGTACTAATTAATAATTTAATCACTGTTTAATTCGTGTTCCACTTTTTATTTAATTATCTAATCTTCTAATCTCCCATTCCTTCTGAACTCCGACCCAACCCTCTTTCCAGATAGGGTCTTCACTATATTCAAAATTACTCATCAGGTCTTCGTTATTCTTAACCTTATAACAATTCGTTCCTCGTTCATTTCTATATCTCCCAACAATTATATAATGCCAATTCCATCTGTTAATTACTGCATCGCCATTCTTATATTTAAACTCTTTCATATTGTTAAAAATTAATTTGATTAAAATCTTTTTCGGAATATATTTTTTCACAATCACGGCAAATAATACTTTCTATTTCGTTTGCTTGATTAGCATAAACGGTTAAATCTCCATCGCAATCTAATTCTGCACTGTGAGATATCCCTTCGTTAATAATAAAATGATTACTTCCACATTCGCATTCTTTAATAAACATATTTTTAATTCTTGTGATGACTTAATCGTCATCTATGCCAAACGAGTGGCGAGCTTAGAGCCGCTAGTCTAATGTGGAGATTTGCAAAGCAAATACTACATTGACTTGTAAAGGCTCAAGCTTGCTATAATTGTAAGGCAGATGACAAATTAATATTTATTGAAAGGGCTCGTCTGAGACCTACATTATCGAATTACTTTCCGTACTATTCTCAATCTATTTTGATGCAATTTCTAATTCTTCTTATTCCAGATTCTCAAATCATAGCTTCTCAATATTTTCCAAGGTCTTTCTTCTTGAGACATATTTATAAATATATTTAAGCAAGAAGTCTGTCATATTTTTCCCCTCATCTGAAAGCTTGGACTTGAAAGCTCGTTTAGTTTCTTTGGGTAGGGCTATATGAATATGTTCAATTCCATTTGTCTCTAAATATTTTTTATTTTTTCTGCTTTGCTTGGTCATATTTATTTGTCTCTTAAATAATCCACTAAGATGTCAAAATTATTTATGATTTTGTTTACGATCATTTGATAAAACATTTCGGGATCTGTGTCGTCGTTTTCAGCCGTCCAGATATAAGCTCTTCCTCTAAGTCTTTGGCTTGCGCTTTTCTTTTTATTCCCCTCAATCTTCTCCCGATCAGAAATAAATTCAACTTCGGATATCTCGCTAATCTTAACATTATACACCTTGTAAAAACTTCCATCATGATTATTAATTACCCGATAGTCTAAGCAATCTGCCCGATTTATTTTAAGATCAATAGTTGCATTGGTTAATATTTCTCTCGGTATAGTAACTGTTCCCGATAGCTTAACTTTCAGCTCATTTATTTTTTCCATATCGTTTTCTATGTAGATTAATTATCAATCTCTCTTTGGCTAAATCTTTCTTACATTCAAAGCACGTAGCGACTGGATTATTTATTTGTCCTTCTACATCTTTGCCGCAATACTGACATTTGAATAGATACATATTGTAATAATTAGCGTCATCTATAAGGCTCGGCTCGGTATTCCGTGGAGCCGAACCCTGAGAGGTAACTAAAAAGGAATATTTTCTATTTTGATTTCCTCATCTTCTCTCATTGCCCGTTCAATTGGTTCAGGTTTTTCCAGATTACCCGTATTTGGTTTCCATTCGTTTAATTTCGGATAAAGGTTTCCGTCCTTGCTTTCAAGCATATCAATATTAACATAGCCTTTCGCATTGGCTTTAGATTTTAGATAAGGAATAAATTTATCAGCTTGAATTGATAAACTTCCCTTAACAAAATCAGGTGCGTTCTCTCTTGGATTATTAACGAATAATCCGTCAACGAATTCTTTTGACATAGATTTTTATTTTAAATAATTAATAATATTGTCGTAATTGGCAGGCAACAACTCATAACCTGTTAAAGTCATACAAGTCTCTTTGTAATCTTCGGCGGTTTTTATTCCAGGTGTTTTCTTTTTTAATAAAGAAGCGATTATAGTTTTTTTATCAGTTGGCTTTGATGGTGTTTGTTTGGCTATCGACTTAGGAACTTGCGCTACACTATTTCCGTCATCATCTTCCGCTTGTAAGAATAATAAAGATTGAATAGCATACCGGCGGTAATAAGTTATGATACTCCCAATTTTTTGCGGGTCTGGATTTTCCGGTAAAATAGCGCATCCTTCAATCAATGTTTTTCCGTTTTCTGCATCCACAATAATTGTTTTAATTGCTAACCTGTCACTATTTGAACTAGAAGTTAACGGCTGTAATAAGATCAGCCCTAACTCGTTTAATACCGGCTTCACTTCTTCTATTAATTTATTGATGTCGAAGTATTTACTTTTGAAAAATGGATTAGTACTATCTTTAGCAATCGCCCCAACTCTCTTTTGAAATTGTAATAGCTTGTTCATATTGTTTAATTAATTATGTTTTCTACAATTATATTTCTAGCGATTAACACCTTATAGCCCTTCTCTCCCTGCCAGGCTTTTATGATGTAGTTTGCTTGAGATGAAGTTAATCGGCTAAATCTTTCGGCCAAAATGATCTGGGTATAATCGCATTGGGTATCAGCATGCTGTCGATTATTTCTGGGTGTATCTAACCAAATCTTTTTTAAATAATTCGTGTAATTTTTCTTTCGGTAAATCAGGTTGGCTATGAACTCTTTTTGTTGTGGACTAGCAAAAATTTTACCCATAATATTTGAAGGTTATTAATTATAGAAAAGAATAATGTTTGTTAATTCCTTGACCATTTTGGGAGTTTCCCATTTCACTGGTTGATCATAAATATATCCTTCTGTCGTTTCCTTTTTACTAAGTATTTCGTCTTGAGATACTTCGTTTGATTTTTTGTTTGAATGCTTTCTACGGTTGGACATATTATTTAGATATTTGATTTGCTACTTCACTCAGATTAATATTCAAAATGGAGATGCATGCAGTAATGTTGATATGTTAATAATACCATATCCATAAAGAAAGTCAATACAACTAACATTAGCCAAAATGTAGACTTGTTAACAGCCATTAAAACATCAAATGATTTTATTAATTATTATTTTTTTTATCGTCATTTAATTTGCTACAACCAATAAAAAACCCTCTGTTTTAGAGAGGGTCTTCTTTTAAGATTTCGTCAGTTATAGGATAATTACAATGCGGACAATTTTGTTCGCCTGCTATTGAATTATCTATATTGCCTTGAGTGTCTCCGTCTTCCACTAAAAGTATTTCGATTTTGTTTTCGCAAGACGGGCAGATAATAAAGTCTTCAAACCATTCCAACCATCCGCTCACATAAGCCTCCTTTCAACAAAAGAAGTAAACTTATCTTCGGCAAATATTATGTGGTCAAAGATATTTATACCGATAATCTTTCCGGCTTCAACCAAGGTCTTGGTTATTGAAATATCCTCCTGAGATGCCTCAACGTTGCCGCTAGGGTGATTATGGGAAAGTATGATGTTGGCGCAATTCGCAATAATAGCTCCTCTGAATACGCTTCGCGGATCCACAAGAGAAGAATTAAGAAGCCCAAGAGTAACTTTTTCAAAACCTACTACTCGGTTGCTACTACTTAACCATGCGACAACAAATAATTCCGATGGCTCCTCCTTAAACAGGGGTTGGAATAATTCGAAGAAGTCTTTAGGGGAGGTTATTTTTTTCTTTGGTATTTCCGAATGGTCGGGATATTTGAAACTTGTTTCTCTAAACTTCCAGACTAGGGTTTTGAACCTTACTATTTTATCGTTCATCATAGCCTCCTAAGCATTTCCTTTTGCTTGTATTTTAATTGTCATTTTGCAGCTTCCATCAAAACGATTTGCGACTTCAACTAAAGTGCGAGTAACTTTTTTCCTTATTCGTTTTATTTCTTGCGGAGTAATGGGAGTGTAATCAAGCGGTTTAGCAAATATCAGGGATATAGTTTTTTCTGAGATCATCTCGGCCTCCTTAATTAAGAAAATAAATGTTTTTACTTCGGGGAGTTTTTCATAGCAGAACGGACAATGAATGTAATCCTCAATAAATATTTTGCCTTTGCCTTTTATCTTTTGAAGTGAAATCTTGATGGAAGTAAAATCAGTGTTGAGGATATTTCTGAGGTTATCAAACATTAAATGACTTCTGTCTATCTCAGCGCAATTTTCATTGCGGCACACTACACAACTCATGCTCTGCCTCCTTTAGAAGAAAGTTTAAGATCTTTTCAGTGCGTGATAATACTTTCAGCACTGCGCAATAAGGTGTCAATTCTAGCTTTTGAGCATAGCTTTCAATATAGCGGTAGTGATTTCCGAAATGTTTAGAACCGTCTAATCCAACTATCTGACAGAGTGCTAAGGCTCCTAATTCGGCGGTAATTTCTTGGATAGGGTCTTGGCCAGCTTGTATCCCGCTTATCTTATCATCAGCTAGATGACATATTTCGTGAAAGAAAACGGCTTCCTCCGGACTGGCTAGTGCGATGACTTTTTTAGTTTGGGAGTAATATCCATAATGATCATAACTTCCCGGTATCGCCGCAACATTTACGCCCAATTCTTTAGCCCGGTCCATCAGTGGAAACGGAGGAAGTTCTAATTTCTGATAATCCAACGGCTCACCGTCTGTTTGCTCAACTGCGAAAACTGAAGCTGTAATAAATCCTGCCAAGAAAGATTTTTCTTCATTGGTTTGTTCATCTTTATCTTTCCTAATCCAGGGTACTAAAATGTTGGTGGCCTTTTCTCCTTTTTTTACATAACGTTTAACTTCAAGCCATTGCTTATATCCTCTGAAATCATTTAGTCCGGTTATATAACAGACAAGTTGATTTAATAAAGACCACTTGTTCATTGGAAGAATGGAAACCGGATAAGTTGAGAGTGCGACCAGTTCAGGAATATTCCCATTCAGGAATTGGTCAAGGATTGTGTCTAATACTGCTTTTACTTTAGCGTTCATTTCATACCTCATTTTATTGATTGACGGATTTGTTTTAAGTGAAATGGCAGAGCGTCTTAATACTCATTTCTGCCACGAGTGCAGCGATTGGTTGCCTACCCTTGTCAAGGTGGAATTTACCTTGATAAGGGAAAGGCTATCGCTATACTGAGAGAGCAGATGAGTATTAATTTTGGGAGATTTTATTGAGTTGTTAAAGAGCTGTTTAATTATTCAATTATCTTCACCTTAACTCCGCTTGGCATTCTCCAGATCGGCTTAGCTATTGAGGTAAATTCAGGAAAAGGTATAAAACGATAATACTTGTCACTTTCCGCCTGTATAACATTCATAAAATGATTAAACTGCCTATATAGTAAGTCAATAACCGGTATAGCTTCTGAATATTGCTGCGGCCTTAGATATGAATCATATCGGAGATTTGAACAAACAAATAAGACTTTAGATTTGGGGGATAGATTATGCTTGGCGAATAATCCTGCCTTGATAAATCTATTATACTTCAAAATCTTATCGCTGTAAATACGGGTTAATTCTTTCTTGCGTTCGATCTCAACTAAAAAAGTAAATTCCCTATTATCTTCGATGTGCTTTGCCTTTACTAAAATATCCGGCTTCAATCCATCTAAATCAGCTTTGTAGTTAAAACTGAACTCGTAATCCGAATAATTCCTGATAAAAGCCAAAGCAATATCAAACTTCATAGACTCATGTTCGGCGTTATGCAAAGACTTGGTTATTTTCTGCTTATAATCCTCTAATCTGTCAATAGCCATTGCACCTTTTCTGGTAACGAAGTAGAAATATTGTTTTCTTCTTTCGCGTGGTTTGATGTCGAAGGGTATCTGCTGTATCAAGCCTGCTTTCTGATATTCTTTCATCTTTTTGTCAACACCCAATAAAGATCCTTTATAGGTCTTGGCATCATAAGAAAAGAGGTTGTTTTTACTTCCGGCTTGAATTGATAAAAGCTCATGGAGGGTTTGATGTTTCATATTATTTATATTATTAGCCGACACTCGTTCGTAAGAACGGCTACCGAGCTTATCTTGTGCGAAATATTGATTTTATTATGAGTCAAGTAAGGTAGGTAGCTGTTCTTTTTAAGCGAGGCATATTGCCCGATTAAAAGAACGTAGTGTCGGCACAATTAATTCTGTTTTTTCCAAGTCATTTGTGATAAAAACGGATTGTAATTCAACCGGGAGGATTAATCTGGTTATATACTTTTGCAGATAATTTCGGGAGTATTGCCAATTATATTCTAGTGCATATAATTAAGTTTGTCAATACGCATCCTCAAAAATCCAGCGGTTAAATATATTAGACTACTACTCAAATCCACCACCATCTTCAGCAACAGAATTTAAGAGATGCGGTGAATTTGCTGTAATGAATAAGCCTTTGACCATTGGTTACCTCACATAATTCACACAACGGGTTTATTTAATGTAAATCCATTTGGGATTCTAATTCCGTATAGACTTGAAATTCATTAAGTATTTTATGATTTATTAGTTGTTTCGTATAAAAGAAATATTCATAGCTGGTTGACTCTAACATTTCGATCGCATGAGAAATTGCATCACTTCTGTAATTATTTGGAGAAGTTAGATGGTTTATTATTCCAAGGAGTTTTGCTGTTAATGCATCCATATATCTTTGGCTATAAAGTATCTCTTGAGTTTTTGATAATCCTACCTGCTTTATCATAAAAAAAGGAACGCCGCCACTTGGATGTAACCCATACTCTTTGGAATTTAGATGAATTAACAAATTTGGGCTGGCAATTCTATAATCTGCAGCAAGACTTAATCCAAAAAATGGGGAGACAACACAACTTGTAATTGCAATAAAAATCATTTTAGGTGTTTCTATTATTTTTCTAATGTAATTGTTTAGCATGTTAATTTGTATTGATCTCTTTTTATCATCAATAATTTTTTTTACCAAACGAGGTTCTTCGGGATTAATATACTCACCAGTTAAAGTAGCAAGATGTTTAGCATAAGCTTTATCACAAAAACAATTTTCATTTCCTATAAAAAGAATTCCCTTCACTGATTTATCTTTACCAGCAAGATCAATCCATTCTATTAATTCGAAACTTTCGTCAACATTTAAAAGAGTCCGAAACCCATCTGTTTTCGGCTCTAAAATAACCAGAGACCCGATTTTATAACTTTTAATATCTTCAAATTCAAATTCGAGTTTTAATTCTTTTTTCATAGTAACCTCTTAGGGAATTAAATCATTTTTTCAATACTCCATACAAAGGCGTGAATTCCTTGTTCTTCAGCTTCTGCATTTATTTCTTTTACTTTTTCCAATAAACTTTCAACTAAATTATCGTCTATAACCGTTATGACAACCGCATTTTTACTTGGCCAAATATGAGTTCCCAAATGCGGTTCGCCTTTATCGCTGCCTTGTCCGTGGACATCTACAAATCTTGTAAATCCTTTTATATTTAATTTATTTAGTGCTTCATCAACTTCTTCGGTAATCCCGTGATTATATACTATCATTACCGCTTTCATAATTTCTCCTTAATCAATTTCTTTTTTTTGTTTAATTCTTGTTTCAAAAATGGAATAAAGTACCGGCACAAGAACTAAGGTTATAACACTTGAGAAGAACAATCCGCCAATCGTAGCTATTCCCAATGATTGCCACATTTCAGAACCTTGCCCTTTACTCATCGCTAATGGCAAAGTGCCAAGTAGAGTTGTTAAAGTTGTCATAAGTACCGGTCTTAATCTGTTTCTACCTGAATAAATAATTGCTTCGTACAGCGGAATATTTCTTGCGCGGGTTATATTTATGTAATCAACAAGAACGATAGCATTTTTTACGACTATACCAACAAGCATAACCGCACCCAATAACGACATTATGTTTATAGGGAAACCGGTAACTAACAACGCTATTATAACTCCGGTAAATGCAAAGGGAACTGAAAACATAACTATAAACGGATCAAGGAATGATTCAAATTGCGCTGCCATAACCATATAAACCAATATAATACTGAGTAATAACAATAAGCCCAAATCCCGGAACGAATCTGATTGTTGTTCGATTTGTCCGCCATATTCAATAGTTACCGAGCTTGGTATGTACATTTTATTAACATAGTTTTGTATGTCAGTTGTTACGTCCCCTAAAGGTCTGCCTTCAATATCGGAAACTACTGTTATAACTCTCTCTTGATTTTTTCTTCTCACCTCAGAAGGAGAATATTTTTCAACAATTCTTCCTACATCTTTTAATTTAATAATTCCTCCCATTGGTGTGGTTAAAGGAAGGTTTTCAATTTGATTAATCGAGGTTCTTTCATTTGGCGGATATCTTAGAAAAATATTATATTCATCACCAAGTTCTCTATATTTTGAAGCTGTTAAACCGTAAATATTATTCCTAATTGCATTTGCAACCATAGCCGTGTTTAATCCGTTTAACGCTAATTTTTCTCTATTAAGTGCAACTTGTAATTCCGGTTTGGGATCAGTAACGTTTAATTTTACGTCTCTGGTACCTTTTAGATTGTACATAAATTCTTTAATTTGATTAGCAATCCCTTCGGTTTCGTCAAGATCTTGACCAACTACATCAACGGCAATCGGAGCGCCTCCCATCATAGCAGCTCCCGTACTAGTTGAGATAGTTAATGATTTTATACCAGGTATGTGTGAAAGTTTTTCTCTAAAGGAATCTGCCATATTAAAAATTGATCTTTCTCTTTGATCTTTTTTTGAGGTCCTTATCATTATACTAGCAATATTAGATCCTTCACTTTGTCCTATTATAATAGAAGAAAAGCCTTTAGTACTGGTTCCGGCTCTGCCGGAAAAATAAATTACTTCTGGAAAATCTCTTTTAATAATATCTTCAACTTTAGCGACTAAAGCAGATGTTTCTTCAAGCCGGGTGCCTGACTGCAGTTCCATTGAAATGGTTAAAGAAGCGGCATCTGATTTCGGCATAAACTCTGTCCCTACCAGAGGTATTAAAGCAAGCGATCCTGCAAAAATTAAAACCGAAATAATTATCGTTGTACCCTTATGCCCCAAAACCCAAATAAGCACTTTCTTGTAAAACTCGTCTAATGAATCGAGCATTTTTCCTAAAGAACTATCAATTGTTTTTAAGGCTTTGTTTTTGATAGGTTTTTCATCTTTTCGGGATGCCAGTAGTTTTGAAGAAAGCATAGGGACTATAGTTAAAGCTGCAAAAAGAGAAATTAAAATAGTTATTGTAACCATAAAACCGAGCTGTCTAAATAAAATGCCCGAAAGCCCGGTGATAAATACCAACGGGAAAAAGACCGCTACAATCGTTAACGTTGAAGCCATTACAGCTAAACCGACTTCAGTGGATCCGAAAATTGCGGCTTCTCTTGGCCTTGAACCTCTTTCCACATGTCGTGTTACATTTTCTATAATTACAATGGCATCATCTACAACCATCCCTATGGCTATTGCTAACGAAGAAAGTGAAATAATATTTAATGTGTTGCCGGAAAAGTATAGATAAACAAAAGCGCCTATTAATGAAACCGGTATAGTCAAAAGAACAATTACAGCTGCGCGCCATTTTCTTAAAAAAACCAAGAGTACAATTGTAACAAAAACGAATGCGTAAAGAATTGTTTCGGAAAGATTACTTATTGAATCTACGATATATTCAGAGCTATCCATTATTTTTTCTACGCTTACATCAGAGGGCAATTCATTTTTAATAGTTTCTATTTTAGCCAAAACCTCCCTTGCTACATCAACAGTATTCGCGCCGGATTGCTTTTGGATCATCAACATCAAACCACGCTTTCCTCCCATCAGCCTCACATCTCTCGTGTTTTCTTCCAATGTATCGCGAACAGTAGCGACATCTTTAAGATAAACTATTCTTCCGGCTTGTTGACCGACTACAACCTTTCCCATCTCTTTAGCGCTTGTGAATTCGCCTACAGTTCTAACATTATATTCTATTCTTCCCATTTTTATAGAACCGGCCGGCAAATTTAGGTTTTCGCCTGCTAAAACATTGCCAATCCCCGAAGTAGTTAAGTTAAATGCTTGTAATTTATTGGGATCAATATCAATTGAGATTTGCCTTACCGGACCACCTAAGTTTTGGACGGTGCCAACACCGGGTAGTCTTTTCAACTGATTCGCAATCTTATCTTCTACTAATTTATTCAAACCGATATAGCTTTCATCAGCAGTTATCCCCAGCATAACTATAGGCATCATATCTGTGCTGAATTTAAATATTATCGGTTCATCGGCATCATTGGGCAAGTTTCTTTTTACTAGTTCTAATGCGTTGCGTATATCATTGGCAGCTTCGTCTAAGTTTGAACCGTATTCGAATTCTAAGGTAACAGCCGATACATTATCAATTGATGTTGATGTAATCTTTTTAAGGTTACTGACGGAGCTAAGACCTGTCTCAATTTTTTTCGATAAATTTATTTCAATATCTTGAGCAGTTGCCCCGGGATATGAAGTTAAGACACTTATCATCGGTATTTCAATTTCCGGTAACAAGTCAATCGATAATCTTTGGTAAGAAACTAATCCTAAAACTATAATTGCCAGATAGAGTATTATTGTTAATACCGGTCTTTTTACAGATATTTCGGGTAAAGTCATTTGGTCTCTCCTGTTCTTTTGATATTTACAGTCGAACCATCTTTAACGCGTACTTGTCCGTTAACAATTAAATTATCGGCTTCTTTTAATCCTTCAATTATTTCTATTTGATTATTAAATTCTCTTCCGGTTTTTACTGTTCTTCTAACAGCTTTATTCCCTTCGGTTACAAATGCGTAGAAAGTAAATGTACCCGTTTGTTTCAAAATTGCGGAGCGATCAACAACTAGTGCGGATACCTGCCCAAAATTTATAGTTGATCTTATATACATTCCCGGTCTAAGCTTTCTCCCATCGTTAGGTATTTTTATTTCTATATCAAAAGTTCTGGTTGCGGAATTAATGGTAGGATTGATTTTGCTAACGACTCCAGTAAATTTTATTCCTGGATATGCATCTGCTTGAACATCTGCTTTTTGCCCAAGACGTAAATCTTTGAAGTTTAACTCGCTCACACTGGTTTTTAATTTAAGGGGATTCAACTGCATTAGTGTAACAACTGCCGGCGCCCCGCTTCCACCCGGTGCAAGAAGAAATACTTCACCATCATTCATTTTTTTCGATGTTATTATCCCGGAGAAAGGAGCTTTGAATTGAGTATTTGCCAACAATAAATTATAAGCATATTCTGCTGTTTCATATCCGGCTTTCACTTTATCAAATTGCTGCTTGCTAATAGAGCCCTGTTCAATCAGAGGTTTCATTCTATTGAAATCATCCTTAGCAACTTCATATTGAATCTTAGCTTGGGCTAATTGTGTATCATCCATCTGAAAAAGAATATCACCCTCTTTAACCTCGTTGCCTTCTTCAACAAATATTTTTTCAATTCTCCCTGTTGTTTGCGCTCCAAGATTGGCTTCTTTCCACGCATAAAGAGTTCCTACCAAATAAATTGTTTGATCGAGATTACTTTTCTCAACTTTCTTTGTTTCAACGGGAATAGCTTCATTTATATTTTTTCCGTTAGTATTATTATCTTCTTTTGAGCACCCTATGGCAAAAAGTAGAGATAAGGCAAAAAATACTACTAAAAATTTCTTCTTCATTTTATTCTCCTTAATCTTTTTTTTATTTTCTACCTAATAAGTATTGAAGATCGGCTTCTGCAACTTTCAAATCGTAAATTGCTTGTAATTTATTTAGCTTGGCTTGCCGCAATGCAAGTTCTGAATCATTTAATTCAAGTTGAGTTCCGATACCATTTTCTAACCTTGTCTTGGCTATAGCATAACCTTCTTCTGCTTGCTGTACTGTTTTCATTTGACCATTTATTCTTTTAACAGCTTGTTCAATTCTGTAAACAACGCTCTGTGTTTGTGTTTTAAGAACTTCAATCAAGTTTTTCTTTTGTTCATCTACCTGTGTCGATGCAATCTCTGCCTGTTGCACTCTTGATGGTGTTTTAAACCCGTTAAAAACCGGTATTTGAAGTTGTACACCTACAACAAAAGTACTTACCCACTTATAGTTCTCAAATTTGAAATCATTTGCTTGTGTTTGATATTGATAATTCCCGAATGCAGCTAGAGAAGGGAAATATGCTGATTTTTCAAGTGATATTGAGGTATTCGTGATCTCTAACTGTTTATTAACTATATTTAATTGCGGATTATTTATTAGCACTTGATTTATTATTTCATCTATGGAGGGAATTTGATAATCTTCTGCAAATTCTAAATCACCTGTAATTTCTATCTCTTTTTCATAACTTAATCCTATTGTTATTCCTAATCCATCCTTAGCTAACTTATAATTGTTCTCAGCTTGTTGTGCCAGCGGTTTTAAGTTCTCAACTCCCACTTCAGCCCTTAACAAGTCGTAATTAGAAAGAACTTCATTTTTATTTAGTCTTTTTACATTTTCAAAATTATCCAAAGCATTTTGCAAACTCTGCTGCATTACATTCTTAAACTCTCTGCCAATTATCACATTTAAAAAAGCTTTTTTCACATCGGTAATGGTCTTAACCTCCATTGATTTAAGGTTTTCAGTGCTTAATTCAACTCCTGAGGAGGCAATTCCAATTCCATCATATAAACCTAAAGCGAAAAGAGGTACACTCGCTCCTACTGTTCCAACATATGAATTATCGGAACCTATTTCTAATATACTTGGTTGACCCGGAGGACTGAATGGAGAACCCGCTGGTAAGAATATGACCGGCTTCTCAATAAATCGCTGATATTGTGCACTCGCATCAATCTTTGGAAATAATCCGCTCCGTGCTTCGCGTAATTTTTGTTCGGATTTTTCCACTTCCATCTTCGATATTCTTATGTTAGAATTTTTTTCTAATGCAAGCTCTACAGCTTTATTTATATCTAAGATTAATTTTTCTTGTGTTTGACCATAGAGCAAGTTTGTCAATGTAATTAAACAGAAAAGTATTTTCTTCATTTATTACTACTCCAATTTATTCTCTTATTTGCTAATCGTTTTAAAATCATCGTCTATTTTTATTTTTTGAGACCTTCAAAAAGTAATTTTAATATGAACTCTATATCTTTTTCTACTTTACTAAAATCAATTTGATTTACTTTTGGTGTAGAAGTATTATATAACTCCCGGTATCGTATAGCTTCTGAAATGGTAACTATTGATTTTGCTAATCCGTTTGAATCACATTTTTTTATATCGTTGTTTTTTATTCCTTCGTCTATAATTTGTTTGACAATTGTTTCCTCATCTTTAATTATTTCTTCCAGTACCGTTTGAATTTTGTTCTTAATCTCCAGATAAAGACTCACAGTCATATCGTAAGGATTTATGGCTGCCCTGAGATATTTTATTTTTGCTCTTTCATACTCTAGAACTTTATCACATATTTTTGATTTACTTTTTATCGCAGCGGTTAATCCACTTAAATACGTTTTTCTTTCGTTTTGTATTACGTCAAAGAGAATGGCTTCTTTGTTGTTGTAATAATAATAGAGTGAGGTTTTTTTCATCCCTATGGCGTTTGCTATATCATCAAGTGTCGTCTTAGAAAATCCGTACTTCGCAAAAAGATCTCTTGAGACTTCTAAAATCATTCTCTTCTTATTTTCTGCACTAGCTTCTTGCTTTTTGTCTATTGGCATTATTCTTCTCAAACTTATTATTAGAATGTTCGAAACGTATGAATAATCATGATATTTGTCAAGTAGTTATACTCGCTTTCTTGCATTACAAAAAAAATGTGTAGAATATTTGGCAGTTATATTTTTCTAATATAAAATCAAAAAGAAGGAAAGACTTTCAACACCGGGATTGTAATCGGCAAATCCACCATTAGATATGTGATTAAAGCTCATACCAACGCGCAGACCCTTTTTTTTAACGTAGGAAATCCCAACTTGTGATCTAAATTCTAAGAGATTACCAAGATCTTTACCCCTGCCTTTTGTATAAAGACCTATTGCAAAACTTGGTGTAATAAAATAAGAATCGAAGATTATCTCTTTGCATAAACCAAAGTAAAAATAATTACTCATCTTTGAAGTAGTCATTATTCCAATGATTTGATTTAATGTCAGAAAGTCGGTTATATTTGCCCGAAGCTCAATTCCGCTCTCAAGTACTCCGATATCTTTTTCTAATGCATTAAATTTTCCAAATGAGAATACAAAAGATGAGAAGTTTTGTGAAAAGGCGCTATTATAAAGGACAAAGCTTAGAATCATTATAAATAGCGCCTTCGTTAAAGTGTTTTTACTTTTCACCGAGTAAATACCTTATTGATTAACTATTCGATCTTGCTGCATAAAATCAACCATCCAGCCGGGATATTCCGGATCAAGTTTGCTTACTTCATCTAATTTTCTCAGCCCATCTTCTGTAAAAGTTATTTCAGTGGACTTTAGATTATCTTTTAACTGGGTTTCATTTTTAACGCCTATTATAACACTCGAAACAACTTTCTGATGTAATAACCACGCTAAAGCAACTTGAGCAACTGAAGCATTATGTGTTTTACCTAATTCATTCATCACATCAATAATATTAAAAGCTTTTTCTTTATTGATTGGTGGAAAGTCAAATTCTTTTCTTCTCGAATTTTCTTCCGGCATTTGATTTCTTCTGTATTTACCGGACAAAAATCCTCCAGCAAGTGGACTCCATACCATCAAACCCAATTTTTGATCTTTAAGCAATGGTACAATTTCTCTTTCCAAATCTCTCCCAGCAATCGAATAATAAGCTTGAAGCGATTTGAATTTATTGAAACCATTTTTATCAGATATCCACAAACTCTTCATCAATTGCCAGGCTGTTAAGTTAGAACATCCGATGTACCTGACTTTTCCGCTTTTGACCAAATCATCTAAAGCACGTAATGTTTCTTCAAGAGGTGTAAGTATATCGAAACCGTGAATCTGATAGAGATCAATATAATCTGTTCCAAGTCTCTTTAAGCTTTCATCAACTTGCTGCATAATGTGAACTCGTGATAAACCAACATCATTAACGCCTTCACCCATTTTGCCTCTAACTTTCGTTGCAAGGATTACATTTTTTCTTTTCGTAGCTAAAGACTTCCCGAGTATCTGCTCTGAAATACCAGTCGAATAAATGTTCGCAGTATCAAAAAAGTTAATACCGGCGTCTATTGCAATACCCACCAATCTATCGGCTTCGTCTTGTTGTGTTTTACCAACATTAGCCCACATATCAGTGCCTCCAAAACCCATAGTGCCAAAACACAATTCGGATATCAAAACACCTGTATCTCCTAAAGTTCGATATTTCATATTTTCACCTTTTTTTGAATCTTTAAAATTATTTAGTAACTATATGTTTTTTATATAATATTTGCTTGCAACCGGAGTTGCTAAAGTGATTGCGTGAGAATATATAATCAGAAAGCGATTACTTCACTTCCACTTCAACAACTTCACCTTTAAACTCACATTTCTTATGAGCTCCATCGCAAAATGGTTTATTTGATGATTGCCCGCATCGGCAAAGTGCAATCATTTTTTGAGAAAGAATCTCTTCTTTCCCATCTTTTATTAACTTTGCTTCGGTTACTTCAAGCAAATATGGACCGTTTTCAGCAGCTTTAATTTTCATGGTATTCTCCTTTATTATTTTTTATAAACATTTAACAGAAAATCTTTAAGATCAACCGGTTTTCTTCCAAGTAATTTCTCGAGAGTAGGATCAATAAAATCAAATTCACCGGC
>JAHBUO010000023.1 GCA_019638025.1 Ignavibacteriaceae bacterium
TGGTTATCATATCAAAACCTATTAGATGGTCCCTCTTATTCATGGAATAACCCGGGAAAACTTTATCACCACTATGTTCTAGGTAGAGCAAGTACTGCCTCAATTATTCCAAAACCAACAACCGCTATTACTGCTGCTAATAAAATATTTCCAGGTATTTTGGAAAAAATGAGATGTTATTCATTTCGGATTCCTACACCAGTTGTTGGAGCAGCAGATATTACTTTTCAACTTAGTTCAAAAATAAGAATAAATGATTTAATGGGAGCTATAAACAATTTTATTCAGATGCAACGCTGGCCCATTCTTCATTTAAATTCAGAGCCATTGGTCTCAGTAGACTTTACCGGGACAGACTACTCTGCAGTAATAGATAATAGGTGGATTGAGATTATTAATGGGGATTTATTGAATCTAACATTGTGGTATGATAATGAATGGGGTTATAGCAGACGAGTAGTCGATGTATTACGACATGCAATGAATTTGGAACCAAAAAAGATAATAAATGAAGAATTTACTTTGTCTTGATTTTGACGGTGTTATATGCAACAGCATTCATGAATGTTTGTTGGTTACATACAACTGCTATTTCAAAATAATTGGAGATAGCAATAATCAAGCGGAAGAAATTGCCGGAATACCAATTGAAATTAGAGAGCGGTTTTATAATAATAGATATTTAGTCCGTCCGGCAAAAGATTATTGGCTTTTAATGAAATTGGTGTTAGAAGGTAATTCACTAATTGAAGAAGAGTATTTCAACAATAATTTAGTTGGAATGGATGGTTACTTAGATGAGTTCGAAAAATTGTTTTTTGATTACCGCGAAAATATGATTAAAGAAAAATTACATCTTTGGCTTAGTCTAAATCCTATTTACAATGAATTCTTAGATTATTATAATAAGAACAATGAGAGAGAATTTTACATTGTAACCAACAAAAACCGTGTTGCTGTAGAGGTGATCCTTGAAAACAACAAAATAAAATTTAATTCAGAAAATATTTTTGCTAAAGAAAATTTTACAACAAAAGAAAGTGCGTTAAAAGAGATTGCAAAGCTCAACAATCTGGAAAATGATCAAATAATATTTGTGGATGATTCCCCCGCGACTATAAAAGAGCTTACACAGCAGTTTCCAAACAGCTATTTGGCAAACTGGGGGTATTATAAAAATAATTCTGAATTAATAAAATCAATAAACAAATTTTCGGAACTATATTAATAAATTAATGAAAAAGAAAAACAGCTTAGCACACAAATCATCTTTTCCAGAATATAAAAGGTAATACAGAATTTAATTCGCTGTCAACAATGAAGAATAAACATATTTATGATTTCGAGTAATTTTTGGTAAAAAAATGGAAATTAAGAAAAATATTATTGCATTAATTCCTGCGCGTTTAGGCAGTAACAGGGTGAAAGCAAAGAATTTGCGTTTAATAAACGGGAAACCATTAATCTACTATGTAATAGATGCATGCAAAAAGGTCGGCTTATTCACTAAAGTGTATGTTAATTCAGAAAGCGATTTGTTTGGAGTTGTAGCACAAAGATATGGTGTTGATTTTTATAAAAGACCGCCACATTTAGCGACTAGCCAATCCATGATTGATGAGTATCTTTATGATTTTCTATCAAATATTCAATGCGATATTTTAGCGGTAGTTAATCCGACCTCACCTTTTCTTAAGGCAAAAGAAATTGAAAGTGCGATTAATAATTTTATTGAAAATGATTTCGATACACAGTTAGCATGCCAAGATATACAGACTCATTCATTTTATAACAATATTCCCATAAATTTTTCAACTGCAGGAAAACATCCCAGGTCTCAGGATTTAATACCTATAAAAGCTTTGAATTTTGCAGTTACAATTTGGAAACGAGATAGTTTTTTACAGCAGTTTGAAAAGAGTGGACACGCCGTTTATACCGGTAAACTGGGATTGTACGCTTTTCATGGATTATCAACAATTGATATTGATTGGGAAGAAGATTTTAAACTTGCTGAAATAATTATGGAAAACTTGGACCGATTTGAAGATTCAAAAGCAGAATGGGATCCTGTCCTCGAAGATTTGTTAAGTAGCAATACAGAAATTAAAAACTAATGTTATTAAGCAGAATTAAAATTAAAGGTAAAAAAAGATGGCTCGAAAAGAGTGATGGTAACTATTTTCTGCTTGAGGGTAATCCATATAAATCTCAATTAAAAAGAGTCGAAAAAATTGAAGTGAAAAATGAAACAGTTTTGCAGTTTACAAACTTTTGTAAACCTAAAATGGTTTATGGACTTGCCTATAATTATAAAAGTCTTGTAGGGAAAAAGCTTTCGAATCAGGAGCCGTTAATATTCTTTAAATCTGTAAACTCTGTAACTATAAATAAAAAACAATTTATGATTCCACATGATTATCAAAAAGTTTGGGTCGAATGCGAACTTGTAATAATAATAAAAAAGGATTGTAAGAATATTAATGCAAATAATGCCAGTGATTATATCTTGGGATATACAATTGGAAGTGATATTACTGCGGAAAACAAGTATAAACGAGACCATCATTTAGCTTATTCAAAAGGAGCAGATAATTTTGCCCCAATTTACAATTGGTTTAGTACAAGTGTACTCAATAACACAAAAATATCAACAAGAATAAATAATCGAGTATTTCAAGACGATAACACTAACGAAAGGCTATGGAATGATTATGAAACAGTATCCAAATTATCAAAGTATTTTTCTCTAAAGGCGGGAGATTTAATTTTTACAGGCACACCTGCCGGTGCGATGGAATCAATAGTTAGAGCCGGGGACAGAGTGGAACATTTTATACAAGGACTTGGCAAGCTAGAATTTAGGGTTAAATAAAATGACACAAATTTTTAAAATACTCATACCGGACAGATTAGCAACTCCTGCGGATATTGAGCAATCCGTTTTCGGAAGGGAAGCAAGTATTCACATATTTCAAGCTACAAATGCGGATCAGATTGAAGACAAAGTTTGGTGTGAATGTGATGCTGTTTTAGCATGGCACGAAATAATTTACGATCGAGAATTATTATCTAAGATGAAGAACTGCAAGGTTATTGTTCGTGTAGGTGTTGGATACGACAATGTAGATATTAAAGCAGCTTCGGAATATGGAATTACTGTTTGTAATGTCCCTGACTATGGAACTGATGATGTAGCAGATCACACTATGGCAATGATGTTATCATTATGTAGGGGACTAACTCAATATGGCGAAGCTGCAAAACAAGGTCTTTGGCATTGGGAAGTTGGAAACAATTTAAGAAGAATTAAAGGGTCTACTCTTGGGATAATTGGACTTGGAAGAATTGGAACAGCAGTTGCCTTACGTGCTAAAAGTTTTGGAATGAATATTTGTTTTTACGATCCGTATAAGCCATATGGTTATGAAAAAACATTTTCAATTAAGAGAGCAGATTCGCTAAACGAATTAGCAAAAAGCTCAGATATTATTTCTATTCATGCCCCTCTTACTAACGAAACTAACAAGATGATAGATGAACATTTTTTTAAAGCATGTAAGCAAAATTCTATTTTTATAAATACTGCAAGGGGTGCAATTGTTGAATTGGATGCCTTATATAAAGCTATGGTAACGGGCAAAGTTTTGTTTGCGGGACTTGATGTACTAGCCATTGAGCCTCCCGATTATTCACAACAGTTAATTAAAGCATGGAAGAACGATTCCGATTTCAGTAATAGAATAATTATAACTCCGCACGCAGCATTTTATAATCAAGAATCATTTATCGAAATGAGGAAAAAAGCTGCAGAAGAAGCTTTGCGTGCTTTAACAAATGAAATACCAAAATATGTGATTAAATATGAAAAATAATGAAGAGAGAATAATTATTGTAAGCTGTGCGCTTGCAATGGATGAGAAAATGCTAAATGTATGGAATACTTTAGCAAAACACCTTAAAAATATGAATTGCAAGTTATTACTTCTAACTACATCAATGTGTGAAGGAATACAATTTGACTTTATCCAGATCCCATTTTCGCTAGATCAGTTTGATGAATTAAATATTGAATTGGATAATGAATCCTATTATGATGATAAAGCCATTGCGATTACTTTTACAAAAAGAGAAATAGAATGGTTTAATAAGCCAAAAGAAAATTGGTATAAACACTTTGAGGGTTACTATAAATGCAAGGATTTTTACAGATCTATAATAAATTCAGTTAGGCCTTCTTTAGTAGTTGCATGGCAAAATAGTTTACCGCAAAGTAACATTTTAAAGAGATTAGCTGAAGAATACTCGATACCTAGCTTTATCTTAGAAAGAGGAATGCTACCAGATTCATTTATGATAGAAAGTTGGGGAAATGTTGCTTTATCGGATCTAGTAAACAATTTTGCTATTCGAAACTCAATTAGAAACAACTCCGATTATTCCTCATTTGATAAAATAAAAGAATTCTATTTAAAGGAAAAACCGGTTAAGTATAATCAAAAAAGCTATGAAGATTCTAAAAGTGAGTTAATAGAAATATTTCGAAATTCAAAACCAACGCTAGTATATTTTGCTAATGTTGATAGTTCGGTTGGTATATATCCAGAAGACACAATGTTGTCTTATAAAACAAGTCGCGTTTACAAAAACAGTAAAGAAACAATAAAAAAACTATCAAAACTTGCAGAGAAAAAAGATCTTAACTTAATTATAAAACTTCACCCCCACGATTCAGGCGATTACTCTGCTTCCCAGACTGATAAAACTATAATACTGAGAGATTTTAATTATCAACTTCTGATGGAGAAAGGTGATGTGTTAGCCTTTTCTTGTACAACATTACAATTTGAGGCACTTCTTTACGAAAAGCCAGTGTTGCTTTTAGCTAATACAGAGCTAAGTGGATTTGATATTGTTTATGAAGTTAATGGGGAAGGTAGTTTAGAATCTGTGTTTGACGAAGCTATAAATAAGGAAAATTTTGATCAAAAGAATCTAAATGCAAAGAAGTACATCCATTGGATTACTGCAAATTTTTTATTTGCCTATTCCGATAATCAACCAATTAAAAATTCAACTTTTGATTTAGCAACTTATTTTAGTTCAATTGCCCCCGTACTCAAAGAAAGATTTAATTTAGGAAGATTTGATAGGCTGTCTGCTTATTTGCTAAGTATTAAGTACCCACATCAATTTCCAATAGTTAAGGAATCAGACATTTCTAGTAATTATGAAATAATAAGTTTAAATAAAGAAAAAGAAAAATTAACTCAATTAGAGTTGATGGAAAATTTAATAAAAGATTATGAATCTGGTAGGAAATCTGAAGAGCTATTTAATGAACTAGGTAAAATATTTATTATTCAAAATGCATTCTCAACTGCTGCAAACTATTTTCATAAAGCAAAGGCATATAAGAAGTTAGATGAAGAAAGTTCTAAACCAGAATCTTTTGAAGGTGCTGATGAGAAAACAAATAATTATAAAACATTATTAGAAATAGCCCAAAATTGTATAGAAGCTGGAAAGATTTTTGAGGGATATACAAGAGTACAGAATGTTTTAGATAAAGATAATAATTATGAACCTGCAAGGAAATTACTCTCGGAAATAATGGAAATTATAAATACTAAAAATCATGAGGATATTTGGACCTCTAAAAAAAGTGTGGCTTTAATATTAAAAGCCGAAGAAAAAATTAATAAGAATAATTTAGAAAGTGCAAAAGAGGATTTGGTTTTGGTTCTAAACCACGAACCTGAAAATTTAGAAGCTCTTAATGATTATTCAGTTGTTTTAATTATGGAAGAAAAGTATTCTGAAGCAAAAGATATAATTGATATTATATTTAAACTTGAACCAATAAACGAAATAGCAATGGATAATTTGAATTATCTAATAGAAAATAAACTTTTAAGTGAAGAGGATATAGAGTTTTCAGAATATGAAAAGAAGATTAAACGAGAAGTTGAGATATATGAAAACCAAGTAAACGTACACAATTTACCTGAATGTCATCATCAATATACTAGTAAGGTTGTTTCAATTGCACTAAATGAATTAACAGGAAGAAACAATTATTTGGATTGGTTTGCTAACGAACTAGACAAACTTGCAGAAAATCTTGGTAGGCCTATTGAAGGGTTATCTATAGGGAGCGGAAATGGTGATACAGAAGTTGATATTTATAATAGACTAAAAAATAAAGATAAAGTTAAATTGATTGGGGTTGATATAAATCCAACCATGGTTGAAAGAGGAAAGAAACTAGCAGAAGAGAAAAGTTATTTGATGCTAGATTTTCAAGTCGGGGATTTTAATTATCTCAAATTAAATAAAAAATATGATTTCTATATTGCAAATCATTCCCTTCATCATGTTACCAACTTAGAGAACTTATTTGAAGTAATTGACAATAACTCTACTGATGAAATGATATTTTTAATCAATGATATGATTGGTAGAAATGGTCATGTAATGTGGCCCGGTACCAAAAAGATAGTAGATTTGATTTGGTCAAAAATAGAAAGAAAATATAAATATAATCACTACACCCATCTATTCGACGACGAAGTATTTAATCTTGATTGTAGTACTGAAGGCTTTGAAGGAATTAGAGCTGAAGACATACTACCGTTGTTGAATAAGTATTTTGACTATGATATTTATTTGCCGTTTTCTGTTATAGTAAGCAGGTTTATTGATAGAGCTTATGGACACAATTTTATAGTTTCAAACATAGACGATATGATAAAACTAAGAATGATTATAGAAATGGATATTAAAATATTAACCGATAAAAAGCTGTCGCCAACACAAGCCCTAATGAAATTTATAAAAAGAGGTAAATCACAAAATCAAAGATTTTTTTACCAAACTCCCGATGAAACTATTAATGCGCGCAATTATTATCCTGACGATAATTACATTGAATTGTTAAATCAAACGTATTTAATGTGATAACAAAATAAATGAAAACCCTAATTCTAAAACTTGGTGCTTCAGGAGATGTGGTTCGTACGACATCTCTGCTTCACAGTTTTAATAATGTTGATTGGATTACAAATAGGATGAATTCTATCTTACTAAGAGGGGTTCAAAACATTGAAAGAATTATATGTGATGATGAACTAGAAAGTACAAAATTCGATAATTACGATCTTGTTATTAATTTGGAAGATAATCTGGAAAGCGCACTGATTCTCAATAGCCTGAACTATAAAGATTTATTCGGTGCATATTTAAACAAAGATGGAAAAGTTATTTATACAGAAAATTCGAAATCTTGGTTCGATCTTAGTTTGATAAGTTGTTATGGAATTGAAAAAGCCAACAAGCTTAAATACGAAAATAATAAATCTTTCCAGGAATTAATTTTTTCGGGTTTGGGTTTAGAATTCAAAGCCGATCCTTATTTTTTACCTAATAGTCCTGTAACAAATTTGTATGGAGACATAGCTATAGCTCCAAAGGCCGGTAAAGTATGGCCTATGAAAAACTGGGCTTATTTTGATGAACTGGCAGAAGTTTTAAGAGAAAAGGGATTGATTGTAAATTACTTGCCAAACAGACCTACAATGTTAGAGCATCTGACAGATGTACGCAATCATAAACTATTGGTTTGTGGCGATAGCTTACCCATGCACTTAGCTTTAGGTGCTAAAATAAAGCTTATCACCCTTTTTATATGCACAAGTCCTTATGAAATTTATGGCTATGATCGTATGAGAAAAATTGTCTCTTCTGAATTAAATAAGTACTGGTATCGAAGAGATTTTGAACAAGCGGCAGCAGAATCAATTCCTTTAAAAACTGTAGTTGATGAGATAGAATTATTTCTATAAAATTGAGATTAATATGAGTATACAAGATTTACAAAATAGTTTACAAGAGTTATTTAACAATAAGGACTATCAAAAAGCAATTGGACTTTTGAATGGTATAATCGATAATCATTCAAGCGATGAACTTATAGTGGAAGCCCTTTATCAGCTTGGTAGAATCCACTTTTATAATAGAGCTTATGAGATTTCTCGAAATATTTTTATAAACTTGCTAAAGGTTAACCCGCATCATTATTATGCAAAAGTTTTTTTAGCGAGAATTCTTCAAGAACAATCATTATACAATTCTTCGGTTAAGTTGATAGCGCAAGCATATTTAGAAAAGAAAATCCATAATCAGTTATTCTTCTTAATAACGGATGTGGTTGAAAGAATGACGCATGATGACATTGATGTACAAAACCTTGACTTCAGTAGGGATAATATGTTACAGAAGAAGGGAATTGAGTCCCCCTTGGTTTCGATAATTATTCTCTGTTACAACAAAGTTGAACATACAGAAAAATGTCTAGAGTCGCTTTTTAGGAATACTTCTTCCTCTAACTTTGAGACTATTATTGTGGATAATGCATCAGTAGATGATACATCCGGTTTGTTGGAAAGTTATGGGACTAAGTTAAAGTTCATTCATTCATTAGAGAATAGAGGTTTTGTTGGTGGGAATAATCTTGCTCTCCAATATGCTCAGGGGGATTTTGTTGTTTTCCTAAATAATGATACCGAAGTTCAGCCACTGTGGTTGGAAAATCTTTATAAGACTTTTGTCTATTACAAAGATGCAGGTGCTGCAGGTGCAAAGCTAATATATCCAAATGGTAAATTGCAGGAAGCCGGGGGGGTGATTTTTAATGATATGAATGGTTGGAACTATGGTAAAAACGATAATCCGTATGATTCAAAGTATTCCTATATCCGAGAGGTGGATTATTGTTCCGGAGCTGCATTGATGGTTAAAAAAGATATTCTAATGCGAATTGGAGGGTTTGATGAGAGGTTTGCTCCAGCATATTGTGAGGATACAGATTTATGTTTTAATATAAGAAAATTAGGATTGAAGGTTTACTATAATCCATTTTCGACTGTAATTCATTACGAAGGAGCAACGGCAGGTACAGACTTAAATTCTGGGTTTAAAAGATTTCAAGTAATAAACAACAAAAAGTTTGCTAAAAAATGGGAAGAGGAGTTAAGTAAGCAGTATCCAAATAATCCTAATCTTCGATACTTGTTTTCGGACAGACGGAAAGGTAAAAATATATTAATAATTGATGATATCCCTCCATTACCCGATAGGGCTGCTGGTGCATTGAGACATTATCATACACTTACTCAAATGTTAAACCTCGGTTATAAGATTACTTATGTTCATTTAATGGGTAAACAATATTCCGACAACAATGCAATGAAGTATATTAATAGTTTTAGGATGAGGGGTGTCGAGTTTGTATGGTTCAATTATGAGTATTGGTGGTCTTTTAGAGAAACTGAACAAGCAAAAGAATATATATATACTCTTGTGAATTCTCTAGATTTGCCTTTAAGACATTATGATGCTGTTTATATCGCGTTTTGGCACATAGCTGAATATTTCATTGATTTAATCCGTTCGCAAATCCCTAATGTCCCGATTTTGATAGATACAATGGATATTCATTATGTCCGAGAAATTAGACAAGCTGAGATAAACAAAGATAAAAAGCAAATGCAGCTTGCCATCAAGAATAAACAGAGAGAACTAAATGTTTACGAAAAAGCTGATTGTATAACAACTGTAACAGAAAAGGATCGCGCAGAGCTTCAAAAAGAATTAAAAAACAAACCAATATTCATCCTCACAGATGTTCATGATATTCAAGAAGAGACACCAAAATACAAAACACGAAAGGATTTAATTTTTGTAGGCAACTTTAATCATAATCCAAATGAAGATGCAGTACTGTTTTTTGTAAAGGAAATTTTCCCTAAAGTAAAGAAGAGTTTACCCGATTGTAATTTCTATGTTGTTGGCAATAACCCCACGCAAAAAATTAAAGATTTGGAACAAGATGATATTATTGTTACTGGATATGTCCCGGATATAAAAGAGTATTTGGATAAATGTTTAATAGAGGTTGTTCCCCTACGTTTCGGTGCTGGAAATAAAGGGAAAGTGGGTGAAGCTCTCTCGAATGGTTTGCCAATCGTTACTACCAATGTGGGGGCAGAAGGTATGGGCATTGAACACAAGAAACATGCTTATGTTACTGATGACCCTAAAGAGTTTGCAAGTTATATAATTGATTTGTACACCGATGAGCTGGTCTGGTCACAATTCTCAGATTTAGGTAAAAAATTGATTCATGCTCAGTATTCAAGCGAATTGATGAGAAAGCGATTAGAATATATCTATAGTTATAAAACTAGACAAAACCTTAAATCTTATAGAGCTCTTAAATATTCCTCGACTCCAATAATCTCAATAGTAATAGTTGTTTATAATCAATTTGAATTTACATTAAAATGTCTCAATAGTATTAGGGAAAAGGTAACAATAAATCATGAAATTATAGTTATTGATAATGCTTCAACTGATAAATTACCCGAGTCATTCGAATTCGAGTTGAATTTTATCAGATATTACAGGAATGATAAAAATCTTGGATTCCCTAATGCCGTTAATCAGGGGATCAGTCTTTCTATTGGGGACTATTTTCTAATTCTAAATAATGATACAATTTTAACTGAAAATCTCTTGGGTCGAATGTTAGAAATTGCAGAATCAAATCCTCAAATCGGCATTGTCGGTCCACTAAGCAACGAAGTCAGTGGATTACAAAAAGATAAAAATGCAAAATACAAATCCATTGAGGAGATGCATAAGTACGCTGCAAATATTGCAGAGAAAAACAAAGGAGAAATTCTTGAATTCCCAAGAGTTGCATTCTTATGTACTCTAATAAAAAAAGAAGTCATCGACAAAATTGGTGGACTTGATGAACGATTCTCTCCCGGAAATTATGAGGATGATGATTTCTGTTTACGTGCTCAACTTGCCGGTTATAAAACAGTGATTGCTAAAGATGTTTTTATTCATCACTACGGCTCAAAGAGTTTTAAAGCTAATGGAGAAAAAGCTTATCAGGAAAGATTAGACATAAATAAGAAAATTTTTGTTGATAAATGGGGTGCAACACCTGATGAGATATGGCTACAAAATAAATCAGTAAACCCTCGACAAACTTTCTATCCAATTTACAAAGATTTATTTACCCAATTTTTTGAAAGGACAAATGTACATCTGGCAGATAATGAACTTGATCTTGCAGAAGAAAGTATCGCCAAAGCAATTGAGAATTTTGAATCCGGTAATGGTAAGATTGATAGAACTGAACTATTAAACCTTGCAGGAAACATTTCACTTGCTACAGGTAATCTCGAAAAGGCTCAAGAATACTTTGCAAAAGAATTGGATTTAACTCCATCATCTTCTTCGGCATGTTTGGGATTGGGGAATGTCTTTATCGGTTCGGAACAATTTGAAAATGCAAAAACTATGCTTGAGTGGGCGGTTAAAAATGACCAATCAAATCAGTTAGCAAAAGATAGATTGAGTGAAGTAAACCAACTCCTTGGATTTGCAAAAGATCATAATAATCTTTTTGAAGATGCTGATGATTCGGCAAATAGTGAGGAAATTATACAGAAGATAGTAGACTATTTTGTTAATGATAAATTCAGTGAGGCAATAAATATTATTGAATCAAATGAAAAAATTATAACTCAATATTTAGAAAACTTATCTGCGAATGACTATGCTGAATTCTATAACATGAAAGGATTTATATATCTTTCATTCGATAAAGATATTGCACGGACATGCTTTGAAAATGCCTTAAATGCAAATCCAACTTCTTCACAAGCATGTGTTGGTTTGGGGGAAGTATTTTTCATCGATAATATGATTCCCGAAGCAAAAACTATGTACGAGTGGGGTGCTGTATATGATTCCCAAAACCAAATTGCAATTGATGGACTAGCCAGACTTAATGAATTGCTCGGATATGATTTAATGCATAATACTCTCCTTGAAAATATTGATTTCGAAGAAGTATTTAACAAAGCTGCCGGATTATATAAGGAATCCAAATTTCAAAATGCGATTGATTTAATTGATCAAAATGAAAATGGACTTTCTCTTTTAATAAATAATGGAATAACTAATGTCGAATTCTCAACTCTATTAAATCTAAAGGGATTTTGTTACCTCGGGTTGAATGATGAAGAAAATGCAGAGCTTGCATTTGGGAAATCAATAAATACAAATCCGGAATCATCTCAAGCTTGTGCAGGAATAGGGGTTGTGTTTCTCTCGCAAGGGAGAACTCAAGATGCCAAAACAATGCTTGAGTGGGCATTGAAAAATGATACATCAAATGCTATTGCTAAGGCATCTCTTGCTAAAGCTAATGAGATGTTGGGCTACCCCGAAAATCATAATTCACTGTTTGACGGTGTTTCATTTGAAACAGTTTTTGTTCAAGCATACAACTATTTTATAAACTCAGACTTTTCATCGATAATAAACCTCTTTGATCAACATAAAGAAGAGTTAGCTAAATCAGTTGATAATGGAACTTCAAAAGAAGATTATGCCTCGCTTCTTAATCTTAAAGGATATGCATATTTAAGTCTCGATGATATTGATAATGCAAGGGAAAGCTTTGAGCTCGCACTTAATACAAACCCTGAGTCATCTCAAGCCTGTACCGGTCTGGGTGAAGTCTTCTTGTATAATAATCAGATGGAAGAAGCAAAAACTATGTTCGAGTGGGGAGTTAAAAATGCACCCCAAAACAAATTTGCCATTGATGCCCTTGCTAATGTCAATAAATTGCTTGGATTAAATGAAGAACATTCCTCTTTAACTGAAGCTTAATGAGAACTCTTACTCTTTCAATGATTGTTAAGAATGAGGCTCACCGATTAGGAGAGTGTCTTCAATCAGCTAAAGAAATTGCAGATGAGATTGTTATTGTTGATACCGGTTCGACGGATGAAACCGTAAATGTTGCTGAAAGTTATGGAGCAAAAGTATTTTTTTTCAAGTGGATGAAAGATTTCGCTGCCGCAAGAAACTTTGCACTTCGAAAATCAACAAGTGATTTAATCTTATATCTTGATGCGGATGAAAAGTTAACTTCCAAATCAGTAAAAGAAATATACCGAATTAAACAAAAGAGAGAAGTAGCCGGTTATAATTGTAAGGTTACGAGTATTGAGTCTGAATTCGGGCGTGATAACTCAATGCTATATGTTAGATTATTTTCTAATTCAGATAGTATTGAGTTTAGTGGAAAAGTTCACGAACAAATATCTCCTTCACTGGTTGCAAACAATTATAAAATCATCGATACAAATATTGAGATTATTCATACCGGATATGATATATCACTTGATGCCAAAAAAGAGAAAGCACGAAGAAATTTAGAACTTCTGCTAAATGAATACTCGGTTAATAAATCAGCATATTACGCTTATCAACTTGGATTGACTTATCAAATTATTGAAGAAGAGAAAGAGTCTGCAAAATACTTCGAGTTGGCTTTGTCGGATAAAAAGTTATCTAAAAACTTTAGAGCACGTTGTTATTCTTCTTTAGCTATTTATGATTTAAAGAACCATAATGTTTCATTGGCAGAAAAAAATATTCAAGATGCTTTAAAAGAAAATAATGAAGATGCATTCACTCATCTTGTGGCATCTAAAATATATCTTCGGAAACAAGATTTAACACTATCAAAACAACACCTTGAAAAAGCTATTCGACAGAATAACAAAAGCAAATCAGAAAAAACTAAAAGTGAATCTATTGTAGTTTTGGATGATTATGAAATTTATTCTCATTCAGTGGCGTTAGCTAAAGCGATGAATGACAAGAACTACTTAATTTCCAGCGGTCAAAAACTTATCGACTCAGTTAAAAATAGTGAAGTTGCAAACACCCTCACAAAAGTTTTTAAGAATACTTCATTAAATGATTTAGAAACTCAAAACCTTTTGCGCAATGTTGATAAAAGGAGATTTGAAATTGTCTTACTTTTCTTAAACGACTATAATATTATTGAATCAAAGACTGTTTTGCTTAAAGCATTGTCAACGAAGTTTCCGGAATCTATCGAACTAAAATCAATACTGGCTAAACATTACACATCGATAAACGATAACAATGCCGCAATTCAACTATATGAAGAATTAAAGAATAGCAAATCAGACCCGTCTATATATTTCTATCTAATCTCCCTATACATATCAGAAGGGAATCTTCTTGAAGTGAAAAATTTAGTATCGGAAATCGAAACTAATTTTAGCAACATTCCCGAAGTCAGCTCACGTGTTGTGATACTTAAAGAAAAACTTCAGAAATATTTATAGAGCAGTCTTTTGACTCAAGTCCGGGAACGTTATTCCATTCCCCTCCATATCACTAAAGCCTCAAGGATTTGTTATTAATCTAAAGTTTTCAATGCCAGTTCAACCAAATAAATAAAAATTTGTAGAGAGACGAACACAGAGTAAGTTCGTTTTATAAAATTTTTAGCATGCGAACAAAATTTTATTTTGAAAATTGTCTAAAAACGAACTTTTGAGTGTTTAATGAAAAAAGTTAATTTTTTTTCAAAAAAAAGTAAAAAAACGCTAAACTTTTTTTTAGTTTATCCGATAATGCTATTGAGAACAAAAAGTTCTCGAAACTAATAACAAACCAAGCACGGAAGCTTGGTTAATAAAAACAAAATATACATGGAGGTATATCATGGCATTCTCAATTAACTCAAACCAAGGCGCTCAAGCAGTTTATAATGCTTTAGCAAAAACTCAATCAACAACTCAAAAAGCTCAATTAAAATTAGCTACGGCTAAAAAAGTTAATTCAGCTTCTGATGACACATCAGGTTGGAACGTTGGTAAACAACTTGAAGCTGCTACTCTTAAAATGAAATCTCAGCTTTCAAACATCAGTTCTGCAAAGAACTTCTTGAATACTGCTGAAACTGCTCTTCAACAAGTGTATGACAAATTGAATCAAATTCAATCAAAACAAGAAGATGCATCTGATCCATTAAAAGATGCTACTTCTCTTCAAAATGATATCAAAACACTTGCTGACGAAATCAACACAATCCTCACCAATACCAAAATTAATGGTACTGACTTATTAGCAAGTGCCGGTAATACTTTTGCTGCCGGTGCTACAAATGTAACCATTAATATTGGTGCTAAATCAGGTGACAACAGTACTGCTTTAACTGCATTAAGAGCTGGTGATGCTGGTTCTTTAACTCAGTCAATATCTACTTTCCAAAGCAATATCAGAACCGCTATTACCTATATTGGTAACCAAAGCCAAGTTCTTGATTCGAGGGAAGAATTTATTACTGCAGCTATCGCTAACAATGATGCATCAATTGCTACTATCTTCGATGCGGATGCTCTCGGCGAGCAAATGGAAGCTTCTAAGGGTCAAATCGGTACTCAGTTGGCTACCTCAATGATGGGACAAATGAATGCAGCTCCTCAACAGTTATTACAACTTTTCCGTTAATTGAAACTGCTTTAGCCCTCCTACTTGTAGGGGGGCTTTTTTTTTAAGTGAGGATTAAAAAAATGTACACAATGAATAATCATAATTTAAATAGTAGTCAAAGAGCAAATCAGTATCTAATTAATGACATCATGTCAGCTTCGCCGGAAGAATTGATAATGAAGGTTTTTTCTTTTGCGATTTTACAATGTCAGAAGAAAAATATGATTAAGACTAACGAGGCTATTCAAGTATTAATTGATGCTCTTAATTTTGATCACCCGGAAGCTAAAGAGGTAAGTATAGGCTTTTTTAGAATTTACCGCTATCTTCAAGAGCAAATGAGACAAAAGAATTATGATATTGTTCTTAAAACTTTAACAGAACTGAAAGAGACTTGGGAAACAGCTCTCAAGAATAGGTAGGACAATATGTCTTATAATATGTTATCAATCGAAGGGATTAATAAATTCGTCACCGATTGGCAGACGAATGAAACCAAAAAAAAGATAGACCCTTTAACTAAGAAAAAAGAAAAATGGACAAATCTCCAGACTGCTTACACGTCTATTGCAGATAAGTTAGGTGCGCTTAAAGCCATATCTTATGCCTTACAACAAACCGGGAACTCCTCGGCATTTTTAGTTAAAAAAGCAACTACATCAAATACTACTTTTGCTGACATCTCATCAACAAGTGCGGCTCAATTAGGTTCTCATTCTCTCAGAATCAATCAACTTGCAAAAAGCGATACTGTTATTTCAGCCGATCAAACTTCTACTGCAGATTCAACTACTATTCTTGCTCCCGGAACTCATAGTATGGTTATTACTTCAGGTGACGGTACCGGTGGAACGCTCACAAGCAAGATAGATGTTACATTTGAAGCTTCAGACTTTACCGATGGTAAAATTTCAAATAAAAAAGTTATTGAAAAAATTCAAAGTACAATTAACTCAAGTAAAGCAATTGTAACTTCGAATTCAGTTACCGGTACCACTGCGAGTGCCGGCAGTTTCAAACTCAATTTGAGTGGTAAGGAGACTGAGATAACATATGATGCAGGAAATTATAGCGATGTGATGGACAGCATTGTAAGTCAAGTGAATAAAGTGGCAGGTGTTACTGCTGAGAAAGTTGATTCCGGTGGCGGTAATTTTCAACTGAAGATTACAGTTACTGACTCGACAAAATATCTAAGTATAAACGGTGATACAAGCGGACTTGTTTCAGAACTAGGAATATCAGCAGACAAAATTATTGGTGGTTCCGGTTTATTAAATGCTTCTATTTTTACTCCTTCGGATTCTCTTTCTCAATTATCAATCGCTACAAAAAAAACGGGAGAAGGATTTAAAATATTATCGATTCAAGATGTTAATGGTGGTCAAGCACTATCTAGCCTTGGGTTAAATTTCGGAACTTCGAGAGATGCTTTTGTTCAAGACACAAATGGTGCAGACACTCCTGGCTTTATTTACACAACGGATTTATTAAATGCAAAAATAGAATTCAATGGAATTAATGTTGAAAGAAATTCAAATTCGATTTCTGACTTAATTCCCGGTTCAACAGTAACACTGAAATCACTTATGAAAGATACCGATACTACTCTCAATTTAAGTGTAGCAAGTGATTCAACAGCTGTAACTGAAAAAATTCAAGATTACATTAAGAAATTAAATGATATTTATGTGTTCCTACGAGAAAAGACGAAATCTACAAAGGATGAGGGGAGAGGTGTTTTAGTAGGAGATACTGCTGCAGATACATTGTTAAGACTTTTTACTTCCGCATCAGTTGGAGCTATTCCGGGGTTAAATCCAAATGAACTCAATTCTTTATCAAAGATAGGAATAACGTTCAGCGTAACAGATGGACTAACGCTTTCAGATGCATCAAAGCTAGAAAAAGCGATTAAGGAATATCCGGAACAAGTCGAAGCTATTTTCAATTCCGAAAATGGTGTCGCGAAAAATATTTATTCAAGGGTTGAACTTTATATTAATGCTGAAGGCTATCTGCACAAATCAAAACAGAGCTTTGACAGATCTATTACATATCTTGATGACCGAATAAAAGCTTCTGAAGAGAGAATTAACAAGAGTACATCTGACTTGAGATTGAGAAATATGAAGTCAATGTCTCGCATGAACGCACTCTTAGCCAGTCAATCAACCTTTATTATGAGCAATGGGTTTTATAGATAATGGAAACGGTTGAGAATAAACATCAAGTATTAATGTTGATGTTGGATAATGTTTCCAATTTGTTAGAACTTTTAAACTTTGATAATTTTGAGGAGTTGTTCCCCCAAATTCTTGGAGAGATGGAACAAGTTAATAATACCAAGTCTGATTTAATTGATATGTTCGGTTTAGATGAGTTGATGCAATTCGAAGCTGAAGCATTTTTAAAAGCTAAAGACATCGAAGAGAAGTATAGAATTGTAGTTCAAAAATTTTCACAGGAAGATGAGTTCTTGAAAAAAGAAATAGCTTCTTCAATGAATAAGAAAAAACTTTCAGTATACGGCAGATAGAATTTTGAAAAAATATTTAAATTATCGCTAAACTATTTCAAAAAATATCCGATAATGCTGTTACAAACTACAGAAACATGTAGAAGTTATAAAACGAGCTCTAATCAGACTAGAAAAATAATAGCTCAATATTCAGAGGTGATTTTATGGAAATAAAAGGTGTTGGTTCAAATTTCTTTGTGCCCAAGGAAAATGCAAATCCGAAGGTGAAAAGCGCCGAAAACAGTTCAAAGTTAGACAAAGTAGAAATTTCTGAAATGGCTAAACAAATGCAAACAGAAAAAATTGAAATAAAAAACGAAAATCTCATAAAGGAACGCATTGCTAATAAGTTTTATAATTCAGATGAAGTTATAAATCAGGTAGCCGGCGCAATCTTAAAAGAAATCGAATAAATTAAGCCCCCTAAAAGTTTTTAATTATTGTTGTTTTTATTCTAAAAACATTATATTGAAATAAAAAAATCTAGGGGGTTTTTTATTTCGGTATGGTTAACGAAGAAAAAATTCAGGAAAACAAATTGCGCATATTAGGTCGGTTATCAGCCGGCTTAATACACGAAATTCGTAATCCTCTCTCTGTGATAAACTTAAATCTCGACTACTTAAAAATGAATCGGGAAGAACTCAATCCCGAACTCAATGATTGTGTCGATGCATGCCTAGAATCCTCTGAACGAATTCAAAATTTAATAGAAACTTTTCTTGATTTTTCGCGCAAAACTAATACAATTGAGGACTTTATTTCAGTTAACGAAGTATCGGATAGAGCAATCGATATAATGTTGCCGGCTTTGCGTAAAGCAAATATTTCTATTGAAAAAATTTATCTCGAAAATCATTCCAAAGTAAAATTCCATCCGATAAAAATGCTTCAAGTATTTATAAATCTTTTATCAAATGCAATTGAAGCTATCGAATCCAACGGAAAAATAATTGTCAAAACTTTTAGTAAATCTGGAAAAGAGGGAGAGAATTTCTATTGGGAAATAGAAGATAATGGCTCCGGTATTGAAGATTGCAATAGAGAAAAGATTTTCGACGATTTTTATACAAATAAAGAAAAAGGAACCGGCTTTGGACTAAGTGTTTGTAAAATGTTACTTGATGAGTATAAATCAACCCTCAGCTTTGAGAGCGAGTTCGGTAAAGGGACAAAATTCACAATTAAATTTAGATCATAAGATTGCAATAGTATGAACAACAAAATTTTAATTATTGATGACGATGAATTAGTATGTATTTCTCTAAAACGAGTTTTGGTTAAACTCGGCTATCAAGCTGAATTTTGCATGAATGGTGATGAAGCTTCTGAAAAAATCTCAGATTATGAACCGGATTTAATTCTGCTTGATATTTACCTCACTACTCACAACGGACTTGAACTATTAAAAGAATTTCAGAAACAACATTTTAATATTCCGATAATAATGATTACGGGATATTCAGATGTAAAAATAGCTGTGAATGCAATGAAGACGGGTGCATTTGATTTTCTTCTTAAACCGATTGACATTGAACAGCTAAAAATTGCAATTGACAAGGCATTGAATGTTGTATATCTAAAAAACGAAGTAGATAAACTACAATTGAGATTAAAAGAAGATTTGTTGACAAGAGACTTCTTTGGAACCAGTCAAAAAGTTAATAGACTTCTTACATCTGTCGAAAAGCTAGCTAAAAGTTCCGATACAACTATCCTTATTGAAGGTGAAAGTGGTACCGGAAAAGAGATGATAGCAAAATTTATTCATCAAAATAGTCCAAGAAAAGACGCTCCGTTTATTCAAATAAATTGCTCGGCTATTCCGAAAGAACTCGCTGAGAGTGAATTCTTTGGTCATGAAAAAGGAGCCTTTACCGGTGCGTTACAAAAAACCAAACTTGGTAAGTTTGAGTTAGCTTCAAAAGGGACAATACTGCTTGATGAAATAGGAGAACTTTCTCTTGATTTACAAGCGAAGCTATTACGTGTATTACAAGAAAAAAAATTCTTTCGGCTTGGCGGAGAAAAGGAAATAGCAATTGATGTTCGTATTTTAGCCGCTACTAACCGTAGTCTTGAAGAAGAAGTTAAAAATGGTAGATTCAGAGAAGATTTATTTTATCGTTTAAATGTTGCAAATGTAATTGTCCCCCCTTTGCGTGAAAGAAAAGAAGATATTCCATTATTGGCATATTCATTCTTAAAAGAATTCGCCTTAAAATTTGGGAAACCAATTCGCGGGATTGAAGATAATGCTCTGGAATTGCTAAAAACTTATCCTTGGAAAGGAAATGTGAGAGAACTTAGAAATGCAGTTGAAAGAGCATCTTTGCTTCTCGAAGAGGATGAGCTTAAAGAAAGACATCTCCACTTTTTAAAAAATCAAAACTCAGTTTTAACAAAAGATGATGGCGAACAATTCGTATTGAAAATTCCATCCAAAGGGATTGCAATTGAAGTTGTTCTTAAAGCGTTGATTCAAAAAACACTAAAAATTACAAATGGAAATCAAGTGAAAGCCGCTAAAGTATTAGGGCTTTCACGTTCGAAACTTCGTTATCGAATGGAACAATTAGGGATTGAAGTAACAAAGAGTATTCAATAAAAAGTTACTTCAGCAAAATCATCTTTTTTGATGCTGATAGTTTTCCGTATGCTGATTTTGCTTCAATCTTATAGAAATATATTCCTGACGCTAATTTACTTCCCGAAAATTCTACCGTATGTTCTCCTTTAGGAAGTACTTTTTCAATTAAAGTTTTGATTAACCTTCCGTTAACATCAAATACATTTACTTTAACTTCACTAGTATACGGAATTAAAAAATTAATTTTTGTATTCGGATTAAATGGATTCGGATAATTTTGACTGAGTGAAAATTTATTTGGGATATTAATTTCAGAGTTCGGAACTGATGTTGTAATACTATCTAAATTTAACTTGTACATTGAGCGTCCGTGAGTTCCGAGAACTAAGTCATTCGTAACCGGATGAATTTTCATGTCATTCACAACAACCGATGGGAGACCGGTCGCCAGAACATTCCAACTGCTGCCACCATTTGAAGAGTAAAAGACTCCAATATCATTTCCAAGGTAAAGATAATCCGGTTTATTATAATCAACAGCAAATGCATTTACGGGGGCATCGGGTAGATTACTACTTATGTTTGTCCATGTAGTACCGAAGTCAGTTGTTTTGTAAACATGAGGTTGAGGCTCTTTCCACTTCAATCCGGAGTATGTGACATAAAGAATGTTTGCCGAATTTGGATCAACAACAACTCTTGTAACCCATCTTTGAGGGAGAGAGAGATTTGAGATTTTTGTCCAGTTCGAGCCATTATCGGTAGAAACCCAAATATTAGCATCGTCAGTTCCCGCATATATAATATGCGAGTTCGAAGGAGCCACGGCTATTGTGGTTACAGTTCCTAAACGTACTCCAACCGCATTATCATCTCTATTTGTAATATTAGGACTGATTACGTTCCAACTTGTAGCGCCGTTAGTTGTGCGATAAATTCTATTTGTTCCGTAATAGAGGATATTATTATTGTTTGGATCCATAACAACCGGAGTCGACCAATTTGTTAATTCTGAAGAATTGATGCCTTGCATTGCCGTGGAAAAAGTTAATCCTCCGTTTGTGGATTTTGCCAAGTTACCAAATTGAGATTCGGCATAGATAATATTTGGATTTGTAAAATCTACATTTACATAAAAACCGTCACCACCTAATATTCTATCCCAATCGTTCAGATTGCCTGTATTAGTTCTTATTGTGTTGTTATCTTGCGTCCCGCCATATAACCGATGGGGATTAAGATAGTCAAGTCCGATTTCATAAAATTGAGTTGCAGGAAGTTGAACTGCATCAGACCAAGTCACTCCACCATCAGTAGAAATATTTATTCCGCCATCATTCCCACTCAATAAGTAGTTTGGATTTTGTGGATGAAACGCAAGTGCATGATGGTCAACATGCAGTTGGTTCGGTCCGGAATAACCATAATTAATAGGCCAGCTTGTTCCGCTATTTGTAGAGCGCATAAATGCAACATCTAAAACATAAACAATATCTGGATTAGTTGGGTGTACTCTTGTTTGTCCAAAGAACCAGCTAAAATTTGAAGTCCCGTCAGAAATTCCTTGAGTGGGATCAGCATTGCTCCAACTAGTTCCTTTATCAGTGGATTTATAAAAGCCGGTATAAGTGCTTCCGTTATTATACAATGCATAGATTACATTCGGATTCGATTGACTCATTGTAATGCCTATTCTACCGATGTTAGTACCGCTTGGTAATCCATTGCTTGAAGTTAACTTGTCCCAAGTTGTTCCACCATCAGATGAACGGTAAATTCCGCTCGACTCACCATATAGTCTTGAAGAATTTGGTCGACGTACCCGCTCCCACATTGCTGCTAACAGAAAATTTGAGTTTGTTGGGTCCATTAATAAATCTATTCCACCGGTTGAATCAGAGATGAATAGAGATTTAAACCATGACTCACCTCCATCAGTGCTTTTATAAATCCCTCTTTCGGGATTAGGACTAAAGTAAGAACCAACAGCAGCTACGTAAATATTTTGCGAATTTGCATGATCGATAATTATCCTACCGATAGATGCTGTATTTCCCAAACCATTAAAAGTCCATGTTTCACCTGCATCGGTTGATTTGAAAATCCCCTCTCCTGGGAAATTATTATGTCCGCCGTTTGCCTCTCCTGTCCCTACAAAAATGACGTTTGGGTTAGTAGGGTCAATTCCTATATCTCCTATATTAATATTTGGAGAAGAATCGAAAATCGAAAACCAAGTTTGTCCTGTGTCTGTCGATTTGAAAACTCCGCCGGTAGCTGTTCCCGCATAAACAATGTTGGGGTTAATTGGATTAAACTCAATATCAACAACTCTTCCACCAATATTTACCGGACCTGCAAATTGCCACTCAAGACTGTTATTTTTCTTTAGCAATGGATTTTTCTGTTGCGCTCTTAACATAACTTCTTTTTGAATTAAAGCTTCTCGGTATGCAGCTTGATCATATTGAAAATAGGGATATGTTCGTTGAATGAATGCCCATTCCGATGGACGCTGATCGGGACCTTTTGCTTTCTTTTTAACTCTCTCGAAAATTAATTCCTTTTTAATCGGTTCGAGGTTTTGTAAGGGAAATATTAAACTCACAATTACAAACATACTTAGTGTCAGTACTTTAAAGTGATGTCTCATTTTAGTAATCCATTTTCTTTTTGTGAATTAATTGTTTAAAGGTAGTAAATGGAATTTACATAAACACCATAAATATTTTATTTTAGCAGATTAATAAATCAAGATATGAGGATTAAATGAAGTTAGGTATTCAAGATTTTTATCCGGAAGAATTAAGTCACTGTTTTGGATGTGGACGGAACAATCCTAATGGACATCAGTTGAAAAGTTATTGGGAGGGAGAGTTTACAAAAGCAAAATATACACCGAAAGAATTCCAAACTGCTATTCCCGGTTTTGTTTATGGAGGACTTATAGCATCTTTAATCGATTGCCACGGCACAGGAAGTGCGGCACTGGCTGCTTATAAAAACGAGCATCGCGAACCAGGGAGTGAGCCTGCATTACGATTTGTTACAGCTTCATTAAATGTTGATTATGTAAAACCAACTCCTATCGGAATAGAATTAATTTTAGTTGGAAAAATTCTTGAGATAACAAATAAGAAGGTAATTACTCATATAGAAGTCTTTGCGAATGATGTGATTACTGCAGTAGGGAAAGTTGTTGCAGTAAAGATGCCTGATTCTTTTATAGCAAAATGAAAAAGCTGTCCCGATTACTCGAGACAGCTTCACAAGAATTACTTCATTAATACAAGTTTTTTTGTTGATAAGAATGAACCTGAGCGAAGTTCATAAAGATATATTCCACTTGCAAGTTCAGATGCATTAAACTCAACCGAATGTTTACCTGATGTTTTTACTTCGTTGATTAAAGTCGCAACTTCTTTGCCGAGTAAATCATAGACCTTTAACGATACAAATCCATTTGATGGAATTTGAAAATCAATGGTAGTAGTAGGGTTAAATGGGTTTGGATAATTTTGAGCAAGAGAATAATCGATTACTCTTTCAACATCAACTTCAATTACATTGCTGTACTCATATGAACCATCAAAGTCGACAATCTTTAATCTGTAAGAAATATTTCCTTCAACAAAATTCTTATCTGTAAAAGAATAAGATTGCTCGGTGGTACTAGTCCCCACTGCTTTCACATAACCGATTTCAGTCCAAATTGAATTAGTATTTTTTTCAACAACAAATTGATTCGCATTCTTCTCAGTAGCTGTTTTCCAATTTAGCGTAACGTTTGTTCCTGAAACTGAAGCATTAAAAGATGAGAGTTCAACAGGCAATGGAGCAAGAGTTGTTGTCCACGATGCAATTCCATTGTTTGTTACAACATGGAACAGTGTAACAGAGCCATCACCGTTTTTCTTCACAGAGATATCTCCTGTGGCATTTCCGTTTGTATTGCTAACATTTCCTAAAGTATCAAAACCGTATAGGGTTGGGGTTGTTTCTGAATTGGTTACATCATAAAGAGCAAAAACTTTACCGTATGAAGCCGAATTTCTTCCGGTAATAGCAACAAATTTTCCACCGTTATGTTCAAAATATGTTGATGTATGATAAGCTGTATGAACTGAATCATTAGGATATCCAAAAGCAAAAGAAGTAGAAAGTGGTGTGGCTAAAACTGTTCCATTTAACCCAACTTTTGTTAATGCTGTTCCGGCACCGTTAACCCAAATAAAATCTTTTCCGGTTTCTGTTCCGATACCACCTCGGGCAAGTCCGGCAACAACTGTAATTGAATCACTCATCGTAAAGTTAGAACCATCAGTTGTAGTGAAGACATAAACTTTTGTGCTTCCACTTCCGCTGGCATAAATTTTTGTGTTTGCACCGGTTCCGACTACTTCGAAAGCATCTCCTGTTCGAGCTGAAACAACAAAAGACAATTTTGTTGGATTAGGATCTGCTTGATTTGCCCATCTGAAAATATACCACAAGCCTGCTCCGGTTGCTAGATTACAAGAATAAACAACTCCATCAGAAGTAACTCTCAATTTGCTGTATCTGAAGCTTTCAGTAATTGTTCCTTCTGACATACTGTCAACTAATGCACCTGTCTGAGAATTTAAAACATAAACTTTAATACCTCTAACAGAAGCAAGAAGATTTGTTGTGACAGGATTATACGCAACACTGTTATTGCTGTTAGAGGTTGCATCTAACCAGTGTTTTGTTGCAGAAACTTCCCAGTTTTTTACGAACTGAGCTTCCACAGTAATTGAGAAGATTATTAGTAAAGAAAATAAGAGTGCCAATTTTTTCATCGTATCCTCGCTGATTTGTTTTTAAATAAGTTCAAAGAATAAATTAACTAAAGAAAAATACTTAATTTTCAATATCGTCCAACGTGTGAAATTCTATTAGTCTTTTTAGAATAAAAACATCCATAGGACATAATCAAGAATTAATATCATCGCTGCTGAAAGAACAAAGGAACGAATTGTGGCTAATCCAACTCCCTCAGCGCCACCTTCAGTTCTTAAACCGATGTGACATCCCAATAGCGATGTTACTGCACCAAAGAATATCGTTTTAATTATACCGGCAAGAAAATCATAAAAGATAAAATATCTTTTTACTGATTGAAAAAAAACCGCTTCTGATACCCCTAGAAAATAATCGCTTACAACATAAGCACCAATCACTGCAATCAGATTGGCAAAAATTACAATCAAAGGCATCATAATTACAGCTGCAACAAATCTGGGCATAGCTAAATATCGAACCGGACTTATAGCCATACTCTCTAATGCATCAATTTGCTCTGTGACTTTCATTGTTCCGAGTTCAGCGGCAATAGATGCCCCAACTCTTCCTGCAATTACTATCCCCGTTAGAACAGGACCAAGTTCAGTTATTATCGCTCTGCTTGTTGAAGCTCCTAAAAAGGAAAGAGGTGCAATTCCTTTAAGTTGATAAGCCGCTTGCCATGCAGCTACAGCACCTGTAAAAACAGCAATAATCAAAACTAAAGGAAGTGAATTAACCCCGATATGCTCCATCTGATATAAGACTAACTTGTGATTTTTCGGAATCTTGGGAAGATTCTTAATAATTCCGTAAAGTAGAGTTGAAACTTGACCTATTTCTCTAAAAAGGTTTATTGTAATTGAGCCAAGCTTTTCGAAAAATCTTAACAAACTAAATCCTAATTGTGTTGTCCAAAAATAGTAAGAAAAGTTTTATTAATTCAATAAAGATTTATTGTTGATGTCTTCCAAACATAAACAATAAAGGTCTTTCAAGTCTATCAGCCCAAGCTTTTTCAGTATGAATTGCGCCCGGGTCGTAAAAATAGTCAATATCTTCTCCTATGATATAGCCTTTGGAAGTTAGGATAGAGAACATTCTCTGTGCATCACGTTTGCCGTCATCTCCGCTATCGATATAGATTTTTACGTGTTTTTTGAGTCCCTCATATTTTTCAATCATTTTGAAAATTTTGTTATTATCGAAATAGAAGGCACTTGATAAACAAGCCGCTTTGGAAAAAATACTTGGGTAATTCCAAATCATCATTAATGAGATTAACCCACCAAGAGATGAGCCCATAATTGCAGTATTCTCGCGGTCGGGAAGAGTTCTATAATTGGAGTCTATAAATTGTTTAAGTTCGGTTGAAATATATTTTAAGTAATGATTTCCCTTTATTGTATCGCTATATTCTTCAAGTCTGTCGGGTGAGTTATAAATACCTACAACTATTATTTCATTAAGTAGATTTGCTTTAATTAATTTATTAACCGTCTCATCAACTCTCCAATCAACACCGACATAAGCTGTATTCGGATCCATAATATTTTGCCCATCGTGCATATACAAAACCGGAAAATGTTTTGACCGATCAGTTTTATAAGAAGGGGGAAGAAGTACAATAATGTCACGTTTATAACTTAAGTGAGGATATGAGTGTCCTCGATGATAAACAACATCACCGATTATTTTATCTCTACCGGGTCTTGCAGAAATTTTATTTCTTGAGTATCTCGTTTTCTTTAACGGGTCGTTCATAAAAATATTAATTAATTATTATAGCTTTTAATTTGTTGACCGTTTAATTTATTCTATTATTTGGAAAATTAAAAACGATTGACTTAAAATTTGTATTTTTCATTCATCAACAATTTAGAATTTAAATGAATAAATCAATTATACTCTGGCTCTCGGCATTTTTTATAACACTCTTAGTAGGTTATGCCGAAAATGTTACAGATTCCGAGTTTCCGATTAGCGGCTCCATCGGTATTAATGGGAAAAAGGTATCTTACTACTTTGAACGTGTTCAGAGAGACAGTAGTGATTATCAGATAATAATCAAAACTGATCAAGATTCGATTAGTGGTGTAATACTTTACACAAAAGATCAAAACTTCACTTATGTTGATACTTCTTATTTAAAGAATGATGGGACATATTTTATTGGAGCGATTCCGTTCCCGGGAGTTTTGGAAAAATGTCACTTCAGAGTTGAGCTAATTTATAAGAATGAAACTTACATTATCCCTACTAATGAGGGGACTGAAATATTATTTTATGGAAAAGTGCCGACAGCAATGAAGGTACTCAATTTTATTGTCTTCTTTGTTGGATTATTGCTCTCATCAAGAACGGGATTAGAATATTTTAACCCAAAACCACATACCAAGAAATTAGCTTTATTCACAATTATTCCGTTTGCCTTATTGCTCTTTTTTGTTTCGCCTGTCTATAAAACGTTTGAGTTAAATCTTGTTGGAAGTGAATTAGGTCGTCCTCAAGATATGTTTACTATTGATGTGATTAGCTATTTCGTTGTGTGGACTTTGGGGAGTGTGTTAATCTTCAATGTAAAAAACGGAAAACTCTATGGGTTAATTTCTTCGATAATAACAATAATTCTAATCTTGATACTGAAGTGAGTATTTTAGTTATTTAACATCTCTATTACATAAGCATGCAATTCAGGAATTGCAGCTATAATTGAGTCGCCGCTTTCTGCCGGATTCCCTTTATAATCAGTAATGATACCCCCGGCACCGTTGATAATAGGGATTAGAGCCATTGTATCCCACAAGCTCATTATTGGGTCAATCATAATGTCAGCATATCCTGTGGCCAGAAGATAGTATCCGTAACAATCTCCCCAATTTCTGTAAAGCTTTACTCGGCGTAAGAGTGAGTTGAACTTATTTATATCTTGATATTTTGCAATGTTAAAATGGTCGGTTGTTAGTAGGGTTGATTCTTCTATAGATGTAGTGTGCCTAACACTTACTTTTTCTCCGTTTAATAGAGTTTCTATGTTATCGCCTATAAGAAACTCTCTCAATATAGGTTGATTGAATGCGCCAAGAATCGGTTTGGATTTATATGTAAGAGCAATTAAAGTTCCGAAAGTTACAGCCCCTGAAATAAAACTTTTAGTCCCGTCAATTGGGTCAATTATCCATTGATAGTCTGCATCGGGATTGAGAATCCCAAATTCTTCACCGATAATTCCGTGTTCAGGAAATTCTTTTGAAATTAATTCGCGAATTACTTCTTCTCCCTTTTTATCGGCGATGGTGACAGGGGAATCATCTGCTTTGGTATCAATACTTATCGCTTTTCTAAAATACTCTCGAATTATTTTTTCACTCGATTCGGCTAAAAGTTTTGTAAAAGACTTAAACTCTTTCATTTAAAATTCCTTCGAAAGAAAATCATGATAATGTCTAATCAGTTGTTTTGTAATCGAATTCATTTCGAAATTATTTATTACTTTTTCTCTGGCTGATTTGCCAAGTCTCACTCTCAACGATTCATCATCGATTAACATTGAAATTTTTTCTGCTAAATCTGTTACATTCTTATTCTCAAAAAATAATCCATTCACATTGTCGTCAATAATATCAAGCACTCCGTCAGATTTAGTTGCTACTGCAGGGAGTTCAACCGCCATTGCTTCAACTAAAGCCATCCCGAAAGCTTCTGCATGTGAAGGAAAAACAAAAATATTCATCGCTGATAAAATATCCGGTATGTCTTTTCTATATCCGGTAAAAATAATATTATTAAAGTTTTTACCGAGACTAATTACCCGATTGGCATAATCATCTTCGCTAATAGTGGCTTCACCTACAATTAGAAATTTTAGGTTACTATACTTTTTGTTTAAAATTTCTACAGCTGAAATAAAATCAAGATGACCTTTGCCGGGACTGAATCGTCCGGTAATTCCAATGACGATTTCATCTGTTCCAATTTCAAATTCTTTGCGAATTCTTTTAGTTGACTCCGCGTTTGACTTGAATTTTTGTGTGTCAATACCATCATATAAAATATCAATCTTACTTACATCAATGGGACAAGTATCGATTAAATTTTGCTTAATTACTTTGCTGATTGCAAATGTTTTTGTAATTCTGGAATAAACATAGCTATGTAAGAAATCTTTCTTCACAATAAAAGAACCGACATGTTTTGTTAAAAAAAGGGGAATTTCCCTTTTGACCAAGTTTAATGCGGGTGTAAGAATCCATAAATCTTTTGATGCATGAGTATGGATTGCATTATATTTATTTTCTTCGATTAACTTTTTAACTTTAAAAATCTTAATTGGATGAAAATAACTTTTTGCTTTAATGCAATAAGTATTGATTGAGAGTTGTTTTGCCTCGTTATGAAGCTTTGATAAAGGGAAGCAAAGTAAATCGACTTCAATATTATTTTTCTTCAGCTCAAGAAGCTGAGTGAGAGTGTACATCTCCATTCCACCCCAACTTCTAGACAAACATGAAAAAAGGATTTTCATAAAAAATTATTAATATATTTTTTTCATTACGGCATTTTTGTAGTAGTGAAGAAGAATTTCATCAAAACGGTATCCCATTGCAGCCATAACTGCCGCACCGATTTGACAAAGTCCTGCACCATGTCCCCAACCTGCACCGTGTAAAATGAATCCCGTTGGAGTTTCGCTTTGAGAATCCGTCTGTTTTTCAAATATTATTGCTGAGCTGTAGAGATGAGTTTTAGATAAAGCTCTTCTGATTTCAAGTTCTTTTCCAATTGTTATTGATTTCTTCGTTCCTACAATTTTAAGTTTAATCAATCGAGCTGATGCACCTCGCTCAATCGGAATAAAATCGAGGATTTCACCCAAATCTACTCCTAATTTGGAATTAAGAAGTTCAGAGATTTCTTTTTGGGAATAAGTTACTTTCCATCGGTAAAAGTCAGTTGTTTCTTGATCATAATCTAAAAGAATTTGGGATAAAATTATTTTATCGGTTGTATTACAGAATGAAGGCGGATTTCCCTTAATCCATTTCTCCGCATTTTTCTCTTTACTGAAATCAAAATTATAACCATCAGGTTCATATTTATAATCGATGACAGGGATTAAGTATGGATAATGAATCGGTTCCCACAAGTTTTCGAAATACTCTGAAATACCGCCGCACGATTTCGAAAAGCGAGTGTCACAGATATTATCATCGAACATTAAAACTAATCCATGAGTCTCTTGAACAGCTTGTTTAGATATTTCAGTAAAAATCTTAGTTATTCCCTGATAACGTTGGCAATGGTCATCGGCGCAAACATCAAATAAATTGTGGTCTTCTCTGTCATACCATCTCAATATTTCATCCTCAGTATTTATTTGTGGATGTATTTCCTTATTTGATGATTGTAAAATTTTTGCTTTTTCTATTTGTGCGAACGTCCAACTTCTTGAGATTACAGCATGAGCTTTTAATAAATCTAAAGTGGACTTAGAACTCATCTCTGAAGAGATTACGCTCATCAGATATTCTTCGGCTTTTACTAAATTGATTGCAGTAATTTTTGAACCGTCAATTACCAACTTGAGTGAACCTTTAAAACTCTGCTTCTCGTACCTTTCCCAATGAAACTTCACACCAATCATTACATCTTTAAGTGTAAAGAACTCTGTCTCCGGTTCGTTTGGCTGAATAATAACTTCATCAATAAATGCTAATTTTTTACCATTACCTGAAATAATAATCTTGTTTTCTTTTAATTCGGCATTAAATACACCACTAAACAAATCAGTTTGTCCGCTAAGGATGAAGTCACCGTTTAACTCAAATCTAATTTTGGGAGCCGATAAAATACCGACACGAAGGATAGGCTCTTGCATGTATAACTCAAACTAGTTTAATATGAAAAATTTTACTTATATCAAAGTTACAAAACAGAAGCGAAAAGTTCATGGTATATTATTACGATTATTTTTAACTTGTACACTTTGCAAAAGTTAACTCATTTAAAAGAGGATTAATGAAATCGGTTTTATCAAAAACTGTTGAGATAATTGGATTCCCAATGGATTTAGGTTCGGGAAGGCGTGGAGTTGATATGGGTCCCTCCGCTTTAAGAATTGCTCATCTTTCAGAAAAGCTTGAAGCTCTTGGCTATAAAGTAGTTGATCAAGGAGATATTTCAATTCAAATCATCGAAAAGCAAAAAGTCGGAAATACTAAACTCAAGTACCTAAAAGAAATACTGAAGACAAACGAAATTCTTGCTAAACGAGTAAATAAAATATTAGACAATAATAATTTTCCCCTTATTTTAGGCGGCGATCACTCAATGGCAATAGGTACAATTGCGGGAATTGCAAATCACTGCAAACAAAATAATAAAAGGCTTGGTGTCATCTGGATTGATGCTCATGCTGATATGAATACACCTGAGACAACTCCTTCAGGAAATATTCACGGAATGCCCCTTGCTATTGCTCTCGGACTTGGCGATGAGCGTTTAACAAATTTGTTTAGTTTCTCACCAAAAGTGGACCCCAAAAATGTTGTGATTATCGGAGCAAGAAGTATCGATTTGTTCGAGCGAAATAATATTAAAGACTTAAATGTTCAAGTATATACAATGACAGATGTTGATAAAATTGGGATTCATCGAATAATATCAAGGGTGTTAAAACAATTCAAATCAGATGTTGACCATATTCATGTCAGTTTTGACGTTGATAGTGTTGAACCAACTGTGGTTCCCGGTGTCGGGACTCCTGTTCCTGGAGGATTGAGTTATCGTGAAGCTCATCTCTTAATGGAAACGATTGCAGATTGCGGATGTATGTCTTCTTTAGAAATAACAGAAGTAAATCCGATATTAGATAATAAAAACTCAACTGCAGAATTTACTGTTGAATTGGTTGCGTCAAGTATGGGGCAAAGGATTTTATAACTGAAATGAATTTAACCAGAAGTTTCATATTGTATTCATTATTATTTTTAGTTCTTCCATTGGTATTAAAAGTTTTCGGTTTTATTAGTATAAGCTATTCGGCTCTCTTTTCTTTTGTGTTTTTGTTGGTTGGTTTAGGATTAACATATATCAACTTTGGAACCGATAAAAATTTGTGGTTGTTCTTCGGGACTCAGTTATTTTTTCTTGGAATATTTATATCTATCCCTGAAAAATTTTTATTACAAAACCTCGAGGCTTATTATTTCCCCGCGATTATTCTCTCTGTCAGCTTTGGACTTTTAATTGTTTATTTGAACAATCGAAATAAGAAAGTATTAATTGGAGTTCTCGTCGGTTTACTTTTAAGTATTATTTTTTCATACAGCAATAGTGGATTCCGTTTTGATAACTTTATCGGAACATTTGCAGAAATGCTTGATGAATATTGGGTGGTATTATTATTATCGGGTTTAGCCTTATCAATTTATCTCTTCGATAAACGCAAAGCTAAACCCTAAAATTAGTTTTTGAAAATTCCTACCAAAACAGCTGCAGATGAAGGAGCTTGGCTCCCTGCCGCAGGTTCAACTGTTAAAAAAAATGTAACTTCCTTCAGAGTGAAGATATCCGGGAAATTACTTACTGAATAAAATTCAGTTTGTTCATTGAAATTTATAGATCCGA
>JAHBUO010000024.1 GCA_019638025.1 Ignavibacteriaceae bacterium
CTTGAAACAAGATTACCAATGTTAGATCATCGTTTAGTAAATTTCTCCCTAAATTTGCAAACTAATTTGTTGATAAAAAATGGTTGGACTAAGTATATTCTCAGAAAAACTATAAATGAATTGCCATCTGAAATCAAATGGAGAAGTGATAAGAGAGGCTTTGTGATTCCTGAGGAGCGTTGGTTAAAATGTGAGTATAAATCAAGAGTTTATGAGATTTTTAATAAAAGTATTTTGGACTCTTTAGGATTAATAAATGAGAAAAAATTCATAACATTTTATGAAGACTTTTTGAGTAATAAAAAAAATATTCATTATTCCGATATTTCAAGAGTAATAATTGCTGAAATGTGGGCGCGAGAATTTATAGGCAGTGTAAAGTTATGAAAGTTGCTACAATTATAGGTGCTCGACCACAATTTATCAAGACTCCGATTGTTTCTCGTGAGTTGGAATTGCAAGGAATCTCTGAAATTCTGATTCATACCGGTCAACACTTCGATACTAATATGTCCGAAGTCTTCTTTAACCAGTTAAATATAAAAACCCCCGAATATAATCTTAATATTAACTCTGGATTTCACGGCGAACAGACCGGTAGAATGCTTGTTGAATTAGAAAAAATACTTTTGTCGATTAGACCTGATTGTGTGATTGTGTATGGGGATACTAATTCTACTCTTGCGGGAGCACTTACGGCATCAAAACTTCATATTCCACTCGTTCACATCGAAGCAGGACTGAGGAGTTATAATCGATTAATGCCTGAAGAGATTAATAGAGTTATAACAGATACTATAAGTGACTTTCTATTTGCTCCAACTAGTGATGCCATAAAGAATCTTAAATTGGAAGGAGTAACTAGAAATGTTTTTCATGTTGGGGATGTAATGTTGGATGTGATGCAAGAAACTTTAAGGAAAATCAATATTGAAGATATTCTAAGTAAAAATGGATTAGCTGATGAAAATTTCATTTTAGTTACAATACATAGAGCTGAGAACACAGATAATTTGGGGAATCTTTTTCAAATATGGAATTCTGTAATAAAACTTTCTCGTGAAGGAGTAAGAATTGTTTTCCCTGTTCACCCGAGAACTCTTCAAAAATTAAAACAATTAACTAACATCGAAAATGATATAAATGTAAAGTTAAATCTAGTTCCACCTTTATCGTATTTTGAAATGATTGCACTGGAGAAATCCTCTAAATTAATCATCACAGATTCAGGTGGGGTACAAAAAGAAGGTTATTTTTTGGGGACTAGATGTTTGATTCCTCGAGGTGAGACTGAATGGACGAAATTAGTAGAAATTGGCTGGAATAAGTTAGTTCAAACAGATACTGACTCAATAGTTCAAAGTGCATTAGAAATTTTTAATTCTCCGAAGGAAGTTAGAAAACTGTCTAATTATTTTGGGAATGGGGATGCAAGTAAAAAAATCGCATCAATTTTAAAAGAGAATTTATAATGAAAGCGATTAAAATCGACAATTCTCATCTGAAGCAAATTGCAGAGATTCATAAACAAAGTTATTATGACGATCATTTTTCTTCAAAGCTCAACAACAAGATGTTGATGGAACTTTATAGTTATCAGATTAAATTGAATAAATATTCGTTCTGTGTATTGGATGAGAAAAATTGTGTCGCTGGATTTGTTGTAGGTGGATATCACTCACACGAAGCACTTGAAAAATTTAAATCAAAAAAATATTGGAAATTGTTTTATTCATTACTACAAAACCCTTCTTTTTTCATCGAAAAAATTATTCAATTAGTGAAAGAAAATTTTGGTAAAACTCAAGTTAATTCAAGTGAGAAGTTACGTCTCTTCTCTATTGCTATCCGAAAAGATATGCAAGGGCGTGGTGTTGGTAAACTGCTATTAAAAAGATTCGAAAATGAGCTTTCGTTAGATGGAATTAATTCGTATGGACTTTCAGTAAAAAAAAGTAATATTCAGGCTATTCGTTTTTATGAAAAATATGGGTTCATAAAAGAACTGGAAGATCTGAATGGAATTTACTATAGAAAAGAAATTGTAAATGAATAGAGGGGCGATTTGGATAATTAACCAATATGGGGGTACCCCTTATCATGGGATGGTGTTTAGAAGTTACTATGTCGCACTTGCTTTAATTAAAAAAGGGTACAGTGTGTACGTTTTTTCAGCTTCATATACACATCTGTTAATTAATCCACCAAACTGTTCGCAAAATTTTTCTCATGAAAAGATTGATGGTATAAATTATATTTGGACTAAAGTTCAGGTTTACAAGAAATCAAAAAGTTTGAAAAGAGCTTTATCTCTAATAACTTTTCCTTTAAGATTATTAAACTTTGATTATAAGTCGATAGAACAGCCTAAAGTTATAGTTGTTTCATCTCCTTCACCTACTCCGGTTTTTGTCGCTCATAAATGGGCACAAAAACTAAATGCACAGTTATTTTTTGAAGTTAGAGATTTATGGTCATTATCTATGACGGAAGTGGGAGGAGTATCTGATTATAACCCATATGTTTTGCTGATGAAATTATCAGAAAATTTTGCGTATCGTAAAGCTAAGAAAGTTATCTCCCTTTTACCTGATGCGAAAAAAATAATGGTTAAAAAAGGTTTAAAAGAAGAAAAATTTTTACATATCCCTAATGCGATATACGAACATAGTCAAGATTTAATCGAATTGCCGGACCAAATAGTAGGAAAAATTCCAAAAGATAAATTTATTGTAGGCTATTCAGGAACACTTGGTATAGCAAATAGTATAGATCACTTGATACGAGCAGCACAATTATTAAAATCTGAATCGAATATTGTGTTTTTATTGGTCGGAACAGGAGGAGAAATGGACATCCTCCAAAATTTAGCGTTGGGATTAAATAATGTGATTTTTTTAGGTCATATCGAAAAGAAGTATATTGCGAGTGTAATTAAATGCTTTAACGTTTGTTACATTGGACTCGTAAATCAAAATTTATTCCAATATGGTGTCTCGCCTAACAAGTTGTTTGATTATATGATTTCAGCAAAACCGATTATCTATTCTATCAATTCTTCAAATAACTATGTACGAGATTCGGGATGCGGAATTGTAGTTGAACCTGAGAATAGTGAAGCAATTGCAAGTGCAGTCAGAAAGTTTTCTGTTATGTCATCTGATGAATTATTCGAAATTGGTGAACTAGGCAGAGATTTTGTAATTAAAAATTTTACTTATGATATTATTATTGAAAAATATGTGAAAGCTATTGAAAATGTCTATCCCTAACATTATCCCATTTCATAAACCTTACATTACTGATGATGAAATTAATGAAGTTGTTGATTCCGTAAAATCTGGTTGGTGGACAATTGGACCTAAAACAAAAAAATTTGAGGCTGAATTCAATGATTACATTGGCTCGAATTATTCAGTTTCAGCTAATTCATGGACTGCAGCTGCTCATCTTGCACTAGAAGCTATTAATCTTCAAGAAGGTGATGAGGTGATTGTTCCTGCTATTACATTTACTGCAACAGCAGAGATCATTTGCTATTTCAAGGCAAAACCAGTGATAGTTGATGTGCAAAAGGATAGCTTTAATATTTCCCCAGTAGAGATTGAAAAGGCAATCACAAAAAAAACGAAAGCGATAATTCCTGTTCATTATGCCGGACTTCCGTGCGACATGGATGAGATTACTGATATAGCTAATAATTATAACCTTAAAATCATTGAAGATGCAGCTCACTCCTTGCCTGCTACTTACAAACAAAAAAAAATAGGCACTCTTAGTGAAATAACTTGTTTCAGCTTCTATGCAACGAAAACACTTGCAACAGGAGAAGGTGGAATGCTTTGTACTTCTAATGAAGAGATTGCAAATCGTGCTTCAATTATGAGAATGCACGGAATGAATAGAGACGCTTGGAATAGATATACAAGTCAGGGTTCGTGGTATTATGAGGTAATTGCACCTGGTTATAAATATAATTTTACTGACTTACAAGCTGCTCTCGGATTAGCTCAACTTAAAAAAGTTGACCTCCTATATGAAATGCGAAAAACTATTTCCGATTTGTATGATACTGCTTTTAATGACAATGAGTATTTAATTACACCACATAAACAGGAGGATAGAGAATCAGCAATTCATTTGTATCCCTTAAGATTAAATCTAAATAAAATAAAGATTAATCGCGGACAGTTCATTGAGGAAATGAAGAATCGTGGAATAGTTTGTAGCGTACATTTTATTCCTCTCTATAGACATCCATTTTATCGTGATACTTTTTCTCTTTGTCATTCGGATTTTCCGGTATCCGAAAAAATTTATGCGGAACAAGTCTCATTACCTATTTGGCCTGGAATGACAGATTTACAAATCAATTATATTATTGAAAATGTTTTAGATATCATTAAACTAAATGCTAAATAATTTATAATGGGTAAAAATTCGAGTTTTATAAAACGACTTACTGATATAACAATATCATTATTTGTAATAATTCTTATGTCTCCCATAATTTTAATTGCAATCATTGCAATCAGAATTGAGACGAGTGGCAGCGCTTTATTTCTTCAAGATAGAGCAGGGCTGGGTGGAAAACCCTTCAAAATATTTAAATTGCGTACTATGGTAAAAAATGCTGAAAAAGTTGGTCCACTCTTAACTCAATCAAATGATAGTAGGGTTACAAAAGTGGGGAAAATCTTAAGAATGACGAGTCTTGATGAGTTTCCTCAGTTTATAAACATATTAAAAGGAGAAATGAGTCTCGTTGGTCCAAGACCCGAGGTTTTACCAATAGTAGAAACTTATAATGAATCTCAAAGACAAGTCTTGAACTATAAACCTGGTTTAACAGGAATTTCACAAATTAATGGACGTGGATCTTTGAGTGTAGAAGAAAAGCTTATCATGGATATTGAATATTATAAAAATGAGACTTTTTGTTCTGATTTGTTGATTGTTCTGAAAACTCCATATACACTCATCTCAAATGAAGGGAATGTTATGTGAGGGAATTTTCTTTATAATTTTTTATTCCCTTATTCACCGCGATTGTCCAAAAAATATTGGTGTTGTAATTAATTCACTAATCGTTTATTTTCACACTTCACATTTAGCGTAAACAATTTTGTATGGTAAATCTCTAGGATGAAAATAAACTTAACTGAAGTTTTAACCGGCTTAAATATAAGACGTAAATTCATATTCGTTTTCTTTGATACAGTTACATTTGCTGCGGCTCTCTTCCTTTCTTTTTATATACGCTTTGAATTTGAAGTTAATTATCTTGATTTTAATTCATTTCTTTTAATGCTTCTAATATTTATGGTTGTAAAATTTGTCGTTTTTTCGATTTATAACCTTTATGATATATCGTGGAGATACGTCTCACTTCAAGATTTAGCAAGTATCGCTAAGGCTTCAGTAATAAGCAATTCTGTATTATTCATTATTATTTTTGGTATCGATTTAACTCTGTTTTCAGGATTTCCTAGAACTGTATTGCTTATCGATTTAATGTTAACATTTATACTTGCTAGTGGATTTAGAATTTCCAAAAGAATGTTCCTCGAAGTTTTTCACAACGGCATTGGAGCGACCGGACTAAAAAGAACCTTTATTGTCGGTGCAGGAAATAGCGGAGAACAAGTATTAAGAGAATTATATAGAGGACGCCCTCGTTCGTTTGTTCCAGTAGGTTTCATTGACGATGATATTAATAAGCAAAATATGCAACTCCAGGGGATTAAAGTTATTGGTTCAACAGATGAATTGAATTATCTTATTCAACAAAATCGAATTGATTCTATAATAATTGCAATTCCCTCAGCTGACAGAAATTTTTATAAAAAGATTTACAAGATCGCAAAAGATAGTGGGATTACTGATGTTAAAGTTGTTTCTACCATTAACGATATTTCGAATGTGATAAAAGTATCTGTAATGGATATTCGAGATATAAATGTCAGTGATTTAATTGGTCGTCAGGCTATTTCTATAAATACAAAAGAGATTTCCGCATATCTACGAGAAAAGAAAATATTAATTACCGGTGCTGCCGGTTCAATTGGCTCTGAAATTGCGAGACAAGTTTTATTCTATCAACCTAATGAAATTGCAATTCTTGATATCAATGAAAGTGATCTTGTAGCATTAGAAATGAATCTGAAACGTTCACTCCAAGCAAAAAAAATAAACGTTAAAATGTATTTATGTGATATTTCGGTTCAAGCTAAAATAGACTCAATAATTGAAAATATTAAACCTGATATCATATTTCACGCTGCTGCTTATAAACATGTCCCTGTTCTTGAAACACATCCGGAAGAGGGTGTTAGAGTTAATATTAACGGAACTTATTTTCTTGCAAAAGCCGCAAAAAAATATGGAGTTAAGAATTTTGTTTTAATCTCTACAGATAAAGCTGTAAATCCGACCAGTATAATGGGAGCAACAAAACGCATTGCTGAATATATTGTTACAGGATTAGGAAAGGGGAGCGAAGTAAACTATGTAGCTGTTCGTTTCGGAAATGTGCTAGGTAGTCGAGGTAGTGCACTACCTATTTTCATTGATCAATTGAAAAGTGGTGGACCAATAACAATCACTCACCCTGATATGAAACGGTATTTTATGACGATTCCGGAATCAGTTGCATTAGTATTACAAGCGGCGTCCACAGGTAATAATGGAGATGTTTTTGTTTTGGATATGGGTGATCCTGTTAAAATAGTCGATTTGGTAAAAGAATTAATTCAAATAAATAATCTTGTTCCTGACAAGGATATTAAAATAGAGTTTACAGGAATTAGAGAAGGGGAAAAGCTATTTGAGGAAGTTTTAACCGCTGAAGAAGGTGTTATCGCAACTACAAATGGAAAAATATTCAAAGCCAAAATGAGTTCAGTTCATAGTGCAGAGTCTGTTGTTGAGATGGTAGATTATTTTAATATATATGAATATCAAATGGGCAAAGAAATTTGGTTGAAAAAGTTTAAAAATTATGTCCCAACCTTCGATCCAAATAACGGAAATGGTAACGATAATGGTCATAAAAATGGGAAATTCAATGAAAATTTAATACCAAGTAATTTGCCAGTAGAAAATCCATTTACACACATTTCCTAACCTCAAATTATTTAAGTTTATTTTATCATGGAAATTGAATAATTGATTTGCAAAAATTAAAATATTTATTAATACTTGTCATTTCCCCCGTAATACTCACTTTCTCTCAAGAATTTAAAATTCATTCTTATGATTATACTTATGATGCGGCATTAAAAATGCAAACTAGCGGTAAAATAAGTATGTCAAAATTGTTTTATCGCCCAATTGAAAGAACGACTCTCTCCTCAATATTATCAGACATTAAATCTAAAGAAGAGGAAATCTTATTAATTGAAAAAAGATTAACCGATACGAGTTCATCAATTAACTCAAAGTTCGCAACAGAGAGCACTAAATCATTACATAATTATTTTTTTGACGACTCTCCTTCAAATTTGTTTTCATTTCAAGATGATTTAATAACAATCCGCATCAATCCAATTCTGTCTCAACAAATTGTATTGGGTAATAATAACTCAAATCGATTAAGTAGTTTGATTACATCTTATGGGGGAAAATTAAATTTTAGTTATTCCAATTGGTTAAAAATTGACTTCAGAGCATGGAACGGCATTGCATCCGGAGACAAATCACTTACTCTTCTTGATGAAAAAGTTAGACACAGTTATACCTATAATATTACAGAAATTGAAAATTTTGATGGGACAGAAGGTACTTTAACCATTGGTGGAGAGCACATCAAATTAAGCTTTGGCCGTGAACGGTTAATGTGGGGAAATAGTAATTTAAATAGGCTAATTTTCGATTCGACAGCTCAAGTATTCGATTATCTTTCTTTGTCATTTGAATATGGTATTTTCGATTACAAATTTTTACATGGTTGGTTAGTTGAAAAACCCGATACAGTGATTATTAAAAGAACTGGCCTCTCTGCAACTTATAAAAACCCAAAGTATATTGCTTTTAGTCGATTAGGATTATCGCCAACATCTAGTGTTTATCTTGGGATTTCACAAACTATTATCTACGCGAATAGACCTCTTGAAGCAGGCTATCTGAATCCATTAATTTTTTATGAATCAGTTCAGCGTTCACTTAATGATTTAGACAATTCATTCCTATCTCTTGATATAGCATGGCGAGTAATTGATGGTGCTGTTGCTTATGGTACATTGATGCTTGATGATATTAATTTCAATCATTGGCTGAAGGGTGATTGGGCTACATCTAGTAATAGTTCACTCTATCAGTTTGGAGTAAGGTTTTCAGATTTAATATTTAGAACTAATAGTCTTGTGGAGGTTGAATATACAGTTCTTAGACCGTTTGCTTTGTCTCATCCTGGTTTTGAATCTGCATTGTCATATACTAATAACGGTTATCAAATGGTCACAGGAATACCTCCAAATAGTTCATGTATTACATTTTCCCTAAATACAAATCCATATAATGATGTGAATATAAATTTACGTACAGATTTTCTTAAACACGGAAATAACTTATATGATTCAGAAGGAACTTTATTAATCAATTATGGTGCAAACCCATTTTATAGTAGAGATTTATACACCCCATATTTAGCACCTCTTCATCAAGGAATTATTGAATATGTTGTTAATACTCAATTAAAAATCACATATCATATTTCTTATAATATGTTGTGCGGAATTAATTTTCTATCTAACTCCTTAAAATCTCAGAGTGAAAAAAAAACATTTAATACCATTACTTTTAACATCAATTTTTTTAGATAGATATAATAATTTTTGCACTTGTGTGAACATACTGTTTACAATAATTTTGAATAAACATTTTAAGGGAGAATATGAGAAAGATTTATGGATGGGTTATTTATGTTTTTCTATTCGCATACTCATTACCGGCTCAATCCATCAAAATTATAGAAAGTTCAACTGATTACATAAAACTAGAGGTCAGTTTTGAGCAAGGATATAAAATTGTTGATACTTTAATAAATGGTTTAAAGCATAGTTATATTAACAGCACTGAATTTTCGCATAGAGTACCGGGAGAGCCTTGGATTCCGCAGTTCGGAGTTTCAATAGGTGTCCCCTCCCAATCAAAAACCTCATTTGAAATCATTTCGGTTGATCAAAAATCACTCGGTAAATTTCAGATTTTACCTTACCCATCAAGTGATGAATATTATAGTTCACTTGAGCTAAATTCACGTGATAAAAATATATATTCTGCAAATTTCTACTTCCCTAATAAAAAAGTTGATTTAGTTTCAACATATCAAATGCGATTTGCTACTATTCAGCCAATACTTTTTTCACCTTTCCAATATAATCCAACGAGTAGAGAACTCATCAAAAACAATAAAATAGTGGTCAAAATTAAGTATGATATATTATCAAGCGTACAAAATTCAAAGGTAGATGACCCATTAACAAATGAATATTTAAAAACAGCTGTCATTAATTTTGACCAAGCGAAAAATTGGACTGCTAAAAGTACAGTATCCTCAAGATTAGTGCATCAAAGTTGGTACAATCCGGATAAGAAATGGTACAAAATTTATTTGAAGGAAAAAGGGTTGTATAGATTAACACATCAAGAACTTTTGAATGCCGGAGTTATACTACCAAATACTATTTATCTAAAACAACTCGAACTTTTCAATAACGGCCTTCAAATTCCGCTTGAGGTTGTTGATAATAACAATGATTCTATTTTTTCGCCAGGAGACTATATAAATTTCATTGGTTATCCGGTAAAAAATTCACCGTATAACAAAGGGAATATTTATAATTTATCAAATGTATATTGGTTATCTTTTGAGGGAGATACTGCTCAAGGATTGTTTTATAAGTATAAAGACGCTTTCCCAATAGCTTATCAATCAACTATTCAGCAGAATTTAAGAACCGACTTATACGAAGTTGACTCACTTTTTGAACCGCTCGGATATGCTCCTGACGATCAGCGAGATTATTGGTATTGGGGCACAATTACGGGGCAAAGCGGAAATGTTGTTAATGCATTTCGTGTTCAATTTCAACCATTTAAGAGATACGAGATAATACCAAATTTTTATGATCCTTATGTACTTTTGCGAGTCAATATGCATGGTATGACTGATTTTAGTTGTAATTATGCACATATAGTTAAAATTTACATCAATGATAAATATATAGGGACGGCACAGTGGAATAGACAAGAATCATATACTTTTGAAAAATATTTTTATGTTAGCAACGATAGTATCCCAATTTATTCCGATGGTAATACTATCAGAATAGAAACTGATGGAAATATTTGTCATCCAAGTAAAAGTGATGTAGTTAAAATTAATTGGTTCGAATTTACATATCGATCAAGTAATCTTGTTGGCGGTGATTATCTGGATTTTAAAAGTACAGGTGCCCCTTTAGGCTTCAATAGGTATTGGGTTTGGGAATGGACAGCAGATACAATGTTAGTCTATGTACCAGAAAGAAATACTATTTTGACAAATCCACAAATTCTGAAGGATGTTGATAAAACAGTACTTTTTGTTGATAGTGTTGACAAAGCTTATGAATATTTTTGTGTTGTTCCAACATATTATAAAACTGTTGATTCAATTAGATATGATATCCCCTCTAATTATAGGTCTCCTGAAAATGCAGCCGATTATCTTATTATTACTCATCCAAAATTTAATAGTATTGCACAACGGTTGGCAACAATCCGCTCAGAGAATTTCCCTGATAAGACAATTTCAAATCCAAGAATTTTTATTGCGGATATATTTCAAATCTATGACGAATTTTCAGATGGATTAATGGATCCTTATGCAATTCGAGATTTTATTAAATATGCATTTGAAAATTGGAGATCTCCCACTCTTCCGTATGTAGTACTCATTGGGGATATGAGTCACGATTATAGAAAATTACTAACAACAAGTCGCGAAAACTTTATTCCATCGATACCATATCATTCGTATACTTATGGTCAAGCACCGAGCGATAATGGTTTTGTTGCAATCGTTGGTAATGATGTTGTGCCGGATTTAGCAATAGGAAGAATATCTATTGAAACCATTCAACAAGGGAATGCCTTTTTAGACAAACTGGAAACATACCCAAATGATGAATCTAAAAAATGGAGGGAAACTATTCTCTTAATTTCATCCGGGATTGATGCTGATGATGAATTACGTTTTGGTTTTAATGATGCAAGTTATCAATTAAGAACTTCATTCCTAGAATATAATGGGCTCAATTCAAAGATGGTTATGCGCTATCCTAATAAGCCCCAGTATTTTCAATATCAGGGGAGCACTATTGAAATCAGAAAAGCGTTTAACGAAGGGGCTGTAATAGCAAACTATTATGGACACGGGGGTGGTTCGCAATGGGATTTAACCTTTCTTAATGATGATATATATCTACTCCAAAACGGCGGTAGACTACCATTAGTTCTTAGTGTAACATGTTATACAGCTCATTTTTCAAATCAGGATGTGTTTGGGGAGCAGTTTAATAAAGTCCCAGGAAAAGGGAGTATAGGTTTTTTTGGTAGCTCTGGGCTTACTCACTGGGAGATTGGTAAATATATCAATAATCTTTTTTTTGATGAAGTATTTAATCGAAAAAACACAATTATTGGAAAAGTTATCTTAAATGCTAAAGCACGCGTAATTTCGCCCTATGGATATTATGCCAATCAAATTGCATTACTATCATATTTGGGAGATCCGGTACTTAAAGTTGCTATTCCAACTACAGTAGACTTTGTAATTAAAGGGAATGATATAATGATCACTCCTCAAAATCCACTAGTAGGTGATTCGGTTCTGATCAAAGCAGTTATTTACAATTATGGTATTAACAGTCCGGAGGATTCAGTCACTATTCAACTCAATTTTTCTTCACAAGATACTTCTGGAATTGTTGGAAATAAGAAATTAAAAGTTTTTGGTGAGAAGGATTCAGTTCAATTTTATTGGACACCAACTTTAAGCGGATTATATGAATTAACAGTTCGAGTGAATTACGATGAACGAGTTGAAGAAGAGGATTTATCCGATAATATTGCTTCAGCAACTCTTGCAGTTTTTAATATAAGTGAACCAAGCATTGTATCACCGAATGACGGCTATTCAACTTCATCAAATATTGTTCAAGTTTTTCTGAGTGATATTGGTTATTATGTTGATAAACAATTAAAATATGAAATAGAAATAGATACATCAATAAGATTTATAAACCCAATAAAATCCGGAATGCTCTCAGCTCAAAATGGACTATTAAAATGGTTAAGCCCTCCTCTAAATCAAGATGAATACTATTGGAGAACTCGAATTTATGATGGTGTAAATCTTGGTAGGTGGAGTCAAACTAGAACATTTGCTATTACAGATGAGACAAATCCGGGTTATTATGTCGGTGGTAAACAGTTAGATATATTAATAAAAGATAATGTTAATTACATCTCGGACAAGAAAGTATTAACTCTTAATACAAGTATTAATCCGCCAAAGCCATCTGAAGAAAAATGGATTGAAGATGTGAATTCAAATTATGCTTTTACAGATAGTATGGGTTTATCATGTCTGACTACTGATGGAAAGTACTTCTATGTAGGTAACTTATGGTATTTTGCAAGTTTAGCCAATCAAACGGGTAATAGTCTTATTTATCGTATCGGAACCGGTAATGAAGGGACAATTAAGGGAGAATATTACGGCACAGTCCCAAATTTTTATGATAAGATAAGTTTTCAGATGTTTGTTCATGGTGATGGTTATTTATATGTACCGTTCGGGAATGCTCATAAGTTAATCAGAATTAACTTAAATGCTACAGTCAATAATATCGATACTGTTATTATTCCTGCAGGATTAATTCGGAAGGATGATGCTAGGGTTGCTGACGGTGATTATTATTTAACCTCTGATAGTCAATACGTTTACAATCTAGCGATAAAAGATTCACTAGGACAGCTGAAATATACTTTAAGGGTCTTAGATCCATCCAATAATTGGAGTTTAGTCAAAGATTATTATTATGAAAACTTAAATAGTTACCTCGGATTTACTTCATTCTTTGTTGCAAATGGATATTTCTACCCATATGAAAATTTCTACAGTGGATTTATTAGAAGAATTAGAATTGAAGACGGTTATTTTGATGCTGATTGGTTTACATGGGATCCACGTGGATTTGTTGCAAATATCAAATTTTATGCATGGACGTATGATTGGAAAAATGATCATGTATATGCAACTCAATTTAAGTATGGAAACAACCTAGAGCCAAAAATTGCAAAATTTGTTGGTAAATATGTTGATGCAACCGGAACTGTCTTAACTCAAAGTATCGGACCTGCCTTTAAATGGTTGAATTTGAAATATGATATTGTGAACAATTCTTCAATTGGAAATTATCATGTTAATCTTGAAGGCTTAAATAAAAACACCCGTCTTTGGGATACTCTTGCAACTAATATTCCGCCAGATTATTCTATCAGTAATTTGGATGCTAATCTTTACAATTTTATAAGAGTAAAATCTCACTTTGTAGATTCTTCATTCACTACTACTCAACCGATTGAATTAAGGAGTATAAACGTAAATTATTTATCACCACCTGAGTTAAATTTGGTGAAAGAAAGTATTTCCTTTACTCCGGATTCTTTGTTACAAGGTTTTAACTTAACTATGAATTTCAAGATTGATAACATTGGGAAAGGTTTTGCAGATAGTACATCAATAAAGTTTTACATGGAGGGTTCTGATTCAGTATTTGCTTCAACAGTGTTAAATGTTCCTCCGGATAGCTCAAGCAGATTTAGCTATACCATCCCAACATCAAATTTGATTTTTGATCATAGTGTTAAAGCAATTGCAAATTTTTCGGGAAACGAGTTGTTCACTTTTAATAATATTGCATCGAATAGCTTTTTTGTTGCTCGAGATTCGATTAATCCTTCGTTCAATGTTGTTGTAGATGGCAAGGAAATCATTAATGGAGATTTGGTATCGAAAAATCCTTTAATCAGAATTTCGGTAAAAGATAACAGTCCTTTACCACTCGATACTACACATTTTACTATAATACACAAAAATATTCCATTGAGTTTCTCCAATCCTGACTTAACATTTAGTTATAGTCCTTATCCTAATTCTGAAGCAGTAATTGAATGGAAACCTAGTCTAACACAGGGAAGACACATTGTCGATATTTTAGCCAAAGATGCATCTGGCAATTTCTTTGATACTACTTTTCATCGATTAATTTTCTTTGTTTATGATGAAGATGATATAGCTCAAATGTATAACTATCCCAACCCATTTAAAGATAATACGTATTTCACTTTCGAATTAAGGGGTTCCGAAACTCCGGAAGAAATCAGATTCAGAGTTTATACAATCGCAGGTCGATTGATCAAAGAAATAAAAACAACTCCGGAAGATTATCGTATCGGTTTCAACTCAATCTATTGGGATGGCAAAGATGCCGACGGTGATAATATTTCAAACGGAACATACCTTGTCAAATTAATTGCCAAGTATAAGGAAAAAACGAAAACAGAAATCCTTAAACTTGCCAAAATCAGGTAATTGACATTTCTATAAATCGTATCAGATGAAACGCTTTTTATTTTATAAGAAGCGTTTTATCCTTAAATTTGTAATTCAAAAAATGAGGTTTTGATGTGCGGTATTGTTGGTTACATAGGTAAAAAGAATTGTGTCCCAATTATCATTGAAGGGCTTAAAAGACTTGAATACAGGGGATATGATTCAGCAGGTATTGCAGTAATCAATGAAGCCAAATCGACAGTTATAAAAAACAAAGGAAAAGTATCACTCCTCGAAAAAAGTACTGAAAACGTAAATCTCAACTCACCGTTAGGATTAGGGCACACTCGCTGGGCAACCCACGGAATACCAAACGAAATAAATTCACACCCGCATTGCAATCATGATCAATCAATTATGCTAATTCATAATGGTATTATTGAGAATTATCAGGTTCTGAAAACCATGCTTATTAAGTCGGGTTTTAAATTTATTAGTGATACTGATTCTGAAGTTATAGTTCATCTTATCGATAGCTTTGTCCACAAGGGATATGGTTTATTTAAATCAGTCCGATTTGCATTAAATGAAGTCGAAGGGACTTATGGTATTGCGGTAATATCAACTAAAGAACCTGATAAAATAATTGTTGCCAAAAAAGGATCACCTTTGGTTATCGGAATTGGCGAAAATGAAAATTATTTAGCTTCTGATGTAAATGCTCTGATTGCACATACCAAACATGTAGTATATTTAGAAGATGGTGAAATCGCTGAAGTTTATGCAGACAGATTTACAGCAAAAACCATTGAGGATGAGGATATTCAGAAAGAAATCATTGAACTAACAATGAATCTTGATGAAATTGACAGAGGCGGGTATCCTACCTTTATGCTAAAAGAAATTATGGAGCAACCGGATTCTGTTACTAATTCGATGCGTGGAAGACTAATTTTTGAAGAAGGAACCGCCAAACTTGGTGGACTAGAAGCTGTACTTAATAAACTTATTCACTCAAAAAGATTTATCATTTCAGCCTGTGGTACTTCATGGCATGCGGGTCTCGTGGGTGAATATATGTTTGAACAATTTCTTAGAATCCCAACCGAAGTAGAGTACGCTTCTGAGTTTAGATACAGAAATCCTATAATCAACGAAGACGATACAATTTTCTTCATTTCACAAAGTGGCGAAACGGCAGATACACTAGCCGCAATGAAAGAAGCTAAACGTAAAGGAGCACTTGTTTTAGGAATTTGCAATGTTGTCGGAAGTTCAATTGCAAGAGAGAGTGATGGGGGAGTCTATATTCACGCTGGACCTGAAATAGGTGTAGCTTCAACTAAAGCTTTTACCGGACAATTGACTGTGCTTGCATTAATAACAATGCTTTTAGCTCGTAAAAAAGATATGAGTCTTGCTGATGGTAAAGCCTTATACAATGAATTTATTCAAATACCAGAGAAAATAAACCGTATTCTCGCATTAAATGAGCAAATTGAAAAGATTGCCGAGGAATTTAAAGATTCAAATAACTTCCTCTATTTGGGACGTGGTTATAATTTTCCGGTCGCATTGGAAGGCGCTCTCAAACTTAAAGAAATTTCATACATTCACGCTGAGGGATATCCTGCAGCCGAGATGAAACATGGACCAATCGCTCTTGTTGATGAAAATATGCCTGTAGTTTTTATTGCTCCTAAAGATTCAACGTATGATAAAATAGTGAGCAACATCCAAGAAATTAAAGCCCGTAAAGGGAGAATAATTGCTATCGCTAGTGAACATGATGAAGAAATAGACAAATTAGTAGATTTTACAATTAAAATACCGGATACAGTTCGCATTTTAATGCCAATGCTGACTGTGGTCCCATTACAACTTTTAGCTTATCACATAGCTATGAAAAAAGGATTGAACGTTGATCAGCCAAGAAATTTGGCTAAGAGCGTTACAGTCGAATAACAATAACAATATGGGGATTCTTTATGAGTCGTATTAATGTACTTATTATGGGAGCCGCAGGGCGCGATTTCCACAATTTTAATGTTTTCTTTAGAGATAAAGAAGAATACAACGTGCTTGCTTTTACGGCAACACAAATTCCAAACATTGATGGGAGATTGTATCCAGCAGAATTAGCAGGTAAACTCTATCCTGATGGTATTCCTATTTATCAAGAAGAAGAGTTAACCGACTTAATCAAAAAACTAAACATTCATCAAGTAGTATTTGCGTACAGTGATGTTCCGTATAATTATGTAATGTCAAAAGCTTCAATCGTAAACGCTGCCGGAGTATCATTTCGCTTATTAGGTGCCGCCGAAACTCAAGTTAAAAGCACTAAACCGGTTATTGCTATAATTGCTGTTAGAACCGGAAGCGGTAAATCTCAAACTTCGAGAAAAATCGTTAATCTTTTACAACAAGCAGGCAAAAAAGTTGTCGCAATTCGTCATCCTATGCCTTATGGTGATTTGGTAAAACAAAAAGTGCAAAGGTTCGGTTCACTCGAGGATTTAAAATTACATGAGTGTACTATAGAAGAAATTGAAGAATACGAACCACACATTGTAAGCGGAGGTGTAATTTATGCCGGTGTCGATTATGAAGCTATTTTACGTCAAGCTGAACAAGAAGCTGATGTTATAATCTGGGATGGTGGAAATAATGATTTTCCATTCTATGTCCCCGATTTAACTTTTACAGTAGTTGACCCTCTCAGACCAGGAAATGAATTAACATATTATCCGGGTAATACCTCATTACGTTTAGCTGATGTTGCCGTAATCAATAAAATTGATTCCGCACAACCTGAAAATGTCGCAAAAGTTAGAAACAGTGTTAGAAAAGAAAATCCGAAGGCTAAAATTATTGAAGCCGCTTCACCAATTAAAGTTGATGACCCTACAATTATTGATGGGAAGAGAGTTTTGGTAGTTGAAGACGGACCAACTTTAACTCACGGTGAAATGGAATATGGTGCAGGTATGGTGGCTGCTTGGATGTATGGTGCAGCTGAAATTGTTGACCCACGACCTTTCACTGTCGGTACTATTTCCGAAACATTTGTAAAATATCCTAAAATTGGAGTACTATTACCTGCAATGGGGTATGGTGAGCAACAAATGAAAGATCTTGAAACTACAATTAATAATACTGATTGCGACTCAGTTATCATCGGTACTCCGATCGATTTATCACGATTAATCAAAATTAATAAACCTTATACCCGCGTAGGATACGATCTTCAGGAAATCGGTGACTTTACAGTAGAGAAAATTCTTAGAGATAAGGGTCTTCTATGAAAAAATTGGCTGTGATTGCCTTCGGAGGAAATGCTCTCCTCCGAGGCAATCAAACAGGGACTATCGGTGAACAAGAAACTAACACTTTTGAAACATGTTCACATCTACTCAGACTAATTAAGCAAAAATATAATATCGTTATAACACACGGAAATGGCCCGCAAGTGGGTAATATCCTACTTCGTAATGAAGCTGGATACGATAATTATAAAATCCCTAAAATGCCGTTAGATATTTGTGTTGCTGATTCTCAAGGTGGTATTGGTTATATGATTCAACAACAACTAAAAAATGTTTTAAATCAATTTAAAATTGAAAAAAACATTCTCACTCTTGTTACAGAAGTTGTTGTTGATAAAGATGACCCGGCATTTAAAAACCCAACGAAACCAATCGGAAAATATTTCATAAAAGAAGAAGCTGAATTATTATCAAGAGCCAATAATTGGGAATTCAGAGAAGACCCGAGAAAAAGAGGTTGGAGAAGAGTTGTTCCATCACCTCAGCCGAAAGAGATAATGAATTCTGCAATTATTAAACAACTTGTTTCTAAAGGAAATATCATTGTTGCTGTAGGTGGTGGTGGTATTCCTGTAATGTGGAAACGTCCCGATTTTCTTGAGGGGATTGATGCTGTAATAGATAAAGATTTAGCTTCTGCACGACTTGCGATTGATATTGGTGCGGATGAGTTTTACATCTTAACAGATATTCCTAAAGTTTGTATTAATTTTCAGAGACCTAATCAGAAATCGCTTGACACTCTCACTATCAGGCAAGCAAAAAAATATTTAAAAGCCGGTGAGTTTTCACCGGGAAGTATGGCTCCCAAAATTGAAGCAGCCATTCAATTTACTGCTACAACAAAAAAAACAACAATCATAACGGAAGCATCAGAATTGTCTAAACCTGATGCAGGAACAAAAATTATATTTCAATAGGAAATTATATGGCAATTAGAATGAACGGAAAAAGTCTTCTCTCAATCAATGATTTAAGTGAAGAAGAAATATGGCAAATATTTGATTTGACCAAAGTATTAAAACAAAAACTTTATGCCGGTGAAGAACATCACTACTTAAAAGGAAAAACTCTTGGGATGATTTTTGCAAAACCTTCTACTCGAACACGCGTTTCGTTTGAAGTTGGTATTTATCAATTAGGTGGAATAGGTTTTTATTATGGGCCAAACGATCTCCAACTCAAAAAAAGCGAGAATATTTCTGACACAGCAAAAGTACTCTCGAGATATCATAGCGGGATTATGATTCGTACTTTTGCACATCAAGATGTTGTTGACCTTGCAACATATGGTTCAATTCCGATAATCAACGGATTAACCGATTTATTACATCCTTGCCAGGTTCTTACAGATTTGTTTACAATTTTAGAAAAAAAGAGAACTCTTAAAGGATTAAAACTGGCTTACCTCGGTGATGGAAATAATATGGCTCATTCACTCCTACACGGATGTTCTAAAGTTGGAATGGATATCAGCATTGCTTCTCCTCAAGGCTACGAGCCACTCCCTGAAATTGTCAATAATGCTAAACGAAATGCGGCTATCAGCGGAAGTAAAATCGAAATAATTCAAGACCCATTTGAAGCAGTTAAAAACGCTGATATTATTTATACTGATGTTTGGGCAAGTATGGGACAAGAGAAAGAAGCTGAGGAAAGAAAAAAATTATTCAAAGATTTTCAAGTGAATAATAAACTTGTTGCTGAAGCCAAATCTGACTATTTATTTATGCACTGTTTACCCGCACACAGAGGGGATGAAGTTACAGATGAAGTAGCCGATTCCGCAAATTCAGTTATATTTGATGAAGCTGAAAATCGTTTACATGTTCAAAAAGCGATTATGACTTTATTGATGCAATAGTATTTTACTCTAAGACCGGCAAAAGTTTGTCGGTCTTTTTTTCACTCCAATTTCTTCCTGAATCTTAATGAACTTAAGACTAATATTATTATTCCCATCGCTAACAGAATGGTTGCATCAAACCACAACTCGGTAAATCCTATTCCTTTCAATATTACACCTCGAATAATTGTTATAAAATACCGAAGCGGGATTAAATAAGATATATACTGAATTGATGATGGCATGTTTTCAATCGGGAATGCAAAGCCGGATAAATACACCATCGGCATCAATATCCCAAAGATTGAAATCATCATTGCCTGTTGTTGTGTTTTGCTTATGGTTGAAATAAACAAACCCAAACCCAATGACGAGAGGATATACAAAAATGATGATGAAAAGAGAAAAATATAGCTACCCTTTACAGGTATGTTAAACAATAACGACATTGCATTAATTACAATAACCACAGATATAAAACCTAGTATCGTAAATGGAATTAACTTTCCTATGATTAGTTGATACGGCTTAATTGGAGTGACAATTAATTGCTCCAAAGTACCGATTTCTTTCTCTTTCACAATAGCTAGCGATGTTAAAATTAGTGTTATCACGCTCAATAGCAAACCAACAATTCCCGGGACCAAAAAATTTCGTGTTTTTAATAGGGGATTATACCAGACACGAATTTCGGCTGAAATCTTTCCTATAGGCTGATTTTTAATTCCACTTCTATTGAAATATTCGGTAATTATGTTTTTTGAATATTTTGAAGCTACATTTGAAAAATATCCAGCCGCAATTGAGGCGCTGTTCCCGTCAGAACCATTGAAAATAACTTGTAGTGAAGCAGTTTCATGTCTCTCAATTTTTTTCTCAAAATTTTTTGGAATAATAATCGCAATATGATATCTCCCTTTATCCATTTCAGCAGTGACTTGTTGGTAGTTCTCTGCAGAAAATTTCAACTTGAAATAACCTGAGCTTGTGAGACTTTCGGTGAGTTCTCTGCTTGAGACTGTATTATCATTATCCATCATAATCATATTTACATTTTCTAAATCCAAATTAGCTGCATATCCTAAAAAAATAAGCTGGATAACCGGCGCAATCAAAACGATTGCAAACATTTTCGGATCTCTTCTGAATTGTTGGAATTCTTTAATGATTATATTGACGATAGTCTTCATTTATTAAGTATCAATTGATTTTCTTTTATTTAATACTATGGATACAGTTAGAAGTAAAAATATAAATATCAATAAATAAAGGAACTGATCCCAAAATGCTGAAATTCCAACACCCCGTAATACAATACCTCGTAAAATCTCAATAAAAAATTTTGCCGGAGTTATATTGGTGATTGTTTGAACGATAATCGGCATACTTTCGATTGGGAAAATAAAACCTGATAGTATCACTGATGGAAGTAATGAAACAAAAGTTGCTATGGTAAAAGCTACTTGTTGAGTATCGACGAGTACTGATATAAATATTCCGATACTTGTTGCTGCAATTAAAAAAACAAATATAGAAATAAATAGGAGAATCAAACTCCCTTTCACTTCTACATCGAATACTAAATAACCTGCAATCAAGATAAAAATTGAGTTAAGAAATCCAAGTGTCAAATATGGAGCTGTTTTACCTATTAAGACTTCAATGGAACTTAGAGGTGAGACATTTATTTGTTCAATCGTTCCACGCTCTTTTTCTCTTACCAGAGTTAAAGAAACGGTTATAGTAGCAGTGATAAGTAATATCATTGCAATCAACCCCGGGATCAGGAATTTTGTAGATTTTAAATCGGGATTATACCAGAAGATACTTCTAACATCAAGTGGTATATATTGCTTTTTCCCTTTTACTAAAAGTAATTCGCTCGATATTTTATTGTTGAATTCATTTGTAACGAGATTTGCGTAGCTTTGAATTATGTTTGCAGTGTTTCCGTCAACTCCATCAATAATGAACTGAATTTTTGATTCTTTATTTGAATAATATTCCGAGCTGAAATCTTTAGGTATAAATAAAACAGATTGTGCTTTTTTGAGGGAAATTGTATTGTCGATATCATCCGAATTTGTAAGATAACTTTCAATTACAAAATATCCCGAACTAGTGATGGAGTTAATAAATCTTCTACTCAGTATTGAACGGTCATTATCATAGATGGAGAGTTTAATATCTTTTACATCAAAATTAACTGCATATCCAAAAATAATTAATAAGAATACAGGGAAGAATAATAGAATGGATAACATTCTATAATCGCGAACAAGATGATAGAATTCTTTTTTGGCTACTGCTTTAGTCCGTTTTAGGTTCACTCTTTTTGCTCGTAAGGTGAATAAATACATCTTCAAGTGATGGTGATATTATGCTTATCGAATTTACTGAAATACCTTTGCTTGATAGGAGTTGAGTTAATTGTAATTCATTCTTATCTCTCTTCAAAGCAACATGCAAAGTATTGCCAAAAATTGAAACTTCATCTGCGATAGAAGAGTTTTCTAATATCTCCATTGCTTCATTTAAGTCTACAAGTCCTAATTCATAAATTGTATTATTTATCGATTTTGACTTGAGTTCCTTAGGAGTTCCTTCAGCTATTAACTTGCCTGAATCAATTAAAATTATATTGTGGCAAAACTCTGCTTCTTCAAGGTAATGAGTAGTAACAAAAACAGTCATTCCATTTTCAGACAAAAAATGAATTAAATCCCAGAAACTTCTCCGTGAAATTGGGTCAACTCCACTCGTTGGTTCATCGAGAAAAACAATTTTCGGCTTATGGATAACTGCTGCCCCAAGTGCTAATCTTTGCTTAATTCCTCCCGGGAGACTTCCGGTTAGAGAATTTTCTTTCCCGGATAGATTCGCAATATTTAGCGCCCACTTTTTCCTTTCGAATAGTTTTTCTCCAGAAAGTCCATACACTTTACCGAAGAAATTTAGGTTTTCTTCGACAGTAAGGTCATTGTAAAGGGAAAACCGTTGAGACATATAACCAATATTTAATTTTACTAAATCAGGTTCATTTTTTATACTGTAACCTGCGACCAAAGCATCACCTGATGATGGTTCCAAGATACCGCAAAGCATTTTTATTGTTGTCGACTTGCCCGCACCGTTTGCCCCTAAAAAGCCAAATATTTCACCTTGTTTTACATTAAAATTAATACTATCGACAGAGCGAAAACTCCCGAACTTTTTCGAAAGATTATTTACTTCAATTGAATATTTGGATTCTCCAATCACAATTTAAGTCCTGCTGATTTTTTGAGTTTGGCAATTGCTATTTCGTAATCTGCGCGTGTATTGATTAATTCGGTTTTAATCTGATAGAGCATTACTTCGGCTTCAATTAATTCGGTTGATGTTGCTAATTGAATATCAAACTTTTCTTTTATCGTTTTAAGATGCTCTTCTGCATACTGCAATGAAGTCATGAGTGCAGATATTTTTTTTGAAAGCTCTTTCTTGTTTGAAAAATCGTTAAAGACTTCAACTTCTATACTCTCCATTAATTTTTCTGATAAGAGTTTTGATTGATGATAAGTCTCTCTCGCTTGTTCAACTTGTGAGCCGGTTTGTCCCCAATTCCAAATATCCCAAGATAAGTTCAAACTGATATCCCATGTATCATAGAATTTATCTTGTAAAGGAAAAATTCTTTGATTTGGTCTGTTGTAATTATAAGAACCTTGAAGATTTATATTTGGATAATAACTTGATTTAACAATATCAATAGCAGATAAAGCAGAATTTGTTTTGAAAGAGATTGATTTTAATTCACTTCTGTTACTTAATGCAGATTCTTTATATCGGAAATATTCATCATTTAAACTTTCGTCATATTTGGAAAAATCTTCTTCAATAATTTCAGTATGAGATGATAAATCAAGTCCGACAGCACGATTAAAATTTATTCGTGATTTAATTTTCAAATTCTCACTCTCCAAAACTTTAACCCTTAAATTTGCATTTTGAACTTCAAATTTGAGTACATCACTTTTAGTAAGTAAATCATTCTCAAATAAAAGTTTTGCATTTTTCAAAGATGTCTCTACAAGTTTTAGATTTTCCTTTACTAAGTCATCATACTTCAAAGCTTTATAATACTGCCAGTAAGCATATATAATCGTATAAATCTCGTTTTGGATTTCAGAATCATAATCCTCTTGAGCAGAATTATTAAGCATTTTGAGTCCCTCTTTAGTTGATGATAACCTAAAACCGGTGAATATTTGTTGCTGAAATACAATTCGAGTTACATACGAATTCATTATTGCATCTTGTATTTTTATCGGTGTCGGAAAGAAAGGAACTTTAATTTCTGCATTTGGAACATCACTCATTTTCGTCAGAGTTGCATTAAATCTGAAGGATGGAAAATACTGAGATTTTACCTCTGAATATTTTGCATTGGCGAAGTCAATTTTCGATTGAGCAATTTTAAGATTCTTGCTATTCTTCAAACCGATTTCAACACTCTCATTCAGAGTTAATTTTTGTGAATAGCTTAGTACATTAAGCGTAAGTATAAATGTCATTAAAATCGAAATATGCTTCATAAGACTCTCAATTAGTTATAGTCATTTCCGACTAAGTAAATAAATACATTTTCAAAAGATGGAGGAATAAATCGATATTCTTCAATAATGAAATTGTTAGATGTTAAAAGATTTCTTATTTCTTCGTGTTCGTTCTGTTTATTCAATAGAATGTGAATTCTGTCTCCGAATAGTTGTGTTGAATAATTAGATTTAGTTTTTAGAAAACTATTTGTAGCAATAATATTGCTTGATGAAAGCTCAAGTATTGATTTATCAAGTTTGTTCTTAATATCGGTAACATTTCCTTGGGCAATAATTTTCCCTTTATGCATCATTGCAATATAAGAGCAGCGTTCAGCTTCATCCATGTATGGTGTAGTGTAGAATATTGTCATACCTTCACTTAGCAGATTAGATAATATTTTCCAAAAATCTCTTCGTGAGACCGGATCAACGCCTGTGGTAGGCTCATCAAGGAAAAGAATTTCAGGTTTATGAATAAGTGAGCAGGCTAGAGCTAGTTTTTGCTTCATCCCACCGCTAAGTTTGTCAGCTAATCTTTTCCGAAACGGTTTTAAGCGAGTAAAAACAAGTAGTTCATCTCGTTTAGCATGATAGCCGCTCACGCCGTGTACTTCGGCAAAGAACTCAATATTTTCGTCAACAGTTAGATCACCATACAGACTAAATTTTTGTGATAAGTATCCAATTTTGCTCTGTATCTTCTTTCTGTCTTTTTTAATGTTCATCCCTAATAAGAAAATATCTCCGCTATCAGGAACAGACAAACCGCACAACTCTCTAATTAAAGTTGTTTTTCCGGCACCATCCGGACCAACTAATCCGAACATCTCACCCTTTTTAATATTCAGAGTGAAATTATCTACTGCAGTCAATGAACCGAAAGTTTTTGTAACCTTATTTATTTCGATTGCAAATTTCATTTTACTTTAACTGAAATTTTTGCATCAGCCGGCATACCGGTTTTTAATTGCATATCAGGGTTATTAATTTTAATCTTTACAGCAAAGACTTGTTTTGTTCTTTCTTCTTTAGTCTGAATATTTTTTGGTGTGAACTCCGCTTCATTCGAGATAAAAACAACCCTTCCGGGGAATGGTTTATCCGGAAAAGAATCGATAAAAATTTCGGCTTCGTCGTTAAGAGATATTTTTCCTAATTGTGTTTCCGGAATATATATCACCAATTCAACAATTGAGAGATCACTAATCTTTAGCAATGCAGACATAGGAGATACTGTTTCTCCGGCTTCGACTAATTTATTTGTTACAACCCCAACTCCCCTTGAAACAATGTAGCAATCATTAATGTTTTTTCTTATAAGCTGAAGTTGAGCTTCAGCTTGATTTAATCGGGCTTCTGCTTGTTTTTTTTCTTCAGGCCTTGAGATGTTTTTAATTTTAGCAACATTCTCTTCGGCTACTAACAATTGAGATTTTATAGTTTTATATCTGTTATCAGCATCTTCATATTGCTTTTTAGTGATGACTCTGGTCTCAAACAATTTTTCAAAACGTTCTTTATCTATTTTAGCCTGATCATAAGCTATCTTTGCCTGCGAGTAAAAAGCTTCAGTTTGAACTATATCTTCTTTTCTTGCTCCACGGTTAACTAAATCATATTGAGCTTTCGCTAGTGCTACTGCAGCCTCTCCACTTTTTAATTGAATACGGAATAAGGAATCATCAATGATAAGGAGTGTATCCCCCTTATTAACTTTGCTTCCTTCATCTGCATAAACTGCAATTATTTCTCCACCGACTTTGGCACTGATTGTAACATTTTTTGACTCAATTGTACCACTCCCTTCAATTACATCTTCATTCTCCGAATTGCAACTCGTTAATGATAAAACTATAATAAATAGTGCGGTTAAGATGAATAAATCTTTCATATACTAATTCTCTCTTTTTTACTCCTGTAAATTCTCAATCCTTTTGGTGTAAGGATTCCCTGAAAAAATATTTCAAACATGTGTGAAACTGTTTGATCATAGCTCAATGGATGTTTTAATAAAAATTTCGGACTTACTATCTCCCCGGCAGCTGCGATAATCATACTAACTGCCAGGTATGGAGGAAGATCCTTAAAATATCCTTCGCTTTGCCCCTGAATTAGTATTTTTGTTAGGTTGGCGTTCATTACTTCTTCTCTGAATTTATTCATGTCTGCCCAGATGGAGGGAGAGTGAATTTGCAGATCATTCAAAAACTTATGACTGAATTTAGTGATGTTATTTATAATCAGATTAATGAGGAAGTAGAACTTAATTACTGCATTTTCATCGCTTTCAGTGATTTCACTAATTTTTGAAGAAAGATTTTTCACAAAACTGAAAATTGACTCATGAACTAAAACATCTTTTGACTCGAAATGTTTGTATATAGTCTTTTTGCTTATCTTAAGTTCCTTCGAGATTTCATCCATTGAGATTTTATAAAAACCATCAGTTAAAAACCGCTCTCTTGCGTAATCGATTATTTTTTTCTTGTCATTATCCATATACTTAGGAAACTATAATATTATTATCGGTTTCCAAAATATATCATGGAAACTATAAAGTCAATAGATAGTTTCCATAATATTAAAATAATTTTTCTTCTGACTCTCCATCTGATTAAATTGTAAACTTAATTTTATCAGATATCGAATGAACAATTTAACAGAACATCAAAAGGGACTTGCGGCTATTTTCATTGCGGCTTTGTTGTGGAGTACCGGGGGAATCTTCATAAAATTAATTTCACTAAACTCTCTTCAACTATCGGCATTGCGCTCACTCTTTGCAGCAATTACTTTTTTTGTAATTTTTAAGAGTAAGCTTTTTAAGTTCAACATTGCAACGGTTGTCAATGCTCTATTCTATGCAGGAATACTCATCTTGTTTGTTATCGCGACTAAGACAACGACTGCGGCAAATGCTATTTTCCTTCAATACACTGCACCGATTTATGTCCTTATCCTTGAACCGCTGTTACTCAAAACATATTTTGAACGATATAATATTTTAACGATTGTAATTTGCTTTGTAGGAATGTTATTGTTTTTCATGGGAGAACTAACTCCCGGACACATGAACGGAAATATTATTGCACTCCTCTCCGGAGTATCTTTCGCCGCCTTTTTAATTGGAATGAGAAAAAACAAACCTGAGTATCAATATCCGACAATTTTTTTAGGTAATATTTTCATAACCTTTATTTCAGGTTTTGCACTTTTCGATGCAGTATTTATTCTTAATGATTTACTCATGGTCTCTTTTCTCGGAATATTTCAAATTGGAATAGCTTATGCAATATTTTCATGGGGTCTTAAAAAAGTTTATGCAATTGAAGCCTCATTGATTTCGATGATTGAACCTGTTCTTAATCCGGTTTGGGTTTTTATAGGATACGGAGAACAACCATCCAATTGGGCAATTCTCGGTGGAGTAATTATTCTATTCGGAATAGGTCTGAGAACATTTATTCTGGATAAATATTCTCAGCGGAGGATTAAGGATAGAGTCGTTTAATTTTCCATCCCGAATCCATTTTAGAAAAATGAATGCGGTCATGCAATCTGTTCGGTTGCCCCTGCCAAAATTCAAATTCAACTGGTAAAATTTTATAACCACCCCAATTTTCGGGAAATGGAACTTTTGTCTCTTTATACAATTTCAGAACTTTTTCATACTCATCAAGAAGTTTGGATTTGCTTTCTAATTCAGAACTTTGATTTGAAATGAATGCTCCCACTTGACTTTCAATTGGTCTTGAGTAAAAATAAACTTCAGATTCATCACGGCTTATTCTTGAAGCATTGCCCGAAATTCTAACTTGCCGCTCTAATTCTTTCCACAAAAAGACTAGTGAGACATTCGGATTTTCTTCAATCTCTTTCCCTTTTCGACTGTTGTAGTTAGTGAAAAAAGTTACACCCGTTGAATCAAAATTTTTCATTAAAACAGTTCGACCTGATGGAAAGCCTCTGTTAGACGATGTTACTAAAATCATAGCATTTGGTTCATCAACTTTTTGCTTAGTTGCCTCCTCAAACCATTTTTTAAATAGCTCAAATGGATTAGAAATAAGATTAGTTTCGTCCAATTCGTTTAATGAATAATTTTTTCTTAAATTCGATGCATCAATTTTATGTGTGTTACTCAATTATAATACCTTTTAGTTAATAGAATCCGGGGAATGGAACATTCTGCGCCGGAATTTGTTTATTCAATCAGTACTCTGATTATTTCAGAATGAACACAAAATAATTATATCTAGTTCAATAAATCAATATGAAGTATATGAAAAAAGAATCAACATCAAAAAATGAAAATGTAAATGAGCAGTTCGGTGCAAACACTTGGTTTGTTGAAGCACTATTTAATGAGTATAAATCCAATCCCGAATCTCTTCCGGAGCAATGGAAAAAGTACTTTAATATCGAATCGAAGGGGAGTGAGAAAGCTATGAAAACTTCTTTCAAAATGCCCGAACCTGTTGAGGACGATGAACTTAAAATAATTGCCGGTAGTAGCGCAAAGATACTTGATAATATGAACTCAAGTTTATCGATACCGGTCGCTACATCACAACGCTCTATACCTGTGAAACTTCTCGAAGAGAATCGAATACTGATAAATAACATTTATGGAAAACTCCATTCGAAGAAAATATCATTTACTCATTTAATTGCATTTGCAATTGTAAAGGCATTAAAAAAGTATTCATCGCTAAACAATGCTTTTACCGAAAAAGAAGGTAAACCTCACTTGATTAAAAGAAAACACATTAATCTCGGCGTGGCTATTGATGTTGAACGAAAAGACGGTAGCCGCTCTCTTTTAGTCCCGAATATTAAAAACGCCGAAACACTCTCTTTCTCAAAGTTTGTTGAAGTGTATGAAGATTTAGTGAAAAGAAGTCGTACCGGTCAAATTGACCCTTCAGAGTTTTTGGGAACTACTTGCAGTCTTACTAATCCCGGAACAATTGGAACAGTTGCTTCTATTCCACGATTAATGGTTGGACAAGGCGTAATTATTGCAACAGGTGCAATTCAATATCCGGCTGAATATCAAGCGATGTCTCCCGAAACAATTTCAACATTGGGGATTAGCAAAATACTGACTATAACGAGTACCTACGATCATCGCATTATTCAAGGGGCTGAGAGTGGAATGTTCCTCAAAGAAATCCATGATTTATTGCTAGGTGAAAATAATTTTTATGATGAAATATTTAGTGACCTAAAAATTCCACTTAAGCCTGTTAATTGGGAAACTGATATTCAGCCGCAAGGATTCAATAGAAATGTTAATGTTGAAGAAATTGAAAAGCAGGCAAAAGTTATTCAGTTAATAAATATGTTCAGAGTGAGAGGACATCTTGTTGCAAGTATTGACCCGTTAGGTGCTAATAGTGTTTATCATCCCGAATTAGACCCCTCATTTCATAAATTAACTTTGTGGGATTTAGACCGTACTTTTGTTACCGGTGGTTTTGGCGGTATTAAAACGGCTACACTTCGACAAATACTCGCAAAACTTCAAAAAACTTATTGTGATAAAATCGGTGTTGAATATATGCACATTCAAAATCCCGAAGAAAAAAGCTGGCTTCAATTTGCAATGGAGCCGTCAGAGAATTCTCCAAAATTTTCTATCGATGAAAAAAAACAAATTCTGAAAAAACTTATCGAAGCAGAAGCTTTTGAACATTTTATTCACAATCGATTTATCGGTCATAAGAGATTCTCAATAGAAGGCTCTGAAACCGTAATTGCAGCACTCGATTTTATCATTAATTACTTAGCAGAATACGATGTAAATGAAGTTGTACTTGGAATGGCTCATAGAGGTAGATTAAACGTATTGGCGAATATTATCGGTAAATCGTATGATTCTATTTTTTCTGAATTTGAAGATGTTCTTGACCCAGATTCATTTGCCGGTTCCGGTGATGTAAAGTATCATCTTGGTGCATCGGGTACACATAAAACTATTTCGGGAAAATCAGTTGCTGTTTCGGTAACTTCTAATCCAAGTCATTTGGAGTGGGTGAATCCGGTTGTACAAGGAGTTGTAAGAGCTAAACAAAAAAGGAAAAATGATAAAGAACGACGCAAGATTATCCCTCTTCTCTTACACGGGGATGCCGCTTTTGCAGGTCAGGGTGTAGTTGCTGAAACCTTAAATCTGTCTCAGTTAAACGGTTACAGAACCGGTGGTACTATACATCTGATTGTAAATAATCAAATCGGTTTTACTACCACTCCTGAAGATGCCCGTTCATCTGTATATGCAACTGATGTTGCAAAGATGGTTCAGTCTCCAATTTTTCATGTGAACGGTGATGACCCTGAAGCTGTGTTATGGACAATAAAAATTGCAGTAGACTATCGTCAAAAATTTAATAAAGATGTAGTTATTGATGTTCTTGGTTATCGTCGACATGGGCACAATGAAGGCGATGAACCGGGATTTACCCAACCTCTACTTTACAACAAAATTAAAAACCATCCATCAGTAAAAAATATTTATTCTCAAAAACTTTTATCGGATAAAATTCTTGAAGCGGTTAATGTTGAATCAATTCAATCAGAAATTGAGAAGAAACTAAATTCTTCGTTAGAGAAAGTGAAGAAGAGAAGAGTTGAGTTAAATCTGGATGTTCCCTTAGTATTGTCTAAAGAAAAAATTCAAACTTCAACTCAGACCACAATAACCCATATTGATAAGCCAACACTCGATGAGCTTATACTGAGAAGCACTGCTATAAAAAATAGTTTTGTGGTTCATCCTAAACTGAAAAAATTTCTCGAGAAGAGAAGAGAGTTTATTAATGAAACAGGTTTAGCAGATTGGGCAATGGGGGAGAATCTCGCTTTTGCAAGTTTATTATTTGAAGGAACACCTATCAGATTAAGCGGACAAGACAGTGTTCGTGGCACCTTTAGTCAACGACATTTAGCACTTACTGATGTTAATTCGGGCGAAGAATTTATTCCCCTAAATAGTATGTACAACAAACAAGCTAAGATTGAAGCTTTCGATAGCCTCTTATCAGAAGCCGCAGTACTAGGTTTTGAATATGGTTACAGTACTGCGGATTTACAGTCACTTGTTTTATGGGAAGCTCAATTCGGTGACTTTGCAAACGGTGCCCAAGTTATTATAGATAATTTCATTGTTGCCTCATACGAAAAATGGAAACTCCCAAATAATCTTGTCTTATTGCTGCCGCATGGATTTGAAGGACAAGGACCGGAACACTCAAGTGCTCGATTAGAAAGATTTTTAATCCTTTGTGCACAAGAAAATATGGAAGTCTGTTATCCAACAACGCCGGCTCAATATTTCCATTTACTAAGAAGGCATGTTAAAAAAGTAAATAAGCGTCCTCTTATTATAATGGCTCCCAAAAGTCTACTTCGTTTACCCGAGGCTCGTTCACAACGAGTGGAATTTTTAGAGGGGACTTTTAAAGAAGTGTTAGATGAGAAAGAGTTACTTGATATCAACAGTGTAAAGAGAGTTCTTTTAACTTCGGGAAAAATTTATTATGAATTGCTTAAATATCGAGCTGATAATAATATTAACGATACAGTTATTTTAAGATTGGAACAGTTTTATCCTTATCCTACTGATGAAATAACACGGTTGCTCGAAAAATATAAATCAGCCGGAAAAGTAATCTGGGTTCAAGAAGAACCAAGAAATATGGGGGCATGGAGTTTTCTAAGTACAAGACTTTTTGAGGATTTAGCAGATGGACAAAGACTCCTTTATGCAGGAAGAAGTGAGAGCGCAAGTCCAGCCGTTGGGTCATATAGAATTTCCGAAAGACAGCAAGAAGGACTGATAAAAGAAGCATTTGAAAAGTAAACTTGAAGGTAATTAAAAAAAACATTAGTTTTGAAAAGTGAATTGCGAGCGTAGCTCAGTTGGTAGAGCATTAGCTTCCCAAGCTAAGGGTCGCGGGTTCGAATCCCGTCACTCGCTCAAAATCTTCTTGCAGAAAAGGTAATAATCTTATATATTTTAAGTCTGTTTTGGAATAATTTCTGAAACAAAAAAGGGGGGCTTAGCTCAGTTGGTTTAGAG
>JAHBUO010000025.1 GCA_019638025.1 Ignavibacteriaceae bacterium
AATTAATATTAATTTATTTATCTTAAGTAGGTTAATCAGTGACTCAATAATTTTCGATAAGAAAAACTCATTATAAAATTTAGTTTCGAAGGGGACACTACTTCTCCCAAAACCGGGTAAATCAATTGTAATCAAATTGAAATCAGTCGAGAAATAAGCTAGTGAATCATTCCAATCCGTTGAGTCGTTTGCAAAGCCATGAATGAATAAAATACTTTTTCTTGCCGGGATTATGTCCTTGTATGTCGAATAGTAAATTTTTATTCCATCAACATTTAAAAACATAGTTAAATACTTTTATTACTAAACTCCAATGAGTATATCAGTCTCACTAAGAGGGAACCGACTTCCTTCAGTGTTTCAACTCCGATATTTCGCATGTCATCTTTGTGCGTGTGCCAGTAATTCCTTCTCTCAACTCCGGTATTTGCTCCAATCAAATCTGCGTCAATGATATTGATGGTTTTAATTCCGGCTTGATTCAATGGAATATGATCATCATAAACCGGGCTAGATTCAAAAACCGAAAATCTTGAAAGATTATCTTTTGCAGCTAGATTCCACACTAACTCGACGATATCTCTTGCATATTGAACCGATGCACCCTCTTTATAAAATTTTGCATCGAGATCGCCAACTAAATCGAGTAAAATTCCAAAATGTGGGTCAAAACTATCTATTTTGTTAATAGCAAAATATTTTGCACCTAAGCAATAATTATTTAAATCATGTTCTTCGCCATAGTCTTCACCATCGAAAAAGATTATGTCTATTCCATAATTGATTTGATTTGATTTCAATATTCTGGCTAATTCTAATAATATTCCTACTCCACTACCACCATCATTTGCTCCTAGAATAGGGAGGTGTTGTTTCGATTCGTTTAAATCTTTTTCAGCTCTAGGGCGTGTGTCCCAATGTGCACAAAAGAAAATTCTATTTGAACTTTGTGGATTAAATCTGCCAATGATGTTGGTAAGATTTAATTTTTCACCATTGTATCCGGGATATTGAAAATTCTGTTCAAGGACAACTTCAGCATATTTTTTTAATTCAGCCACTAAGTAATCTTTAGTGAGAGAGTGTCCCAAAGACCCGGGATTGCGCGGTCCAAATTTTACTTGCCTATCTATATAAAAATAGGCAGTATCCTCATTAAACTTCGGTAACTCACTTTTTTCAACAATCTTAAATGGAGCTTTAAACTCTTCAATTGGAGCTTTTTCATCGCAACCGATTCCAAGTAATGCAACAACACACATAATAAAAAACTTTTTCACATAATTCTCGAATCTTTAAATATTAGTTACTATTTATAAGAGGCTAAAATCTCACAAATCTTGTTTTGTATTTCGTGAACTCTTTGACTCTTTTTGTAATGATTTTGGATATAAATCGAAAATGCAAAAACTTCTCCATTTTGAGCATACGCATAACCACTCAGTGTACTAACCCCACTAAATGTACCTGTTTTAGCTTTAACCTTATTTTGTGCAGCAGAAGATTTCATTCGATTTCTTAGAGTTCCATCTATTCCTGCAAAAGGAAATGAGTTTTCCAATATTTGGTGAAGTTCAGGATATTTATAATAGAACAATTTTAGAACACCCAAAGTTAACTCTGCGCTTAGTAAGTTGTAATGAGAGACACCTGAGCCATCAACAATTCGATAATTATTGGGTCTAAATCTGGCAGCTAAAATTAAGCTATCAACTAGCTTTAGACCTTTCTCGGTTGAAGCGGGTAGACTGAAGTACTTTTCTGATAATGCTAAAATTGTCATCTCTGCACTAAGGTTATCACTCATCTTATTCAGATTAACAATTACATCTTTATATGGACGCTTTACGGATAACAGATGACTTAATAATGAATAATCAAATGAACCCAATCCAAACTTTCCGGTAACTTCAATTAAATTGTTTTCAAATGTTTCTTTAAGCAAAACCAAAAAATATTCATCGGGATTAATGATATTAATCTCGTTCACAAATCTCGAAGCGTTGACACCTATTTCACCCTTAATAATTATATCGTTGGTTCTATTTATAAAATCTCTTGTTATAATAATTTTATTTTTACTGCCGATAGTAGTTGTAGATGTGTTAATTATTCGTACAAAATCGGTATTAGGGATAGCTTCAATTACTCCGGGTTCATTGAGTGGTCCGGGTTTTACCGATACTTTGATTGCATTATCATTAATGTTGACTGAAGATAAATAAGGAAAATCGGTCGAGGGGTCATCATCCCACATCCAACCGCTACCCCAATATAGAGAATCTTTTCTGTCTATATCGATCACGATATTTCCATTAATTCTATTTATTCCCATTTCTTTGAATGCAGAAATTACATAACTGAAATTTTCTGAAACAAAGTCGGGATCAAATCCACCTTTTATACATAAGTCACCTAATAATTCACCATTAAGAATTGTTCCATTTGTATAGAATGCTGTTTCGAACTCATAATCTTTTCCAAGATACAAAAGACCGGCTGCTGAAGAAAATATTTTCATGTTTGAAGCCGGATGCAAAAGTAATTTATTGTTCTTCTGATAAACTGACTTTTTCGTCGTAAGATTATAAATATCTACAGCTACTAAGGTTGTATCAAAGAATGTACCTGATAAAACAGAATCAATTGACTTTACAAGTCCTTTTTGTCCGTATAGGCCACTCGTGTAGAAAAGAATTAAGACTATAATTGAAAAATATTTCATTTGTTCCCCTTAAAAATAATTTCTGACTCTGAATTCCAGACCGAATTGATTAACAAAATTTTGAGCATTGGGTATATCGGCATCGTCAATATCCACAACGGTTAATATGACTCTATCAACAGATTCTTTAGCTTGTTTGGCAAAATCAATCATTTCGAAAAAAAGCTTTTCTTCTACTCTCATTATCTCAGAATATTTTTTTGAATCAATAGAATTTAAACTGATAGAAACTGTGTCAATTATCCCTTTCATTTCAGAAACAATATTTCTTTTGTTAATGAAATTCCCATGACCGTTAGTGTTTAATCTTGTTTTACCACCATTTGACTTTACAAATTTTGCAACTTCTGTTATAACATCCCACCTTATCGTAGGCTCTCCATAACCACAAAAAACAATTTCTTTATAAAGAGTTGGGTTGCCGATTTCATTTATATAAACTTCAACATTTGGCTCATCACTCTTCGACATTTTCAAATTATACCCACTAATTACCGCTTCTCCTTTATGATCACAAAAAAAACAATCTGCATTGCATCTATTTGTTACATTAATGTAGAGTGAATCACCTATTTTGTATGTAAATGAAACTTCAGGTTTATCGCCTATCCCAAAAAGTTTGAATGTATTATACGTTGTAATTCTGCCGACGTCTTCAATTGTAAGATGATGCAGTTCAGCGAGTGTTTGAGCGATTAACGGAATATTTGAAGGTTCATTTCTTTTGCCACGAAAGGGGACCGGAGTCATAAAGGGTGAATCTGTTTCTAGTAACAAATGTTCCATAGAAATTGATGATGCAATTTTTCTTAAATCATCGGCTTTCTTAAAAGTAATATTTCCAGTAAAAGAGATATAAAATCCCATTTTTACAAATTCTCGTGCATGTGATAATGTTGAGTTGAAACAGTGTAATTGTGCTCTCAATCCACTTGAAGAATATTCAGAAAGTATTTTTAAAATATCATCATCAGCTTCACGATTATGTACAACGATAGGTAAATTAAGTTTTAATGCTAACTCAATTTGCTCCTTGAATGCATTAATCTGTTTATCTTTTGGTGAGAAATCATAGTAATAATCTAAACCGATTTCACCAATTGCAACAATTTTGTTATTCTTTGTTAGTTCTTCTAAGTTTTTAAGTATTGACGAGTCCCACTCGCGAGTATCGTGTGGATGTATTCCTACTGTACCATAAATCTGAGGAAACTTTTTTGTAAGTTCTACCACTTGAGTACAACTTGATAAATCAGTTGCAGGAACAATTATTTTACTAACATTTGCATCCGTTGCTTTTTGAATTACATTAGGCAAGTCACCATTAAAATTAGGGTAAAAAAGATGTGCATGTGTATCGATAAACATATTTAATTCCGTAAATCAGTCTTAATATTCATTAGTAATTTCCATTAAATAATTTCACCGATGACGAGGGCATTTTCACCAATCTCACTGGAACATTCTTCTATCTTACTGATCTCATCTCTTGAAGCAACAGCGATTAGTCCAATTCCACAGTTAAAAACTTTTCTCATCTCATCATTCGGAACAGAACCGGTTTCTTGAATTAATGAAAATATTGATGGTAGCTGCCATGCATCCCAATTAATTTTTAGTGATAAGTTCTTGGGAAGAATGCGAGTAGTATTCCCAACTATCCCACCTCCGGTAATATGTGAGAAACCCTTTATTTTGCATTTAGTTTTTAGTTGATTAATCAATCCAAGATAAGACTTATGAACTTTAAGAAGTTCATCTCCCAACTTATTATTCAATTGAGGAATAAAATCATTTACTGAAAATTTATTCAGTAAAACGTGCCTTGCCAGCGAGTATCCGTTAGTGTGTAAACCGGTGGATGAATAACCAATCAGAATATCACCCTTCATTATTGAACTTCCGTTTATGATTTTCTCCTTTTCAACTATACCTACAATTGTTCCTGAAAGATCATAATCATCATCTGCATATAAACCGGGCATTTCTGCAGTTTCACCTCCGATAAGAGCACAATTATTTTCTTTACAAGCAATTGAAAATCCTTTAATAATATTTTCAGCTTTTTCAGGAATAAGCTTCCCAAATGCCAAATAGTCTAAAAAATAAATTGGTTCGGCACCACAGACTGCAATATCATTAACGCAATGATTGACTAAATCTTGACCAATCGTATCGTGTTTATCAAGTTCAATTGCAATTTTTAGCTTCGTTCCTACGCCATCAACACTTGACACTAAAACAGGATTTGAGTACTTCTTTAAATCTATCTCGTAGAAGCCGCCAAACATCCCTATTTCAGATAAAACATTTTTATTGAAGGTTGATTTAGCAAGATTTTTTATTCGGTTTACAGTTTCATCACCGGCGTCTATATTTACTCCGGCATCTTTGTAGCTATTTCCCAACTATTGTCCTGATTAGATATTGTTAAAAAAAATTAAACTCTGACTAAAGTTATTACATCTATCGAAATTTACCAAAAACCTATAGGAAAGTGAAACATTTCAGAAAAACTGACATCTAAATGATTCCGAGAATAGATTTTTTTTTGAGTTGTTGATACTTCATCACTCCCAACCAAATTACATTATTGAATAATGTGTTTATATCGAAATTTTGTATATTTGTAAGATTTTGAACACAATCTTATGAAAACGGAAGACTTAAACGAACGAGAAAAAACAGTACTTCGGTATATAGTTCAGCAGTTTATACTTTCTGCTGCACCCGTAGGCTCACGCTTACTAACGAAGAAGTATGACATTGGGGTTTCACCGGCAACGGTCAGAAATATAATGTCAGACTTGGAGGAGAGCGGGTTTATTAATCACCCTCATACTTCTGCAGGAAGAATTCCTACTGATAAAGGCTATCGTTTGTATGTCGACTCCTTGATGGATATCCAAAAATTGTCTTCTTTCGAAAAAGAGAAAATTAATCAGCAACTTGAGACTCATTTCACCGAAACAGATGAATTATTAAATATTACTGCAAAACTTTTAAGCAGTATTACAAATCAGCTTGCATGTGTCCTCTATCCTAATTTGGATACCGGAGTTTTAGAAAAAATTCAGTTGATAATTCTTACTTCGAACCGGATAATGGTTGTGTTGAGTATTAAATCGGGATTAGTAAAAACGATTACTCTTGAATTATCTTATTCAATCTCTGAAGAAAAACTTTTATCTATTCAGCAAATTCTTAATGAAAGATTATCGGGATTAAAGCTTTCAGTGATTCGTTCTACAGTTCGCGAAAGACTTAAAGATATTTCAACAAATGATCAACCGATGTTGACAATGTTTATTGATTCGGCTGATAAAATTTTTAAGGAAATCAAAACTGATAATAAAGTTTTGATAACAGGTGCAAAAAATCTCATGAAGCAGCCGGAATTTGAAAATCCCGAGAAAGTTCATAGTGTGGTAGAATTAATTGAGGAGAAAGATTTTATAATTCACTTCTTCGAGAAAAATAATGAGATTTCAAATCAGAATGTATTTATTACTATTGGAAGTGAAAATCAATCAGATAAACTCGAAGAATATAGTTTAGTAACCAAAGAATATAAAGCCGGTGAAATGGTTGGTAAACTTGGGGTTGTAGGTCCTAAAAGAATGGAATATTCAAAAATTGTAGCTATAGTTGATTATGTTTCGAAAATGTTAACTGATTATCTAACTAAAGCATAGGAGGAATAAATGGAAGAAAATAATGAATTAAAGAACGAAAATAATAGTGATGAAATTAATCAAGTTTCTCAAGAAAATAATGAAGAAATTAATGCTCAAGAAAATGAAAATAATGAAACCTCATTAGAAAGTGAAGAAATGTTAAGTTCCAAAAAGAAAATTACAGAATTGGAAAATGAACTTGCCGATTATAAGGATAGGTTAATTAGAAAAATCGCTGAGTTCGATAACTACAAAAGAAGGACAGAAAATGATCAATTGAATTTGCTTAAATATGCAGCCGAAGGCTTTATCATAAGGCTTCTACCTGTAATTGATGATTTTGAAAGATCACTCAAACACTCATCAGAAGCAAAAGATATTGCATCTATTGTAAACGGTGTAAAGATGATTTATGAAAAATTTATGAAGCTATTAGATGAACAAGGTGTGAAAAAAATTGATGCAGTCGGTTTTCCGTTTGATGTTCATTATCACGAAGCAATGTTGCAAAGAGAAGCGCCCGGTGTAAGTCCACACACTGTTCTTGACGAAATTGAAACCGGATATATTTATAAAGATAAAGTGTTAAGGCACTCAAAAGTTATTGTTAGTGATGATTCATCTACAGAAGATAATATTGATTCAAACGAAAATAATATTGAAGAAGGAAATTTGTAAGAATGGAAAAGCGTGATTATTATGAAGTTTTAGGCGTTGAGAAGAATGCATCGAAAGAAGATATAAAAAAGAATTACCGGAAGATTGCTATGCAATATCATCCGGATAGGAATCCCGATAATAAAGAAGCCGAAGATAAATTTAAAGAAGCTACAGAAGCTTATGAAGTATTAAGCGACGATGAAAAACGTGCAAAGTATGATAGATACGGTCACAGTGGTTTAAGAGGCGGACAAGATTTTCATGGATTTTCAAACATCAATGATATCTTTTCTCATTTCTCAGATATTTTTGGAGGTTCTTCTATCTTTGACGATTTCTTTGGTTCATCAAGTGGACAGCGGGCAAGAGGACGAGGAAGACAAAGGGGGACACCAGGCTCAGACTTACGCGTTAATCTTCAACTTACCCTTGAAGAAATTGCAACAGGAACAACAAAAAAAATCAAAATTAAAAAGCATGTTAAGTGTAGCGACTGCTCTGGTAATGGTGCTGAAAGTGGTAGTTCATTAAAGACTTGCAATGCATGTAACGGAACCGGAGAAGTTAGATCAGTTTCAAGATCAGTATTTGGGCAATTTGTCAATATTCAACCGTGTGCAAATTGTAATGGTGAAGGCCAAGTAGTAGAAAAACCATGCAAGAAGTGCCGCGGAGATGGTAGAATTAATGAAGAGGTGACAATTAGGATAAACGTACCAGCAGGTGTTTCCGAAGGTAGTTATATGACGATGAGAGGTGAAGGAAATCAAGGTTTAAGAGGAGGACAATCAGGTGACATTATTGTCGTTTTCCAGGAATTACCCCATGAGTACTTTGTCAGAGAAGGGGATGACATCATTTATGACCTATTAATAAGTTTTCCGGATATTGTCATGGGGACAGAGGTTGAAGTTCCTACATTAACAGGGAAAGCAAGATTAAAGATTGAAGGTGGAACACAGCCCGGTAAATTATTAAGAATGAGAGAAAAAGGAATTCAACACCTCAATTCACACGGTGCAGGAGATCAACTCGTTAGAGTGAATATATTAGTACCCCAAAAAGTTAATTCGAAAGAAAAAGACTTATTGAAACAGCTATCTGAAATGCCTAATATTAAAGCATCACAAGCTTCTGATGAGAAGAATTTCTTTAAAAAATTTAAATTCACTAACTGACGTAAATATGTTTAAATAGAATTTCTCTATTCATGAATAAACTTATTAAAATTGCTAACAGATACGGATTCACTGAAACAGAAATCAAAGTTTTTTTGTTTGTAGTAGTAATGTTCTTATTTGGTATTAGTTACAAAATAATGAGTGCTGGGCATATTGAAAAGAGTATTGAGTTTGACTATTCTGAAGAAGACAGCACTTTTAATTCAATAAAAAATAAATTTGCTGAATCCTTGGACTCTAATAAATTTAATACCCCAAATATTGACTATAAGCAAGAAGTTTTGGATTTTAACGATGCTGATTTTAATTCAAACTCCAAAGCAAAAGAGAAGAAAATCGGCAGAGTTAACCTAAACGATGCAAATATAAGTCAATTGATTGCTCTGCCTGGTATTGGTCAGAAAACAGCTGAAAGAATTATTGAATATAGAAAAGCCAGAGGCAAATTTTCATCCAAGTCGGAGATACTAAATGTGAAGGGAATTGGCTCTGTAAAATATGAAAAATTTAAAGATTTAATTTTTATCGAAAACGAAAAATAATCGTTCGGAGGAACAATGGTAAAAAATCAAGACCCGTGGTATGTTCATGTTGGGCTATATGTAGTAGTCGCAATTTTGGTTGTCATCTTAATCCAAGTCGCAGTTGTTGAACCACGGGAAATTGTGGCTCAAGAAAAATATAATAAATCTGAAGCCCGTCTTCGAATGAAAAATCTTCGTGAAGCTCAATTACTTTTCTTTAAGAAAAACGAAAAATTTACAAATAACCTAGATGAATTGATTTCCTTTATCAATACACCTTATGTTGATAGTATCCGTAAATCTTTTGATAGCTTAAGTAATCGCTCAATGGATCCTTTTGTGAATCTCAACAGTGGAGTTTTTACACCGGAAAGTTTGTATTATTCGCCAAAATCTCATCAAAGATTTTTATTGGAAATTGATACTACTACCAGTTACGATTCAGTATTTACCAACAGAGGAAAATTCATTCGGATTGATACGACAGTAAAAATTGGAACCAAATTCAGACTTGAAGATCCTGATGGCTACGGACACATTGGCGATCTTTACAATGATGCACTCAAAAATACAGCATCATGGGAATAATTTAAGTTAAGATGATAGGTCTGGAACATCATGCAGGTTTTAATTTAACTTCAAATAAACTTCAGCTTGTTGAAGTCAGTTTAGAAAATGATGAGTTCCTAGTTGATTCAATCGATGAAGTTTATCTTAATGAATTCTTAAATCTGAGCGTTGATAAAGAAACAAAAATTGTTTCTATTCTTCAGGCAGCTTACGATGAAATTACTTTAAAGAAACCGCTTAAATCAAGAGCGGTTTCTTTTTCTCTACCTCTTGATACTTTCCTTACTCATCAACTTCCGTTGGAGGCGAGTTTATTGCATCAAGATATCCTTGAACAATTTAAGTGGGATTATTCACTTCTCTATCCAACATTGAAATTTGATAACTATGTTTTTCAATATTTTGAAGTAGAAAAAAACAACATAGTCAATTATAACAGTGCAATTGTTTCTGCAGTTCCAAGGAAAATTCTTCAGTTGCTGCAGAATTTTTGCAATACAAATAAATTACATTTAAGATTTGTTGACAGCGTTCATTTTGCATCGGACAAAGCTATCACTTTCAATCAGAACTTTATTATTAACGGATATAATTTAAGCATCTATCTTTCCGATAAAATAGCATCGATTGAAGTTCTTGAAAATGGCACTCCGATTTTTTACCGATTTTCTCATCTTGAAAATTCAAGTAAATTAATTGATTTGCTAAATGAGATTTTCAATGATTCAACATTGAAATTAGATAAATCGATACTCGATTCTGTTTTCCTATCAGGAGATGAAATTTCGTTAACGTTTATTCAATCTTTCGAAGATAATTTTGGAGTCAGAACTTACGCTGTTCAATCCTTCGGTAAAATAAATGTAAAGCCTCACCTCTTCGAAGCTAAATATTATCTTGATAAATTTTTTAACTTTTCCTCAGCTGCCGGAATTTGTTTCCGATTGGCTTAATGCCCAATGAGATTAAGAATAATTTCGGGAAAGTTTAAAGGAAGATTTATTTTTGCTCCCGACTTCAAAGGAACTCGCCCTACAACAGACCGTGTTAAAGAAACTTTATTTAATATTTTAAACAACGAGTTTATTATGGAGGATTCAAAAGTCCTCGACATCTATGCAGGATCGGGATCATTAGGATTTGAAGCTCTAAGCCGAGGAGCCTCACATCTCACATTTATTGAAAAGAGTGGAATAGTCGTAAAAAATTTGATGAGAAATATTGAATTACTAAATGTTCAAAATGAAGTGACAATTATAAAAAATGATGCGACAAAGTATTTGTTAAATACATCTCAAAAGTTTGATTTAATAATAGCTGACCCCCCATTTTTTGAGTATGATATTTATGATGTGGTTAGCATCATCAAAGAAAATGAAATTCTGAATGAATCAGGAATGATGATAATCGAACGCTCAACTCAAACCGCTGAAAGAGACTTGCAAAACTTTGCTTTTGAACCATTTAAAAAAATGGGTGACACTTTATTATACAAGTTTTCTAATGAATAAAAATTTGTTCAATAATTTTTAAGTGAAAATTTTTTATAACATGCATTCTTTAAGCAACCTCAAATTGATCGAATAAAAATTAAATCCCAGCCTAAACAGCATCTCAAAATATTTACATGTATCTTAAGTAAATCGAAGCTATATTTAATTATTAAATTATTTCAACGAGGGTATGATGGAATTCTCATCAGAAAAAATTAGTAGTTATAACTTAATCAGTTTAAATGGTCGTTTAGACACGATCACTTCCATTTCATTTGAAAAATATTTATTAAACGAGATTGAATCGAACCAAAGTAATTTTATTTTGGATTGCAAAAATCTATCATATATAAGTAGTGCAGGATTGCGTATTTTATTGCTTCTCTCTAAAAAAGTAAAACCACTTAATGGTGAAGTAGTTTTAGTTGGTTTACAAGAGCAAATCGAAGAAGTATTCAGAATCTCGGGGTTTGATGCGTTGTTCAGAATACATATCTCTGTTGATGAAGTAATTAACAAGTCGAATCAATAGTCGAGAAGGAGATTTATGTACAATAATCAGAATGACTTTACAATAGCTAGAGTAAAATTGATTGCGTTAAAGGAATTTCTTCCGTCAATTGTAGGAATGGTTCAATCGATTTCTAGCCACCTTGGTTATGATAAAAATTCAATATATAAACTTGAAGTTGTTGTAGAAGAAGCTTGTCTCAATGTTATAGAACACGCATTCGATGAGGGTGAGATTGGAAATTATGAGATAATATTTCAAAGGAAACCCGGAAAATTTGTTATATCAATTGAAGATCAAGGGCTTCCGTTCGATTTTTCCAAAATTGAGAGCGGAGAAAACAGCGGTTTGGGGATGCTACTAATCAAGGCTTTCGCTGATGAAGTTAATTTTGTTAATCTAGGTAGAAGTGGAAAAAAATTAGAATTAATCAAATCTCTCCCTTATCGAGATATCGAAGATTATGTTTCAAAAGAAGAAGCCGAACAATCCAAAAATCTCCCTCAAGCAGACTCTTCTGAGCCACTCAAGTTTATGATGATGATGAGCTCACATGCTGTTAATTTAGCTAGATGTGTGTATAGATCTTATGGCTATTCTTATCCAAATGACACCATCTACTTTCCGGATAGAAGGAAAGAACTATTAGAGAGTGGTTTAATAGAAGCGTGCATTGTGGTGAATTCGAGTGATGAAATCGTCGGGCATTTAGCAATGGTGAAAGATGCTCCGATGGCGAAGGTTGGAGAATCAGGACAAGCTGTTGTTGATCCAAGATATCGTGGAAGAAGTTTATTTAAGGAGATGAAAATATTTTTGTCAGAACATTCAAAGTCTAAAGGTATGTATGGTTTATATAGTGAAGCTGTTTCCATACACCCATTTACTCAAAAGGGAAATCTATCTCTTGGAGCACACGAAACTGGATTCTTATTAGCGTTTGCACCCGAGAGTATGAACTTTAAGCAAATTAAGGATAAACAAAAACAACGACAAACGACAGTCTTGTTTTATCATCGTATTAATGAAGAACCTCACCGTGTAGTCCATTTACCATATCACCATTCATCCATAATTAAAAAAATTTATGAAAATCTTGAATTGAATAGAGAATATGAAACAAAAATAACCAATCAAGTGATGAAGAATGAAAAGACCATTATTGACATAAAAGTCTTACCCGATTTAGCATTGGCATTCCTACAGTTGCAAGAGTTTGGTGCAGACTTTGAATCTTTGATTGAGTTCAGATTGAAAGAAATGTTGAGGAAGAAAATGGATTGTATTTACTTGGATTTACCTCTAACCAATAAACATACACCGCAATATTGTGTTTTGGCTGAACAGTTTGGTTTCTTTTTTGCCGGAATTATTCCGGAACTATATGATGGTGATGTTATTAGATTTCAATATCTAAACAATCTTGAAGTGGATGCAAAAGAAATTTGTACTGCATCTCAGTTTGGTGAAGACTTGTTGAAGTATGTTTTAAAAGAAGGGGGATTCAATTGAACAAGAAATGGATTTGTTCTTTCGCAAAAATAGTTTGTTTAGTTTTTATTTTTACAAATTCTAATCTTATTCCTCAGAGCGTTAAACTAAACCGATACGGTGGTTTTGAAATATTTGAGAGCAAACACACAGTTGAGAGAACTAGAATTAACGATAACTTTTTTCTAAAAATTGGGGATTATCTTTTTGAAGGTAACGAGAGCATAATTACTGATTATGGGGTAATCACAATTTCAGCTTCACACGAAACAACTCCAACTTTACTAAGGTTCTATAAGGATGATGCAAAGTTAGTTTTTCAAAAAAAATATGGAAGTCTGATTAATCCAAAGTTATCTCAAAATCACAAGTATCTTGTATTTAGTAACGGAGAAAATATTATTAAAATAAACTTATTGGATTTAACGGAAGAAATCTTACCTTTTTCAAATTATGCAAATGTAAATAACTATGGCGAAATTATTAAATCATCACTTTTAAAGAATGAGTTTTCAATTGATGATAAAATCTATTTTACGCAAAGCAAGTTTAGGGCGTTCATTTCACATCAGAATTTCGACTTAGTTTTTTGTGAAAATGAAATCTATTCTTTCATAAACAATGAGCTAAAATTAAATCATAGTTTTTCAGATAATTTTTTTGATGTTATTTCAGTTGAAAATGAAATTTTCTACTCTTTGAGGTCTCGAACAGGAAAAGACTTTGTCTTTAAATTATTCAAAATAGATAATAAAATGAATATTGCTCAGGTTGAAGAATTTAATACTCTGTTACCACACTCTTTTTCACATAGTGAAATTCGCAGTCCCCTCAAGTATAATCTTGATGATTATCCCCATCCGATTGGAAACAGCTATGGTGAAATTCAATATTATGGTGGTAGTCCTTATCTTCATCCCGGTGTTGATTTTCTTGGTGCTGATAATGAAAATGTATATGCAGTAAAGTCAGGAATCGTAAAAGCAAAAATTACAACCGGAGGAGCTGCTTATTGGCGTTTAGGTATTGCTGATAACTTTACTGCCGATACATCAGTAGGATATTTGTATGCTCATCTAAATCAAAATTCTATTCCTTATGTTGTTGGAGATACAATCCAAGCCGGAGATTTTCTTGGAACTTTGTATCCATGGGGATTTGCAGATTTCACCCACATTCACTTTGGTAGAATTATTTCAGCAGGAGAGATATGGTCGGGCAAATGGTTAACACTTAATAATCCATTGCCTGATATAATAAATATGAAAGATACCATTCCACCGGTTATTGAAAATGTATTCAGTAACCAACTATTTGCTTATAGAAAACAAGATGGAAGTTATATTGACCAGTATTCACTTAACGGAAAAGTGAGAATAATTGCAAAAAGTTTTGACTATGCAAACAGTTACTGGAAAATTGATTCATGGAAATTTCTTTACAAGATTCGAGAGGCCGGGCCAACTTTTTCTGATTTTGGAAATTATTTTGCTTTTGCATTTGATATGCCTTTGGATGTGTATCAATCAACTTCGCCGATGAGTGATTTTTATTTAAAGACACTATATTCGAGAGACAATCAATGCTATTCGAATGGAAATTATGATGTTCGTGAATATTATCACATTATATCAAACTCAAATGGACAGTTAGACAAAAATATTATTGATAGTAATTATTTCTTTGATACTAGAAATCTTCCAAATGGTGATTATGAAATCACTCTTACAGTTGTTGATGCATCTTTGAATCAGTCATCGGCAACCGATTATTTTGTTGTTCAAAATCAAGCCCCGGAAATTCCGATCTTATTGAATGGAATTAACGGAGATACAATTATATATAATTCTTCATATTTAAATTTAGCGCTCATTCCTGGAGTCTCAGAGTTTTTGGTTCAGATATCAAAAGATTCTTCTTTCTCGGTATTAGATACGCAATTTATTTCATCAAACAATTTTAAAGTATCCGAAATATCTACTAACTATAAATATTACTGGCGGGCAGCATCAATCGGTCTTGAAGGAATTAGCTCATTTTCTATGATTGGAAGTTTTTATTTATCGGTCACAAGTTCAATTCATGATTTTAATCAAGTGTTGAGTTTTGAACTTTCTCAAAACTATCCCAATCCGTTTAATCCTTCTACCAGAATATTTTTTACAATTCCAGAAGATACAAAAGTGAAGTTAGCTCTTGTTAATTCTTTAGGCCAAGAAATTACAGTCTTATTAAACGAACACAAGAATAGAGGAAAGTATGAATATAATTTGGATGCAGTTAGTCTTGGTTTAAGTAGCGGGATATATTTTTATTCACTCTCGACCGATGATAGATTCTCAATTCGTAAAATGCTATATCTGAAGTAGTTAATTAATAACAGCACAAATTTTTATTGCAAAAATATCAAAATAAATTCATACCTTGCGAAGTGTTATACAATTATAAAAAGGAAAATTAATGCATACATTTCATATCCCTGTTATGGGATTGGGATTTACAATTGATACTCCGGTAAAGGTAGCCCATTACGGTGTTTCTTCAGTAATTTCAATAGTTGATGACAGTCTTATCGAAAGAATGAGAGAGTTCTATAGTAAAAAACTAGGTATCTCTTATTCAGAAATTTCTGAAAAGGTCAAAGACTATCGAGCTCAACGAATTACAAGTTATTTGGATATGATTGATGAGGTTGTTAAATCTAGAGTGAATGAGCTTAAAGATTCACTTAATCATACTGGTGAAGAGATTCATAAGTATTTTGAAATGCTTCCGGACTTTTCAGAATTAAAATTGAAGTTCAATGAATTGATTGCTAAAGGTGAAAGCTATCGTACGGAATTAAAAGAATGGGTACACAATAATATTAAGGTTGGGAGTATTGATGTTAATATTATGACGAAGCTCGATTCTGCTTCCTACGTTAAAAACGAAAAATTACCACCTGAGTTTAATCAAGCGCATGCTGCATTACGTGGATTCGCATTAAGTAATTTGGAATCATCACTTGTATTATCGGCTGGGATTAATCCTTCACTATATACATACATTGAACAGTTCAGTGATTTCTTTCCAAATCAAGATAGTTTTATTAAAAAGAAATTAATTCTAAAGGTTAGTGATTATCGTTCTGCTTTAATTCAAGGAAAATTTTTAGCCAAAAAAGGACTCTGGGTTTCTGAGTATAGAATTGAATCGGGACTAAATTGTGGTGGCCATGCATTCGCAACAGATGGTTATCTGATGGGTCCAATTCTACAAGAATTCAAAGATAGAAGAGAAGAGTTAATTCTCACGACCCATAAAATCTTTACTGAAAGTTTACGAGCAAAAAATAAATTTGCCCCGAGTGAACCTCTCAATATTAAAATAACAGCTCAAGGAGGTATTGGCACTGCTGAGGAACATGAGTTTTTACTAAAACATTATGGACTAGATTCTGTTGGATGGGGGTCACCATTTTTACTGGTTCCTGAAGTAGTTAATATTGATGAAGATTCGTTGAATCTACTCAAGAATTCCAAAGAAGAAGATTTATACCTGAGTAAGATATCTCCATTAGGTGTTCCGTTTAACAGTATCAGAAATAATTCACAAGATATTGAAAAAATGGAATTAGTTGAAAAAGGAAGACCGGGTAGTTCTTGTCCCAAAAAGTATCTAACATTCAATACTGAATTTACTTCAACACCAATTTGTACTGCATCGCGCCAGTATCAAAATGAAAAAATAAATGAGCTGAATAAACAACAGTTAACTGAGAATGAATATAAAAGTTCTTTTCAAAAAATTATTGATAAGGCATGTATTTGTGTTGGATTAAGTAATCCGGCTTTGTTAGTTAATAATATGGACATGAAGGGAAGGAGCAAAGGAGTTTCTGTATGCCCTGGTCCAAACATTGCATATTTTAATAAAACACTTTCATTCAAAGAGATGGTAGATCACATTTATGGCAGAATCAATGTAATTTCTGATTCAAGTCGACCAAATTTTTTTGTAAAAGAACTGAAACTTTACATTAATTATTTAGGGGATTTAATCCGAGAAAGTGAAGCAAATATTTCTGAAAAGCAAATCAATCACTTTAATAATTTCAGAAATAATTTAAATGATGGAATTGAGTACTATAAGACTTTATTTGAAAAATATAAATCCAAGTATTCTCACTTTAAAGATGATTTTCACATAGAAATTGAAAAATTGAGAGAAGAGTTAATAAATCTCTTTTCAGATAATAAGAAAGTAGCTTAGTAGTGATTTTAGGACAATTTGTTAGTGTTAACTAATGTCATTGTCCTAAATTTTTAAACCTCGTGATCAACCACAACACTGCTATCACCCAATTTTCCACCTCATAACTAAATCCAAATAACGATAATTTTTCTCAAAAATAAATTCAAACAAAAACCATTTTTTTTGTAATTTAATCTCTTAAATAATCATCAAGTTTATATTTAAGTGGGTACAATTTTTAAATGAGAAAATGGCGCATAGAAGATTCTGCAGAATTATATAACATTAAGGGTTGGGGGATTAACTTTTTTTCTATTAACGATAAGGGGCATGTTTGTGTTACTCCTAAAGGGAATGGAGTTAAAGTAGATCTAAAAGATGTGGTGGATGAACTGCAATTAAGAGATGTTTCAACTCCGGTTTTGTTGAGATTTACAGACATTCTTGATAGTCGAATAGAGAAAATGGCAAACAGTTTTAAAATCGCCGCTGAAGAATATAATTTCAAAGCTCAGAATTTCATTATTTACCCAATCAAAGTTAATCAGATGCGACCGGTTGTGGAGGAGATAGTTGCTCACGGTAAAAAATTCAATATCGGATTGGAAGCCGGTTCAAAACCCGAACTCCATGCAGTGATTGCAATTAATACAGATAATGATTCTTTAATTATCTGTAATGGTTACAAAGATGAAGACTACATCGAACTTGCCATTCTTGCCCAAAAAATGGGGAGGAAAATTTTTCTTGTTGTAGAAAAGTTGAACGAACTTAAATTGATTACTCGCATTGCCAAACAGCATAAAGTTAAACCAAATATCGGTATAAGAATTAAATTAGCAAGTTCAGGAAGCGGTAAATGGGAAGATTCCGGAGGGGATGTAAGTAAATTTGGTTTAACATCAAGTGAACTCTTAGATGCGCTAGATTTTCTAGAAAAAAATAAAATGAAGGACACTCTAAAGTTAGTTCATTTTCATATTGGCAGCCAAATTAACAAGATTAGACGATTTAAAATTGCTATTAGAGAAGCATCCCAATTTTACGTTCAACTTCATAAACTTGGATTTGCGGTTGAGTTTGTTGATATCGGTGGGGGACTTGGTATTGATTATGACGGTACTCGTTCATCAAACAGCGAGAGTTCTGTAAATTATTCGATTCAAGAATATCTTAATGATGCAGTTGCCACTATGGCTGATGTTAGCGATAAAAATAACCTGCCTCATCCTAATATCATTACAGAATCCGGAAGAGCATTAACAGCTCATCACTCAGTATTAATTTTTCAAGTGTTAGAGTCTTCAACGCTCCCTGTTTGGGATGATGATGAAATTGTAAACAAGGAAGATCACGAACTTTTACGAGAACTCTATTCGCTTTGGGAGAATTTAAACCAACCCAAAATGCTTGAAACTTGGCACGATGCACTTCAGATCAGAGAAGAAGCTTTAGATAGATTCAGTTTGGGTATGTTGGACTTAAAAACGCGCGCAAAAATTGAAAAATTATTTTGGACTGTCGCCAAAGATCTTCATTCTATGATGAATGAAATTAAACATATTCCTGAAGAATTAATTTATTTGAAAAAACTCTTGTCTGATAAATACTTCTGTAATTTTTCGCTTTTCCAATCTTTGCCCGACTCTTGGGCAATTGATCAGATATTCCCCATAATCCCAATTCAAAGATTGGAGGAAAAACCTGATAGGTCTGCTACTATTCAGGACATTACATGTGACTCGGATGGGAAGATTGACAATTTTATTTCAACAAGAAATTTTTCTTATTACTTACCTGTTCATTCTTTAAGTCCAAAAGAGCCATATTACATAGGAGTTTTCTTGGTGGGTGCTTATCAAGAAATTTTGGGTGATTTGCATAATTTATTTGGGGATACGAATGCGGTTCATATTTCAGTTGATGATGATGGCTATAGAATAGACCAAATTATTGATGGAGAATCAGTTGCAGAAGTCCTTGATTATGTACAATACAATGCTAAAAAACTAGTTCGGATTGTAGAGACTTGGGTGATGTCAACAGTGAAAGCAGGAATAATTTCAGCCGAAGAGGGAAAAGAGTTTTTATCGAATTATAGATCCGGTTTATACGGCTATACCTATTTAGAATAATTATTTTAAGAGAAAATTAAATGAAGAACGATATCACTACTTTAACTGCAAATACAATAAGATTACTTGCAGCAGATGCAATACAAAAAGCAAATTCCGGACACCCGGGAATGCCTATGGGAATGGCTGATGTTGCAACTATACTATGGACGGAATATTTAATCCACAACCCGTCAAAACCCGATTGGTTTCTCAGAGATCGATTTGTTCTTTCCGCAGGGCATGGGTCTACTTTATTATATGCATTACTCCATTTAAGTGGGTATGAACTATCTATTGAAGAATTAAAATCATTTCGACAGTGGGGAAGTAGAACTGCCGGACATCCTGAATTTGGTGTAATTCCCGGAATCGAAACTACAACCGGGCCATTGGGACAGGGTTTTGCAAATGCTGTCGGAATGGGGATAGCTTCAAAATTATTAGCATCACGTTTTGCAACTAGCAATGAGAAAGTCTTCAGACGAAATAAAGTTTATGCGATTGTTAGTGATGGCGATTTGATGGAAGGAATATCGCACGAAGCCGCATCAATAGCGGGACATCTACAACTTGAAAACTTAATTTTCTTTTATGATGATAACAATATTACAATTGAAGGGAATACTTCATTAGCATTTTCTGAAAATATCAAATTACGTTTTGAATCATATAATTGGAATGTTTTAGAAACTGATGCATACAACCACGATAGCATTAGAAGTGTAATTAAATCAGCACAATGTGAGAGTTCAAAACCTACCTTGATTATTTGTAAATCTAAAATTGGTTTTGGTAGTCCTAATAAAGTAAATACAAGTGAAGTACACGGTGCACCATTAGGTGAAGAAGAATTACAACTAACAAAAGAAAATTTGGGATTCGATTGTAATCAACAATTTTTTATTCCCGATGAAGTTAAAAATTATTTCCAAAAGAGGAAAATTCAGCTTGAGGATGTATATGGTGTATGGTATGATGAATTCAGTCTTTGGGAGAAATCGAATACTGACGATGCAGAATTACTCCGGAAATATCTCAATAATTTTTATCCGGAAAATATTGAAGATGAACTTCTAATTGCTGCCGGTTCTGAAGCAAATGCAACGCGTTCGATATCGGGAAAAGTGATTCAAAAAATTGCTGAATTAATTCCAAATTTTATCGGTGGATCAGCTGATTTAGCTCCTTCAACAAATACATTCATGAAAAAATACAAAGCAATTTTCCCGAATGATTTTTCAGGCAAAAACTTTCATTTTGGAATACGAGAGCATGCAATGGGTGCAATAATGAATGGTATTGCTGCGTATGGTGGTTTTCGAGTATTTGGAGCAACCTTCTTTGTTTTTTCAGATTATATGAGGCCTGCTATTCGATTAGCATCGATCATGCATCTTCCTGTTGTTTATGTATTTACACACGATTCAATATTTGTTGGAGAGGATGGACCTACTCATCAACCGGTTGAACATTTAGCGGCATTAAGATTAATCCCGGGAGTTACTATTTTTCGACCGGCAGATCCTGTCGAAACTGCAATGGCGTGGAGTTATGCAGTTAAAAATGATAAGAACCCAGTTGCTTTATTACTTACACGTCAAAAAACCGGAGTGCTTGGTCAAGAAAGAAAACCTCAAAAAGATGAAATTCTCAAGGGAGCTTATATAGTTGAAGACTGTGAGTCCCCACAAGTTGTTATTGCCGCAAGTGGTTCTGAATTATTTCCGGTTCTTGAAGCAAAGAAATTATTAGAGAATAAATATGCAGTAAGAGTTGTATCTATTCCTTCATTAGAGTTATTCAATTCTCAATCAGAAGATTATAAAAAATCTCTTTTCCCGACAGATGTCCCTGTAGTTGTTGTAGAAGCTGCATTGATGAATGGTTGGGGTGATATTTTTAGGCAAAAACTATTGAAAATTGGATTAAATAAATTTGGTGCTTCAGGTCCTTACCAAACACTTGCTGAAAAGTATGGGTTAATCGGATCAAGCATCGCACAAAAAGTCAAAGATTTTATTTCTTAAATTATTTATTCTTAGATTCGACTTTATCTAAAAATTTGACAATTAAGTTATTGTACTCATCTTTCTTTTCAAGATGATGACTATGCGTTGCATCTTCGAAGATATGGATTTTTGAACCTTCTAAATTGTTGCAATAAATTGATGTTGACTCCGGAGTTGCTTCATCAAAACGACCAGCTGTAAACAAAGCAGGTCTTTTAATCTTTTTAAGTTCACCAATACGATTATATCCTTTTAGATTTCCCGATAGATTAAACTCACTAGCTCCCCACATATAATTGTAGACATTTATCCCCATTTTATTAAAAGTTCGTTGAAGCGATTCAGGCCAAGGCTCCATATTACATACATGTTTTCTGTAGTATAGCATCATTGCATTTTGGTATTCAAGTGATGAAAAATCATTTTTAATCTCAGCTTGATAAATTATATCTTGGACTTCAATTTCTAAATTACTGAGATAATTCCTCTGATCTTTCATCCATAATTCAGTAGATAAACACGGAGCCGATAGAATTATACTTTTTACTCGTGAATCATTAGTTCTGAGTAAATAATCTACCGCAATCATTGTTCCCCATGATTGACCAAGTAAGTGGACAGCACCAAAATTAAAATAATTGATGATTGTAGCAAGTTCATCTAAAAAGCGGTCAATGTTCCAGAGATTATCATTATTTGGTCTGTCGGAATTTCCACTTCCAAGTTGATCATAAAATAGGATGGGGCGGTTATCATTAATATCAGCAATTGATTCCAGGTAATCATGTGTTGCACCTGGTCCACCATGAATTACTATTAGAGGGCATTTATTCGAGTTTGGATTTATTAACTTATACCAAATCTTTCCACCTTCTACTTCGATGAATCCTACATTATCACTTTTAGATTGGTTCATTTATAACTCAACAATATTATGAATATACAAATATTGTTAATTGAAATGTGAAGTAAAAGAAATATTTAAAGTAAAAAAACCGGTGAATAAATTATATTATTTTCGGGGACACAAGAATAATATATCTTGGGGTTTACTCACCGGTAAAGAGGGGTATTATTCAATAAATTAACAAACAACTGCCAAAGGCTAATCAAAATTACTAACGCATTTCTCGATAACAAAATAAAATTCTACAAACGAAAAATATAATCGACGAGTGATAAAAGTATGATTTGAAAAAAGTGCCGGTGATGTCTTGGGCAAAGAATCATTTTCGGGGTTTATTTTATGAAAATCACCGGCAGAGAGGCCTATTTGTTGATGAGTAAAAATATAACAATAATTTATGTTATTGAAATGAAATTCAACAAGTGAAGAATTAAATCGACAAACGCAAATTAATAATTTATATCCCTCTCAGTTTGCCTTTGAGTTTTCGCGAGAATCTTTGACTAATTAGAAACGGTTCATCGTGTCCCTTTAAGAAAATTTTGTAACTATAATTATCACCTTTTTCCACTGTTGAAACTTGATTTATATTAATTATGGTTGAACGATGAATTTGCAAAAAATAATTTTCGGGGAGAGATGCATTCCATGCTTTTAACGTTTTCTTTATATAATAGGACTTCCCGTTATCTATAAAAATTACGGTATAGTCTTTATCTGCCTTGATAAGAGCAATATTTCTAATAAAGACAAATTGACTTTTCTTCCCTGAAGTTAAAAAAAATGAATCGTCGTAACCAAACATTTTTTGTTCAGTTGGACTTTCGTTGCCGGAAAGAGATTTTTTTAGATTATCAATTTCAATTTTATATGTATCGGTAATTTGAGATGTCCGTTTCAGTCTTGCTGATATAGCATTTAATAATTCTTCGCGTGAAAAAGGTTTAGGAATGTAATCATCGGCACCTAACTCCATACCTTTTCTAATGTTCTTAACTTCATTTAAACCAGAAGCAAATATAAACGGAGTTGTTCTATTTCTGCTCTGCTCATCGACTTTAGCTAAAATGTCAAATCCTGTAACATCAGGAAGCATTATATCACTTAGCACTAAATCGTACTTAAACTTTTTTATAAGTTTAAGTGCGTCTTTACCATTAGTTGCTAGGGTTACATTAAACCCTTCTTGTGAAAGTATTTCTGTGACACTTTCTTGTAAAGCTAAATCATCTTCGATATAAAGGATATCTGTCATCAATAATAAGAATATTTATACATACCAAGATGTCAATTATTCTGATAATCAACAATGACAAAAATTACTCTCCCCATTTAAGTACATCAACTTGTACGTTGATAACTCCATTACTTATCATTCCCAGTGCTGAAGCAGCTCTTCGGGATAAGTCAATTAACCTTTTATTTCTTGATGGAGTTCTATCATTAATTCTTACAATTACAAATTTTTGATTACTTAAATTAGTCACTCTAACTATCGTATTGAATGGGAAATCAATATGAGCAGCTGTGAGGTCATTGTTGCTAAATTTTTCACCATTCGCAGTTTTTCTACCGTTAAATTTATTAGCATAAAATGAAGCTTCTCCTGTAGCTGAAAATAATGCTTTGCTATTCTTTAAGGAGTTGAATAAAAGTGTATCATAATTAGCAGTGATGTGAAGTTCTGTCTCTTCTTGATATCTTAAGGAGGAAGAACATCCGTTGATGATTAATACTATAATTAGTACAAAACATATAATGAATTCTCTCGGTTTCACTTGTCTTTGTAAAATTGTTGACGGGAATTTATAATATCTTCAATTTCATTAGTCTCTGTAAAATCAGATTGTTCAAGCTTTTTATATAAAAAACTAAAGTAATCTTTTAGTTCAGAAGAATCTTTTTGTTCTACTAAAAATTTATAAGTCGATTTAACCTCATTTTTTAACTTTCCTCGATCATCAAATATTGGAGCATTGTCGAACTTACCAAGCAGAGCATCAACATAGTTTTCTTGAATATTATTTATTTGTGATGAATAATAGGAATGAGGGTACTTTTTAAGATAATCATTCCATGTTAATATTCTCTTTGCAACTTTTTTGAAAGTTATTACTAAAGCTGCATCATCAGCAAATCCCTCACTCAGTTCTCTGCTTCGATAATTCAAATATTCAGAGAAGGCCGGAGATAGATATTTGGCAAAATTCATTGTCAGAAAATTTGGAGCTTCTTCAACGTAAAAATATCCCTCTGATTGTGATAGTATAAACCCACTTCCTTTTACAAGTTCTTTAAATCCCCTCACTACAGAATCTCTTTTAAATGAATTGTCTGACAATTTATTAAGGAGGTCAAGGTCAAACATCAAACTATCATTTAGTTTATATTTTACTTTATAATAGTAGTTTGTGAAAAGTAGAAAGGATGAATCCCGTTGTTCCACCGGGAGTTTAGAAATATTTATTTTATAATATTCAATTGCTTTTGGAATAGAGTGTAACAAATCAGATTGTAATAAACTCAATTCATTTTCAAAGTCTTTGAGATAAGAGGCACTATCTTTTTCTGTACAACCGCCGTAAATGGTTATCCAAATCGTTAAAACCATCGGGATAAACATCTTGACATATCTGCTTCTCATTATTGAATACCTTTCCGGATAATAAATAGAGTACAAAACTATTTATTTTGAACTAATCATCAAAATTGAAATTGAAAGTGTACTAATGGGTGATTTTATTGTTCAGTTTTGTAAACATACATTGAATAATTTCTAGGTTTATCACTCAAAAAATGAATATTTGTTTGGCATGCCAATTGAATCTCCAATTACAAACAACGAGGTGTATCATGAAAGCGAAATTATTCATATTGTTAACTCTTCTGGTCTTATTGTTTACTTCAGACTTCAGTAATGCCAAACGGAGAGGAGTTTCAGATTATTTTTATTCCAACCTAAACAGTCACGGAAAGTGGATTGAACTAAGTGACGGACTCGTTGTATGGAGACCCTTTGACTCTTTCGGTAGATGGACTCCATATGCAAGAGGTAAATGGATTTGGAGTAATTATGGTTGGTATTGGGATAGTTTTGAACCATATGGACACATAGTTTATCACTACGGAAGATGGTATTTTGACGACTATTACGGATGGTTATGGATTCCCGATTATGAATGGGGTCCTGCCTGGGTTGAATGGCGCTACGATAGCGATTATGTTGGCTGGGCACCACTTCCTCCATATGCTGTATATTCATATTCAACCGGTATCAGATATACAAAATCGTATATTATTAATGTTGGATGGTGGAAATTTGTTTACATAAAACATTTTAATTCTCCTTCGGTGTATAATCATTTTGTTTCGAAGAAATACCGTGATAGAATTTATAAGAATACAAAATCTTATTACGATTATGGATACGAAAGAGAAAGAATTATTAATAGGGGAATAGATCCAAGATTAGTTGAAACTCGCAGCAATACTAAAATACGTGAATCTGAAATTGTCCGATCAGCATCTTCGATGAATGATAGAGACCCTGTTACGAGAAGTGGTGATAGAATTGAAATTCGACAACCTTTAGATGTGAGGTCGAACGATTCTAGAGATGTGAAAATCGAACGAAGTAGTAGGAAAAGTAATCTTGATGTGGCAAATATCGAAACCGGAAGAAATACTGAAAAGAGAGAAATAATTGATGAATCTGCTAGGAGTGGTGAAACAAGAAAGACAACTATTGAGAGTAGACGAAATACTGAAACAAAACAAAACGTACGTGAAGAAACTCCGAACCCACGTGGTAATGTTAATGTCGAGAGAACTTCAATTGAGACTAAGAGAAATATCGATGAAAGTAGAACCGGAAATGTTGATAGAAAAACAGAACCAAGAGTTTTGACACCGGTAGTAAAAGAATCAGTTAGACAGGTTGTGCCTGAAAGTCGAATAGATAGAAACACAGAAGTTCGTAGAGAACCAGAAAGTCGAGTTCAAGTTGAAAAACCTGCTCCTAAACGTGAAGAGGTCAAAATTGAGACAAGAACTCCACAGACTCAAAATCAAACAATTGAAAGAAGTAGAACCATAAGAAATAGTTCTCCGGAAATAAACAGAAGTAATCGTGAATCAAAACCGGAAACAAGAACATCAACATCAGAAAGGAGTAGTTCGAGAGGGAGTAATGAGGAAAAAACAACACGCAGGCGTTAAGTAGACTCTTACTATAAAAATTGTTAAATAATAGAAAATTTAATCAATCTTAGTTAATATTCTGGAGCAGATATAATCTGCTCCAGAATAATTTTAAAGATTATGTGTGAGACTGGTATAATCCAAGAATATTACCAACCGAATCTTTAATCAAGGCATACCATCCAAACACAGGAATAACAGTTTTTTCACGTTCAATTTTACCCCCCGCTAGACTTATTTTGTCAAGAGTAGCATCAATATCTTCAACCCTAACATGAAATATTGTGGTATCACCGGAGATAACTTTCTCTACTTTTCTCAAACCGACTGTCAATCCTTGATGAGAATTATATAAACTATATCCATTACCAAAAGGTTTAAGCTCCCAACCAAATAGAGTTGAATAAAATTTAGTTGATGCTTCAAAATCGCTTGATGGAATTTCAACATGTGCTATTAACTGATTAACCATATGAACCCTTAAAATAATTTAAAAATATTTGTTAAGATAAAATCAAAAGAGACAACTATCAATATCTGAATCTATTCAACTTTACATGCAAATTTCATATCACTGACAAGTTTTAAAGCTTTGTCGATAGCTTTTGTATTTCCATCCTCAATTTCCTTAATTATTCTACTCCCAACAATAACCCCATCAACATGTTCAAGAATAGAGTGTACATCACTTGGTGAAGAAATTCCAAAACCTGCTAAAAGATGATTCTTCCTTATTAATTCTCTCGTTGATTTAAGCTTGTTTGTATCAATTAAAATTGATTGACCTGTTACTCCCTTAAGAGTAACATAGTAAACAAATCCTGAGCTTTTATTATCAATATCAACTATTCGATTTGATGAAGTTGTTGGTGTTGTGAGCAAAACAATATCAAGTTTTGTCTTGATTTGATTATAAAAAAACTCATACTCCTCAAGTGGAACATCAGGAATTATAACTCCTGAAATCCCATTATCAGCGGCTTTTATAAAAAAAGACTCAACCCCATAATTCAGTATTGGATTAGCATATCCCATAGCAATTATTGGTTTTGAATTCCTTCTAGAAATAGAGTTTGAAAATTGGAAAACATTGTCAATTGATATCCCATTGCTAATTGCTTTTTCTGAAGATGCTTGAATTACTGAACCATCGGCTAAAGGGTCGCTAAAAGGAATTCCTACTTCCAAAAAGTCGGCACCGGCATCTAAAATACTTAAACAAATATCTACATAATCGTTTTTTGATGGATAACCGGCTGTTAGAAAAACAGATAATATTTTTTCTTTGAGAGCAAGGGAACTATCTATATAATTTCTTATCTCTGACATATTAAAATGTAATATTGTTTATGATTGTATTTAAGTCTTTATCCCCACGTCCAGAAATATTTACAACAACTACCTCATTGGGGGAAGTTTTGGGCAATAATATTTCTAGATGCGCGAGTGCATGTGCAGTTTCGAGTGCGGGTAGAATGCCTTCCATTGAAGAGAGCAATTTTGTTGCCGCAATCGCCTCACTATCTGTGGCTTGTGAGTAATAAACACGATTCGAATCTTTTAAATAACTGTGTTCAGGGCCAACTCCAGGATAATCGAGTCCGGCTGAAATTGAATGAACTGTCTTAATATTTCCCTCTTCAGTTTGCAACAAGTAACTAATCATCCCCTGAAAAATGCCCGGTCTTCCCTTTGTTAAAGTCGCACAATGGAGGTCAGTCCCTAATCCATGCCCAGCGGCTTCAACTCCGATTAATTTAACGTTATCTTCAATGAATGGATAGAAGATACCGATAGCATTTGATCCCCCTCCTACACACGCAACAATATAGTCCGGTAATCTGTTTTCGAATGCATATATTTGTTGCTTTACTTCTATACCAATAATTTTTTGGAATTCCCTAACCATCATAGGGTAGGGATGTGGACCAACAACAGAGCCTATTATATAATGGGTATTCTCACAATTTGTTACCCAATCTCTTATAGCTTCATTAGTAGCGTCTTTAAGTGTTCGACTTCCTGAAGTTACCGGAATTACTTCAGCTCCTAATAGTTTCATTCGGAATACATTTAAATTTTGCCGAGTTATATCAATTTCTCCCATATATACTTGACATTTGAGTCCGAATTTAGCACAAACAGTAGCTACTGCAACCCCATGCTGACCGGCTCCGGTCTCAGCAATAATTCTCGTTTTATTTAATTTGCGTGCTAATAGAATTTGACCTAAGGCATTATTGATTTTGTGAGCTCCGGTATGACATAAGTCTTCTCGTTTTAAATATATCTTAGCTTTGCCATAATGTTTGGTTAACCTATCGGCATAAGTTAAAGGAGTAGGTCGACCAGTAAACTCTTTACATAGATTGATAAATTCTTGTACAAAATCTTCATTACTAATCTGTTCAAGAAACATTTCTTCAAGTACCTTAAGAGGTTGTATTAAGGTTTCCGGAACAAACTGTCCTCCAAATTTACCGAAATGTCCGTTACTATCGGGTTGTTGATAATTCTTCATGATTAGCAATTGATATCAAATTGTTTATTTACTGCTTCAGCAATAGGTTTTACTTTATTCAACAATTGCTTAAAGTTTTTAGGTGTTAAAGATTGAAAACCATCGGACAGCGCTTCGTCGGGTCTATTATGAACTTCAATCATCAATCCATGCGCTCCTGCAGCAACAGCAGCCATGGCCATAGGTGTAACTTTATCCCACATACCAATACCGTGGGAGGGGTCAACAAATACCGGAAGGTGAGACTGTTGCTTAATCACAGGAATTGCATTTAAATCTAATGTATTGCGAGTAGCTGTTTCAAAAGTTCTGATACCTCTTTCACACAGTATCACATTGAAATTTCCCTTCGATACTATATATTCAGCACTCATCAATAAATCTTCGATTGTAGACGCTAACCCGCGTTTTAGAAAAACCGGTTTATTAAGTTCTCCAACCCTCTCAAGTAAAGAAAAGTTTTGCATATTTCTGGCACCGATTTGAATAATATCTGCTACTTCTCCAACTTGGTTAAGTGTGTCTGTATCTTTTGCTTCAGTTACTATAGACATACCGAATTCATTTTTTACTTCAGCCAATAGTTCCAGACCTTTCTCTTTTAATCCTTGAAATGCATAAGGACTACTTCGCGGTTTGTATGCACCTGCTCTGAAAAATGTTATACCCATTTCTTTCAATTCACCTGCAATATCAAAAAGTTGTGATTTACTCTCTACAGAACAAGGTCCGGCAATTATCTGAAGAACTCCATCACCAATTATCTTGTTATTTATTTTAATTATAGTTTCATCTTTCACTTCTCTGCTTACTAATTTATAATTTTTTGATATTCTCATTGCGTCAAGAACGGAATCCATCGTCATAAAATCGTCTAGTGAAAGAGTTCTTGTTTCTCCGGTGAGCCCGATGGCAATTTTAGTTGTTCCATATATAATATGAGGTTTACAATTATTTGATTCAGCTTTAGACAAAACTTTATCCAGATGTTCTTTTGGTGAATCAAGTTTCATAACGATTAACATTTATAACTCCTTAGTTGATTAACTGTGTTGAAAAAACTTATGATTTTATCTTTTGATTTATTCCCAATTTGATCTTCTAATGAAGAAGATAAATCAATTCCATAAGGTCTGATTCTTATGAAAATATTTTCGATGTTTTCTTTAGAAATACCTCCGGCTATGATAATTTTACTTCTGAGCTTGTTTGGAATTCTATTCCAATCCCATGAAACTCCACTTCCTCCAAAAGAAATATTATCAAAATAGTCTAGTAATGAAATATGGTCCGGGTGTACAGTTTCATAGTCAAAATCATCATTAACTCTATAAACACGTAAATGTGGTATATCAAGCTTATTGATATTCGAATAATCGTTGTGTAAATGTAGTTGAGCTAAATTTATTTTTGTTAATTTTGCTATTCGATTAATCTCCTCTACAGATGAATTTACAAATACACCAACCTTTAGTGTAAAAGGGGATAGTTTCGAATTAATATATTGGCATTTTTCAGCAGAGACAAATCGTTTACTATTATTATAAAAAATATATCCTAATGCATCTGCCCCAAGTTTTTCACAGAGCAGAGCTGTTTCGAGATCGCGAATACCGCATATTTTAATCTTCATTTGCAGCTTTCAAAAACTGACTAACTTCGGAATTAGTATTTGAAGCACTGATAAAATGTTCACCGATTAAAGCAGCATTTAATCTGTTTTCCTTAAGAAACTTTATATCATCTATATTTGAAATACCACTTTCTGCAACCTTATAAACATTAGTCGGTAAGAGTTTACCAATTTCGTATGATGTAGATAAGTCTGTTTTAAATGTGAGTAAGTCCCGATTATTTATTCCAATTATCTTGTTTAAGTCGAAGTCAATTTTTTCAATTTGTGAAGACGAGTGAAGTTCTAAAAGGACATCAAGTTCCAATGAATGAGCTGCGTTAGTTAAATCTTTTATTTTGTTTTTTTCAAGGACTTCAGCAATTAGTAAAATAGCAGATGCTCCGAAAGCCTTAGCTTGATGAATCTGAATTTCGTCAATTATGAAATCCTTACGCAATAATGGAATAGATGTTATTTTGGCAGTATCCGAAAGATTATTGATATTCCCATAAAAAAAATGTTCGTCAGTTATTACAGATATTGCATTTACCCTAAGCTGGTTATAGATTTTAGCGAGCACTAAGTGATCAAACCCATCTTTAAATATCCCTTTTGATGGACTTCCTTTTTTAATCTCAGCTATTATTCCAAACTTTGATTTTAATAGTTCCGAATAAAAACTAGTACCTCGTTTGTGATATAGTTCTAAATCACGAAACCTTGAAAGCGAGTCCTTTATAAGAAGTTCAGTCACTTCATGTTTTTTTTTAGTTATAATTTCTTGTAAAAAATTCATTCTATCTAAATGCTCTAAGTTTATTAACTTTATCTAATGCGGCTCCGCTTTCTATCGATGCTTCAGCAGCCAAAATACAATCGTTAAAATTTTCAGAATATTTAGCTGAGTAAAGAGCCATTGCAGCATTTGCACAAACATTGTAATACAAAGCATCTTTCATTTTAAACTCAAATAGCTCCAAAATTTTTGAAGCATTATAATTTGCATCTTTCCCTGTCAATAATAAATTACTGAAACTTGGATAGCCAAACGTCTCATTATTAATAAAATACTTTGACTGACCATTTTTATTGTCAAATTCAAAGACAGCATTTTCCTCACCTGAAAGGGAGATTTCATCAAAACTATTATTTGAGCATACAAAGTTTACTCTTTCGAAATCAAGTAGTTGTGCAGCGGAGGCTAATAATTCTGATGACTTATAGTTATAAGTTCCAACTAACTGTTTTTTCACTCCTGCCGGATTTGTTAATGGTCCTAATAAATTAAAGACAGTTTTAAATCCCAATTCTTTTCTGACTAAAGAGACATACTTCATTGCAGGATGATAATTTGGTGCAAAAAGAAATGAGATCCCGATTGTGTCAAGTGCCTTTTCGGATTGTGAAGGAGTTAGATTTATATTAATTCCCATCTCTTCCAAAACATCAGCACTTCCTGAGTAACTAGTAATTGAACGATTGCCATGTTTCGCCACTTTGATTCCTGTTCCTGCTACAACAAAAGCCACTGCCGTGGAAATATTTATGCTTCCGGAAGAATCACCACCGGTACCACATACATCGATTGTATTCTCACTGTTTGAATTTATTCTTATTGAGTAGTTTCTCATTGCACTCGCAAAACCTGCGATTTCAATAGGTGTTTCACCTTTCATTTTTAAGGCAATTAGAATTCCTGCTAGTTGAGAATTATTGAGGCGTCCATTCAGAATTTCTTCCATTATTCCGAACGCATCATTAAAGGTTAAATCGGTTTTTTCTATTAGTTTTTCCAAAATTGATTTGATCATAATTTTAACC
>JAHBUO010000026.1 GCA_019638025.1 Ignavibacteriaceae bacterium
TCCCCCTTTTCTTTAAGCCCGAACTACATGTTCGGGCTTTTTTTATTACATTGGGGAGATACATGATAACCGAGATAATAACGAACTCATCCTAAATCATTCTCTTGAGAAGAAAATGACTTAAAAATGTTTGTTTTACCCCCCTTCTTTTTTTTTCAAAGAGAAGGGGTTGGGGGATGAGTTTTTTGCTTTGTAATTATTGTACCATATTTAAAGGTGTCGAGGAGTGGTCCTCGACAGCCGTGGAAATTTATACTAGGTTATTCTTACTTCTTCTTGACTTCCTTGCTTTTCTATTGCTTTTCTGGGTGCAGTATGAGTTATCCATAGATTTTTAATGGAAATCCTATAAAAATCATAGGTTGCCGATAGATTTTTGATGGTTGTCCTATAAAAATCATAGGTTATCGATAGATCTTTAATAGTTATCCTCTGAATATCATAGGTTGTCGACAGATTTTTGATGGTTGTCCTATAAAAATCATAGATTATCGATAGATCTTTAATAGTTATCCTATGAATATCATAGGCTGTCGATAGATTTTTAGTGGTTGTCCTCTGAAAATCATAGGTTGTCGACAGATTTTTAATAGTTATCGATTAAAAGTTTATGTTTATTGAAGACCGGACTTGACAAATGTCATTGGAATGGGAGTTTTCAAAAATGTAGAGACGCAACTTAGCCGCGCCTCTACGAATAATTAATATTTTTTCTGAGAGATACTTTACTTCATTAACAGAAGTTTTTTAATCGAGACATAATCTCCGGCTTTTAACTCGTAGAAATAAGTACCGCTTGCTAAATTATTAGAAGCATTGAACTCAACAGAGTGTTTTCCTGCTTTCATTTCTCTATTAACTAAAGAAGCTACTTCTCTTCCGATAATATCATAAACTTTTAGTGAAACAAAACCATCTTTTGCCAACTGATAGTTAATCGTTGTACTTGGGTTAAAAGGGTTAGGGTAGTTCTGAAGTAAACTAAAATCAGTCAAATTATACTGTTCATCGAAAATAGAGGTGGTCCCACCTTTTTTATATATAAGTCCATCACCCCCTGCAACCCATCCTGTAGTTGAATTTACAAAGTGGATATTATAAAATCGGCTGGTTGTAGCAATACTTTGTGATGCCCATGTAATCCCACCGTTTGTAGTATTTAAAATTACTCCTTCGTTACCTGAAACCCATCCATTATTGTTATCAAGGAATTGGACAGATAAGAGATAGTGGTTCGTTCCGGCTATTTGCTCAACCCAAGTAGCACCACCGTCGGTTGACTTGACAATTGAAGTAGGATAGCCACCAACCGCCCAACCTGTGGTTGAATTTATAAAATGAACTGAGCGCATTTCAGAATAAGTAGAGACAGAAGTTGTATCCCATGTTGTTCCTCCGTTCGTGGTACGGATTATTTTGCCGGCGGTACCTAAAGCCCAACCAAAGTTTTCATCAAGGAAAAATCCGTTAACCAATGCTACAGTAGTGTTTATTTGAAGTACATCCCAATTATTTCCTCCGTTTACTGTTTTTAAGACTACTGCACCGGTAAAACCGGTTCCTCCAAAGGCATATCCGAGGTTTTCATTCAAAAACTGAATTTTGAAAATATGGCTCGTAGTTCCGGAATGTTGTTCTGTCCAAGTAGCACCACCGTCAGTTGTTTTTTTGATTAATCCGGCAAGACCATTAATCCAGCCGACATTTTCATTCAGAAAAAAACAACCAAACAAGTAACCTCCCGGATTAGGAAAAAGCTTAACCCAATTGTTTCCGCCATCTGTGGTTTTAATAACTTCACCACTATTATAGGGGATAAATCCAAGATTTTCATTTAGATAATGTGGATTCCATGCGGTTGAAGTAGTTCCGCTTGTTTGTTGAACCCAGCCGGTTTGAGCTAGCATCGTAAATGCCGTTAATAGAAAAATGGTAAAAATTTTCATAAGAACCCCTTTAAATGAATGAATTAATACACGAGCCTCCAGCTATAATGATGCCATTCAAAATTTTGTTCTTTTTCGAATTAAGAATAGGGGAGTGTCGGAATTAATAGCCAATCTTTTATGTGGATGTATCAAATTTCCGACTTGCTCAACAATAAAAAAGCCGCTTGATTAAGCGGCTTTTAAGTTTTTGGATTTATGAAAACAGATTTACTTCATTAGCACAAGTTTTTTAATCGAAACAAAATCTCCGGCTTTTAACTCGTAGAAATAAGTCCCGCTTGCTAAATTATTAGAAGCATTGAACTCAACCGAGTGTTTTCCTGCTTTCATTTCTCTATTAACCAAAGAAGCTACTTCTCTTCCGATAATATCATAAACTTTTAGTGAAACAAAACCATCTTTTGCCAACTGATAGTTAATCGTTGTACTTGGATTAAAAGGATTTGGATGATTTTGCTCAAGTGAATAAGTCATTGGTCTTTCAATATCTACTTCAACAATATTTGATTTGTTAATTGTTCCATCAAAATCAACCTGGCTTAATCGATAATAATTTTTTCCGCTAACAGGAGCATTATCAATAAATCGATAATATTGTTTTTCTGTTGAAGTACCTTTACCTTCGACAAAAACGATATCGCTGAATGATTGTCCGTCAGAACTTCTTTCAATATTAAAGCCGGAGTTGTTTGTCTCAGTAGCGGTTGACCATGTAATTACAACACTGTTTTCATCAGAGATTGCATTGAATGAAGCGAGTTCAACAGGAATAGGGTTATCGGTAATTGTGAAGTTTGCATTTGATAAATCGAAGAATACATTACCTACAGCTTCAACCATAATTCTTGCTGTTGTTGTTACATAGTTTGGTATTTCAACAGCTTCAGACCCATCATTTGGAGTATTTGCCGCAAGGATGGTTGGGAATGTTTGTCCACCATCAGTCGAAAGAAGAATATTTACATTCGATACATTTACAGGGGCAACATTAGTATTTGCGACATTCCACGTAATTGTTTGAGTTGAGTTTCCTTGAATTGTTACAGCAGTGTTTGGAGAAGTAACTAAGAACGGTCCTGCTGTAGCAACTACGGAGAATGACATAGTAGCTTTTCCTGTTCCACCTCCGCCGGCTTGATTATCACGAGCAGTAAGTCTGAAAGTAAGAGTTCTTGCATATGTTGGAAGAATTTCACCCATAACTTGAGTGTTGTTTAAGATATCAGCCTTCTTAGGGAAAAATCTAGTCGGTGATGTAACGGGAGTAAATGAACGGAATATGGGCGCATTTCCTGACGGAGAATTTGGAGCACCGGCTGAGCCTAAATCAAATTGTTCCCAGCAATAAGTTAATGGATGACTGTTGGGATCGGTAGCGCTTCCGGTTAATTTAAACGGAGTACTGATGGGGATAGAAAATCCACCTGTTGGAACTGTAACAACCGGAGGAAGATTACCTGTTTGTGTAACAACAGCACAGCTATTACCTGAACCGGTTGTAAAAGCAATAATTTCATCTAAATTAACACCGTGAAAATAGGCATCACTGTTATTTTGGATATTTTGAGGACTACAAATACCGGCATAAGCCATTATTGTAGTTCCGCTTCCAGGTTCATAAGCTGTAGATGCATTTCTGTTTCCACCTGAACAGCTTCCGGCGCTACCATTAAAACTATGGTTTCCGCCAAATTGATGTCCCATTTCATGAGCAACATAATCAATTGTAAATGGGTCGCCTACTGGTGATGGAGAACCAGTAACGCCACCGGCTTTACTTGATCCGCATACAGAACCCAGATAAGCAACGCCGCCGCCGCCGGTACTAAATACGTGACCAATATCGTAGTTTGCACTTCCAATAATACTATTTAAGTTGCTGATATTTTGTCCCAACATTGTACTGCCGTTATTGTTTGAATAGGGATCAGTTGAAGCATTAGTATAGATGATTAAATCATTATTAGCGATAAGAACCATTCTGACAGAAACTTCTTTTTCGTAAACACCGTTTACTCGATTTAATGCTGTTACAACTGCCGCAAGTCCGGAAGCAACTGTTCCACCATGAAAAGTAGTATATTCTCCAGTTGTTGCTATGGCTGTGCGATAAGTTCTTAATTGCTCACCGGCGGTTTCTCCAAATCCTAAAGCCACTAATTCACCGATTTCATTTTTGATGTCATCATCTTCAATTAATAAACATTCAAGTTGATGCTTTGAAGCAGCAATAAAATCTCTTTTATAATATGCCATATATACGTTTGTCTGGTGCATATAAACCGGGTCAATATACCATGAACCGTTAGAAGTTAATACTTGTGCATGGAAACCTGCCGGAGTAATATCAAATCTTATTGTAGCAATCGGGTCTGTGATTCCTTGTCCGTTAAAAGTTTTAATTTCGGGATAACGTTGAGCTAATTCCGGAGCCATAATTGGAGATTCAACAACAAGGAATTCTTCTTTCTCGCCATTTGGATTAATAAGTTCCATTTTGGTAGGAATGGCAGAATTATTTCTTACTGCATCTTCAGTAGGGATGGTGCTTAAGTAAGCTCTTAGCTGATAAAAATCTGTTAAAAGATAAGTACTTTTTTCAGCTTTGATATAGTTTTCTCCGGCACCCGGAGCTTTGATTGCTCTTTGTGTAATTGTCCAAAGTTGATCATTATCGTATTGAGCGAACATATTTGTAGATAGGGTTAATCCTATCGTTAGCAAAAGAAAGAATCTCGACAAAACGAGTGTCGGGTAAAAGTTGACTTTTGATTTCATAGCAACCTACTTTTTAAATGAATGAATGGAACTAAAATATAATTGACCTATTTAATAAACAAACTTAAAATTGACTAATTATAGAGCTTAAAAATTCGAAATGATTTCTTCTCAACTTCAAAAGGAGATTCGTTCATAACATTATTTATTTCTTCATTTGTAAAAACATCATATCCCATAATTCCATAAGGGAGAAGAGATAACTTTATTGGTTTATCACCTAAGTTAAAAACCATCATAAACTTCTCGTCTTTATACTCACGAACTAAAATAATGTCATCATCAGTTGTTGATTCAAAGAAATAAGCATCTCCGTACTTCAAGACATCGCTTTCATTTCGTAAAGCAATTAACTTTTGATAAAAGGAATAAAGCTCCTTATTTGGTTCAACTGAATAAGTACCGAATCCTTTTTTGAATCCTGAATTTGCGTCAATCACTTCATCATCATATTTATAGTCTTCCCAAATCATCGGTTTTCTATCGTGTGGATCATCAGCACCCCACATACCTATTTCATCACCGTAATATAACATCGGAGCTCCACGATATGTCATCTGAAAAGCTGCTATAAATTTGAGTGTTTCAATATCTTCTGCATTTGGTTTGCGCGGATTATAATTAGGGTTTCCGTCTCCGGCATCAGCATCATATCTTCTGTCGGGATTGATAATCATTGAGAGGAGTCTGTCTGTATCATGTGAACTCATCAGATTTTGAAGTATGTGCAAATTTCTTTCGGGATAAGAGTTATCAATTTCTTTTAGTTTATTTATGAACTCTTTAGATGTAATTTTCTTCTTCTTATTAATGAAAAATTCGGTTACGGCAAAAGCAAAGTTATAATTCATCAGTGCATCAAACACACCATTCTCAGAAATGAAGTCTTTAGATATTTCCCAAAGTTCGCCAATAATAATTGCTGATGGGTTAATGCTTTTTACATGAGCACTCCAATCTTTCCAAAATCCGAGAGGGACGTCCCGAGCAACATCTAACCTCCAACCATCAATTCCTTGCGATTGAACCCCATACTTAGAGGGATTCATCCACTTTTCAGTTGCGTTGAAAACATATTGTTTTACTTTAGGGTGAAGGTCATTTTCTGTTCGATTGAATTCAGGTAAAGATTTGTGATTCCACCAACCTTTCCAATCAAGTTCATCTTCCTTTGTTGAGGGGTCATCAAAGCTTTTGATTAAAAACCAGTCGCTATACTTACTCTCTTTTCCGTTTTTTACAATATCTTTGAATGCCCAAAACTCGGTTCCGGTATGATTAAAAACGCCATCAATTATAATGTGCATTTCTCTTTTGTGAACTTCTTCAATCAGTTTTAAGAAAAGTTTATCTGCTGAAGTCCACTTCCATGTTGACGGGTCATCCGGAGTTTCTGAGGCAATTAATTTTCTATCCCCTTCGGGGTCGGGTCCAAAGTTTACATCAATATGATGAAATGAAGAACCGTCATATTTGTGCATAGATACTGCTTCGAAAATAGGATTGAGATATATTCCTTTTATTCCGAGTTCTTTTAGATAGTCGAGACGATTAATAATTCCCTGCAAGTCACCACCGTACCTTCGTGAGGTTAAGTGATAATTTAATCTACCACCAAGTTTTTTCTCCCATTCGGAAGCAGCAAACCAATTTGATGTCCATGGAGTAATAGACCAGTTATCCGGTTTTCTTCTGCTGTTAATAAAAACTTTTTCAGCTTCAGGGTTGTTGTTTGGGTCGCCATTATCAAAGCGTTCAGGAAAGATTTGATACCAGACAATCCCTTTTGCCCAATCGGGGAAGTTGTTTTGCGACTGAATGTTTCCGCTCATAAATATTAGGATTATTAAGTGTAGAATTATTCTTTTCATAGCTTTAATTCATCTTTCATTAATTGAAATGTCTCTTCTATTCTTCGAGCTTTAAACCCGATTTCAGACTCTGCTTTTATTGTTATTAAACCTGATTGAAGTGGGCGTTTAGCGGCTTGTTTTAAGTCTTCGGTAACAATAGGTTTAATCAAATTTGTATTAAGATTAAAGAAATCTGCAATTCGCAAAGTGAAATCAAATCGTGATAAAAACTCTCTTCCGCCGATGTTATAAATTCCATTTTTCTGATATTTAATTACTAATGCAATCGCATCGATTAAATCATCAATAAATGTAGGATTATTAATTTGGTCAGTTACTATTCTGATTTCTTTATTGTTTCTTAGAGAGTCCACAACCCAACGTACAAAATCGGGACGACTTTTTGCTGCAATACCATAAAGTACATTCAGCCTAATTATAGTATAATCTATTCCACTTAAACGAAGCACATTTTCACTTGCAAGTTTTGTCCGCCCATAATATCCCAGAGGATTTGGTTTATCGTTTTCATGATATGGTCCTTTGGTTCCATCAAAAATATAATCAGTGGAAAAATGAATTACTTTGGAGTCGAGTACTCTTGCCGCTTCAGTAATGTACTCAACACCTTTCACATTTATTTTCCAAGCAGATTCTCGTTCCGTTTCCGAGAGGTCAACATTTGTGAAGGCTGCGGCATTTATTATATAATCGGGAAAGAATTTTAGAATAACATTTTTTACTTCTTCTCTGGAACAAAAATCAGCTTGAACATAATCGACATTATCTACAAATGATTCAGCTTGATTTGAGGAAACAAGCAATTCAATTTGTTTGTTTTCTCTATAATACTCTGATAATCGTTGCCCCAAAGTACCGTTTGAGCCGAAAATTAAAATTCTATTTTTAAGTGATTGACCGTGAAACATCTTCCTTCAAATTCCTAATTAGTTTTATGCTATCGTACGAAGCAACCAAGCCTGACGTCTTAACAGCAAAGTCTAAAGAGTCAGTTTTATCTTTTGTTTTTGTGTATTGATAAATAAATGATGCTCCCAAAACATCCCCGCAACCGACTTGATTAACCGTTTCGATTTTTTGGGGTTTTATAAAGATACGATTAATTTCGCTTTCTTCTTTGTAAAAAAGAGCTGCCCCTTTTTCTCCGTAAGTCACAATCAACATTGAGGGACCGAGTGCAAGAATTTCTTTTACAATTTCAATTTCATCTTTTAGTGCGGAGAGAGTCAGTAATTCATTTTCATTTACTTGAACTATGTCGACATTTTTAGCCCATTCAGAAAAATTCGGAATCGGTATGAAGTGCCGCTCCATCTTATCATTTAATCCTCGAGCAAGCGAATGAATATCAATATATATAATACCGATAAAGTTTTTTCGTATATCAGATAATGTTTGTAACGAGATATCAAATCCGGTAATCATATTGATATAAACGGCGTCAAATGAACTTAGATTTACGGTGTCAATTGTCAATGAATCGGTTAAATGATTATAACACTCTTCTCGCTCTTTTCCTGTTTTAACAGTGAGATGGATTTTAGGTATTTTCGCGGTAAAGGTTGAATAACTAAGATTTATATCTTTATAAATCCATTCGAACAATTCATAGTTGTTTTCCGCAATTGAGGTTGCAAGAAAAATTTCGTCTTTCTCCTCTTTGATTGCAGAAATTGCCGCAGCAGAATAAAATATTCCCCCGGGAGTTGCTGGATGTTCCACCCTATCGAAATTAATATGGTCTTCTACTGACTGTCCAATCAACAATATTTTCATAAAAAATTAATCTCGATTATGTAAAATGCCGGAAGTGTTTCGCTGAGGGCGTAATGTATTTTATTGGAGATAATAACTTTTCCATATTCCGAAGAGTAATTAAAAGTATGAATAAACGACTCAAAATATTCACTTGAATAAACAAAATTTAATTCCAGTTTAACCCCTTTGTTCTCAAGTAGATATTTTCGAGTGTCTATTCTGGTTATTTCAACATCCGGATGAAAGAGAAGATTTCCGCTTGCTACATGTTTCTCACCGCCGATAAATTCATCTTTAATTTTAAGTTTATTTTTTTCTTTGAATAGATGAAATGTCCTTTTTGAAATTACCGGGTCTGGCAACCTTACATAAGCATAATGTTGTACGGAAAGAATATCCTCGTCGTTATTAGATTTCCATTCCAATAACTTAGGTTTGGTTAAGTCATTCTTTATTCTGAAAATACCGTCAAACTCTGCCAACTGTTCATTATCAACATAAAAAGTGTTATGATTAAAGACAGATCGGAGCTGATTTCTTAACTCTTTATCTGCATAAAATGAGTATGTCCCTGCGTCCACAAAAAAGGGAGTATCTTTATAAATCAATTCAAAAGTAAAAGTATCGTTATGCGAGGGAGCTCCGCCGGAATTATAGCCGATGCCACCTGCTTTAACAAAAAGAGAAATATCTTTTTTTATCAAGAAGTAATTCCCTCCGTCGGTAAAACCTTTCGAACCCACTACCGGAGTGTCAACTTGTAAAAGTTTCCAATTGTCTATAACATTGTCGCCGAAAAGCAATAACGATTCAATAGGGATATCATTTGAAAAATATTTGAATTCTCGTTCCTTAAAAAGATAAGCTCCGGAAGAAATTAAATCATGGTTGTAAGTCTTATAACTAAAAAGAATCGGAGAGATTATATTATCTCCCAAATTCGGAAATTTTGTATCGGATTCTCTGAAGTTTTGCAAAACTTTGAATGCTTTAAATAGCTTATCATCAAATGATTTAGTTGTATTAAATTTTATTTTTTCAAGAAGTATCTTTGCGAGCAAAAAGGTTTCACAAAACAATTTCTGATGTTCTGTAGATTGTCCCTTAAAGATACCATCGCTATGACTCAAAGTATGTATTCCCAATTCAAATTCACGGACAACAAAGTCTCGAATTCTTTTGCTATAAGCATTTTCACCTAATATTATTGCGGTTGAGAGGAGTCCGAGCAATGCGATATAATATTTATAATCTTTTTCTTTTGTTGAATTTATATAATTCTCAATATAAACCGAGTGGTGTAAAATTAACTTAATAACACGATTTATCTTATCTGAAGAAAAATCGTCTGAATAACTAAATAGTATTAGAGATAAACAAAGATTAACGTTTCTGATAGAGCATGTTTCTGCATCGTACCATTGAATAGAAGAACAAAATGGATTCGATTTTTCAAAATCGTCAATAATAATAATGTACTTATCTAAAAGACGGTCATCTTTTGTGAGTAAATATTTTAACCCTAATGAAACAATATTATTAAATGAACCAAGTCTCCACAACCTAACCGGATCAACCCCTTTGGGAAATCTTAACATTTCTTTATCCCAGATGAATAAGTCGGGAAACTCATATCCGGAACTCTCATCAAGTTTCCACCGTTTGCCATTAGAATTAGAAGAATCAATAGTGAACGCATCTATTCGTTCATCGGTTTTCGTAATATATTTATCAAATAAGGAGTGTGACTTGAAACTATCTAACGGAATTGAAAATTCGTTTATGAAGAATCTTTTTTTTAGGGATGATTTATACTGATTTACACTCTCTTCAGTAAGCGAGTTAAACGGTGGTAAAGAAATATCCTTTTTCGAAAAATGGGCGGACTCCACCTCTCGCATAAACATCTGCTTCTGAAAGTTTCCGAAATTAAAAATTGAGAATAAATCCGATATCTTCATTCAAGTATTGATAAAACCATTTATAAGTGAAATCAAAAATAAGAATAAAGATTGAGATTGGTATAGAAAATAGAGGTATTAATCAGGGTTTTAATTATCCCTAAATTAGAAGTAAATTGAGTGAGAAATTTATCCACATTTTGAATGTTAAAATGAAAATAGGAATTACTTGTTATCCAACATATGGCGGTAGCGGTGTTATAGCTACCGAACTCGGAAAAGAACTTGCATTAAACGGACACGAGGTCCACTTTATAAGTTATGCTTTGCCCTTTAGATTAAATCACTTTATCGATAATATCTATTTTCATGAAGTTGAAATGAGTAACTACCCGCTTTTTGAATTCCCATTATACAGCCTCGCCCTTGCAAGTAAAATGGTTGAAGTTGCTAATTACGAAAATCTTGATTTACTTCATGTTCACTATGCAATTCCCCACGCTATAAGCGGTTATCTGGCAAAAGAAATTATTAAACCGAAAAAAGATATTAAACTTGTAACTACGCTTCACGGAACAGATATTACTTTGGTTGGATTAGAACCCTCTTTTGTTCATCTGGTCAAGTTCAGTATTGAAAGGAGTGATGGCGTTACTGCGGTTTCAAGATTTTTGCGAGAGAAAACTTTGACTAACTATCATATTGAAGAAGATATCTCGGTTATTCCAAATTTTGTGGATACAACATTATTTGCTCCGCAAGATTCAAGTCTAAAAAAACGATTTGCTCCAAACGGAGAAAAAATATTGATTCATACTTCGAACTTCAGAGTTGTTAAGAGAGTATTTGATACAATTCATATTATTGATAAAGTTAGTAAAGAAATTCCGGCAAAATTACTTCTTGTCGGTGACGGACCCGATCGCTCAGAGTGTGAAAGATTATGCAGAGAAATGGATTTGTGTGATAAAGTAATATTTTTAGGAAAACAAGAAGCATTGGTTGATATTCTTAATTGCGGTGATTTATTTCTGATACCGTCTCAATCAGAAAGCTTTGGACTTGCCGCTCTTGAAGCAATGTCATGCGGTCTACCTGTAATAAGCTCAAGCGTAGGAGGTTTACCTGAATTAGTAGTTCATAACGAAAATGGATTTATTGCTGAGATTGGTGATGTTGATAGAATGGCAAAATATTCAATCGATTTACTTACAAACCCAAGAAAGTATAAGCTCTTTTCCGAAAATGCGCGTAAAAGGGGAGTGGAAAAATTCGATAAGCAAATCGTAGTTCCTCAATACGAAAAATTCTATGAAGCAGTTTTGAATAGTTAGTTATGAATGAAAAAGATTTTGTAATCGAGCAATCAAAGGAGTTGTCAGAAAGCATTAAAAGTTTTCCTTCTGATTTTATTGAAGATTATGAAGGAAAAGTTATTTCAGTCCCATCTAAAAATTTAATTCTTGGTGAAGAATTTTTTGGCAAATATGAAATTCTAACAGCCGATGGTTTTCTTGTGCTTCATGCAGAAACTTACGAAGAGGCTAAATTTATTGTCTATTCAAGCCGACTTAAAACTTCTTCAGTTAAAGTCCCCGCCGATGTTGAAGTGTTAAAATCATCGTTGAGTGGATATTCAAAATACTTGGATGGAATAATTAAAAATATTGCAGCACGATATAAAAAGAAGTTCCCCGAGGGGAAAAACCTTCACTCAGTTACAAATGACATTTTTAGAATCTTGAATCTTGTACGCTATTGAAAAACAATCAAATTGCATTTAGTGATAAAATTAATGATTACTTAATTCTCTTATTCGGTAAAGAGAATGCTGAAAGATATCTTGAATATATTAAGCAAGATTCTAGAACTTTTATCCGTGTAAATCCATTAAAAGCTGATATTCATAAACTTAGGAAAACTCTGTTCGAGACTTATCAAATAACGGCTGAGCCTATACTAAATATCGAAAATGGGTTTTGCGTTGAAGACCCGAACAGATTACTCGGCAAAACAATAGAACACATCCTCGGGGAGTATTACATTCAGAGTCTTTCCTCAATGATTCCGGCTATTGTGTTGAATCCTCGTCCCGGAGAAACAGTTTTGGATTTGTGTTCTGCTCCAGGTTCAAAATCTACTCAGTTAGCTGAAATGATGAATAACTCCGGACGCCTAATAGTGAATGAAGTTCAACTTGATAGAGTAAAAACACTGGTTTTTAATCTTGAGAGAATGAATATTATTAACACCGGTGTTATCCATTCTAAAGGTGAATTGTTGAGCAAATCGTTTAACAATTATTTTGATAAGATTTTAGTTGATGCACCTTGCAGTGGACTCGGAATAATGCAGAAGAAAGGGGAAGTAAGTAGTTGGTGGTCTCAACAAAAAGTTGAAAGTTTATCTGAAGTACAGTATAAGCTTCTCGTCTCAGCAATTAAAATGCTAAAAGAAGGGGGAGAGCTTGTATATTCAACATGCACAATGACTGTCGAAGAAAACGAAATGGTTATTGATAAACTCCTTTCAAAATATCCGATTGAACTTATTCCAATTTATTTACCTGTTAAGTCGATTGATGGGAAAACTGATTTCGGTGATTTAACTTTTAACAAATCATTATCACTTTCCAAAAGAATTATTCCCTGGGAAATTAATTCGGAGGGATTTTTCATAGTGAAGTTGAAGAAGATCGGAGAGATTGAGTCAAAACCATTCCATGAAAGAAAGAGTAGGGGAATTCAGTTTGTTTCGAATAAAGAGCTTCGACAATACTTTACTATACTTGAGTCTATATATGGTATTGATAAATCACGCTTTGAAGACTATCTATACATCAAGAAAGGGAATGACATTTTTTTCACTTCCAAAGACTGGAAGAATGAAACAGATGATTTTTACGAGCGTATCGGGACTAAATTTGGGACAATCGATAAACACAACACAGTAATTCTTCACACACAAGCTGCCCATATTTTTCAAGGCGAAATCACAAAATCAAAATATACTTTAGCCGATAATTCAGAGCTCAAAAAATATCTTGAAGGAGGAACAATTAAAATATCCCCCCCATTTATAGGGCAGGGAGTAGTTTATTGGAAAGACTCTCTCCTTGGTTCAGCCTCCTTTTCAAGTGAAGGAATAAAAAGTCGATTTCCACGCTCAAAAAGAACTCAAGAAATCCATACCGATTTTGTTTAATAAAGCACTCGTGTCTTTATTGTCCCTCTGATTGATTTAAGCTCTGACAAAATCTGCGTCGAGTTTACTTTTCCATTGATATCAAGAATTACATAACCGATATGTGGGTCGGTTTGTAAATATTGTGAAGCAATATTGATTTTTTTTGTTGTAAATACTTTTGTGATTTTATTAAGAATTCCCGGCTTATTTTCATGAATGTGCAAATAGCGTTGAGTATTAATATTTGGTGCTAAAGAGACTTCGACAAAATTTGTAGCTCCTAATGTAGAGCCGACATTACTATATTTAATTAACTTTTCGGTTACTTCGATGGCAATATTTTCTTGAGCTTCCGAAGTACTCCCCCCGATATGAGGAGTCAAAATTACATTATCAAGTCCTTGTAACGCTGAAACAAATCGTTCTTTATTTGAAGAAGGTTCTTCTGAGAATACATCGATAGCTGCTCCCGACAAATGGTTTCTTATTAGTGAATCTTTTAATGCGTCTAAATCAACTACACTTCCTCTTGAAGCATTAATTATCGACGCTCCTTTTTTCATCAAGCCGATTTCTTTTTGGGAAATCATACTTTTTGTGAGTGGAGTTTCCGGTACGTGCAACGTAACAATATCAGATTGAGCAAGTAGCTCTTCAAGTGAGTTACACGGTTTAGAATTTCCGAGATTTAATTTTTTTTCGATATCGTAATAAACTACTTTCATTCCAAAATTTTCAGCTAGAATAGAAACTTGCGAGCCAATGTGTCCATAACCTATTATTCCTATTACTTTTCCTCTCGCCTCAAAAGATGAAGAAGCATCCTTAAGCCATTCCCCTTTATGAGCGGCAAAGTTTTTCTCCGGGATTTTTCTCAAAAGAAAAATCGCTTCGCTTATAACAAGTTCAGCTACCGAACGAGTATTCGAAAACGGAGCATTAAATACCGGTATTCCTTTGAGCTTTGCGGCATTCAGATTTACCTGATTTGTTCCAATACTAAAACAACCAATTGCAATCAATTTATTTGCATGCTTCAACACATGCTCGGTGATAAGTGAACGAGAACGGATTCCTATTAAGTGAATATCTTTCACTTCTTTTATCAATTCTTCTTTCTCTAAAGCTCCTGAAAGATATTTTATATTATTATAGCCGTTCTGCTGAAATAAATCGACACTACTCTTATGAACTCCTTCAAGTAATAAAATTTTAATCTTGTCTTTTGGTAACGAAAGTTTGCTCTTGTTCATACTGTTTTTACTGATTACTTATTTAAAATTAACTTTTGAAAAATCACTTAAAAATCTTTTTAGATTAGTATTTGATTTGGAATAAAATAAATGACTACTACAATTGCAATCCGATGAACCGAAATATTTTATTGGGGGGATCATAATTTCACTCAATATTAATGCGGTTAAATGCTCATCATCCTTTGATGAAATCTTGAAATAAACAGATTTGAATGTGGAATGATAACGTAAATAATCAATATGCCAATGAGGTTTTTCGGTAATTTCAAAATGATGTTTAATTCTTCCTGCAATACCGCCACTTCCAACTGCACTACCGATATAGTAGTAGTTCCCCGAATCAAAATTAAAGCTACCGAGTTTTCCGACAGTAATCAACTTTGATTCTATCAATTGGAGTGAAAGAATATAAATCCCTTTTTCTTTTGGGAATTTATTTAGAGAAGTGGCTATTACCGATTTCAATCTTAATCGTCTTCGGATTCAATTTGTAACTTCAGCAATGCAATACTAATGTTATCTTTCCCGCCGGCTTCCTTTGCTAGATTGCATAAATCAGCAGCGGTAATATTTTTTTCTAGTTGAGATTCGATTGTATCATCGCTAAGCATATCGGTTAAACCATCACTGCACAAAAGAAGAATATCTTCATCTAAGAGTTGCTCGGTGATTTCAATAAAATCGATAAAGACCGATTCACCGCCCCCAACTGAATTGAGGATGATGTGAGACTTACTTCTTGCATCACCAATTAATTCAGCCAAAGAATGGTCTTTAGAAATTTGCCTTAGAATTCCTCGTCTGAATCTGTAGAGCCTGCTATCCCCTGCACTGAAATAAAAAACTCGATTATCTAAAAAAAGTACAGAGATGAAAGTAGCACCCATTCCATGCTTATTGCTATCTCTCTTTCCCTCATCGGTAAGCTTTTTGTGAATTTCTTTCACTTTCTTTTGAAATAAACTCTTCAATTCATCTGCATCTGCCGGAAGTTCATTTGCAAGCTCTTGCTTAAATTGCTGGAGTTCGCTCACTACAATTTCACTTGCAACTTCGCCGGCATTGTGTCCCCCCATACCATCGCTAACTGAAATTAAAAAGCGATTGTTTGAAATCTCCGGTTCCAGATAAATTTGAAAACTATTATCTCGATAAATTAATCCATCCAACGAAATAATGTCTTCGTTATTTGTTCTTACAGAACCTACATTGCAGATTGAATCGATGCTAATTTTCAACAGCCTCATTATAATCTCACTGTCCTATCGGGGTCATAAGCAACAGCTCCACCACTGATTTGAATTAGAAACTCAATGTTGGCAAGAATTATTTTTGTATTATTAGCAAGAGGAATGCAAATCATCGGGTCAAGTTTTTTGCCGTTATAGGTTGTTCCATTTGATGAATTGAGATCTTGAATATTCCAACCTCCGGGTTGAAGAAATTTTATCTGTGCATGCTTTCCGCTTAACTGATTAAAAGCTGAAAGCTGAGCTGTATAAGGTCCTTGTTTTCTTCCGATGATATCATCATGTTTTAACTTTAAAACAAGATTTAAAGAATTATTAATTAATGTCAATTCAGCTTCAGAAGATGAACCTTGACTTTGTGGTTGTACAACAGCCTGTTGAACTTGAGGTTGAGTTGGAGTACTGATTACGGGTTGATTTGAACTTAACTCGGTTTTAGAAGTTCCCTCAGATGTCAGCTGTTTGGATGCTGCAAAATCCTTTGCAGTAACCAGCTTTGTCCCGTCACTGGTACAGACTTTACCAGTCTTTGTATTTTTACAAGTAGGACAAATTAAAATTTCAACACCACATTGGTCGCAGAAGAAAGAATCAATTTCAATATCGGCTTTACATTTAGCACAAATCATGACTCGATATCCTCCTTAATTAGTGTGTTGATAATCGCAGAATCAGTGATACCCGATTTAACTAAAACAGTAACTCGTGAACTTTGTTTTTGTAAAGCTGACTCAAAAATATTTCGTACAGTTCTTGCATTACCGAAGTTTTTATCTCTCCCGATATAAAGTTGATTGAAATAACCTTTAATCCATTCTTCTGTTTCGGGGCTTGCATTCATTGATTTACTTCTCATCATTTTCACAAATATTTCAGTCATCTCATCTCCGACATAATCGTTGAAATGAATTTTCTTTGTAAAACGAGAGGTTAGTCCTGGGTTAGTCTCTATGAAATCCTGCATTTGGTCAGTATAACCTGCAATAACACAAACGAATTTACCCCTATCATCCTCAAGTCGTTTTAATAGAGTATCAATAGCTTCCTTGCCGAAATCATTTTGCCCTCCGGAGCTAAGGGTATAAGCTTCATCAATAAAAAGAATTCCTCCCATTGCCTGGTCGATTAAGTCATTTGTCTTTATTGAAGTTTGTCCGATATATTGCCCGACAAGCTTTGAACGGTCTGCTTCAACTACATGTCCTCGTGGAAGCAAATTCAATCCCTTGAAAATTTTACCCATCAAACGAGCAACTGTAGTTTTTCCTGTTCCGGGATTTCCGGTAAAAATGAAATGGAGATTAAGTTGAGTCTCTTTTCCTCCTGCTTCAGAACGGAGTTTCTCGACATTAAGGTAATCAACAAGGCTACGAACTTCATCCTTAATGTTTTTCATTCCGGTAAGTTGGTCAAGTTCAAATATTACTTCATCAATGCTGATTTCTTTTTTCATTTCGAATGGTATATCTTCGCTCAAAATAGTTACGTAGACATTATTATCCGTAATATCTTCAGGTTTTATTTTACCGATTCTATCAGAGAAGCGATTTATTGTATCTTCAAACAACTTTCGCATTTCTCTAGCATTCCCAAAGTTTTTGTCTCTACTGTCATAGATAGTTTTAATTGCTTTTAACAAAACTTCTTCTGCATCTGGATGAAGGATGAATTTTCTTTTCTTTAAAAACTGTTTGTAAATTAAAGCAAGTTCAGCCGGTTTATAATCTTCTATATGTAGATATTTATTAAATCGGCTTTTCATACCCGGATTTGTATTTAAGAATCTATCCATCTCTTGCTGATAGCCGGCTGCAATAACAACATATTTCCCTCTATCATCTTCCATACGTTTCATAAGTGTTTCGATAGCCTCTTTGCCGTATGAATCGGTGCTTCCGCTTGATGATGAAGCAAGAGTATAAGCCTCATCGATAAATAAAATACCACCGACAGCCTTATCTATTTGTGAGTTTACAATTTTTGGAGTTTCGCCGATGTATTGGCCTACCAAACTGCTTCGATCGGTTTCGATTACATGACCTTTAGGTAGGAATTCGACAGCTTTAAATATTTCCCCGAGTTTACGGGAAATTGTTGTTTTTCCTGTTCCTGGATTTCCCGTAAGGATGAAATGTATTCCCAAGCTTTCTTTATCACCTAAACCGCGCTTAACTCGTTCTTGCTGAACTTGAATTTGCTGTGCGATTTCTCTAACGGCAGCTTTAACATTATCCATTCCGATAAACTCATCAAGCTCAGAAAGAATTTCTGAAATAGTTTTCTTCTTCTGAATTTTAATCCCGAGGTCTTCTTTTACAATTAAGTTTAACTGATTATCTGTTAGTTCAGCCGGGTTAAGTTTGCTCAGTCTTGTGCTTTGCTGCTGTAACGATTTTTCAAAAATATTTCTAACTTCACGTGCATTACCGAAATTTTTATCTCGTTTATCGTATAAGTCTTCAAAATATTCGACAAGATTTGCAGAAGCTTCACCATCAAGAAGCATTTCTTTTTCTTCAACAAGTCTTTCATAAATTTGTGCTAACTCTTTACCATTATAATCATCAAAGTGAATATATTTAGCAAAGCGTGATTTTAATCCGGGATTAGTCTCCAAGAAGTCATTCATTTCTTTAGTGTAACCGGCAACAACAACAATAAACTTACCGCGATCATCTTCCATTCTTTTAAGAAGAGTGTCAATAGCTTCTTTACCAAAACTCGAATCCCCGCTGCTTAAAGTATAAGCTTCGTCAATAAATAAGATACCCCCCATTGCGGAGTCGATTAGTTGATTTGTTTTTATTGCAGTTTGTCCGCTAAAACCGGCAACAAGTTTAGAGCGGTCGGCTTCAACCACATGTCCCCGTGGCAATAAATTTAATCCACTGAATATTTTCCCCATTAATCGGGCTACGGTAGTTTTACCGGTTCCCGGGTTTCCGGTGAAAACAAAATGTAAGTTTAACTTTGTCTCTTTTCCACCGGCTTCAGCACGCTTCTTTTCTAAGTTCAGATAATCAACAAGATTTTTAACTTCTTCTTTAATTGATTTCATTCCGGTTAGTTTATTTAAGTCGCGCATAATATCATCCAACGAAATAGTTTTCTTTTCGGTGAATGGAATATCTTCGGGAAGAATAGTTGAATAAACTGAATCATCAGTGATAGAGGCAATATCAAGTTTACCGAGGCGGTCAGAAAATTTTGTAATTGTGTCTTCAAATAACTTTCTCATTTCGCGTCCGTTACCGAAGTTTTTATCACGCATATCATAGATAGCTTTGATTGCTTTTAAGGCTATTTGTTCAGCATCATCACTTAATGAGTATTTCTTTTTCTTAATGAATCCTTTATAAATTAATAATAATTCATCAGGTGAGTAATCGTTGATATGGAGATATTTGTTAAATCGGCTTTTCATGCCCGGATTTGAGTTTAAGAAATTCTCCATTTCTAATTGATAACCTGCGGCAATCATTACAAACTTGCCACGGTCATCTTCCATTCGTTTCATTAAGGTTTCTATAGCTTCAGTCCCATATTTATCTTTTGAGCCGTCAGCACTTTGTGGCGCAAGGGCATACGCTTCATCAACAAAAAGAATGCCCCCCATAGCTTTATTTACTGCATCTGTAACTATGCCCGGAGTTTCACCCTGGAATTTCCCGACAAGTTGGGAACGGTCGGTTTCAATAACGTGACCGCTATCGAGATAACTTATAGCAGCAAAAATATCACCAAGTTTTCGAGCGATTGTAGTTTTTCCTGTCCCCGGATTGCCGGTAAGGACTATGTGAATTCCAAATTTTTCATTATCGGCAAGACCACGTGAAGCCCGCTCTTGTTGCATCTGCACTTGCAATGCAATTTCTTTCACTGCAGCTTTAACATTATCCATACCGATAAATTCATCCATCTCTTTCATAATATCATCAAGAGATTTTTCTACAGGAATATCACCTTGAATATCAGTGGCTACAATGATATTATCATCGGTATCACCTTTCCCGATTCTGGCTAAATATGCTTTGAAAATATTTTCGGCAGTGTTAATCGAAAGATGAGCATTCCCGAAGGATTCGTTTTTAGTTTTAATTGCTTGTTTGAATAATGATTTCAATCTCTTCTCTGAATCATCATTTAATTTAAGCGAGTAAGAGTTTAACTTCTGAAGGCATATTTGATTCAGTTCAGTTGATGAATAATCGGGAAGACGGAAGAAATACTTAAATCGGTTTTTCACTGAAGGATTTTTAGTTAAAAATTCTTCAAACCCTTTTGGTAGTCCGGCTAAAATTACAATAGGGTCAAAGCCAAACTTATCCATTTCCGAAAAGAGTTTATCGAGTTGATTAATATCTGAAGCAAAACCACCCGGAATTAACTTCTGAGCATTATCAATAAACAAAATTCCTCCTTTAAGCGAAGGAAGGTTTTGCGATAACTTTTGTGAGAAAGCCGGATAATCCACCGCATCTACAATTTCAGCAGTCGGCTTTGTTGTTATTCCGTTTTGAAAATAAAGTTGTTCTAAGATTTTGACAAGTGCGCTTTTTCCGGTTCCCGCATTACCGATTATTATGCTATGCAGATTAATTTTGAACGCACTTCCGCCTTGCCTTTTCTGCATCGCCTTTGTGATGTTAACTAACGATTTAATTTCGTTTTTAACTTCACCCAATCCAATCATATCTTCTAGCAAAGAGGTTGATTCCGATAAAATCGGTTGCCCGCAAACTTTACAATATTTTGCAATATCTCTGTTTTGGGTCGAACATTTATCACATTGAATAGCCATAATTATCTTGTTCTTCTAGTTCTTCTTGTAGGTTTCTTTTTGGTCGCTTCTTCGGCTGCCTTTTTTTCATCGGCGGCTTTAATTGAGTCTTGAATCAATTGTTGACGATATTCTTCAGGTCTTAACATTTCTTTGTATGATGGATCATGATACATCAAAAAGAAAAGTAGCGTTGCATAAGCCAAAGTAGGAATAGCACTATATTTGAATATCATAAACTTTGTAGATCTTCTTGATTTCTTATATGTTTTCAGAAGGTCATCTTTTGAGCTAATGAATTTGGGTTCATCGTTAAATGCAAATTGAAGAGGTTCAAAAACATAACCGGAAAAATCGTTCGGATCGAATAAAGCTTTTCTTATGTTTGGGTCTTGGTATTTCCCCTTGAAGATTGCATCGAAAACAAAGTAGAGAGAAACAGCTAAAATTCCGGCAAGGATATACCATAGAGAAACTGTTAACATGAATATATAATAAACAACAACTGCAACAATTAGTCCAAGAATAGGTCCTCCAAATAATAATGTGCTGAATGAAAAATCACCGTCATCTAGCATACCGATAAGAACGAATAACATAGTAAGAATTACGATAGCTATATAATAGTATGAACTTACATTCCAGAATGCACCGGGTAAATGGTTCTCTTGCAGATTGTAAACGTAATAAGTTAATGCTCCTGCGGCAAGTAGTGGGACAATCAAGAAGAGCCATTTAACGATGTTAAATCGTTGGTCAATTGCAGCTTCATCAGAAATTAAGTCATGGAAATATTTTACACCACTGTTGAACCGTTTAACAATGGTTGCGTCTGCATGAATTTGCTCAACAAACTGAACATATTCTTTAAGTTTTCTTTCGTAATCTCCGGTCTTCTTAAAAACTAGGAATGGGTCTTCGTGGAAGAAAACACTTAACCATGCATTTACCATTGAATCTTTTTTATCAAGTTCTGTAAGAAGTTTAGGTTTTAGATTTGCATCTATATTTTTTAATTGATCGGGTTTTGTGAATTTTTTCCCTTCAAAATGGAGTGGAGTTTCACCACCAAGTCCTCGAATTATTTTGTAAAGAGTAATATCGGCACTTGTGAAGCCAATCTTTCCTTTATTATGTCCTTTTGAATAGTACCCCCTAAAAGCGTTGTATTCATTAGTCAAACCACGAGCAATCAAGAACATATAAAATTCATCATTTACATTTCTTAACTGCTTTGAATATTTTTTGAATTCTGAGACCAGAGCTTCGGCTAGTTCTTCTTTTGTAGTGCAATAAGAATCATCAAGCGCATTATAACCAATTGTTGGGTCAAGAGCATAAGCAGCACAGATAACTCCTGCAGCTTGATTCTTTTCAAACTGTTCGACTATTGAATTAATTTGTCCGAGCAACCCTTGGTCAACATAAAATAACCATGCAGCTACTTCATGACTAAATAAAACTTCCTTTGCTCTATCGGGTTCTTCAAAAAATCTACTCGAAAGTTCTTCAGGAGTTGTGATAGGGTCACCATCCTCAAACATAAACGGAGCTTCAGGATTGAGTGAATAAATTACATGTAATATGGCAATGTAATCGACATAATCTTTAAAGAATTTTCTAAATTGCTTAACTTCCTTATTCAATCCATGAGCTGAAAAATAAAGGTAGAAGGAATCGTTCTTATTTTGAAGTCGTTCCATATATTCTTCTTTATGTTCTTGAAGAACATTAACAAATTCATCAATCGAACGGCATTTTGTTCCATCAACTGCGATGTATGGAAGGTCAGGGTCAAGCATATAAATAGCTGCTTGCAAACCGGCATCTTCATCTTTCGGATAATTTGTCTCGTAAATTTCCTCGAGGCTTACGCTTAATTTTTGGTTGTTACACTCATCAAGCCAATCTTTAATTCTTCCTCTATAAAGATATTTTTTACCGATAGCAGGATAATCTTGTAATAATTTTGCCATTTCGATTGGAGTATTAGCTACTAAATCCTGATCGGAGTCATAAACAAAAGGTTTATATTTTGATTGATCTTGCTCAACAAAAACGGGAACAGATTCCCCCTTAAGCCATTTCTTGATTTCCTTGTAGCCCCATCTTTTTTCGATGCTTACTACAGTTAGACCTTTAATAAGAACCTTCAATTCTTCGGGCATTTCATTGGGAATATTTAGTTTGCCGAGATTTTTAATTCTCATTATTCCCATTTCGGGGATACCTTTGAACGGATTTTCGGCTGTCCAAATTTTAATTAATGTTATTCCGAGAGCGTAATAATCCAATTCTTTACTTACAAAAGCTTTACCGTCAAGGCTTTGGTATAATTCAGGTGCGGCATAGACCATTGTACGTGCTTGTCCGGTAACTTGAGCTTCCTGGTTCTCATCTAATAAAGATGAAATACCAAAGTCACCAATCAATACATCGCTTCCATCGGCATTTTTATAAAAAATGTTTTCGGGTTTTATATCGCGATGAATAATTCCTTTACTATGGCAGAACTCAAGTGCATCTGCAGTTTCATCAACAATCTCTTTAATTTTTTTCATATCTCGGATAGGGAGATAGGTGTCGAGTGTTCCGCCGGCTGCAAATTCGAGTATTTCAAAGAATCGCCCTTCGAAGTAACCATAATCAAGAACTTGTAAAATATCTTTATGAGTGATAGCTCTCATCTTTTTGATTAGAGCTTCTTTAGGTTTGATGTTTGGGAGATATAATTTGAGCACAGATTTTTCTCCGTCTTTCTCTAGAAGAAAAATTTGTGCTTCCCCCGTCGACTCAGAAATTACTTTAATTCTTTTGTATGTTTTTTGATTAAGCACAAAAGTAGAAAGTTGTGTAACATTAACAGCCAATTTAGGAGCGGAATCAGTTAAAGTTGAATCTGAGGAAATAAATCCCCCATCAGCACGAACGGTTGCATCATTGTCGGATGAAATTATACCTGAGCCGGCTCTAACCGTCTTGTCAATATCGTCTGAGGCATTAGCTCCGATAATATTTTGTCCCGCTCTAACAGTTTTATCGGGGTCATCGTCATTTAGTCTAATTGTTTTGTCATCATCTGCCATAAATTTTCCTATTTGAAATTTTATTAAATATTTATGTAAAACTTAACTTTCAATAATCCAACTTCCTCCGTGGTGAGGTTCTGCACATTCACTCGGACCTGTGTGAAGTACATCAGCGAAAACACACAACCATCCTTTTGTTTTTGGTGGTTTTGAAGCATAGAAAAACTTCCTTGCAGTTTGCGGATTTTGGAATGTTAAAGATTTCATTCCGTTCAGCTTTTCTTGTGCCTCACGATTTTTTCTTGCTCTCTCAATATTCTTATTTGCAATATCTTTTGCTTTGTTTAATGAATCGCGCAGTGATTCCCTTTTAACGTCCTGTTTAGGTGGTGGGGGAGTAGTTGCTTTGGGTTCATCTTTTTTTGTTGTTTGAATATAGCTTGAAATACTGTTCAACAAAGCTAATTTCTTTTGTCTTTCTTCTTCTTCCTTGTTGATGATTTCTTGTTGCTTTGCTTCTTCATCTTCTTGCTCAAGAATCATACTTTCATTTTTAATCTCCTTTTCCATTTGGGCAATCTCTTGAAGAAGATTTTGAATCTGATTCATCTCCGGATTATTATCGATTTGCCTTATAGCTTCGTGGGCAAATTCTGTGAGGGGAGTATTGCACTTAGGACAAAAATCGAAGAAACTAAGGTGTTGGCATGTTGGACAAGTAATTCCCGCAGTAGGATTTCCGCATTCTCCGCAGAATTTTTCGTTTGGGTCAACTAATGAATTGCAAAATTTACACTTATTATCGAGCAACCAATGTCCACAGGCTTCACAGATATCAGCATTTTGAGATACTTTTGAATGGCATTTTGGACATTTCTTTTCCTCTGCTAATGATGCCCCACACTCTTCACAGTATAAAGCTTCTGCTCCGTTTACAAATGAGCATGAGTGGCAAACAATACTCTCCGATTTTTCAATTCCTTTTTGCTCTTGGAATCTCTCCTGAAATCGGGACTGTTCCTGACTATCCATTTTTCCCCTTATCTATTTTTAGGATAAAAAACGTTACTAAAATTACTGAATGTAAAAAGATAATCAAAGAATAAAAGTCTTCGATTCCTTTAAAAACTATATGAGATATTAAGCCATGGCAAAAATGCTATTCCTCTATTATTGTACTGAGGCATTGCGCTAATTAAACCAAAATCACTTGACAATCTTTCACCTATACTCCTTAGCCCCATTAAAAGAAGTAGACCATCATACCCATTCACTGTCCAAGTTTCTAAAATTGCCTTTGTTTTCTCGAAGATGAAGAACTCACCTGAAATAGTTAAAAGAGGTTTTTCTCCGAGATGGCTATTTGCACTGAATAATCCCACTCCCACACTTAATGAACCTCTATTTCCGGTGTAGGTTGATGTTAGATAAAGTGATTTGATTGCTGTTGAAGGTGCCGACTGAGAAAAAGAACTGAGATATAAACCCCCTATACTGAAATCAAGGTTGTTCTTACTATAAAATCTTCCTTTAGGAAAAACGAAATAAATCTGCTCAACTGTTCCGGGGAAAACAGTTATCCCCGTCGTAACCATTATTTCATCTATAATTCCATAACCTGCTGAAAGAACAAAGATTTGACTATTGCTGAAAAAGGCACTTCCCCTTTTTAATGTTCGGGCAGTGGGAGTAAATATTAATCGATGATTGCTTGGGTCGTTATAAGGAATGTTTTTTTTTGAAATAGAATATTTGATTTCTCTGATTTTTGATTTTTCTGCAGTTATAAACACACCATTTGGCAATTGAAGTTGAATTTGAAGTGAGTCATCCCTGACAAGAGTTCCCTTATAATAAGAACCATCGATAAGTGTCAAAGCGATAGTACGGATTGAATCTGATTCTTCCGGAGGAAAAAGCAAAATTGAACAGAATAATACAATCAATAGCGTTTTCATAAAATCCCCAATTTGATTATTTAACTTATTGAAAAAATAGTGAAAAATCACTTTGCTAGTTTCCTTCCTAGTAGAAATAGAATAAATCAGTCTTACATAGATTTTTGATTTTATATGTAAAATTCACAATTTTGCATTGGCATGTGATTTATAAATATTCGTAAGTGTGGTAATTGATGACTTTGTTGTTTGTATATTTATTTTTAGCATTATCAGTTTCATTTCTTTGTTCAATAATGGAAGCAGTTTTACTCTCAACACCAATTTCTTTTTTAAAGGGAAAATCTGAAAAGGGGAGTAAGTCCGCAGAACGTTTTATTGCCCTCAAACAAAATATAGACAGACCACTCTCAGCAATTTTAACCCTAAATACAATTGCACACACAGTAGGTGCTGCGGGTGTAGGGGCTGAAGCTGTAAAACTTTTTGGTGAAGTTTATTTCGGATTGATTTCGGCGATTCTTACAATACTGATTTTAGTATTTACCGAAATTATCCCCAAAACTATTGGTGCTATGTACTGGAAAGAATTATCAGGAATATCTGTGTATGTGATAAATTTTATGACAATTATTACTTATCCCCTTGTTATAATGTCTGCTTATATCACTAAGAAAATTTCTAAAAATAAACCTGAGCAGACTACCAGCATTGAAGAGATTGCAGCACTCGCAAATCTCGGGGCTGAAGAGGGAGTTTTTGGGGAAAAAGAAAATAAAATAATTCAGAATCTTGTCCGACTTCAAAATGTAAAAGTTTCTGAAATTATGACCCCGCGAGTTGTAGTAACAGTTGCAGATGAAACCATGACTCTTGATGATTTTCTGAAGGAAAAAGATTTTCTTAAGTTCTCCCGAATTCCGGTCTATTCAGTTGAAGAAGAGCATGTTACCGGTTATGTTTTTAGGCATCAAGTTTTTGAAAAGTTAGCCGAAGATTTATCAGGATTAAAATTAAAAGATATCAAGCGCGAAATTGTTATTATTCCCGATACCAAACCCCTACTCCAAGTTTGGGAAATACTTCTTGAGAAAAAAGAACATATCGCACTTGTTGTAGATGAGTATGGTGGAATGGATGGAATTGTTACAATGGAAGATATTATCGAGACATTACTTGGTTTTGAAATCGTCGACGAAAAAGATACAATTAGCGATATGCAGCAATTTGCACGCGATAGATGGAAAAATCGACAATTGAAATATCGATATATGGAAGGTAAAAGAAAGGGTATCTAAGCTAAACCGAGTTCCCGTAGAATTACTATTCCAACACTCATAGTAAAAATAAAACCGATTGTAGTTATAACAATTATATTTCCTGCAAGTTTTCTGTTTGAGCCCATCGATTCTGCCATTACAAAACTTACTACTGCAGTCGGGCAAGCAAAAAGTATAAATAAAATCATCAAATCATCATCCCGATAACCCACATAAAATGCAATTAATGTTAGAAGTATCGGGAAGAATATAATTTTTAGTGACGATGACAATATTGCCGCAAGCGAACTTGATTTTACCGAATTCCAATTTAAAGAACCACCGATACCGATTAACGCAAGCGGAAGTGAAATTGCAGAAATATAGTTCACGGTTTTATTAACAAATTCATAAGGCTTTATCTCGAAGTAAGAAAATGGGATAGCCACAATAACAGCTAAAATTAATGGATTTGTTATAATATCCTTCGCACTCTTCAGAAAAGAGATTTTTCTCTGTTCACGATAAGGGAGGTATAAGGCAATTATCGATAAAACATTATACAACGGTAAAAGAAATCCTAAGAATAATGAAGCCTTTGCAACGCCTTCTTGTCCAATTATATTATAGATTACAGCTAATCCGACAATCGCAAAATTTCCTCTAAAACTTCCTTGAACAAAAGCCCCTTTATCGAAAGTATCGCTTATGAAAAATTTTGAGACAATCAGACTAATCAGCATTGATAAAATTGTGGCAAGATAAATAAATCCGATTATTGAGAAATCTATGGCTTCAGATATTTTAAGATTTGAAAGCTTTGTAAAAATGAAAACCGGCAAAGCTAAATTGTAAACCAACTTTGATGATATTTTAATAAATCCATCATCGATAAAATTTTTAGATTTAAGAAATAATCCTATTACCACCAGTAAAAAAACCGGGGCAATTGTGTTGGCAGAAAAGAGAAAATTATCTAACAATCTTGAATTCCAAAATTTACCCTTCAAGTTACAAAAAATGATTTAGACAATAATAAATTATTTGTTTTCAGCTCAAATTTGATGCCTTTCACTTCCCCTAAACTTTTAAGAAATATTTTCGATAATGGATTTGTATAGCTATACTTTTATCAATGAGTGAGATGTTTGACGACACAACAAATATAAATGATTTAATCGGAAGCGAAGAAAAATTAGAAAACAAAGTTCTTCCCGAAGAAATTAATCTTGAACCCGATTTAGGAAAATTTAATAAAATTGGGCGAGATTACTTTCAGGTTGAACTACGTCGGGAAATTGATCTATTAGGAAGTATTAAAAACAGTTCACGCTTCTACTATTTACAACTCCCGCCTAATCTGAATGAACTTTTTATTAAACTTGAAGAAGCCCCACTCTATTGGGTTTACGAAGCTCCGCTACTTGCCTATCTTGAAGAGCATACAAAAAATCAGCTTGGAACTAAAAGTGCCATATATGATTACAAACTCATTAAAGATTATTTTGGTAAATGGGTAATTGCCAGAAATGAAGGGCAAAGAAAAATGCTGGCAAACTCTACGATTAGTCTGCTTAGGAAAGAAGGTAACTCCGGCGTAATTATGAATATGATTATGACCGCAGTCTTATATGCTTTTGAAAAATCAATTCAAAATCCGGCTAAAGCAGTCGAAGAATTTAAAAAAGTTAAAGATTTACCGTCAGTTGGTAAACTTGTTGATAAGTTCAAAATCGAGCTATATTATTTGTTGGAAGTTTTCTCCGGTTTTGCATACATGACTATCTATAACTACTATGATGCATCAAATCACTTTAGCGAGGCATTACGGCATAATCCTTACGGAATGACGGCGAAATTTTATCTTGCTTATACCTATATTAAACTTCAGCAAAATGAAATAGCCGGTTATCTTATAAAAGAAATTTATAGTTACGATTTATATCGATTAAGTTATGCTGTCGATAATAACAGCGCCGGAATGTTTACCTATTTTTTGCGAAATCCAATTACAAAAAACTTCTTCTATTATCCGGTATTTGCCGCACTTACTGATACATTAGTTGAGAAAATTAACGAAACACCTACAACAGATTTTGAAAAATTCGTTGAACTCAGGGTTAAGCTTGGCAAACTTGAGCGTGAAAGCGCTGAGGAGTATTTTTCTGAAGAAATAAAGAAGAGCATACAGTTCTTAACAAAAATGACATCCGATTCAGAAGAAGCAAAGCAAATTTTGTTTATATCAGCAATACCGCAGATGAGTGAAAAATTTAATAAGGTTATTGAAGATATAATTCAGTCAGTTCAAAATAAATTTCATGCAGCTTATAAGCCTAATCTTGATAAGTATGATGAAAAAATAGTTGAAAATAGAAATATAATCGAACAATTTGAAAAAGAAATTCAATCAGCTAAAGAGGAACTTCAAGTAAAGTTACGCGAAGCTATATCAAAGTTCGAAAAAATTGCACTTGAAAATATCACAGTAGTTGAGCATCGATTAAATAATCTTCATCTTGAAAAAGAATTTGACCCGAATGTTTCATTCCAAAACTCAATGACATATAATTTTATTATTGCGCTCACTGTTTTTCTTATTGGTGGATTTGCGGGATATTCCAATAATTTGACAAATGGTTCTTATGACTTTAACAGCACAATGGGAGATATCCTTCTTACCGGAATAAAATGGTCAATGTTAACATTTGGCATTGGTTTTCTGATTGCTCTAATCTTTTCCGGATTTGTGATTTTAGAACGGTCTAATCAAAAACAGCGATTACTACAAAAAATCAGCAGCCACAAAAACGAAAAAGATAGAAAAATCGATTATGTAAAAAAAGAAGCTGTAATGAAAGAGAAATCGATTGTAGATAACTTTAATGATAGAATTGAACTCCACACAGCCACAATTGAAGATTTAAAAAAACGGAAAGAGATGGATGAGGAATCATACAAAAGAGAAGCTGAAGCTCTAATAGAACCAATCCGTACAAACCTAAAAAAAATCGCTGAGTCATAGCCTCAACGCAAAAGTAACATTCCCAAAGTATAATTAAATTTATGTCCCATAATAGCTAATTGGCTAATATTGGGCAGAGTAATCTCATGCACTAGCTCTAATACTCAAAATTTAGCTAAAAAAACGTAAAAATTCTCTCGGCATAGAAATGGGAAGAAGAATTTGATAAAACAGTCAGAAAGAGTTTTTATGATTAGAGTTGGAATCAATGGTATGGGGAGAATCGGACGAGCAATTTTCCGAATAATTGACTTGTTTGATGATATTGAGGTAGTTGCTATTAACGATGTAAACCCAGAAATAGCAAATCTTGTATACCTTATTAAGTATGATTCTTTTTATGGCCGATTTAAATATAACATAAAGCATGATGACAAATTCATCTACTTCAATGGGGGTAATAAGATCAAAGTTTTCAATGAGAAAAAGATTGGGGATGTTGATTGGACATCTGTGAGGTGTGATGCAGTCATTGAGGCATCAGGTGTACAAAGTAATTTAATGCAATTAAATACTTTGATTAATGAGGTTGTAAAAAAGGTAGTTGTTACATATTCCCCAGACGAAATTAGTGATGTAATCTTAATTGGTGCTAATGAAAATCAATATAATCCGGAACAACAACACGTTATCTCAAGTAGTATTTGTGATGTCGTAGCATTTGCTCCAGTATATAAACTAATTAACGATAATTTTGGTGTTAAATCCGGATTTTTAAAAA
>JAHBUO010000027.1 GCA_019638025.1 Ignavibacteriaceae bacterium
CGCACTGATGGAGAAACCTCAATGTCTCGAAGAACTTACGACAAGAATCAAATTAGCACCTTCAACTATTTCTTTTCACTTAAAGAAGTTAGAAACTGCCGGATTAGTGAATAAATCGAAAGAACAATACTATACAATATTCCAATTAAATAATGACATTTTTAATTTATCGCTTCGTGAGCTTGTATCTTTTGATAATATCGAAAAGTATAAACAAGAGAAGCGTGTTGAGGATTTCAGGAAAAAGGTTCTAAAAACATTTTTTAGAGGGAAAAAATTATTAAAGCTCCCGGTTCAATATAAAAAGAGGATGATTGTGATTGAGCATATTCTCGAATCATTCGAATCGGGTATCGAATTTAGTGAAAAAGAAATTGATACTATCATAAATCAGTACTTCGAAGATCATTGTCTAATTAGAAGACTCTTTATTGAAGAAGGATTTATGACAAGAAATAATGGTGTTTACATTCGTACAAAAAAGGTTTCAAATGAATAAAAAAGAATTGAAAAAGCAGTATAAAGAAACTCTTCCACCAATGGGTATTTACGCAATAAAAAACATAAGTAATGGAAAGATTTTACTCGGCTCTTCAAAAAATCTTACCGGTAAGTCAAACAGTTTTCTGTTTCAATTACGGCATGGAAGCCATATGAATAGTCAGTTACAAAATGATTTTAATAAGTTTGGTGAATCAAACTTTGTTTTTGAGATTATCGATTATCTTGAACCAAAAGAAGGTGTAAATTTTGATTACACGAACGATCTTGCAACTCTTGAAGAACTATGGCTTGAGAAATTACAGCCTTACAATGAATCTGGTTACAATAAAGTGAAAGCTCGTTAAGACTCAATCCCTTTTCTTGCTAAAACACCTTCAGAATAGTAATGTTTAACTTCTTTCATTTCGGTTACTAAGTCAGCTATTTCAATTATTTCTTGAGGGCAATATCGTCCGGTCATTATTAACTCAATATGCTCAGGCTTTTTCTGAATTAATTCAATTACTGCTGAGGTTTCAACGAGTTTAAAATATATGGAGACACATATTTCATCCAATATTACTAAATCATATTCACCATGCTGAAATGCGGATTCTATTCTTTTAAATGCTTTTTTAACTTTATCAAGTTCGGATTGCGGAGGAAGCGTTTTCTTAAGTACAAAATCATCGCCGCAATATTGTTCAATAGTTATAAATTCACTTAATTTATTGAGTGTCTCAACTTCTCCATACGGATACTCTTTCATAAACTGCACAATTAGTGTTCTGAGACCATGTCCTGCAGCTCTAATTGCCTGCCCGATTGCTGCAGTCGACTTCCCTTTTCCGTTTCCTGTATATACTTGAATGAATCCCTTTTCTAATTTCATTATTATTCTTTTGGGAAATTTGTATTTTTTTGTACTCTATCGATTTGCCCAAAATGACGCAACATATGGTAAAACACTATCAAGAAAGTATCACCAAGATTATACTTTATGATTTTGAGAAATGGCGAACGAATTGAAGTCGTCATAAAGTTTATGTTCTTTAAATTTGTAACACTCGAAAATATTTTCTCAGTTTGTGATGTTAATTTTACAAGAATCTCCTTTTGTACCGAACTGAAAGAGGGATTAAAATTCTTTGAGGTTTTGATTTTTCGGGAATTATTGGGCTTCACTCCGTCTAAAATATATTTCCCAATAAAACGATGTTTAAATTCATATTCGTCACTCACTAACTCCGAAGAGTTCACTTTTAGAGTTTGAAACAGATTTAAATAATATTCGTTTGTAGTAAATAAATGTTGTAAACACTCAGCGATGCTCCATTCTGCATCTGAAGGTTTCCAGTTTAATTGATTTGGTGTCAACGACTGAATTTGATGAAAATGTATTTTACATTTTTCATATACATCTTGGACTTCTTTGAACAATTCGATTTGTGTCATTTGGGTTACTCACTTTAAATAAATCATTTTTTTTGTTAAAGTTTTTCCCCCAATACTTAACCTATAAAAGTAGACTGAACTCGTCATAATCTTCTCATCAACCATATCAATATTAAAATCGATTTGGTGGAGCCCATTTTCCAAATAACCATCAACTAGTTTCACCACTTCCCTTCCTGTAATGTCATAAATATGTAAAAGTACATACTCAGAAGTACTCCATTTCGAATCAATTACAAAACGAATTTTTGTAGATGGATTGAATGGATTCGGATAATTCTGCAATAAATCAAAGTGATTAATTCCGTTAAGTGAGTTACTTGGATTATTTATACTAAGTGGCTTATACCTTCTTTCTATTTCGTTCCAGAGGTGAGGTTTGCTGCCATCATAACCGAGAGCCCACATTCCGATACCTCTATAATTTTTTGATTCAGCCAGATCATATTTCAGACCTAAACTAGAATCATCGTCATACCATACTTGATGCCACTCACCGCCTCGTTGAAATCGATACCAAGGAACTTTGTTATCCGTAGCCCATAGTCTACCAAAATATGTTACCGAATCAATATCATTTTTAAAACGAGTACTCGAAATATATTTTGTAACTGACGAGTGTGGTAGGTCTGTAGTAGTTTTCCACTTTTCACCATAATATGGAACACCGAGTATCAATTTTTCAGGAGCACTAGCAGTAGCCCAAGAGTATTGAATATTCACAACATTGTTGATATTATAAGTCCCACCACTTAAAGGAGCACTTGCGCCTGTTGTAGAGCTCCAACTTCCATAAAAAGAGTAACCCATTATAAATATATAATCACATGATTCAACTAATCCACGTAAATCCCAACCTCCCCAATTAATTGCAGGACCAGCAAAGGAGACTTCGGCATCAGTTTTATAGAACTTAATGAATTCAGTGAGCTCTGACATAAAATTATTAAGAACACTCCCTCTGTCTTCTGTTTTCAAATCCTCAAAGTCAACGTTAATTCCGTCAAACTGATATTGCAACATTTTGTCTTTAACTTGATTGAAAAAATTTGTTTTGGCGGTCTGATTCCTTAAAATGTTTTTAATCTGAAGAGACTCAAAATTTACGGCAGTCAATATTACTTTAACTCCATTAAGATGGGCTTTGTTTATTACATCTGTCCAGGGCCAATAATATGGATTAAATACATTTCCCATGCTATCAACAGTAAAATCGAATAATGCAATATGAGTTAATAAGTCATACCTAATAAGATTTCGCGAATTGAAATATTCCCAAAATGGAAGGTAACCAAAGACAGCCCTTGTTAAATCACTTTTCTTATACTGTAGTGGAATAATTTCAGTAGTATCCTCTTTAATAAGAATATCTTGGGTCAGATTATTTTTGAAATATGTGTATTCTTCCTTGTGTTTGCTTCTTTCACTCTGAGCAAAAGTAATTATGAAGAAAAGAAATGATGTAAGGAGAACTATAAATATTTCCGTAAGTGTAAACTTCATTCTTCACCAAAAAGTTTTTTAAAGTAATCGACTTCATTTTTTGAAGGTTCGGGTTTTTCTTCAAAATCATTTTCAAATTTATTTTGGATTTCGTTTAAGAAATCTTCTGAAGTTTGTGCCTTACAACTGCAAACTTTTGCAAAGCTATAGATTTCATTATCAGACGAAATCACGTACAAATTTCTGGGATTCTTAGCATGTGATATATCATACTTAATGAGTGAATCAGCAGTTTCATCATTCGAATAGATAATTTTTACTTTTTGGGAGCGGATAGCCGTCTTCATAAATCCGTCAAAGTACAAAAAGACTTTGCATTTTCTCCCATAAAAGAATCTATCCAACGTGAAAACTAGATACTCTCTTTCATCAATATATTTAGCCGGACTCTTGGGTAAACTTTTCATTTTACCGAATAAATTATTTCCGTCTATTAAGTAATGTATCATAAAATTTTTGAAGAAATAAAAGTGAAATACTCTAATGCTCTATTATCGTCGTCCACTGAAGAATCTATCGGTTTTTGTAACCTTTAAATCCTGAAGCTGCGGAGCTTTGACTTTAATCTCAAATCGATAACCTCGATATGAACCAATCGGATTCCATGTGAAATTCATAATCCAACAGTGTAAGTCTCTACTTATCATTACTTGGGGAGCTGAAAATTGTTTATTCACGACATCATAGCTCCCACTTGTTGTAAATTTCCAATTTGGTGTTAAATTAAAATTCAGACTTCCACTTAGGGTGATATATTTAGTTGGTTTTTGCGGATTATATTTTGATAAACCATAGTTATAATTCAAAGAAACACTCCAAGGAATAGTAAAATCGGGCTCTTGATCATCGTAAAGTCCTTTGTAGTGAGTACCCGTTTGCTGCTGATAAGCTGATTCCTCTTCAACTATTTGCTCACCTTCTGATTTTGGTTTTGAGTCTGACGATTTTAACCTATCACCTGAAATTGAAGCTGAAATTGAAAAATTGAAATTCTTTAACCGCGCTAACCCTTGCTTATCTTTAATAATAAATTGATTTACCTCAGTATTTTTTGTGACATCATACTTATATAATGAATAGGTCGAATTCCCTGCAAAGCTAAGAAAATCAGAAAGTTGAGTTCTATAGCCCAATTGAATATCAGAAAATTTTAAACTATCTGCAGCAAAGTTGTAATTGATATTTCCGGATAAATTTAATAATTGAAGTTTTTGTTCTTTTGAAGTTGTGTCGCGTGGGTCAGCCATAGTTTTCATTTCAAAAAGGTTGTCAATTCTAAATCCTAATGATTGAGATTCACCCGAACCGCCACCACCAAATATTTCACGCGCAAACTTGTTATAACGGATTTCATTTCCGGAAGAATCTTTAATCGTAGCAAAATATCCCCATTTATCTTTTGAAAAATCGGGTTGATAGTTATAAGAAATTCCCGGTGTCATTACATGCCGTAAAGCCGCTACACCAAGTCTATTCGGCTGAACTATTCCGTATAGTTTTGTTGAAGCTGAAACTCCCATCCCAAAAGTTCTAACAAAGCCAAGGCGCTTAACATCATTATAGACAATAGTATCGGCACCGGTAAATTCAGAAATTGTTCGAGCTGCTTCCATTTGCTTGTTATACCAAATCTCACGATAACTAAAATTGGGATTAATATTTATATATCCGATTTTTGAGGAGACACCCATTCCAACGTTATGATTAACTCCTCCTCTTATATTTAGATCGCCTTGATTCTTAATTCTTCTATTCTGAAACTGACCGCTATAGTTAATTCCAAATTGCTCATACCATGCCTCATTTCCGGTCCGTTTTTTACTTCTGAATGGATAGAATTGAGATTTACTGAAATTCATGGTTGGTAAGTATTCAGTGATATTTCCGTTTTCAAGATTTTGATTGCGAGAATAATTCATTGATAAACTACTTCCAAACTCTTCCCATGTTTTGTAATACGAGGCATTAGAAATTACATCGTTCCTAAGTAGCTGATTATAATCAGTACTGTTCTGCTTAATAAAATTTCCTGAGAGAAATTCCAAATTCATATCAAATCTTGATGTAGGAGTAAGTGTCTGATTATGTACCCATCTAATACGCCAATCTTTTTGTTCTGTCCTATCTGCATCTGTAATTTCTCCGGAATGTAAGTCTGAAAATCCTGTTTCCAAATTTCCAGAAAAAGAATATCGTTTTACATATCTAAAACGATTTGCTAATGAATACCCCCCCTTCATATAATAATCAGCGGTTATATTTGCATCCATATAATCGTTAATTGCCCAAAAATAACCGAACCTTGAAAAATATCTTCCATATCCCTCTCGGTCGCCTATTGCAGGTGGGATTATTCCCGATCTTCTTCCTGATTGTAAAGGAAAAACAGCAAATGGTAGCGGAATGGGAAACGGAACTCCACCAAAAGTTAACCAGATCCATTTACCGATCATCTGTTCTTTTTGAATAACCTTCATCTCGTGACCTACAAAACAGTAATGCGGTTCTTCTTCTTCACATGTCGTATAGACCCCATTTTCAACAAAGAATACATCTTTGTTAACTTTTTTTATTTTTGCTCCGGAGTAAGCAGTATTATCCGTTTCGGTAGAAGCGTAGGTGATGAAACCTTTTGTGGTTTTGAAGTTATATCGCATCCTGACACCTTGGTATTCTTCTCCTTTATCATTTAGTACCGGAGTTTGAAGTTCTTTGTTTTTTGTAGAATCAAAACCATAACCAAAAGCTTCAACATTACTTGTTTCAAAATCAACATCAATTTTTCCCGATGTTAAATTTGTTTCTTTGTATCGAAGATGCCCTGAGCCATAGATGTACATTTTCTTCAAATTCAAATCGAAGATTAAAGAATCAGTTGCTGTTGAATAAATTATTGAATCTATATCAGATTTAGTTTTAGCGAGTGAGTCAGTTAGAACATTGGTCGAATCAGTAGAAACTTGTTCAACAGAAGATGCAGTTGAATCAGCCCAAAGAAAGCTTGGAGTATAATTCGATATCTTTGCCTCAACCTCAACAAATGAAAGAAGCATTATTATAAACAAAACCAGTTGAGAAAATACTTTCATTTTGTCTTGGTCGATTACTAACTTTTATAAAAAACTAATGATGATGCACCTTGAATTCCTGCATCGTTGGACAGTTTTGCAGAAATAACTTTTACTCGTGGTTTAAGAGATTGCAAAACCCTTTCACGCATTCCATTTTCAATTGCTTCTAATAATCTAGTTCCAAAACCTGAAACTCCGCCCCCTACAATGATGGTAGTTAAGTCCAATAAATTAGCTACTGAAGCCATTGCATAACCGATACGTGTTCCAAGATTGTTAATTACATTTATTGCATAATTATCATTTTGCTCTGCGGCTTGTGAAATGACTTTAGGAGTTAATAGATCAAGATTATTCTCTATAAGTTTGAATACAAGAGATGATTTCTGAGATTCGTAGTCTCTCAGCACATCATGAATTATGTAATTATTACCGGAATAAGCTTCAATGCATCCTACTGAACCACAATTACATTTCGCTCCATTAAAATCAATTGAAAGATGTCCAATCTCACCGGCAGCTCCGGTTTCACCTCTAAAAAGTTTTCTATCGAAAATAATTCCCCCACCTACACCTGTTCCAAGCGTAATCATTACAAACGAGTTCAACTTTTTTCCGGCTCCAAAAATCATTTCACCTATTGCCGCTGCATTTGCATCATTTTCAACATGCGTATCAATATCAAATTCTTTTTGGATAATCTTTCCAAGATGAACTTTACCCCATCCGGGTAAATTTGGTGGATTTTCAACAGTTCCTTTTTTAACTGAAATTACTCCGGGGGCGCCTATTCCAATACCGTTTATTTTTACATTTGATTGTTCTATAATTGCACTAACACCTTTTTTAATCTGCTTGATTACGGCATCAGGGCCTGTTTCAGCTTTCGATTCTAAAAAAGATTTACTTACAATTTTCCCATCAGAACTAACCAATCCAAATTTTATATAAGTTCCGCCAAGATCAACTCCAACCGCAAATTTATTTGATTTCTTCATTCGAGTTACTATTTATCTTTAAATTCCATATCGACTAACTTAATTTCATTCGGGTAAGTAATTTTCCCTAAAACTGTCGAAACAGTTGGTTGCACATAAACTTCAACCGATGATGATCTCCCGCCATTTCCACTGATTTGGAGCATTAAATTAATTAGAGATTCATATCCCTTATTTTTGAACATAGAAACTAAATCAAAACTGATTTGAATAGGTATATTCACAATTTCACCGGAGCCGGGGACATTAACAGCATTACCTAAATTTCCACTGACAATTTCTTTTCCGTCTAACAAAAATCGAAATGGTAAAGATGTAATTGAAGCATCTGTTCTTTTATATCCACCGGTACCGTCATTCGGATTTTTTGCTTCAACATTGATTGTAAGATTTACCGGCAAACTCCCTTTTGAAAACTGCGAGGTAAACTTAACAGCATCCATCGGAGAAAAATCTGAGATACGGCTTTTTCCGTCAACTTTTATTCCTGCTACATTGATGTTGTTGATAATCCCCATCTTGAATTTCAATCTTGTAAGATTTACATAAGTTTGATATAAACTACAACTTTGAATAAATGCAAATGAAAATAAAATTACAGCAATATACTTTTTCATATTATCCTCTCTATTTATAAAACTTTTTTAACTGATTCTTCAATTTTCTCGATAATCATTCTGGCAACTTTCAGGGCTCGCAATCCATCCTCACCTGAAACAAGAGGTTTCTCCTTATTCAAAATGGAAAGAATAAATAATCTTAATTCATAATGAAGTGCATTAACCTCACGCTGTTCAGGTTGCTCATAAATTACTTTTTTCTTCTTCTCGCCTATTCCGATTTCACCATAGTTTATATGAGCAGATTCAACATCAACATTAGAAGGAACGAGTCTAAAAACTTCCGAAACACCGGTTGTAAAATCAAGCGAAATGTAATTATCTCTTTGGAATATCCTCATCTTCCTCATTTTTTTCTGAGATATTCTACTTGCAGTTACATTTGCAACTGCTCCATTTTCAAATTCTATTCGGGCATTTGCTATATCGATTGTATCAGAAACAACAGCAACACCACTTGCATCAACTTTTGCGACTTCACTTTTAACTAAGCTTAAAATGATATCAATATCGTGAATCATTAAATCAAGAACCACGGCAACATCAGTTCCCCGCGGATTAAATTGTGCAAGTCTGTCTGTCTGAATAAATTTTGGTTCAATGTTATATTTTTCCAAAGTAAGTAAAGCCGGATTAAATCTTTCGATGTGTCCCACCTGAAGATTTAATCTCTTTTCATGTGCAGTTTGAACTAAATCTTCAGCTTCTTCAATTGTAACCGTAATCGGTTTTTCAATAAAAATGTGAACTCCCTTTTGAAGGCAATACTTCCCAATTTCGTGATGAACGCTGGTAATTGCAGCAATCGAAACCGCATCGACTTTGTCCAAAAGCTCATGTAATGAATTAAATGCTAAACAATTGAATTCTGTTGCTACTAATTTTGCTTTATCGATATCTTTGTCATAAACTCCGACAAGTTCACATTCCTCAATTGAGGCAAACATTTTTGTATGTAATTTTCCTAAATGTCCTATTCCAATTACACCAATTTTAACTTTATTTTTTTCCATGGTTTGAATTTAATATTATTGTTGAATAACCGATTATTTTTTGATACCCACCGTATGAAGTGTCATTATAATACACTAAAACATGATATCTGTTTGAAGTCTCTAAAAAATTTCCTTCTAATATATTCCAATCAAAACTGTTCCCAGATTTCACGACATACTGATAATCATATACTCCTCGTTTCAGCGGAATACGAATAGTGTATAAACCATCATCATCATCCAATAAAAACTCATCATCAATTTTCCATTGATTGAATGAACCTACTAAATAAATATCATTTGAAAAAGGTTGAGGCGGTCTAATAGAAAATTTAACATTTAGATAATCAGAGTTGATGTCTTTATAATCAGAGAGAAGAGTTGCTCCATTATTGTCTCGCTCACTAAATTTAAAAAATCTTGATGTTTCAATTCTATCACGATAGGCATAAACTTCCTTTAAACTATATGACGTATACTGATTAAGATTTGCCTGTCGATACTCATTTCCCGGTGTAATTCCTTTCGCAATAAAATTGAAATCCCTATTTCCATTCCAATAAAACTCAGAATTTGAATTTTTAATGTTTTTATCAACGAAGTATGATGAATAAAGCTTACTATTTTCTATAATTTCAATTCCTATTAAGTTCTGAGGATAGAGATCAATCGGAATGCTGAAACTTGAATTTATAATTAAAGATTTTGCCAAATCGGTCGGGAAATAGTTTTTATCGCTTCTTATTTCTGAATCAACTTTAATATTTATATCTAATAAATTTTCAGTAACAATAAAACCACCTGATGCGAATATTTTAGATTCATCATAAACATCGACAACAAAAAACTTCCACTTTCCTGAAAATGGAAAATTCACTTTTTCATTCGGAAAAGTCTCTTTGTAGTGGTATTGTGCACCGGTAATAAGGGGAGGCAGTCTTTCAAGTATAAGAAAGTCAACTCTTTCATTTCCCCTATTTAATAAGAATGGATTATTAATAGGATTCCAATCTTTATCACACAAGCGAAAGTACATACTTAAATCGGGATTGAACTGAGATTCAACATCAAACTCAATTGTAATTCTTCCCGAAGCATTATCCCCGATAGAAACTATCGGGAACTCTGTTTGGTTTTCATTAGAATAAACTTGAAGCGATTTTATCTTTGGATTTGCGCTATAAGCATTACTAAACAGAACAATTAATAATGCAAATAATACACTAAAAGATTTCGACACATTTAATTGAAGGAAACGGAATATAAATTTTGACTGATTCATTTTCTCTCAAAGTTTCGAGCATTAAACCTTCATCAAAAGCACCAACCAGAGTACCACTTTTGAATACGATTTCATAAATAGGTGAATTAGAATTCGGGTCCATCACGATACCATAATTTTCGTGCATTGTAACGCTTAATGTTTTCCCGATAAAATCGTTCCAGTTTACCTTCATGTCTACTCCGTTAAAATGTTTTTAAGTTTAGTTGTGAATTCAAGACGATCATTGCAAAAGTAAAACGAATCCAATACATGCTCTGCCATTGCTTTTTCACCTGCATTAAGATAATTGACATATAAAGCTCCGATAGCAGCCATATTTAATGAGGTAGTGTTGCAATTCAATCCGTTATTGGAAAACTCATCATCCAATTGTGCAAAAATTTCATCATTCTCTTTAATCAGGATATCAAAAAACTCTTCAAAATCAATAAAAAACTGCTCCCCATCATAACTCAGTAATTTAATCGGTGAATAGTACGATTTTGAATTAAAATTAAAAGAATCAAACTCGCTATATCCTACCGCTAATACAACCTGTTCTGCTTCGGTGGAAAAAATAAGTTCCGGCTTTTGAACACCCGAAATAATCGAATCAATTAAATTGATATACTGATCAACCTTATAAATGAGGACAAAATACGTTGTGATATTGTGAAACTTCTGTTGACCGATAATTAATACTTCATTCATTCCATCATCATCGAAATCGTTATAATCAAGAGAAGGATTCTCTACATTAAGCTCGAGTGATTTGTTTTCTACAAAATTAAAGAATGAGACTTTATTAATGCCTGAAGAAATTATAAAATTTCCGACCGTGTCTACTTGTGCATAAAGTAAACACGGTGCAGAAAAAATCAATAGTATTTGAATAAATAAATTTTTCAAAATCTTTATGAAAGATTTTTTAATTCATTATTTAGTTTGTTAATGGCTTCTTTTGCATCACCAAAATACATCAAAGTATTCTGATTGTAGAAAAGCTCATTATCTATTCCCGCATAACCTGCAGCCATTGACCGTTTAATTATTATGACTGTTTTTGAATGGTCGGCATTTAGTATCGGCATACCGTAAATTGGTGAAGCCGGATTATTTCTTGCAGCCGGATTAACAACGTCATTTGCACCGATAATTAATGAAATATCTGTATTCGTAAATTCTTCATTTATATCTTCGAGTGCATATAATTTCTCATATGGAACATTTGATTCAGCTAAAAGAATATTCATGTGACCCGGCATTCTTCCGGCAACAGGATGGATTGCAAATTTTACATCGCATCCTTTTTTGTTGAGAACATCCATTAACTCTTTTACGGCGTGCTGAGCTTGTGCAACTGCCATACCGTATCCCGGGATAACCATAACGCTACTCGCTGCAGAAAAAATCATTGCTGCTTCTTCTGAATCAATTGATTTAACTATAACTTCTTTTTTCGTTCCGGAAGATGCTTCTGCAGCTGCATTTTGTCCCCATCCTCCCATAACTACATTAAGGAGTGAACGGTTCATCGCTTTACACATAATATTTGTAAGTATGATACCTGAGGCTCCTACTAACGCACCGGCAATAATCAACATATTGTTATCGATAACAAATCCTGTTGCCGATGCGGCTATACCGGAATATGAATTTAGTAATGAGATAGCCACAGGCATATCTGCACCACCTATCGGAATAACGAGTAAAATACCAAGTAATAGTGAAATACCAAGTATAACTAAAAAGATTGTTTGATCGGTAGGATAAATAGCTCCAACCACCATTAAACCAAAAACACCAACAAGTAATAATAAATTTAGAGGATGTTGAAGCGGGAACTTAATTACATTACCACTTACAATTCCCTGAAGTTTTCCGAATGCAACCAGTGAACCTGTAAATGTAATTCCTCCGATAATGATACTTAGTGCAATCGTAATTGCCATTTTGATTGTGAATTCTTCAACTCGAGTAACGGTAGGGTCTAATATTTGAAAATATTCGGTTAAACCGACTAATGCAGATGCACCACCGCCAAACCCATTCAACAAGCCAACCATTTGCGGCATTGCAGTCATCTCAACTTTTAATGCAAGTACGCTACCGATAGCCGAACCTATAACAATCCCTATTAAAATGTATTCATATGTGAGGATATGTTCATTAAGTAAAGTTACGACTACGGCTAAAAACATTCCCACTGCTGAATAAAAATTTCCTTTTCTCGCCTTTGTGGGGGAACTTAACATCTTAATTCCGAAGATGAAAAGAAACGAGGCGATTAAATAAACGGTGTTTACTAAAATATCTTTGTACATTTCCATTTTTTATCTCATTTCTTTTTGAACATCTTTAACATACGGTCAGTTACTAAGTAACCGCCGACAACATTTGTCGTTGCAAATATAATTGCAACAATTCCGAGTATGGTTGCAAGATTTAATGCTTCAATTCCTGTTGCAATTATTGCTCCGACTATGGTAATTCCCGATATCGCATTTGAACCGGACATCAAGGGAGTGTGTAGAGTCGGGGGAACTTTTGCAATTAACTCAAAACCTACAAAGCATGCTAATGCAAATATGTAAATTAGCATGAAAAGATCTGTGTGTTCCATTTATAAACTTCCTTTAATTTTTATTGTGAAACCAATGGTTTTATTCTCGCATTTACTACTTCACCTTGATGTGTGATTAATGATTCTTTTACAACATCATTACTCATATCAAGATTAACGGTACCACCCTTTCCTATTTCGGCAAGCAATGCCAGAATATTCTTTGAGTATAACTCACTTGCTTGAGTAGGAATTAATGAAGGTAGATTGGCTTCTCCAATAATTGTTACGCCATGCTTTACAACTGTTTTTTTGAACTCACTAAGTTCACAGTTTCCACCGAATTCTGTTGCCATATCTAATACAACCGAACCATGTTTCATATTTTTAATCATTTCTTCTGAAACTAATATTGGAGCTTTTTTACCCGGTATAAGTGCAGTTGTTATAACAATATCAGCTTGAGTAATATGCTTAAATAATACTTCTTTCTGCTTCTGAAGAAATTCAGCGGATTGCTCTTTTGCATATCCTCTTTCATCTTGAAGCGAAGCATCTTGTTCAACTTCTATGAACTTTCCGCCTAAACTCAATACTTCTTCTTTTACTGCAGTTCGTACATCAGATACCTCAACAATAGCACCTAATCGTTTTGCAGTTCCAAGTGCTTGTAAACCTGCAACTCCCGCTCCCATGATAACAACTTTAGAAGGAGTTATTGTCCCTGCAGCGGTCATTAACAACGGGAATATTTTCCCTAAGTGATTAGCCGCGAGTAAAACACTCTTATATCCTGCAAGATTGCTTTGTGAACTTAGCGCATCCATCTTTTGGGCTCTTGTTATCCGAGGAATAAAATCCATAGCAATAACATCAACTCCGGCAGCAGCACTCTCTTTTGCTATTTGTGGATAATTTAGTGGGAAGAAGAATGAAATAAGTAATGTCCCCTTCTTCATCATTTTAAGTTCATTCACAGAATCATCGACGATTGGCTTTTGAACTTTGCAAATTACATCTGCAGCAGAATAAACTTCGGCAGCTGAACTAAGAATTTTTGCACCTGCTTGAAGATAAGATTCATCTAAAAAATGGGCATTAAGACCTGCATTGGTCTCAACAACTATCTCAAAACCTAACTTAATAAGCTTTGCGGCGGTATCGGGTGTAATAGCTACTCTATTTTCCCCCGAAAGAATTTCCTTTGGAATTCCGATTACCACAATTTTCTCCTTTTTATGTATGATAAATTCAAATTATTGAACAAAAAATACGATATTCATTCTTTATCGGCAAAAGAAATTGAAATTAATTTCACTTTTCGTAGTTAATTCCTATCGATACGAAAAAATCATCCAAAAAAAATCATTTTCCAATTGTTCAAGTAAAAATTCAGAATTTATCTTATATTTTCACGATATCTTAAAAGGGTTTTATGTCGAGCAAAGATTTACTCAAAGTATATAATCAGAAAGAAAATTTTTTTAATCGTGATTTAAGTTGGATTGCATTCAATAAACGTGTACTTGAAGAAGCACTTAATCCCGATTTACCAATTTTAGACAAAGTAAAATTTGTATCTATCTTTTCTTCTAACCTCGATGAATTTTATATGATTCGAGTTTCAGGAATAAAAGAACAGATTGCAGCAAATGTCTTAGAGCCAACTATTGACGGGTTAACCCCTATTGAACAACTGCAAAAAATTGAATCCACAATAAAACCGATGTTGAACCAATTAATCGATTTATGGAAAAATGAGATTGTTCCAAGTTTGAAGGAAAACAATATTCATATATGTTCTATTGATGATTTAACTGAATCTGAATTGGAGGCTCTGCAAGCACATTTTAGAAAAGAAATTTTTCCGGTTCTAACTCCATTAGCTTTTGATCCCGGAAGACCTTTTCCATATATATCCAATTTAAGTTTAAGTCTTGCCGTATTAGTGTTAAATCCAAAAGGAGAAAAACACTTTGCTCGAGTAAAAGTGCCAAGCATTTTACCGAGACTCCTACAAATTGATACTATTATCAATCCAAAAAAAACTACTAACAACGGAAACTATTGTGCAAAGTTTATTTGGTTGGGTGATTTAATTAAAGCCAATCTTCCCCTACTCTTCCCCAAAATGGAAGTTATTGAAGCTCACCGTTTTAGAATCACAAGAGATACGGATATCGAATTACAAGAAGATGAAGCTGATGACCTACTTAGAGTAATCGAAGAAAATATTCGACAAAGAAGATTCGGAAGTGTGGTCCGTTTAGAAGTTGAAAAAGATATGCCAGATTTCATGCTCGAGACTCTTATAGAAAATCTACAAATCAAGCAGAGTGATGTACACATTTTGGATGGACCGTTAGCCTTAAGCGATACAATGCAACTATATAATCTTCCGCTTCATCAATTAAAGGAAAAACCTTTTTACCCTGTAATTCCAAAAGTTTTTGAAGAAGAAGAGGACATTTTTTCTGTTATAAGGAATAAAGATATTCTTATTCATCATCCGTTTGATTCTTTCATTCCGATAATTGATTTTATTAAACATGCTTCTAAAGACCCTGATGTATTAGCCATAAAACAGACTCTCTACAGAGTCGGTTCAAATTCACCGGTTGTCAAATATCTTATAGAAGCGGCTGAACGTGGTAAGCAAGTTGCCGTATTGGTTGAACTAAAAGCAAGATTCGATGAAGAAAATAATATCTATTGGGCACGCGAACTTGAAAAAGCCGGTGCACACGTCGTCTATGGATTGGTAGGTTTAAAAACTCACTCTAAAATGACTTTGGTTGTTAGAAGAGAGTATGACGGCGTTAAAAGATATGTCCATCTTGCCACCGGAAACTATAATGCAACATCGGCAAAATTATATACCGATTTGGGTTACTTTACAACTAACGAAGATATTTGCTCTGATGTTTCTGATGTATTCAACTTCTTAACCGGTTATTCTAAACAAACCGAATTCAAAAAACTATGGGTTGCACCGATAACGCTTCGAAATAAACTGATGTTTTACATTCAGCAAGAAACAGAGAATGCACGTGCTGGGGAAGAAGCGAAAATTATTATGAAGGTAAATTCATTAGTTGACCCCGTAATCATCTCTGCACTTTACGAGGCATCAAATGCCGGAGTTAAAATACAATTGATTGTCCGCGGTATTTGTTGTTTAATTCCCGGGAAACCTGAATTGAGTGGAAATATTTCGGTAATTAGTATCGTCGGTAGATATTTAGAGCATAGTAGGATTTTCTATTTTTATAACAAAGGTGAAGAAGCAGTATTTTTCAGTAGTGCTGATGTGATGCAAAGAAATCTTGACCGAAGAGTGGAGGTAACTTTTCCCATAGAAGATAAGAGAATAAAAGATTATGTTATCAATACAATTCTGCGTGTTTACTTAAAGGATAATACTAAAGCAAGATTATTATCGCCTGACATGAATTACTCATTTGTGGCTCAAGAATTGAAAAAAATGAATTCACAAGAGTGGTTTATGAAACACGCATCAAAGAAATCAAAATTTAGTAAAAATAAATAAGGAAGAACCGGAGAAAATTAATGAATCAAATTTCTAAAGATGCTATTCTAAAATCGTTATCAAAAGTTGATGATCCCGATTTACATAAAGACTTAGTTACATTAAACATGATAGAGAATATCAGTATAAAAGGAGAGGATGTTTCGTTTGACGTTGTACTTACTACTCCTGCTTGTCCGCTAAAAGATAAGATTGAATCCGATTGTCGTGAAGCAGTAATGAGCGATTTCCCACAAATCAAAAATCTTAATATCAGAATGACTTCAAAAGTTGCCGGTGGTAATTTTGCTTCTAAGAATGCAATAATACCCGGAGTGAAAAATACTATCGCAGTAGCCAGTGGCAAAGGCGGAGTTGGTAAAAGCACTGTTGCAGTTAACCTTGCTGTTGCACTAGCTAAAGAAGGAGCTGCAGTAGGCTTAATTGATGCAGACATATATGGACCAAGTATTCCTCTCATGCTCGGTATTAAAGAGAAACCGAAAGTTTATCAAGATAACGATACAATGAAAATGGTTCCTCTTTCGAATTATGGAATTAAATTAATGTCTATTGGGTTCCTAGTTGACGATAATGCCCCTGTAATCTGGCGGGGACCAATGGCAAGCGGTGCGGTCAAACAATTTATGTCAGATGTTGATTGGGAAGATTTAGATTATTTAATTTTTGATATGCCTCCGGGAACCGGTGATATACAACTTACATTGTGTCAAACTATTCCTCTTACAGGTGCACTAATTGTGACAACCCCACAGGAAGTTTCACTAGCCGATGCAAGAAAAGCATTAAAAATGTTTTCGAGAGTAAATGTTCCGATATTAGGTGTTGTTGAAAATATGAGTTATTTTATTGCTCCGGATACCGGAATGAAATACGACATATTCGGTTCCGGTGGTGGTGAGAAATTATCATCAGAAGAGAATGTCCCATTTTTAGGCGGAATTCCTTTACACCCGAATGTTAGAGTAGGCGGTGATAAAGGTATTCCAATCGTTTATGATTTACCTGATTCAGAACATGCGAAGACTATAGTCAGTATCGCAAAAAATTTAGCTCAACAAATAAGTATAAGAAATCTTGCAGATGAGTCACCTACAATTGAAATAGTATTAGGAGATAATAACTAAAAAATGGAAGAGAGAATTATTAAAGCTCTTGAGGGGATTAGACCATATTTGAAGGCTGATGGCGGAGATGTGGAACTAATCAAAGTAACTAATGACGGTATAGTTCAAGTAAGATTATTAGGAGCTTGCAGTTCTTGCCCGATGTCACAAATGACTTTACGTGCCGGAGTTGAACGAGCTTTGATTCGTGAAGTTCCCGGTATCCGAAGAGTTGAGGCAGTACAATAAGAAATGAATAGTCTTAATTCTCAAATCGAATTCAGCTTTAAGACTCATCAAAAATTATTTATGGCAGCGGGAATTATTTTACTTGCTGCCATTTCTATTTTATTTTCACAATTGACGATTATCGTAGGCTCTTCACTTCTCTTATTTCTTGTATTAGACCCAATAGTAAAACAATTTGAGAAAAGAGGACTGTCACGAACAACCGGGACAGTAATTGTATTCGGTTTGATAAGTATCGCAATCTATTTTGCCGGATATTATTTTATCCCGATATTTTTTGGTCAACTCCATTCATTGGGGGAAACTTTTAAAAATATTTCATTACAAAATGAGATTCTCTCAATTGAATTATTCCTCCGAAAAATTTTTGTTACATTACCACCGGGAATCATCAGTGAAAAACTCGAACATTTTTTTGAATCATCCATAGAACAATTCTTTTTTGAAGCAACAAAACTTTTACCTGATTTAGTAAGTATCATGTTATCTCTATTTGTAATTCCGTTTGTTACTTTTTTTATGGTAAAAGACAGAAGGAAGATTGCTGTTAATCTGCTCGGGATTCTTCCGAATAAATATTTCGAATTAACTTATTGGATTATCAAAAAGATTTCGGAGCAATTAGGATTGTATGTACGAGGTTGGTTAATCGATGCATCGTTTATTGGAATTGCGTGCGGATTAAGTTTTCATCTTATTGGTATTGAAAATGCAATTGCACTTGGAATTATTGCAGGGCTTGGACATCTTATCCCTTACTTCGGACCGATATTCGGAGGAGTCCCCGCAATTCTAATTTCAATAATTCAAAACGGTAACCTTAACGATGTTCCATTAATACTTTCTGTTCTTCTACTCATTTATATTATTGATAACGGAATAGTGGAACCGATTGTTTTTTCAAAGAGTATAGATATTCATCCGATAATAATAATTTTACTAATAATAGCGGGGAGTCAAGTTTTTGGGGTTGTTGGGATGTTATTAGCCGTCCCGATTGCAACTGTTATTAAGACTGCGGTTAAAGAGATTTACTTTGCTTTCAAGAACTATAAAATCGCACGTCTTTAAATATTTACTTCTTCTAAAATTTTATTAATTACTCCAACTGTCGTCATACCCTCTGCTTCTGCATTGAAATTAATAATAATACGATGTCTAAGAACCGGAACTAGAACAGATTTAACATCATCAATGTTTGGTGTATAGCGTCCGGCAATCACTGACTTAGCTTTCGCAGCGAGTATCAAATATTGTGAAGCTCGAGGACCTCCTCCCCACCTCACCCAATCTTTAACAAATTTTGGTGAATCGGAATTAAGCGGACGGGTTTTTGAAACAAACTTTACTGCCCATTCAATTACATTATCGGCAACCGGTACTTTTTTAACTAAATCTTGAAATAGCAATAATTCTTCTGCATTTACCACTTTTTTTAAATCAGCAGAATACTGACTTGTTGTAGTACGAACTACTTCAATTTCTTCTTTGTAAGAAGGATAATCTAACCAAAGATTAAACATAAATCTGTCAAGTTGAGCTTCGGGAAGCGGATAAGTTCCTTCTTGCTCAATCGGATTTTGTGTAGCAAGAACAAAAAACGGCTCATCTAATTGATAAGATTTACCGGCTATAGTAACTCTATGCTCTTGCATTGCTTCCAATAAAGCAGATTGAGTTTTTGGGGGAGTTCTATTTATTTCATCGGCTAATATTACATTTGAAAATATTGGACCTTTGATAAATCTAAATTCTCGCTTTTTCGAAATGGGATCTTCTTCGATAATCTCGGTGCCGGTTATGTCACTTGGCATTAAATCAGGCGTAAATTGAATCCGATTAAACTTCAAATCGATTACACTGGAAAGAGTTTTAATTAGCAATGTTTTTGCTAATCCGGGGACGCCTACTAATAGGCAATGCCCTCGCGACAGTAAAGAAATTAATAAATGATCTATTACTTCATCTTGCCCGATGATGACCTTAGCAATTTCACTTTTAATTTTACGAACTGATTCGTTCAATTTATTTGCAAGAACAACATCATTATCTTTAGAATTGTCGATATTCAAATCACATCCTTATATTTTGATTTCCCAAAAAATCTTCGATTTAAGTTCTTCCATCCACTCTGAGTATAATCTTTGTTTTTTATATTCTTCACTCAGTTTTTTTAGATCGGCAAAATCAATTTCCAAATCAGGTTTATGTTGTGGAATTTTCTTTTCTAAAAAGACTATATGATATCCATAAGTATCGGCAGAATAGTCAATTCTTTTGGGAAAACTAATCTCCCCTTCTTTTAATTTTGATACGGCATCAAGGAGATTTTTATCTAACTGATTGAGATAAAATGTCCCTAATGCCCCTCCAAATACTGCAGTTTCCTTATCATCACTATACTTTTTAGCAAGATCCGAAAATGGAGTTTTTAATCTTACTATTGAATCTCTTATATCGGTGAGGAATTCAATTGCAGCAAGGTCAGCTTCATCATCGGCCTTAATTTTTATAAGAATATGACGGGTTTTTATCGATTCACCTCTTCTTTCCAAAAGTTGAATGATATGATAACCTACAGGCGACTCTGTTACTTTTGAAATTTCACCTTCTGCAAGAGCAAAGGCTGCAGCTTCAAATTCGGGATAGAAAACTCCACGTTTAACAAAACCTAAATCACCTCCAATAGCAGCACTTCCGGGGTCATCAGAAAATTCTTTCGCCAAGGATGCAAAATCTGCTCCGTTTTTAATTGAATCTAGTAACTTTGAAGCTTTTTCAAAATATTTTTTCTTAAGTTCACCCGATGTCTTTGGATTTCTGAAAATATGAGCTACTTTAACTTTCTCAGGAATAACGCCGAGACTATCTTTATATACTTCGAAAAACTCTTCAACTTCTCGTCTACTTGATTCGATAAAACCAAACTTCTTCTCTTGCATTTTTTGAACGAGAACATTTTTACGAATATCATCTCTTAGTTCTCTACGGATTTTTTCGAATGGCATTCCATAGATCTGTTCAACACGATCACGCGAACCATACTGTTGTATAAACATTTCGAGTTGATAGTCAAGTTGTCTCGTTACCTCATCTTCGGTAACAACAACCGAATCAATTAAAGCTTGTGCCAATAATAACTTTTCTTCAACTAATAATTTGATAACTTGTTCTTTTACAGATGGGTCATTTGGATCAAGTTTCCGTTGTGACGCAAGCAAGTTAGTCTGAAAGTTTATTTCGCTAAGCAAAATCACTTCGTTGTCAACTATCGCCGCAATTTTGTCTGCCTGTTGTTGAGAAAACAAATTTTGACAAACAATAAGCAATATGATAAAAATAAATGGTCGCATTTAATCCCTATTTTTTAATTTCAATATCATTTTCGTTATAAAGCTGCTTAATGTATTCTGAAAGAATTTCATTCTTTTTCCTGATTAAGTAACTTTGCTTAACTTCACTAACTATCACAGAGAAAGGGGGTGTGTCCCCTTTTGGAAATTTATCAATTAATTGAACAACACCAAAGGTTCCGTCTTCAAGATAAATAACCGGACTAACTTCACCTTTGCTCATCTCACGAGCAATTCGAGATAATCTTCCTGTTAAAAATTTATATTCGGATAAATAAAAACTACTTTGTAGCGAAATTAGATCTACATTTAGTTCAAGTGTTTTTGAAGACTTAGTCCAATCACTCTCAATCAGAGTATTCCTAAATTGAATGGCTTTATCTTCACTATAAAATATAGCTTGATTAATCAAATAAGTGTCAATATATGTTTGAAAAACTGCCTGTTGCTCTGAATAATACTCTTCAAGTTCTTTTTCACTAACAGCATCAATTTTAGACGAAAGAAAATTATTAACGAATAAAGTCTTAGCTATTTCTTTATTTGACGCTTCAACTAACCTTTTGTATTCATCAGTCTCAGTTATTCCCTCTTTTACCGCCTGTTGAAACAGAAGTTCATTGTTAATCCAATTTCTTATAAACTCATTTCTATCAAACTTCTTATAGTTTATAGAGTCTCCCGGAATATTTAATTCGTCTTCAAAGAGAAGAGAATTATTAACACGAGCAACTGCTTCTGTTTCGGTATTTTTCTCACTGCAACCAAAAATGAATGCGGTTGCAGCGAGAATTAAATAATATCCGGTTTTACTTTTCACCTTTGAAGGCTTTTAATAGTTGTTCGCTGTAAACTTGTGGTTTATATAATCGTTTCAATGATTCAACATATTCACTTTCCAGGTGTTTGCTCTCTTCTTCCTGGAATGAACCTGATACTTCAGCTTTTGCTTCTTCGAATGTTTTTGTTCTTGCAGGATCTTTTTTAATTAAACGTAAAATTACATAACCACCGCTATTCGGGAAGGCTTCTGTAAAATCACCAACATTAACAAGTTCGTTTGCCCGTTTTGAGAGTGGAGTTGAATTTACATCAGTTAAATCATACATTCCAAGTTTTTCTTTCATACCATAACGTTCAGTATATTTTTCAACCAATTCGGTGAAATCAGCACCTCCGATTAACTGTTTGTGCAGATGGTTAGCCAGAGTATCCATTCTAACAAATATTTCTTGGTAAGATACTCTATCCGGCCAATTGTATTTGCTTTTATTCTTCTCATAATGAGCTAACAACCGTACGCTGTCTAATTCAATTTTACCCCAAACTTCTTCATCCTGAAGTTTGAAGATAAAAATACCATGTTTGTAATCATCCATTAAATTAGCAAAGTCGGTATTCGGTTTATCTAAATTCAAAGCTTCCAATTCGAGGGCATGCTCATCACTTCTTTTCTTAACTATTTGATTGACAACATCTTTTGTTAAGAACTTGTTATTAAAATCCGATGACGTTTTAAATAAATTAAATAGTGAATCGACTGAAACGGAAACACCGTTAATCGAATAGATTGATTTATCTTTAACTTCATCACGCCAATTAGTTTCCCAGTACTCTGCACCAATTCTGACAGAATCACCTCTTTGAGCAATAAAATCAACTGTTTGATCGTTCAATGAGAAATTAAATTTCTTTTTGAGTTCTAAAGTGAATTGTTCAAGTTCGTTGGTATATCTGAATTGTTTGTATATTTTTTTAAGATTTTCTTTATCTTCTTCATACGATGGATAAGGTTTTTTCTCGGTTAACTTAATAATATGGAAACCATAATTTGTTCTGACGATATCGGAGATTTGATTTACCTCTAAATTAAAAGCAGCTTCATCAAACTCTTTAATCATCATTCTTCGTTCAAAATAATTTAAATCCCCACCATTTCTTTTTGAACCGGTATCTTTTGAATATTTTGTTGCAACGTCTGCAAAATCAGCACCGCCGGCAAGTAATTTTTTAACGGTATCCATGCGAGCTTCGGCAAATGCTGTGTCAGGTTTACCTTCATCATCAAAGAAATCAATAAGAATGTGGCTTGCTCTAATTTGAGGAACTCTTGGTTGTTTTTCAGTAACTTTAATTATATGATAACCAAATCTTGTTTTAACAGGTGAAGGATAGATACCCCCAACTTTGGTCTCATAAGCTGCATCTTCAAACTCAGGGATTAACATTCCGGCTGTGATATAATAGATATCTCCGCCGGCTTTTTTAGAAAATTGATCATCGGAATATTTTTCGGCAAGAGTTTCGAAACTTTCACCACTGTTAATTCTATTTATTAGTTCCTGTGCAAACACTTTTGCACCTTCATCACCGAGAGTATCAGGGCGAATCATTATGTGGCTACATCTTAATTCATGTCTTCTTTTTTCGTAAAGGTCTTTTGTAGAAGGTTCAACCAAATATTTTTCCAAGAGGTATGTTACACCAACTTTTTTCTTATAATCTAAAAGCTCTTCTTTTAATTCAGAATCATTTTCATAACCTCGAACATTTGCATCCATCAGCTTCATTCTGAAGTTAGTATATAAATTCAAAAAGTTTTGGTATTGTGCAATACTATCTTCTTTTGCGTTATTGTAGCCACCTACATTCTTTGCATAAGCTTGTTCAAACTCACCAAGCGTAATTTTATTCTTATCGAATTGAACTAAAGTTGTATCTGAATGTTGGGTTGCACACGAAGACAATAGCAATGCTACTGTGGCAATCAACGAAAAAAAGGAAATACGGCGAATCATTATTGGTTACTCCATTTAGTTTGTTTTACTTTATCTATTAACACTACTCTTCGGGGAAAATTCAACGGATTATTCCCCATTCTTATAATCATCAAATTTTAAATATAAATTTTACTGAAGTCATATCTGAAAAGCAAGGTAAAATGAAGTTAAAAGAGGATGAAATAATAAGTTATCGGTCTCTCAATCATAAAATATCTTTTGAATAGTATCTCTGCTTTTCCTTTCAACCAGAATTGAGATTATATCCCCTTCCTCAATTATTGTCCCTCCGTTAGGGACTAAGTTCTTTTCGTCACGTACTACTAAAATTATTCTACTGTTTATCGGGAAATTTAATTCAACTATCTGCTTTCCTATTATTGATGAATTAGAGGGAACAAATAGTTCAATTAGTTCTGTTTCATTTTGATTGTCTGCAGTAAACTCAATTGGACTTGAGACCTTCTTTTTCATCGGTTCGGCAAGATTTAACAATTTAGATAAATATCTTATTGACCAACCCTGTACAAATACCGATGTTAACACAATGAAGAATACTAAATCAAATATGAACCTTGAGTTCTCAATTCCCATTAACAGCGGAAATGTTGCAAGAATAATGGGGACTGCCCCTCTTAGTCCAACCCAAGAAGTGAAAAGTTTTTCTTTGAATGAAAATTTAAAGGGTATTAGTGTTATAAAAACACCCAAAGGGCGAGCTATAAATATTAATATAAAACTGAGAAGTAAACCGAGATATGTAACCTTTATCAAATCTGACGGAAATACCAGTAGACCAAGTGTTAAAAACATACTAATTTGGCTGAGCACTGCAAACCCATCAAAAAATCGGACTAATGATCTTTTATGAACAAACTGCATATTTCCCATTATAATTCCGGCAATGTAGATTGCCAAAAATCCGCTTCCTCCGATTACTGCAGTCGAAGAATAGATAAGAAGTGCAATCGCCATTGCAAAAATTGGATAGATACCTTCGTAATAAAAGTTTAACCTGTTAAGTAAAAATACTATTATTCTTCCTCCTCCAAACCCAAACAAAAGGCCTAAACTTATTTGCAGTAACAATGCCCAAAGCAAACTTAGAAACGTCATTTCCGGATTTAGAATAAGCTCAATTGAAGAAATAGTTAAAAAAACTGCAATTGGATCATTACTTCCGGATTCGAGTTCGAGAAGTGGTTTTAGTCTCCCTTTTAGATTAATATTTCCTATGCGAAGGATTGAAAAAACTGCTGCAGCATCTGTAGATGAGATAATTGAACCTACTAAAAATCCCCACAAAAATGAGGTATCAAATATCCACATTACAAAAAGACCAACAATAGCTGCTGTAAGTATTACACCAAGACTCGCTAATAAAAATGCCGGAGTTACTACACTTTTTGAACTTCTCCATTCTGTCTCAAGACCCCCGGAGAATAATATAAAAACTAAGGAAATGATTCCGATTGATTGAGCTAATTTTGCATCGTCAAAATATATTCCGCCTATCCCTTCAGAACCGGCTAATATTCCTACTCCTATAAAAAGTAGCAATGTTGGGATTCCAAGGTTTTGCAAATATTTTGCAGAAACAATACTCAACAGTAGTAGAATTGCTGCAATCAATAACAAATAATCTATCGAAATCAATAAATGCCTTTCAAATATTTTATTGAAGTTAAATTATAATATACGCATTTGCCCGATTTTTATTTTGGTTTTTTGAAATTCTTTGTGTTTACGAGAAATGCTCCGACTACGGATATAAGCATTCCACCTATTTCTTTAAGCTCGATTACCTCGTTATTAAATAACCAAGCAAGAATTGCAATTTGAATCAACATTGTCCCATTAATAATACTTGATTCCATCGCAGATAAAGTTTGAAGTGTTCTATTCCATAGCGTAAATGCAAAAGCAGTATTAATTACAGCAAGCCAAATCAAATATATAATAGATGTGGAAGTTAAACTTGGAATCCCATCAATTAATAATCCTGCAATAATTAAAAAGAAGGACCCAATCCCCATACTCACGGCAGTAATAATTAGTGGAGAAAGTTTTCCACCTCGATTTATATTTCTGCCAAGAACCGCAGAGCCGGCATTTGCAAACACACCAAACACCATTACAACAAGACCTATGGCAGTTGTACCTTCTAAATCGAGCGGAAGAAAATAAATGAGAATTCCGGTTATGAATATAAATCCCCCAATCCATTGGATGTTGGTTGGTTTTTCGCTAAGGAGTTTTATTCCCAGTATCGCAACAACAAGCGGTGTGAAATTCAGCATTAAACTAACAGTAACGGATGGCAACAACCACAAACCTAAAAACTGTGCTCCTTGTGTGAATGAGTAGAATATTATCCCTAAGGAAAAGAGTTTTATCCACTCATTTCTATTAAGAGTCTTAATTTCATCCGTAAACTTTTTTTGTAAAAGAAATGGGATGAAACATAAAAATGCAATGAAATATCTTAATCCGGCATAAGTTAATGGGGGAATTTCAGTCAATCCCCATTTAATTATAATGAACGAAGTCGACCACAAAAATGTGACTAACATAGCTTGAAGTATTGCGGTAATGTGGGAGCCTGATGTTGGTTTCATAAAAAATAGCAAATCTGCACTGAAATATTATTAGATTCTATGATTCGTAAGTTCTCAAATATTTGTGATTAAGCAAAGATAAAACTTATTTGGCTATACTTAACATAATTTCATTAACAAGAATCGTATGCTCAGAAAGTCTACCATCATCAAATTCGCTTATGAGGAATGAAGCTCAATTAAAGACAGATTTGTATACTCCCAGCCCAATGTCTCCCTCGGGTTAAATATCAGTTTAGATTTAATTTATAAATAACATTAGTGTTAATTTTTGGCAACATTTTTACGCAGATACCCTTGAACAATCTTAGAATTAAATGAGCATCTTTTTCCATTTACAGTAATTGACCCGCATCTAATTTTTTAGATATATTAAGTTTTATTTTTATAAGCAATATGTCGCAATTTCTAAATACTAAAAGGCGTCTAAACGTTTTTGTTATACAATATGCTTTAATTATATTTTTTCTACTTTTGTGGAGTAATGAGTCATCAGCAGAAAGCAACACCAAAGGAGAAAAGCTGTTCAATTCATTAGTAGAAATACTTACCTCCAAACCAAATGAAGCACTAAAACTCGGTTTCGAAATATTGGAACTGCCGGCTGAATATGTTCATGATTCAATCCGCGCTTTTACAATGGTGGAAATCGGTTTTGTTCTTGATAGACAAGGTTTTCCGGCTCAGGCTTTATCGTTCTATTTACAAGGATTGGATTTGTTAACCGAAATTGGTATGCGTTCAATATGCGGTTATTTACTAATCGATATCGGAAATATTTATTATAATAAAAAGAAATATGACCTTGCTTCGCAAAAATATTACAAAGCAAAAAAAGTATTTGGAATTAATAAATTCCCCGGAGGAGATTATACTGCAATCAATAATTTAGCACTAATTGAATCACAAAAGAAAAACTATCAAAAAGCTAAAAAATTATTTGAACAAGCATTGACGATTGCAAATCAACTCACAGATATTCCTTATTTAAAAGCCCATTCATATGGTTATTTGGGGGACCTCTACAAAACTATGGGGTTGACTGATTCGGCGTTATACTATTATGACAAAGCAATGTCGGTTGAGATTAAGGAGAAAGGGCATAATCTTATCGGACTTAATCATCAGAAAACAGCGTTAATTATGATTGATCGAGGTGATACTCTTTCTGCAATATCCAGGCTTAAACTTGCCGAAATTGATTTTTTAAGCGACTTCAATGTCTTTTATTTGATAAAACTTTTTTTGAGGTTGTCTGATCTTCTGAACTCTTCTTCTAAACAAAATGAAGCAATTTCTTATCTGAATCGTGCCCTTAAAATTGCCGAAAATGAGGAGATGATTTCTGAACAAATTAATATTCTGAAAAAATTTAATGAATACTACATCAAATCGGGAAATGTTAAAGCTTTAAATGATAATTTGCTGAAAATAAACGAGTTGCTTGAAAAACGTTATCAAGCTGATGTTACGGCATTAATTCAAAAAATCGATACGCAACATCTGGTTGATGACTATAAGCAGAGAATTAAAATTAATGAACTTGAACTGGAAAGATCAAATTTTGTGCGCAATGGGGCAATAGCTTCATCTATATTATTCTTCATTTTTCTTTGGCTCCTATTTGCCCGCTACCAGTATAAAAAGAAATACCACCTTCAATTACTGGCAACTCGTGAGGAAGCTCATGCAAAAAAACTTGAAATTGAAAAATTAATGATTGAGCAAGCAAATCGGGAACTTGTTGTTCAAGCCGCAAATATTCAAAGCCAAAATGATTTTTTGTTCAACCTAATGAAACAGCTTAAAAACAATACTGATACACCTGAAGAGGAGAAAGAAAAATCAATAAAGAAAATAATTTCTTCTATTAATGATGTGGTTCACAAAGATGCTACATGGAATCAGTTTGAAGAGCAGTTTATAAAAATTCATCCCGATTTTTTCAAAAAATTAACTGAAAAATACCCAAATCTTACTGCAAATGAACTAAAACTCTGTGCATACCACAAAATGAATCTCGGGACAAAAGATATTGCCCTTCTTACCGCACTTTCTGTCAGGTCAATTCAAACTTCACGTTATAGACTACGAAAAAAAATAAACATACCTAATGAATCTTCATTTCAAGAGTTTATTAACGAACTCTAAAATTTAGTAGAGATTGTTTTCACTCTATGTAATATTGTATTTTCGCTTAACCGAGTTACTCACTTCGTAAACTTTATATGGAGTTGAACCATTGCCACACAACTTTGTCCCAAATATCGAAGAGTGACACATTATGTTACACACCCCAAATTTCGGAAATCTCTTACAATTATTTGTCTATGTTTTAAACATATGTACTTGCAAATAATCGGTGCCCCAAACCAACAATGACAATTTGAAAAGTAAAACTTTATTTATAAATCAATTATTCATTACAATCAGACTTTAAAGAGAAACCCACTTTGAAAAAAAACCAATATTTTTTAACTATATCGCCTCGAAGATGCAGTCGGGCTGAAGTGCGGGCTAAGCGTTATCTCAAATATCAAGATATGTTTCATTATATATATTATTAAGATTTTTACCATTATAATACCAATGAATAGTGGGTTGAACATCATAGTCCAGTTCTAATAATGTTCTTGTGACTCGGGTAAGTGACATTTCCTCATCTTTATATTTTACTTTTCGATTTGAGCTAACAATTACTTCAATTAATCCGTCACTAAACTTTAATACTGAACCAACCGGAATTCCCATCTCGGAAAAATTTAAAGGAGGTCTTCGTTGTTGTTTAAATCTTTTACTGGATTCGGCATCTTGTGGATTCATCTCTGCTTGTATTTCGCTCAAAACAGCCGGTGTTACATTCTCAATTGATAACAAACTCATAATTGCAATGGCTTGTTCCGCTTCTATTTTGAAAAACTCTCTTTGTGGATGAATTCTATTCGGTCCGAAAGCTATATGTAACGCTTTCTCAACTTTATCACAATCATCAACTTTGCAAGCATATTCACAATCAAATGGAACCGGTACACTAGTAGTAAACAATTCTCTCATACGATCATCTATCTTATCCCGAGATGTCTTACCAATTTTCACCAGCCCGGGCATTGCCGGATTTGTTAAGACATATACTATGCCATATGTAGTTTCACTCATCTATGTTCTCCTCTTGAATGCCTAACGGTGTGTTATATTAAAACACAAGCACCGTGTTAATTATTATTTATAGATTTCCATTCCCGTTTTAGTTTCATTTAAGATCATTTTTTCATTTACCAAAACCCAACTCTTTAAATATATACTATTTTACCGCTTTCAGGGACGTCAATATGGACTGGTTATGCCTATTTTTTAATAAGCATCTTTTCTTAAATCAATTGAAATTATATAAATTACTGTTTCTTCATCATCTATTAAATAAAATAATCTATATTTACCGATTCTGTAACGCCATATCTCCGGTTTATAATTAACTAACTTTTTTATGTTATTCCCGAAATGTGGTTCTTCCTTTAATTGAGGATAGATGTATGATAATAATTTCTTCTCAATAAATGATTTATCATTTTTAGATATTTTGCCAATTCGCTTTTGAAATTCATCAGTTTCAAATATTTTATATTTATTCAACGAATCGTCCTCTTTTTGATTTCATATCAGACAATCCTTTTTTAATACTTTTATTTAGCTCAACATTATTTTTGATTTCTTCCATTTCAAATTCATCAACATAAATATTATGTTCGATAAATCTTTTAACAGCGGTTTCTATAAAATTTGAAATTGGTCTATTATCTCTATCTGCCAATTTTTTATATTTTTTATAATTTTCGTCACTTAAACGAAGTGTAATTGTTTTCGACATTATTTTCTCCAGCGAATGATATTAACTTAATTGCATTCTAATGTATTCATATTATTGCAAATTGTCAATATTCTTTTGAATAGGTT
>JAHBUO010000028.1 GCA_019638025.1 Ignavibacteriaceae bacterium
AAAAATTGAGAAATTAGAATTTAAAAATTGATTGTTCCAAGCGGTGTATAACCAGCCAATGCTAATGAACTCAAACTTGTAGTTTAGGAGTAAGCATGAGCCCAAAACGTTGAGCTTGTTTTTGTAAGTATTTCATTTGCCGTTCTTTGATTTTTAGTTCATAGAGTTTAATGCCTTGTTCAGCAAATTCAATACCTTTGGTCATAACATTATAAAAGATGACGGCAATTTTTCTTGCAGTAGCTTTAATAGCACCAAGCGCCCCTTTGCGAGCTTTTATTCTGTGATAGAAAGAAGTAAGCGCCGGATGTTTGCTCTGTGCAATTGCTTGAGCATCGTGCCGGAAAATGAGTCCGGAAGTGAAGTAGTTACTCAAAACAACTTGTTCTTTTGATTATGAGAGATTTAAGAATTAACGATTAGTTTTGGTAATTCTAACATAATTGCAAATCCGATAAATAGTAATTACCTCCACACTTATGTTTTAATAACTTGTCCCGATTTAATGGGGTAACAAATCATAAGCTATATGTAATTATATTCTCCTTAACACATCCTAACTATTTTAACTCTTTCACTCAAACTCCTCATTGTTAGTTGCATTAACTTATGATATTTTTGTAGTCAAAAAGAGAATGATATGAGATTAACCGGTAAGAAAATATTAATGTTTGTTGATGATATTTATGAGGATTTAGAACTTCTTTATCCGAAGTATAGACTAATTGAAGAAGGGGGAGTAGTTTTTGTAGCGGGTGCTGTTAAAGATAAGGTGTATATTGGGAAACACGGCTATCCGATTAAATCGGATGTATCATATAGCGATTTATATTCCGAAGATTTTGATGCATTAGTTATTCCCGGTGGATTTGCTCCCGATAAACTTAGAAGAGATGAAAAAGTGTTATCTTTAACTAAAGAAATTTTTCAACAAGGAAAGTTAGTAGCCCATATATGTCATGCCGGATGGATTCCAATATCGGCAAAAATAATGAGTGGTTATAAAACTACATCTACTCCGGGAATCAAAGATGATTTAATAAATGCCGGTGCCGAGTGGATTGATGCATCAGTTGTTGTTGATAGAAATATGATATCAAGCAGAAGACCAGATGACTTACCCGATTTTTGCAGAAGTATAATAAATTATTTAACCGTACCTGAATTATAATTGCAGTCGGGAATTCTTTTCATCCCAAATATAAGAGTACAATAGAATGAGGAAAAATATTAATGATTAAATTAGCACTTTATCCCGGTACATTCGATCCGGTTACAAACGGACATATAGATATAATTCAAAGAGCATCTGAGTTGTTCGATAAGATAGTTGTTACTGTTGCCCGTAATCTTTCTAAAACTCCTTTGTTCACTACCGAAGAAAGGGTTTTTTTGTTGAAAGAAAGTTTAAAGAACTTTAACAATGTTACGGTTGATTCATTTGATGGTCTTGTAGTTGATCATGCTCATTCTGTTAATGCATGTGCAATTATTCGTGGACTGCGGGCAGTCAGTGATTTTGAATATGAGTTTCAGATGGCATTAATGAATAGAAAACTTGCGGCAGATATTTCAACAGTGTTTTTAATGCCGAATGAAAAATATACATATCTAAATTCATCGATAGTAAGAAATTTATCGCAATTCGGGAGTGATGTAAGTGAGTTTGTCCCGAATGTGGTTCAAGATGCACTAATTAAAAAGTATGCAGTTAAGTAAAATTTGTATTGGGATTGAGGATATCAGTTTCAATTGAAATAAATTACTTAAAGTTCTATCTTTACCAAGAAAAACATTTAATAATAAATATAAGTTGAAATGAAAAATAATATTACTATCAAAACTACGTTAATCTTAGTAATTCTATCCAATATGATTTTTAGTCAAAGTCCCCCTGTTAAGAGGGAAATGAGAGGAATGTGGGTTGCAACAGTATTAAATATTGACTGGCCTACAAGTATTGGAAATGTTGCCGCACAGAAACAACAATTGATAAATCAATTTGATCAGTTTAAGAATGCAAATATTAATGCAGTCTTTTTTCAAGTTAGACCTGAATGCGATGCCTTATATGATTCACCGTTTGAACCGTGGTCATATTGGCTAACCGGTCAACAAGGACGTGCCCCCGAACCATATTACGATCCATTAGCATTCGCTATTGAAGAAGCACACAAAAGAGGGATGGAATTGCATGCATGGTTAAATCCATACAGAGCAAAACATTCAAGCAGTAGTTATGGTAATTCGGCAAATCATGTAACTAATCAAAATCCTGATTGGGTAATGACAATTAGCGGAACAAAAATATTAGACCCGGGTTTACCTCAAGTAAGAGAATTTATTTTAAAAGTTTTTATGGATATTACAAGAAGATATAATGTTGACGGTATTCATATTGATGATTATTTCTATATTGAAGGAATCTCTACTCAGGATGCAACAACATTTGCAACATATCCGCGTGGTTTTACAAACATTGCTGACTGGCGAAGAGATAATGTTAACATTCTGATTAAAGCTGTTGATGATAGTATTAAATCTGTTAAGCCTAATGTTAAATGGGGTGTAAGTCCCAGAGGTATTTGGCGAAATGGTGTTCCTCCGGGCATAATCGGTAATGATAATTACAGCACAATATATTGTGATCCAATAAATTGGCTTCAGAAAAAAGCTATCGATTATATTAATCCTCAACTATACTGGCCTTTTGGCGGTGGACAAGATTATGGTAAATTAATGCCCTGGTGGGCTGATTCTGCGGCTAGGAATAATAGACATCTTTATGTCGGACAAGCTGCATATAGAATTTCTGCATGGACATCGAGTAGTGAAATGCCAAATCAAATAAGACTTAATAGAAATAATCCTAAATGTCAAGGAAGTGTATTTTATAATACTACAACTCTGTTGAGTAATCCTAAAGGTTTTTTAGATTCATTGTTGAACGATTTTTACCGCTATCCAGCTTTGACTCCGGTAATGAGTTGGAAGGAGACTATTCCTCCGAATAATGCTTCAAATTTAAGATTAGAAAGAAAATCGGGAACAGGTATTGACCAATTAGTTTGGGATAAACCTACCATAGCCATTGATGGTGATTCTGCATCACGATATGTGGTTTATCGATTTAATACGAACAGTATTAATTCGACAAGTTTAAATGATGCAAGCAAAATGTTAGCAATCGAAGGGAATAATTATTATACACCTAAAGCACCTCCGAGCCCCGATTACAAATATTTTGTAGTTACTGCTGTTGATATGAATTCGAATGAGAGTGAAATGAGTAACGTCTTTGAAGTTCTTCTTCCGGCATCACCGGCATTAATTACTCCTGCCAATCAAGCAGTTAATCAAAGGGATACTATTAAACTAACATGGAATTATACACCGAGAGCCGGGAATTACCATCTTCAAGTTTCTACCGATAATAACTTCAACGGAAATTTTATTATTAATACAACTTCGCTTAGTGATACATTTTTTGTTCTTACAAATTTGCAGGGGCAAACAACCTACTTCTGGAGGATGAGAACTGAAAATGGTGCCGGTGTAAGTTCATACTCTCCAACATTTAGTTTTGTAACAGGATTTCCGGTACAACCTACCTTATTAGAACCGGCTCATGCTTCGACAAATGTACAGTTAAATACAAATCTGAAGTGGTCTTCTGTGCAATCTGCTTCAGCGTATAAAGTTCAGATTTCATCAAGCTTAACTTTTAATGACCAAACAATCATGTATACTTTTAATAATGTTAATGATACAGTTTTAGCGTTATCAAATTTACAAGCAAATAAACTCCACTACTGGCGCGTAAGCGCAGTAAATCAATATGGAAATTCTGTTTGGTCTTCAACATTTGGTTTTAGAACAGAAAACCCGGGTAGCGTGGGGGAGTCCCAATTACCGAGTGAATTTATGCTTTATCAGAATTACCCAAATCCTTTTAATCCGGCTACTCGAATTAGTTGGGAAATTGCTGAAGGAGCAGATGTAACTTTGAAGATATTTGATTTACTCGGCAACCATATTGCTACTCTGGTTGATGAATATAAAGCCCCGGGTAAATATTCTTCACTCTTTTCAACAGAAGAACTTCAGGTTCCAAGTGGTGTCTATTTTTATCAGTTAAAAGCAGGAAATAATAATCAACTAAGAAAAATGATTCTTCTTAAATAAAAAGGATAACGAATGACTTTAAAAAATCTAACCTCTGTAATTTTGGTAATTATTTCTGTCAGTTTTTTACTGTATGCGAAGAATAAAGGAATGACAGGCTCAACACTAAAAAACGGTGAAGGGTGTGATTGTCACGGAGATATCAGTAATAAGGTTTCGGTAGTAATAAATGGACCCGCTGAAATTAAAAAAGGGGAAACACAAGATTATCAAGTTGTTATTTCGGGTGGACCGATGATTAATGCCGGTGTGAATATCGCTGTTTCTCAAGGTGAATTAATTGCAGGAAAAGGATTAAAGTTATCTAAAAAGGAACTGACTCATACTGAACCTGTTAAAGCGACCGATAAAAAAGTAGTATTTGATTTCAAGTATAAAGCTTCAGGTTCAGCAAATGAGGTTATAATTTATGCAACCGGTAATAGTGGAAACGGTAATGATGCTAAAAGGGGTGATTTATGGAATCATGCCCAAAATAAGAACATCAAAATATTAAATTAAATTTATTAGATAGAGATTCCTAAGCCGGGAGCGTAGATGGTTGAGATACCAAAAAGTAGACTTCCATTTCGCTTAACGATTGTCCAAATGCCGGGTGTAAATTTCCCGAATTTTATTACACCCGGGTAAATATTAATGTTAATAAAATTATCGGTTAATCCGCTTAAAAAAAGTGAAACAAGCAAAGAGTTATTTCTATCATAGAAAATTCCATAATTCCATGATGTCTCTACACTCTTCTTATTCATTTTATCATTTACGGATATTAACTTCTTTGCCCTTAATCCCACTCCGGCTGAAAGTGCATGCTCATCATCAAGTTTGTAAGAGATGCCTGTAAGCCCATTCATTCCGAAGTAATAAAATAGATAACTCCGTTCTGCATTTGGGAATTTCCATTTAATTGAAAAATATTGTCCGTTGTTTTGTAAGTTTTTGTTATTTAGAACAAACGATGGTTGAAGTGACCAATCGGCTAAGTTCAGTTCTTCGGAAAAAAACTTTTTTACTTTATCTGATGAAAACAGAATGATTCCACCGATATCGAAGATATATATATCTGCAATTGGGTCTACATTAGTCCCGATAGTATTTTCGTTTTCAACTACCTCGTTCAGATAGTGATAAATCATAGTGGTTGTTATCGCCAATGATTTTGGATAATCAAAACCCTTTGATGAAAACCATTCAGTTAATTTGGAGTATGTCAGTCCACCCCCAATTAAATGAAGTTGATAATTGGGCCACCATTGCGCATTGGTTTTATTAAACCGGAAAGGGAAAATTTCGGAAGAGATGAAATTTTTCCACCCGAATTTGTTGATATGATGAAATGGGGAAGTGAGATTATTCGCTACATTCTTAAAACCAACATAATAATTTCGGTTAAATATATCTCTATTTTTCCCTTCAAGTTGAATTATATCATAACTTCCGTTTAAAATTAAATTAATCGGATTAAACTGGGCTTCACTCCCATATTGAAGATTATGATAAAAGTAGTTACTCTCAGTCTGAGAAAAGAGGTTAACAATAAATAACAAATTGAATAAAAGAAAAGAGTAAAGAGAGTTTACTCTTTTCCGAAAAGTAAGTTTCAATCTTTATCAATTGTCCTATTGAAGATGTAATCAATGTTCTGAAGTACTTTTTTGTCATCAAAAATTGTTCTTAATTCCACCTCAGATAGAAAATTAAGAGCATCACCACGTTCTAATAATTCATTGAGTAGATTTTTAGATTTATCACGCCAAACTACCATTGCAGAATTTTGAACAATCTTATAAGCTTCTTCTCTTGATGCTCCAACCTCAGTCAATTTCAGCAATACTTTTTGTGAGAAAACTAATCCACGAGTTTTATTTAAATTTTCTAACATATTCTCGGGATATACAATAAGATTATCGATAAGAGAGATTGATTTAGCAAGCATATAATCGAGCAAGATAGTTGAGTCGGGAATAATAACCCTTTCAACTGAAGAATGACTTATATCTCTTTCGTGCCAAAGTGGTATGTTTTCTAAAGCAGCAATTAAGTTTGATCTTAGAAGTCTTGCCATACCCGCAATTCTTTCACAAATAATCGGATTCCGTTTATGAGGCATTGCAGAACTTCCTTTTTGACCTTTCGAGAAGAACTCCTCTGCCTCCAACACTTCAGTTTTTTGCAGGTGTCTTATTTCAGTTGTGATTTTTTCGAGAGTTGCACCGGTTATTGCAATTGCTGATAGATATTCTGCGTGTCTATCTCGTTGTATAACTTGAGTTGAAATTGGAGCCGGTTTTAATCCCATTTTCTCACAAACATATTCTTCAACTTTCGGAGAAAGATGGTCAAACGTTCCAACTGCCCCAGAGATTTGACCGACTGCTATATTTTCAACTGCAGCTTCCAACCTTAAGATATTTCGTTTTATTTCTTCATACCAAAGAGCGAATTTAAGTCCCATCGTAGTCGGCTCCGCATGAATTCCGTGTGTACGCCCGATGCATAGAGTATTCTTCTGTTCGATTGCTCTTGCTTTTAGTGAATTTTTTAACTGAAGCATCTGTTTTAAAAGAAGTTCGCCTGCAGTTTTCATCTGGAATGAGAGAGTTGTATCAAGTATATCACTTGAGGTCATTCCATAATGAATATGTCTTGCTTCAGGTCCAACATATTCAGCTACATTTGTTAGAAAAGCTATAACATCGTGCTGAGTTGTTTCTTCGATTTCCAAAATCTTTTTGACATCGAAGTTTGCCTTTGATTTAATAACTTCTACATCATCATTTGGGATTTGACCAAGTTGAGCTCGTGCTTCACATGCGAGTATCTCAATCCGAAGCCACGTTTTATACTTAAATTCATCTTCCCAAATCATACCCATTTCGGGACGTGTATATCGTTCTATCATGGTCTTCTATCCAATTTCATATTTTTCTTAATCTCTTTGTTATTTCTAATTAAACCTAATGTAATAGTCTGATTAGTCCTGTATTCTTGGAGAACGCCAACTAAGGTTTGTTCATTGTTAATTTTATAATCATCAATTTGAGTAATGATGTCACCTGATTCGAGTCCTGCTTTATCTGCCGGAGAATTTTTTTCGATACGAGTTATTATTACCCCTTTTGTGGTTTCCAATTTAAAGTATTTAGAAATTGTCTCATCGATATTTTGAACTTTAATACCGGTATAAAAATCACGTTCGATTTTTCCGTTAGACTTCAATTCATCAACTATTTTCTTTACTTTATTTATAGGGATTGCAAATCCTAACCCGATACTTCCTTGTCCGCTTCCGGGAGAAATAATTAGGGTATTCATACCGATAACTTCACCTATACTATTAACAAGAGGACCACCACTATTTCCGCCGTTAATAGCAGCATCAGTTTGAATCATATTTAAATAATAACGATTATTTACAGGGTCTAAATTCATACCAAGCGCACTAACAACACCAACTGTAACGGTAGGTTTGTCATTTAAATCAAACAGTCCGAAAGGATTTCCGAGTGCTATCGCCCACTCACCGATTAAGATTTCGTTAGAGTTTCCGAGTAAAAGGTAGGGAAGGTCATTTTCATCAATTTTTAGTAAACAGATATCGGAGACAGGATCAGTACCGATAACTTTTGCGTTAAAGTGTTTTCCATTTGTAAGAGTGATTACTACTTCAACCGCATTTCCGGCAACGTGATCATTTGTTAATATATAGCCATCAGGGGAGATTAAGAATCCCGAACCAAGACTTTTTACTTTTCTTGCCGATGTTCTGTCGCCGCCAAAAAATTGTCTGAAAAATGGGTCATCGAAAAAAGGACTAAAAAATGGGTCGCGGAATTGTCTGATTTCAGTAACATTAATCCCAACAACCGCAGGACTAATTTTTGCCACTGTTTCAGTAATAACTGTTCGTCGCGTCTCAGTTATTTTATTATTAGCTGATATATTTTGAGTAGAGGCAGATTCGTAATAAATTTTCTCGTTTCCATTCCGAGATACGAGATAAATTGCTGCAGTAATAAAAATTAAGATCAACAAAACTGAAGCAATATTAAATTTTCTAAACATATCTATTATTCCTATTATTATTTGTTTTCATATTTGACAGCGTAAGGCAAGCAAAAGTTTATCTTGATATGCAATATATAAAAAGAGGCTAATTATTTGGAAATTAATTATGCTCTCTTTACCAAACTGTTTTGTTTATTGAGAAAAATCATTCACTTGTATAAGGAGTGGAACTTCAATATTTTTAACAGTTAATAATTTATATGAAAGTTTATGAAAATTGCATTGTGTCAGATAAACCCTATTATAGGTGACATTGAAGGGAATAAAGAAAAAATACTAAGCGGTTATAAAAAAGGGATAGAAGATAAGGTTGATTTAGTAATCTTTCCTGAATTGGCTTTAATTGGATACTCACCGCAAGATTTAGTTGAGAAAAAAGAGTTTCGTGATGCTGTTATTAAAGCTTCAAATGAAATTGCAGAATTTACTACGGATGTCGGACTAATATTCGGTGCAATCACCGAGGATGAAGATAATGTTGGTACTAATATTTTTAATTCAGCTTTATTATGTTATAAAGGGAAAATAAGATTAACTCAAAATAAAACCTTAATTCCGAATTATGATGTATTTGATGAGATAAGATATTTTGAATCCGCTAAAGATACTTCACTTCATCATTTCAAAGGAGAGGTTCTCGGTATTTCCATTTGCGAAGATATCTGGAATGATAAAGATTATTGGAAGAAAAGGCTATATCAGCACGACCCGGTTGAGAAGCTTGTAAAACAAGGAGCAACACTGTTGATTAATATTTCTGCAAGTCCATATTCTTACGGAAAACGATTTGCCAGGAAAGAGATGTTATCGACTCTTACTAAAGAAGATGCTCTACCTTTAGTCTATTGTTGTTTAGTTGGTGCTCAGACAGAGTTAATCTTTGATGGCGCAAGTATGTGTTTTAACGATAAAGGTGAGCTTAAGCAATTAGGCAAAAAATATGAAGAAGATTATTTAATTTTCGATACATCAGAAGATTATTCGAGAGTAGAAAATGTAGAGGCATCGTTTGAAGAAGAAGTTTATTCGGCATTAGTTTTAGGAGTTAAAGACTATTGCAAAAAGCTAAACTTTAAAAAAGTGTTAATCGGATTAAGCGGTGGAATAGATTCTGCTTTAGTAACCGCAATAGCTGTTGAAGCTTTAGGTAAGGAAAATGTAGAAGTTGTTCTTCTTCCCTCAAAATATTCGAGTGAAGGAAGTGTTAATGATTCTTTGAAACTCATTTCAAATCTTGGCATCTCACATAAAGTGATTCCAATTCAAGATGTTGTCGATAATTTGATTGAGCTTTTAGCACCTTCATTTGAAGGTAAAAATCATGATACAACCGAAGAGAATCTTCAATCGAGATCCCGTGGAATAATATTAATGGCAATTGCAAATAAACATGGACATTTATTATTGACTACAGGCAATAAATCTGAGATGGCTGTTGGATATGCTACACTTTACGGAGATATGTGTGGTGGGCTTGGTGTTATTGCTGATGTTTACAAAACCGATGTTTATCGTTTAGCTGAATTTATTAATCGAGATAAAGAAATTATACCGCAAGAAATAATAGAAAAAGCACCTTCAGCAGAATTAAAACCGAATCAAACTGATCAAGATACTCTACCCCCTTATGATTTGCTTGATTCAATTTTGAGGATGTATTTAGAAAACAATAAAGAGTTTAATGAAATAAGTCAAACGATAGGGGATAGTAGCATAGTTGGTAAAGTTCTTCGAATGGTCGATTTTAATGAGTTTAAAAGAAGACAAGCTGCACCTGCTCTCAGAATTTCAAACAAAGCATTTGGGTATGGACGACGTTACCCGATTGTACAAGGATGGAGAAAATGAATAAAAAAATCTTAGTTCTGGTCTGGATAGTTTTATTTTCAAATTTAATTTTTGCTCAGTTCGGGATGCAAGCTCCTAAAGCACAAATTAAAGCCTTCGCTTCTCTCGATAATATACAACCGGAGAGTGAAGTTAAGATTGCAATCAAAGTTTCAATCGAAGATGAATGGCACATCAATTCCGATAAGCCAAATGAGGATTTCCTGATTCCATCTTCACTGATGATTGATACATCTTTGGGTTTTTCTTTATCAAAAATTAAATTTCCAAAAGCACACGACATCACGTTAGGATTTTCCGAGACACCTCTCTCTGTTTATGAAGGGGATGTTTACATCGGAGCTATATTGCGCGTTCCTGCTGATATACAATTGGGAGAAGTTTCGCTTTTAATTGAGTTTGAATTTCAAGCTTGCGATAATGCAACATGTCTTCCTCCTACCTCGGTATTTGACACTTTAAAACTAAATATAGTAGATAGAAGCACAATCATTAACGAAATAAATCAAGATATATTCAAAAAGATTGATTTGAGTTACACTCCTGTTAGCAATGATACTGTTGATGAAAGTTCTTTAGCTTCAACATTGGAAGAAAGTGGATTGTTGTTGAGTTTGCTGCTCGTTTTTTTAGGTGGGTTAGCACTCAATCTTACACCATGTGTTTATCCATTAATTCCAATCACTATAGGTTTCTTTGGAGGTCAAAGTGAGGGAAGAACATCTCGTTTAGCATTGATGGGGTTATTTTATGTTATAGGTTTAGCACTTACATATTCGGCTATAGGAGTTATTACTGCATTAAGCGGAGCAGTATTTGGCGCACTATTACAAAATACAATAGTAATTGTGATCATAGCATTGATATTCGTTCTCCTTTCATTAAGTATGTTTGGCATGTACGAGTTTAGTCTCCCTAATTCACTTGTTATGAAAGCAGGAGGAGCAAAGGGCGGTTTATACGGTGCGTTTTTTATGGGTTTAACTATGGGAATAGTTGCCGCACCATGTATTGGTCCTTTTGTGTTAGGATTAGTAACGTATGTAGCGGCAAAAGCTGATCCGGTAAATGGATTTTTATTATTCTTCGTGTTAGCTGTCGGGTTAGGAACTCCCTACTTTTTGTTAGCAATTTTCTCAGGTAAAATAAAAAATTTGCCAAGAGCCGGTGTTTGGATGGAAGCTGTAAAACATATCTTCGGTTTCATACTGTTAGGAATGGCTGTCTACTTTTTACTTCCGATACTTCCAAAACCAATCAATTCTTATGCGCTTCCGGTATTTATGCTGTTATCCGGTATTATTATTTTATTCATTGATAAAGAAGCAAATAAATTAAAAGTATTCCGTTCAATTAAAATTGTTTTGAGTATTCTCTTTATCGGTGTTTCAGCATATAGTTTGTATCCGACAGAAGTTAAATCAATAGAATGGGAGTATTACAATCAAGAAAAATATAACGAAGCCCTTTCTTCAAATCAACCTATAATAATTGACTTTTATGCTGATTGGTGTATCCCATGCAAAGAGTTGGATGCACTTACTTTTTCAGATGCTTCGGTTATTTCTGAATCAAAAAGATTTTTTAACATTAAAGCTGATATGACTAAATCAACTAATCCTGAAGTAGAAAAACTCAGAAACGATTTTAAGATAGTTGGAGTCCCCACAGTTTTAATAATAAATTCTGAAGGGAAAGAAGTAAACCGAATTACAGGATTCCTATCCGCTCAAGAATTCCTATCAATCATTCAACAAGTAAGATAGAAATTGAAATATACATTGCTTAATCATTAGACTTTTAATAACTTTACTGCAATAAACTAATTTAATAACAAAGAGACATATCATGGGGAAAGAAATACAAATCCTTGAAGATGTTACAGTGAGATTTGCCGGAGACTCCGGCGATGGTATGCAGTTGACCGGATCTCAATTTACAAATACGACTGCGATTTTTGGAAACGATTTAAGTACACTGCCCGATTATCCTGCTGAAATAAGAGCTCCAGCCGGTACTTTATACGGTGTGAGTGGATTTCAGTTGCATTTTGGGAGTACAGAAATAAAATCGCCGGGTGACAGTCCCGATGTACTTATTGCAATGAATCCGGCAGCATTAAAAGTGAACTTAAAAGATTTAAAATCTAATGCTATTATTATAGTAAATACAAATGCATTCGATCAGAAGAATCTTAAACTTGCTCAATACGAAGTTAATCCCTTAGAAGATGATTCATTAAAAGGGTATACGGTAATTCCTGTTGCATTAACACAATTAACTGCAAATGCTTTAGAAGGTACACAGTTATCGAATAAAGAAATTGGTCGTTCCAAAAACTTTTTTGCTTTAGGCTTAATGTATTGGTTATATAACAGACCTATTGAAGCAACGCTGGCATGGATTGACGATAAATTCAAAAATAAACCTGAAATATTAGAAGGTAATAAAAAAGCTCTTTTAGCCGGATATTATTATGGTGAAAATACCGAATTATTTACCACTCGTTACCAAGTTGAACCTGCAAAATTAGAAAAAGGTTTTTACAGAAACGTATCAGGTAATGAGGCTGTAGCAATCGGTATGGTTGCCGCTGCAATTAAAGCAAATTTACCTTTGTTTTTAGGTTCTTATCCTATTACTCCTGCATCAGAAATTTTGCATGAGTTGAGTCGGTATAAAAGTTATGGTGTAAAAACTTTTCAAGCTGAAGATGAAATCGGTGCAATTTGTGCATCCATAGGTGCGTCTTTTGCCGGTTCATTAGCACTTACAACAACTTCAGGACCGGGTTTAGCTTTGAAAACTGAAGCTATTGGCTTAGCAGTTATCACTGAGCTACCTTTAGTGATTGTAAATGTTCAACGTGGTGGACCAAGTACAGGTTTACCGACTAAAACAGAACAAGCAGATTTATTACAATCGATGTTTGGAAGAAACGGAGAAGCTCCGGTTGTTGTTTTAGCGGCATCAACTCCTGCTGATTGTTTTGAAATGGCATACGAAGCTTCCAGAATTGCCTTAAAGTTTATGATTCCTGTTATCTTATTAACAGACGGATATTTAGCGAATGGTTCAGAACCATGGAAAATTCCGGCAACAGATCAACTAAAAGATATTTCTGTTCCTTTCAGAACTGAAAAAGAAGGCTTCTATCCATATTTGAGAGATGAAAATCTTTCAAGACCATGGGCTATTCCAGGAACTCCTGGACTTGAACATAGAATTGGTGGTTTAGAGAAAGCTAATATTTACGGTACCGTTAGTTATGACCCTGACAATCATGAAGTTATGTGCAAATTGAGAACTGAAAAGATTTCAAAAGTTGTGAATGATATTCCAGACTTAGAAGTTACCGGTGATGAAGATGCAGAACTATTAGTTGTTGGATGGGGAGGGACGTACGGATCAATAGCAGATGCGGTAAACCGTGTTAGAAAACAAGGACATAAAGTCGCTCAAGCACACTTTAAATATTTGAATCCATTCCCTAAAAATGCCGGTGAGGTATTAAAGAGATATAAAAAGGTATTAGTCCCGGAATTAAATCTTGGTCAATTATCACATTTAATAAGATCTGAATTCTTAATCGAAGTTGAGCAGCTTAATAAAATTAAAGGTTTGCCTTTTAAAGCTGTTGAAGTTGAAAAGAAAATAATTGAGACTCTTGGAGGAAAAAATGTCTAATAATGAAGTAATTGCTACGCAGAATTTGCCGAAATTAACTGCAAAGGATTTTACCACAGGTCAAGATGTCAGATGGTGTCCGGGTTGTGGTGATTATTCTATCTTAGCCCAGATGCAAAGAAGTGCGCCTGATTTCGGGATGGAAAAAGAAAAAATTGTTTATGTATCGGGTATCGGATGTTCAAGTCGTTTTCCTTATTATATGGATACTTATGGGTTTCATGGGATTCACGGAAGAGCCCCTGCAATTGCATCGGGAGTTAAGCTCGCAAATCCTGAATTAATGGTCTGGGTCGCAACCGGAGACGGTGATTTGTTGAGTATTGGCGGAAATCATTTTATTCATGCATGCAGAAGAAATATCGACCTCAAAATTATGTTATTCAATAATAGAATTTATGGATTAACTAAAGGTCAATATTCACCGACATCAGAAAAAGGAAAAAAGACAAAAAGTACTCCATTTGGCAGCGTCGATTATCCATTTAATCCGACATCAGTTGCTATTGGTTCCGGTGCAACATTTATTGCTCGGTCTTTAGATAGAGATGCAAAACATCTTCAACAAATGATGAGTAGAGCTTCCAAGCATGTGGGTACTGCATTTGTTGAAATTTTACAAAATTGTAACATTTTTAACGATGGTGCTTTTGAACTTTACACTGAAAAAGATACTAAAGCAGATAATGTTGTAGTACTTGAACATGGTAAACCTCTTGTCTTCGGGAAAAATAATGAAAAAGGGATTAGACTCCATGGTTTTACTCCTGAAGTTGTTTCATTGGAAGATGGGAAATACTCACTTGAAGATTTATGGGTACACGATGAGTTTGATACAAATCCAACTCGTGCATATATCCTTTCAAGATTCAGTGAGTACCCTGAATTACCAATGCCGATTGGTGTTTTGATGCAAGTTCATAGATCATCTTACGAATTAGATGTTGAAACCCAGATAAGTACTGTTAAAGAAAAACGTGGAGAAGGCGATTTGAAATCACTTTTCTTTGACGGAAATACTTGGGAAGTTGCATAATATTCAGTTTAGTAGTCTCAGTGAACAGCTGAGACTACATCTTTTTCAAATCAGATTATCTTCATAAATGTCAAAATATTCAGAGCTTAAAAAAATATTATTAGAGAAAAGTACTTTTCTCATAACCACCCATGTTAATCCTGATGCCGATGCTATCGGTTCTGAGATTGCTCTTGCAGAGATACTTTACAAACTCGGTAAAGAATATAAAATCATTAACTACAGCGAAACACCGTATTATCTTCAATTTCTCGATGGTCGTAATGAAATAGAAAAATACGATTACGATAAACATAAAGAATTCATAAAAAATGTTGAGGTCTTTATTGCTCTTGATTTTAATAGACTTAACAGAACCATTAAAATGGAAAGTGTCTTAAAAGAATCTCAATCAATTAAAATTTGCATCGATCACCATCAAGACCCCGAAAATTTTGCAAGTTATTATTTCAATGGAACGGATTATTGCGCTACCGGACATGTTCTTTATAATTTTATTAAAGAAACTCAAATAGTCGATTTTGACTATTCAATTGCGCTCCCACTTTATGCAGCGATAATGACTGATACAGGCTCTTTCCGTTTTGATAGAACAAGTTCAGAGGTTCATCAAATAGTTTCGCACCTCTTGGAGTTGGGAGTTGTCCCGATTCAAGTTCATAGTGAAATTTATGACCAAAATAAACTTGGAAAACTTCATTTACTCGGTCAATCTCTTTTATCAATAAAGCTTTTTGGCGATAATGATGAATTAGCAGTTATGGTAATTAAGAATGAAGATTTTGATAAGTATGAGACTTCTGAAAATGATACTGAAGGATTTATTAATATAATGATGAGCATTAAATCAGTAAACGTTGCGCTTAAGTTTTTAGAGGTTACTGAAGGATTTAAGGTAAGTTTACGTTCAAAAGGAGATATTCCTGTTCATCAACTTGCCCAAGAATTCGGTGGTGGCGGACATCTGAATGCATCAGGTATTCGTATTAGAGATAAAGTAATCGAAGATTGTTATCAAGAAATTGTAAATAGAGCATTGATTTATGCGAAGGGAGAAAAATTGTAATGTTTAATTTGATTTTTGATTCATCAAGTAAAAAGAGAAAAGAAGATTTTTTAGTTGAAAATATCTACTTCATCAAAAAGGATGAAAATAAAAAAGCATCAATCGAAACTAACGAATTTGTCTTAAAAAACATATCAAAGCAAACCCTTGCAAAGTTGAATCGATGTGAGACTGAATTCCGGGAGCAAACATCCGGAAACCTGAATGAAACTAATCATTTTGTAATCCTTCCAAAGAAAGTTAATCAAGATTATTTCAGAAACTACTTTGCCGGATATGTTAAACAAAAGTCATTAGCTTCTGATAAATTGGTTATTCGTATTCCTGAGCTTAAAATTTTTGGTGAATATTTTAATTCACTTGAGTATATGGTTCAGACCATGATAGAAGGATTGTTTTACGGTTACTATTCATTTGATAAATATAAATCTGAAAAGTCTGTCAATAAGAATTTGTATGTTGAGTTTCTTGGTCTGGATTCCCAACAACTTAAAAAAATAGTTACAAAAACTTCCACTCTAATGAATGCGATAAATTTTACGCGTGATTTACAAAATGAACCTGGTAATGTGTTGTTCCCTCAATCATTGGCTGAATCTATTAAACAAAGATTTACTAATACAAAAGTTAAGGTTACAGTTTTTAATGATGCCGAATTGAAAAAAAGAAAAATGAATGGATTGCTTAGTGTGGGTCAAGGGAGTATCAATAAACCCCGCATGATTATTCTTCATTATAAACCTGCTCAAAAAGCTGTAAAAAAAATTGCATTAGTTGGGAAGGGAATTACATTTGACACAGGCGGTATCTCAATAAAACCTGCTGACAGAATGTGGGAAATGAAAGGAGATATGTCAGGTGCGGCTGTAGTTGCAGGTATTGTTGAAGTTGCCGCAAAATCTAAGTTAAATATTGAAATATTAGGTGTTATTTCAGCTGCCGAGAATATGCCCTCCTCGACTGCTTACAAACCGGGCGATATTATTAAAGCATCAAATGGAAAGACTATTGAGATAGATAATACTGATGCAGAAGGAAGAGTGGCATTATCAGATGCGTTAGTTTATGCTAGTAGCCAATCTCCTGATGTAATAATCGATTTTGCGACTCTGACCGGTGCTTGTGTAGTTGCACTCGGTGAATTTGTTGCGGGATTATTTTCAAATAATGATATGTTATCCGAGCAATTATATTCTTCAGGTCAAAGGACTTTTGATAGGGTATGGCGATTACCAATTTGGGACGATTATAATTCTCTTAATCATTCTGATTTTGCTGATGTGAAAAACTGTGGACCAAGATGGGGTGGAGCAATTTCAGCTGCTAAATTTCTCGAAAATTTTGTTAATCCAAATATACCATGGGTTCACCTTGATATTGCAGGTCCCTCGAGTCCGTATAAATTTAATAATTATACTTCTCCATACTTTACTGGTTTTGGTGTGAGATTAATTTATGATTTTTTAGAATCATTAAATTAATAGTTATTCAGAGATGAGTCTTCCATCTTGCAACTCGAAAACCTTATCTGCAAGTTTTACAAGGTCTTTATTATGAGTTACAATAACAAAAGATTTGTTGAAAGAATCTCTCAGTGAGATAAATAAGTTATGTAAGGATTCACTATTAGTCGAATCCAAATTTCCGCTTGGTTCATCTGCAAAAATAATTGGTGGCTCTGTTACTAATGCTCTCGCAACTGCGACCCGTTGTTGTTCACCACCTGATAATTCTGCCGGTTTGTGATTAAGTCTTTCTTGTATTCCGACTAATTCAAGAAATTTTATTGCTTCTTTTTTTGAACTACTCTGTGATTTCCCTCTGATTAATAAAGGAATCATGCAGTTTTCTAATGCAGAAAACTCTGGTAGAAGATGATGGAACTGAAAAACGAATCCTAAATTAAAATTTCTAAATTTCGCCAATTCTCTGTTACTTAATTTGCTAATTTCTTTAGTATCAAATTGAATCTGACCACTATCAGCTTTATCCAATCCACTCAGAATGTGAAGGAGTGTACTTTTCCCTGCACCCGATGCCCCAATAATTACGGATATCTTTCCTCTAGGAATATCAATTGAGACATCTTTCAATACATCAATCTTAATATCTTTTTGACTAATGTAAGATTTATAAATTGACTTTGCTTGTATTATAAATTCACTCATATTATTCCCATTTAATCGATTCAACCGGATTAATCTTTGCGGCTTTTTTTGATGGTAAGATTGAAGCAAGATATGATAGAGTTGTTGCCGAAAATCCTACAGTTATGAAATCAATAAATTGTAATTCCATTGGAAGAGCATTAATTTTATATAACAACGGATCGAGAGGATAAATATTATAGTTTATATGAATAAAATAAACTATAAAACTTAGTACAAATCCGGAAATTGTGCCGATAATTCCGATAAATAATCCTTGATACATAAAAATATTTTTAATCGAACTCTCATCGACCCCAAGAGAAATCAGTATTCCAATATCTCTTTTTTTCTCGATTACCGACATAGTAAGTGAGCCTAAAATATTGAATACAGCGACTGCAATAATCAGCGATAACAACATATATGCAACCCATCGTTCAATCTGCATCACAGAAAAAAGCTCTTTATGGAAATCATACCAAGTCGAAATTTCAAATTCCTCTTTTAGGAGTTCATTTAACACACTCTTAGCTTTATCCGTGTGACTAATATTTGATAATTTTATTTCATAACCCTGAATATCATTTCTATAACCCAAAACTGATTGTCCGTTTAGTAAATCAATAAAGATAAATGAAGCATCATATTCATTACTGTTCGAAGCAAAAATCCCGTTGACAATCGCTTTACTAAACTTCGGTATAGATAAAGTTAAAATCCCTCTTTCTATTGCAGAAGGAGAAGCGATTGTAAGTGTATCTCCGATTGTGGCACGTAATCTATCAGCCAGTAAAACACCTATTAAAACTTTTGGAAAGTTATCCTCACCTAAAGATGAATCACCTAAAACAATACTTGAGTTAATATTATAAACATCAGAAATAGCTGATGATGAGATTCCTTTCAGATTTACAACTTGAATTAAGTCGGATTGTTTGACAATAACTTTTCCTTGTACAAATCCTGTGTAATTCTTGTAGCCATTTTCTTCGAAAATACTTTTAAGTCTTAATTGATTATCTTCACTAAATTCTGATTTAGATTCGATTCTTATGTGGGGATCAAAATTTATCAAGAAGGAAGTTACCAGTGATCCAAAACCATTGAAAACTGAAAGAACTATTATTAATGCTGCCGTCCCGAGAGTAATTCCAATTAATGATAAATATGAGATTATAGTTATGAAGTTTAATTTATGCTTTGCAAAAACATAACGTAGTGCGATGAAAAATTCGAATTTCATCACTTGAACCTTATTATAAATAGTGGGGAAATACGTGCTGCAATAATTGATGGAATTATTGAAACAACTAGAACGAGTGCGAGCGTTATAATAGATACTAAAATATTTGTCGATAGATTAATTATGAGTGGGACTTTCGAGATGAAATAGACTGTTCCCGGTAGTGTAATAATATCATAATGATTTTGTAGATAACTTAATCCTACCGCAAGAAAGTTACCAAACAAAACACCAATCGCTCCGATTGTAATACCATGAAGAAGAAAAATAATGATGATTTGGTATTGTTTTGCCCCAAGTGATCGTAAAACTCCTACTGAATTTATCTTTTCTAAAATAATCATTAAAAGGGTACTGATGATATTAAAAACGGCGACCAATATTATTAAACCAAGAATCAAAGGAATCGGTTTTTTCTGAAGTTCGATCCAATTGAAAATATGTTTATAGCTATCAAAAACAGACTTTACATAATTCGGGTATCTTAAATTATTCTGCAGGTGATTAACAATACTGTCAATATTATTCAAAGATTTTAATTTTATTTCGTAACCTGAAACTTGTTCATTAAACATTAGAAACATTTTTGCTGAATCGATATTTGTATAAATATAAGCATCATCAAATTTTGCCATACCGCTTTCAAATATTCCTGTTACTCTCATTTTTTCAATGTTCGAAGAAAAAATATCATATTGATTATTTCCAACTGAATAGATTGCAATTTCTTCATCAATCTTGACTCTTAGTTTATTCGCCAAGGTTTTTCCGACTAGAAGAAAATTTGCATTGTCTCTTAAATTTCTTTCTCCTTCAATTATTTTTAATCCCTCTTTTTTACGAAAATAATCTGCTCCAACGCCTTTGAGTTGAACACCTTCTTTTATTTCCTTTGTGCCGGCAATAACCAGGCGAGAGACATACTTGTCAATATGAACAAGTTGATTCGGGATTAATTCTTTTACTCTATTATCAGTTGAATCTTTTTCATTAATCGGAAGATCACTGAAGCCTACAATCTGAATATGTGAATCAAGATTTTCAACTTTTTCTCTTATAGTTAAGTCAAATCCATCAAGTACATTGATTGCGATAATTAGGGAAGCGACACCAACTGCAATTCCTAAAATTGCAATAAGTGAAAAAATCGAAAAGCCGCTCGAATTCTTGCGGCTTTTTAAAAATCTATTTGCAATAAATATAATCAAATTATTATTATGGAAAATTATCTTGCACCCAATTCGAGCGATAGGGACTGAAGTTCACTCCCACGTTTAACTTTCACAGAAACAATATCCCCCGGTACAAATTCTTTGAGGGCATAAACATAATCGTAAATATTCGTTATTTTCTTTTGTCCGAATTCTAAAATGATATCCCCTGCTACCAAACCAGCCTTTTGTGCCGGACTATCTTGATTTACACCTGTTATTTTTAATCCTTCCTCAGTGTAGGCATAATCAGGAATTGTCCCTACATAAACTTTCCAACCACCTGTTGAAGTTTGTTCTTTACGGGGAACATTGACATACTCGGGTTTAAATTCATTTTTGTCAACTTCTCCCAAAATTCTATAAATGTAGTTTAAGATTTCTTCTTGACCTTCAAAATTTATTTTATCGGCATCATCTGATGGACGATGATAATCTGAATGAGTTCCTGTGAAGAAAAATAGGACTGGAATAGCTTTAGCATAAAAAGAAGAGTGATCGCTAGGTCCATATCCCTCCGGGTTTTTTGTTAACTTAAATGGGAATGTGTTGTATTTTAACAATAGTTCGTCCCATGATTTTGATGTCCCGGTTCCATACACAATCAAACTTGTATCTGAATTTAGTCTTCCAATCATATCAAGATTGATCATTGCAATCATATTCTCAATAGGCAATGGGGAATTATTAACAAAGTAATTTGACCCTAATAATCCGAGTTCTTCGCCACCGAAACCAATAAATAAATAGCTTCTATTAAGCTCATTTTCCATTGATGCAAATTTTTGAGCTAATTCAAGAACTCCGGTGGTACCTGAAGCATTATCATCTGCACCGTTGTGAATTTGAGGTTCACTGCCTCTATACAACGAACCATCTCCACCCATTCCAAGATGATCATAATGCCCGCCAACTACAACTATTTCATTTTTAAGTGTCGGATGGTTTCCTTCAATAAGTCCGGCAACGTTATAACCGATTTTTTCAACCGGTTTAACTTCAGTAGTGATGCTAACTTTAGCATTTGCTAAAATAAATGATTCCGGTTTTTTATTATCAGTAATATTTTTTTGATATTCCTTAAAGTTTTTACCTGATTTCTCAAAAAGCTCATCAACAATATTTCGTTTTACATGAACAACAGGAAAATCTTTAATTCCGGCAGCTCTATCAAAAACAAACTTCATTAATTCATCTGAATCTAACTCAGGGAAATGCCCATTAACAAAGATAATTGCTTTTGCTCCTCGTTCCTTCGCTTGAGCTGCTTTAAATCGGAAGCTCGAATATTCTTCAAACATTGTATGAGGGTTGTTGTATTCGGGATTATATCGTATTGCTAAAACTATTTTATCTTTAACATCAATACTGTCATAATCATTATACTGAAGTTTGTCCGCAGCAATTCCATAACCGATTATCACTAATTCCCCTTCCACCGTAGCTGAACCTGAAAAGGGAGCTGTGATGAAATCATTACTTATTTTTAGTGATTTAATAATGTTGTCCCTAGTTATTGAAAATTTGTTGTTAGTAGTTAACTCAACATCAGCTGTAAAAGTAAATTTTTGGAAAAAGCTGTTGTCAAACACTGGCTTGAGATTATAGTGCTTGAACTCTTTTTCGATATAGTCTTTTGCTAAGTCTGCACCTTTTGTTCCTGTAGCGCGCCCCATCAATTCGTCTGAAGCTAAATATTCGCTGTGAGACTTAATCTCTGTTCTTGTTATGTTTGATGATCTTTCACTCTCTTTAATTTGGGCAAAGGTTAGTGAAATTTGAAAAACTAAAAGAACAATCAGAATTTTAGAAAATGATTTTGTGTACATTATTCCTCCTTTTAATCAACCCATTCAGCAATAAAAATATTAGTATCACCATGTTTTTTACTAAATCTATTTGATGCAAAAACTAAATGTTTCCCATCTTTCGTAAACATTGGAAAACCGTCAAACTCTCGGTGGAATGTTACTTGTTCAAATCCGGTTCCGTCTATGTTCACTATGTATAAATCGAATTCGCGTCCCGATTTACTATTAATATTCGATGAAAAAATAATTCTTTTTCGGTCGGGGTGAAAGAATGGGGCAAAGCTTGCCTTCCCAAAATTTGTAATTTGAGTTAGTTCAGTTCCATCTACATTGATAGTAAAAATTTCTAATGCAGTTGGTCGCACATATCCTTCAGAAACCAATTCATTATAATCTTGAAAATCTTTTTCAGTTTTAGGTCTGCTTGCTCTGAATACTATTTTTTTTCCATCGTGTGAGAAAAAAGCACCACCATCATAGCCTTTTTGGAAGGTTAATCTTGTTTCCTCAGAGCCGTCAATATTCATTAGATACAATTCGGGGTCACCATCTCTTAAAGAAGTAAAGACGATTTTATCTCCCAGAGGTGATACTGTAGCTTCGGCATCATAACCCGGGGAATCAGTTAACCTTACAAGATTTGTTCCGTCAACATTAACAGAGAAAATATCGAATGACTCGTATAGTTTCCACACATAACCTCTGCTTCTATCAGGCTCTGGTGGACAATCATCACTTTCTAAATGAGTAGAAGCAAAAACAATTGATTTATCTCCGGGGAGGAAGTATGCACATGTTGTTCTTCCTTTACCACTCGAAATCATTTTCTTATTCGAACCATCAGTATCCATCACAAAAATTTGATCACACTGTAAATCACCGAATGTAGATTGATAAACTAATTTTGTCTCATCAAATGAAAGATATGCTTCTGCATTTTCTCCATCATCGGTTAACATTCTAATATTTTTTAATCTCTTTTCTTCAGGAAATTTATATTTGTCATCACTTTGCGCAACAACATTATAACTGAATAAAATTAAAATTATAAATGCAAGCATTCGGCTCCTCAATTATTTGAAAATGAAATTATAAAGTAGTAAGAAATGATGAAATAATCAGTAGGGAAGAAAAGATTATTCCGGTACGTGAACTAGATAAAACTCTTTGGCGGATTTCCCGATTGATTTTGCAACTTCGATTGACATATGCATATCATCATCTTCCAAGTCTGAAGTTGAACCTGCTTCTAATATTGCTAAGTCTGCATTTTTTGCAGCTTTCACCAAAGAATCACAATAAGCCGTATCTCCACCGTAACAAATTGTCATTCCATCATAGACAAAATTATAACCGAGAGAGGGGACTACTTTTTTGCTCTTATTATCTGATAAGATTTCTTTATGTAGAACTTTAAATGGTTTTACTTTAATATCTTTTCTAATGATGGTCTTATTATCGGAAATTTCTTTCAAGAAAATTTTATATGATATACTATTGGAATATACTTTTCTGAATGCGTTATAAATGCTTTCAATCTCAATACAACCCTTTGGATAGTAAATATTAAGATTCATTTTTCTTCTCATAACTCTGAAATAAGTAAGTAACGACCAAACACCACCAACATGATCGTGGTGACCATGAGTGATAAAAATGTCTGAAATTGATAATACATCTTCTGTAGTATAGTCGTTATTTAAATCTCTTAAAATACCATCCCCTGGGTCAACCACAATTAAATTTTCCTTCGCGTTAACAACGATTCCTGTAGCAATGTTTGGGATAGAGCAAAAAATCTTTATCCCAAAATTATTTTTTCGCCAAATGATAGGGTATTTCGTTTGTAATTTCATACTAAATAATAATTTGTGCTACTAATCCACCAACAAAAAATGCGAAGAACCAGGTACCCAACCAGATAATTAAGCCTTCTTTTAATCCGCGTTCATTAAGCATCACCATAAATGAAGCAATACATGGAACGAATATCGTTATAGTTATTAGAGCAACCGTAATTTGCATTGATGTGAGTGATAAATCAAATAATCCGGCAGCACCAAAATCTCTTCGAACAACTCCCATCACAAAAGCTGTTGCAGTTTCTTTTGGAAGTTTTAGCCAGGCGGTTGTAATTGGAGCTAATATATCTTGAAATAAATATAAAATTCCGGTGACTTCTAATATTCCAATAAATAATGCTCCTATGAAAAACCATAGAGTTGCTTCTTTCATAAATCCATATGTTCGGAAAAATGTTTTTTTGAAAACATTATCCATCTCCGGTAAACGCATCATCGGTAAATCTATTAGAAGGGGAGTGCTTTGACCGGGCAAGAATCGATTAAGAGTGGTCGATAAACCGATTAGAACAGCGAAGATAACTGCTATATAAATCATTAGAGCTGTAAAACCGGCAGAACTCATCAAAACTGCAATTACTGCTAACTGTGCTGAGCAGGGAATTACAAATTGTAAAATAGCGGTTGCGATTGTTTTTTCTCTTTCACTTCCCAACAATCGAGTAGTTATTGTTGCCATAGTTACGCATCCAAATCCGAGCATAATTGGAATTACAGCTCTTCCATTTAGTCCGATTTTTGTCATTACTCGATCCATCATAGTTGCTAAACGAGGAAGGTAACCGCTATCTTCCAACATAGCCATAGCAAAATAAAATGCCATTACTAATGGGAGAAGTAAAAATATGAGATACGTAATAGTCATACTAATTACACCAAATTCACCAAAGAAGAGTCTTACAAAACCATTTGGAAAGTAAAAATCTACCTCAGCGTTTGGTTGTCGGGAGAATGACTTAAACTCAGAAAATTTTTCTGCATCCTCTAAAATTGAAGAGGTGAAAGTATAAGTTTTTTCTTGAATTAGTTCTTCGTTCTCATCTAAAAGTGTGACTTTAATTTCTGATGGGGTAAACTCAGCAATGTATGCTTTAATATAGTATTCAACATATCCTTTACCGATTGTATTCTCAGTAAAATCGACAACACGTTGAGCAACAAAATCACCGATAAAAAAATAAAGTAAAACAAGAATTACACCCAAAACGGGAATTCCTGTATAAGGGTTTAGGGATAATCTTCCGATAAAATTTAAGAATTTACCTTTTGACGAATCTTCATACTCGACTTCACTTACAATTTCATTTACACGGTTACGTCGTTCTATATAAATTATTTCTCTCTCATCGGCTGTGCCGCACTCAACTCCATGCTTTTCGGCAATGTGGATATCACCCTCTAAAACCATTAATGCTTCAGCTTGTGAACCAACTCGATTCAAAGTGTTATGGAGAACTTCATGTAACTCTTTATTTTGTTTCCCTACTTTTGCCTGCTCAATAGCAAAATCAAGTTTATCAAAACCGATTTTTTTAATAGCTGAAGTAGTAATTACCTCAACTCCGAGTAATTCAGACAATGCTTCCGGCTTAATTTTAATTTCTCTTTTTTGAACCTCATCGAAAAAGTTAAGGATAACAGTGACTTTTTTCCCCATTTCAATGAGTTGCAGAGTTAAAAATAAATCTCGTTCAAGGTGAATGGAATTAACAACATTAAGAATAATATCTGCATCGAGTATTATATCTCGAGCTACTTTTTCTTCATCATTAAAAGACGAAACGCCATAAATTCCGGGAGTATCATAAATATTAAAATTTTTATAAATCCCTTTTGTTATTGATACGGTAGTCCCCGGAAAATTTGAAACATCTACATAAACACCACTTAGATGATTGAAGAATAGAGATTTGCCGACATTCGGATTACCTACAAGAACTACCTTTGGTAGTTTAGAGTTTTGGTTTTCTTTCTCAATATTTAAATGTGGGTGCTTTTCTTTGTGCTCGATTAAATCGGATTTTTCTGATTTCATAATTTTATTCTATAAATGAAATTTCTTTTGCTAAATCATAACCTATTGCAATTTCTTGTCTGTTCTTTTGTAATATAATTGTTCCACCGGGCAAACGTTCCAAGCAAAAAACTTTAGTCCCTTCAGTTATTCCAATTCTTATAAGCTGAACTTTTAATACGCCGCTCGGTAAATTAGCGATTGTGAAATAAGTCCCTTTTCTAACTTTATCAAGAGTTTGTTTTATCATTGTAATACTTACATGTTTTTTTGTTTTTACATCGAGTAAATAGATTGAAACTATAACTTGAAGGCTCAAACCCCAACTCATCACATATGTCTGTCTGGATTTTTGCAATTTTTGGATTTACAAATTCAACAATTCTTCCGCAATCCATACAGATTAGATGGTCATGGTTTTGACGCTTAAAGCTGCTTTCATAACGCTTCATGTTATCGCCAAAATTGCGTGGAGAAATAAGATCACATGATGCAAGAATTTCAAGAGTTTTGTAAACTGTAGCACGTGATACTCTTGAGTTTCTGTTTTTCATCGAGATGTAAAGTTCATCGGCAGAGAAGTGTCCATCAAACTCAAGCGCTGCGTCAAGTACTTCAAATCTTTCAGGAGTAATCCTATTATTTTCTCGTTTAAGATATTCTCGAAGAATATCTGATGCTTGGTCGTTTTTCAATTCTAGTTATTATTATTTAGATTTAGTCTACATAAAAATAGAGTAATCTTACAAAAGATACAAGTGTAAATTTTCAACTCTATTCACGGAAGAAAAAAGTTACTTGTATGCTTTATTATTGATTGATATATTTATTATACGTTATGCATTAAACTTTTTAAGATTATTTCCGATAATAGTTTACTATGGAAAACCTACAAACCATATTACTTGAAGATTTAAGGTCATTTGTTGATCAATTGGATGATATAGTTATTTTCATCTCTGAAGATCTCAATGTTGTGTATCTTAACTCGGCTGCATTATCGCAATTGGCTATTAAGGAAGAGAGCTCCAATATTTTTAGTGATATTGTGAGTGACAATTTTCCTGAAAGTTCTACAATAATTTTTGACAAGGTTGTTTCATATATTAATAGCAATTCAAGAAAATCAGAATCCTTTAAAATTCTTGAAGGAGAACAAGTAGTTAAAATTCTATTAAAGACATTCCAGAATGGCGATAAGCTTAATCGCTTTTATATAACAATAAGAAAAATTTCTCCTGATTTTATCATCTCACCAAACAGTTCAAAATTTGAAGGTTTTTTAGATTTAATTTCTTCAACTTCTGGGGATGTTATTTATCAACTCGATTACTCAACAGGAAATTATAATTATCTAAGTCCGGGTATCTTGAATCTTACGGGATATACCGAAGCAGAGATTAATAGAATCGGGTTTCAAAAGATCATTAAAAAAGTTGAGCGTTTTGCAACAACCGATAGTGTGTTATCCGCAAATTCTAATGAAATTACAAAATCAGATTGGATAAATAATCAATATCAGATTTTGACAAAAGATAATCAAAAAAAATGGGTCGATGATCGCGGAAAGAAAATTAAAAACTCTGACGGAAAAATAATCGGAATATTTGGTGTATTTAGAGATATTACTGAGAGAAGAAGAGTCTTTTCTACACTGGCTGAAACTGAAAAAAATTACAGATCTGTTTTGGATTTATCTCCATTCAGTGTTGCTGTTCTCCATGAAAACAAAATTGTGTATGCAAATAAGCAATTGCTCAAAGTTCTAAAGTATGATAAGGTTGAATCAATTCTAGGGAAATCGGTATTGAGGTTTATCCCTAAAGAACAAATTGCAAGAGTAACCGAAATTTATCTTAAAGTTCTAACTGAACAAGTTCCTATGATTCACAATGAAGAGGTGTTGGTAGATAGATTAAGGAATAGTGTAAAAGTACGAATTAGCTCCATTCCAATTTATTATGATAGTAAAATGTCACTCCTTTTAGTGTTGGAAGATATTACTGAACAAGTAAAAGCTGATCGAGTTAAAAATGTCTTAAATGATATTTTACATTTTGCAAACACTTCATCGGATATAAACGAGTTTTATCAATACATTCATTCATCAATCAAAAAACTAATGAAAGTAGATAATATTTTTATAGCTTTATATGACAAGAAGAATGAGATGTTGACTTTTCCATATTTTGTGGATTGTGTTGATTCAGATAATTTACCTATTAAATCAGGTAAAAGTTTAACTGATTATGTTATCAGAACTAAAAAATCTCACTTGATTGATATTGAAGAAGATACTCGATTGAGAAGTATTGGAGAGGTTGATTTGATTGGTTCTCCGTCTCAAATTTGGCTTGGAGTACCCTTGATAATAAAGGATGAAATAATCGGTGCAATTGTTTTGCAAGATTATGATAACAAGAACACTTATTCGGAAGAGGAAAAAGAAATTCTTGAAACCATATCTTACACATTAGGTCAAGTAATAGAAAACAAATTAATTGAAGAAGAAAAGAAAAATTTAATCGAAGAATTGAAAAATTCCAATTATTCAAAAGATAAATTTTTCTCAATTATTTCACATGACCTTCGAGGACCATTCAATGCAATCTTAGGTTATTCAAGTCTTCTTAAAAATGAGTACGAGACTCTCTCGAAAGCTGAAGTAACTCAATTTATAGGTGCTCTTCATCAGGCTACATATAATGTCTTCAAATTATTGAATGATTTACTTGAATACTCGAGATTTCAATTGGGACGAATTGACTATAACCCAACCAAATTGAATTTGAAGTTAATGATAGTTATGAATCTTCAAACTCTTCAAGGTAATTTCGAAAAGAAACAGATCTTGACAGAAGTTAACATTGATGAATCAATTGAGCTTTTAGCTGATGAACAAATGTTGAATTCCATTATTCAAAATTTGCTTACCAATGCTGTAAAATTTTCTCATGAGAATAGTAAGATTTTTCTCTCAGCAAGTACAAACTCTGGTGATGAATTTGTCTCAGTTGAAATTCGTGATCAAGGAGTAGGAATGACTGAAGATGAATTGTCAAAAATATTTAAACTAGACTCCGTATTTACAAAAGAAGGGACATCTAACGAATCCGGAACAGGCTTTGGTTTATTATTAGTAAAAGAATTTATTGAGAAACATGGCGGTAAAATATCAGTTAATTCGGAACATGGTAAAGGGACTTCTTTTATTTTCAACCTTCCTTTATATAAACAATCCATAACCTAACGCTTTCATGTAATTCTAATTTCATTTGAATTAGATTGATATTTTTTTAAATTGCTCACCATCAACCAATCTTAATTAAATTAATTCAATTTATAAAAGGTGATTATGACTGAATCAAAACGACTTCAGAATAAGAATATTTTTGCAAGTTTTCTAGGACTAGTAGAAAAAGTAGGTAATGCATTACCTCATCCCGGAACTCTCTTTGCATTATTTGCGATTTTTGTAATTCTATTGTCAGGACTTATCAGTAGTTTCGATATTCAAGTTACTCATCCCGGGACAGGTGAAATTATTAAACCGGTTAGTCTACTTTCTGTTGAAGGATTACATAAAATCCTCACAAATATGGTTCATAATTTCACTGCATTTGCTCCTCTGGGAACAGTATTGGTTTCGATGCTAGGAATAGGTATTGCTGAAGGGAGTGGCTTAATTGGTGCCGCACTTCGTTTACTAGTAACTTCTGCTCCACAAAAACTTCTTACTTTTGTGATTGTAATTGCCGGCGTTTTGTCTAATACAGCAAGTGAAGTCGGATATGTTCTTTTAGTTCCTTTAGCAGCAGTAATATTTTTAGCTGTCGGGAGGCATCCGATTGCAGGATTTGCCGCTGCATTTGCCGGAGTTTCAGGTGGTTATAGCGCTAATCTTCTAC
>JAHBUO010000029.1 GCA_019638025.1 Ignavibacteriaceae bacterium
CCTATCCTATGCGGGCGAAGGATACTTGAGAAGGGTCGTTTCTAGTACGAGAGGACCGAAACGAACGAACCTCTATTGCACCAATTGTCACGCCAGTGGCATAGTTGGGTAGTTATGTTCGGTTGTGATAAGCGCTGAAAGCATCTAAGCGCGAAGCACGCTTCAAGATGAGGTATCCCTCCATTTATGGACTAAAGACTCCTTGAAGATTACAAGGTTGATAGGCTGCAAGTGTAAGTGCCGTAAGGTATTCAGCTGAGCAGTACTAATAAGTCGTGAGACTTTTCCATTTTTTATTTTACTCAAGTGCTTGTTTGGCTCAACTCTTTCATCTTTCATTTTATTTAAGTTTTTTCTGGTGACTATTGCTAGGGTGTCACACCTCTTCCCATTCCGAACAGAGAAGTTAAGCCCCTATACGCCGATGGTACTGCGTGCGCAGGTGCGTGGGAGAGTAGGTAGTTGCCAGATTTATATTTTACCCCGATTTTTCGGGGTTTTTTTTTATCCTTACTATTTTTATTAGTTCCATTGATATAGTTTATTTACTTTCTTAAGTTTAAGTACTTAATCTTTTTTATTACAATTATTTTAATGCTATGAAACTATCCGACCTACTTACTCAAAAATTTATTATTAATGAGCTTTCAAGTGAAAATAAATCTGATATTATTGATGAGCTAGTTGATTTATTCAAAAATGATGAACGGATTATCGATTTGGAAAAAGTCCGCGCGTCTGTTCACTCTCGAGAAAAAATTATGTCAACCGGTGTGGGTAAGAACTTTGCCATTCCGCATGGAAAAACTGATGCAGTTAATGACATAATATGCGCATTTGCAAAGTCTTCAAAACCGATTAATTTTGAATCGCTAGATGGACAACCGGTTCATTTGTTGTTTCTTTTAATTGGAAAAGATAATCTTGTAAGTCTTCACATAAAATTGTTAAGTCGAATCTCACGAATGATGACTAAAGATCATTTTAGGGAAAAATTAATGAAGGCTACCTCCTCTGAAGAAATTATTCAAATATTTAGAGAAGAAGAAAATTCTTACTTCGAATTATAAGAGTTGTTATGATTAAATCTGTTGCCGGTACGAAAGATATCCTTCCTGTTGATATTCATAAATGGAATTATGTTGAAGATATTGTAAAGAAGATTTTTTCATCATTTAATTATAAAGAAATTCGAACTCCAATTTTTGAAGAGACCTCAGTCTTTTATCGTTCCATTGGTGAAGAGACAGATATTGTATCAAAAGAGATGTACACTTTTCTTGATAGAAGTAAAACATCAATTACTCTTAAACCGGAAATGACGGCTGCCGTTGTAAGAGCCTTCATTGAACACTCGATGGGGAATTCTCAATCCCTCAATAAACTTTTTTATATCTCACCCATGTTTAGACAAGAGCGTCCTCAAGCCGGTAGGTTTCGCCAGTTTCATCAATTTGGAGCTGAGGCTTTAGGTTCAAATTCTCCTTATCTTGATGCAGAAATTATTATTCTCGCATTTTTAATTATAAAAAAACTTGGGATAAAAAATATTTCTGTAAAGATAAATTCTTTAGGTGTTCCGGAATCACGCGAAAAGTACAAAATTTTGTTGAGTGATTATTTAAAAGAGCACTATTCGAAACTATCCGAAGAAAGTAAAAAAAGATTTGAAAAAAATATATTGAGAATCTTTGATAGTAAAAGTCCGGAAGACCAAGAAATATTAAAGAATGCTCCTTCTCTTCTCGATTATCTCGATGAGAATAGTTTGCAACATTTTGCAATAGTAAAAAAAGTACTTGAAGAAAATGAGATAAAATATCATGTTGATCCATCATTAGTGCGTGGTTTGGATTATTATACTCATACGACTTTTGAAATAGTTAGTGAGAGTATCGGTGCACAAAGTGCACTGTGTGGCGGAGGCCGATATGATAATCTCATTGAACAGCTTGGTGGTAAGAAAACTCCCGGAGTAGGGTTTGCAGCCGGAATAGAGAGGCTAATTCTTGCAATGGAAAATGAGGGAATCCCTTTCCCAAATGATAATCAACTTGATGCCTATTTAGTATTGTTAGATAAGGATAAAGAATTCTTAGTTAATAAATTTGGATATGTTTTACGGAACAGCGGAATTAAAGTTGATTACGATTATCTAAATCGAAGTATAAAAGCTCAGATGAGAGAAGCTAATCGAGAAAATGCAAAGTTTGTCGTTTTTATTGGTGGCGATGAGTTTTCAAGAGGAGTTTTGTTGTTGAAAAATATGACGGATGGGACTCAATCTGAGATTCTAATTCAAGAAAATCTTGAGTCGCTTATCATGATTATGAGGGGGAGCAATTAATGCCTTTAAGAAAACCGGATGATGTTCCGAAAATTCCTAAAGCTCGAAAAAAATCTATCGATAGTTTAAAAAATAGTACGCCCACAAAAAAAGCTAATGAAATAGAGTATCGTGTTTTTGTTTACTTTCAATTTGATAAGTTACAAAACAAACAGTTTTATGTTGTTAGTATTGAGACAATCAAAGAATTTTCGTCTCTCAATTATGAAATTTCTGTTGATGTTCAAAAGAAGAAAAATTCTATTGACATCAGTCTCAGAGGCTTGAATACTAGGCTCAGTTATATTGTTAAACCTCAACCTGCACGAACTGATCTTTTTTTTGAAGATTTATTTGGCAAACATGAGATTAATCTAGTAAAACAAGATGGCAGTATAAATACCGGAGTATATGATTTCAATATCTTCAAAAAGCAGATTGACTTGTTATCAGAAGAAATGCCAAAGAAAAAAAACAATAGAAAATTTTGCTCATTTAGTGTTGCTGAAACTCTCTTCTCAGTTAAGGAGTAATTAATGTATCCCGAAATAGTGAAAATTGGTCCATTCACAGTTTACAGTTACGGATTAATGTTAGGAATTGCTTTCTTAACAGCAGGATATTTTTTTTCGAAAGAGTTTGAACGAAAAAAACTCCCACAAAATTTTGCTACAGAAATTACTTTATTCGCTATGATTTTTGGAGTAGCCGGGAGTAAACTTTTTCACTTATTTGAAAATTGGTCAGCTTTTTTGAATGACCCAATCGGAATGATTTTTTCGGCTGGTGGATTAACTTTTTATGGCGGACTTATAGTCGCAACTCTAAGTATCTATTTTTATACAAAAAGTAAAAAAATATCATTTTTATATGTTGCGGATAGTGCGGCACCTTCATTGGCAATAGCATATGGAATCGGTAGAATTGGTTGTCACCTTGCCGGTGATGGTGATTATGGTATTCCAACCTCGCTTCCCTGGGGAACAAATTACGAAAACGGAATTGTAAAGCCATCAAGAATGTTTGAGGGAAGTGAATACGCCCAAGTTTTCCCAAATGGAATTTTACCGGATAACACACCACTCCATCCAACTCCGATATATGAATTTTTAGTTGCTCTTTTAATTTTCTTTCTTCTCTGGAAACTAAGAAAAAATGATTGGGTTCAGGGTAGACTATTTATGATTTATCTTATTCTCTCCGGATTAGCTCGTTTTTTTGTCGAATTTATAAGGCTGAATCCACGTTTACTTCTTGGACTATCTGAAGCTCAGTTAATTTCAGTCGGGCTTGTTACAATCGGTATCGTCGGTACAATTTATTATTTAAAGAATCCGAATCTTAAAAAATTTGTGCCGGCACCAATAAAAGTTGTAAATGATAAAAAGAAGAAACCAAATTGAAAAAAGTAATAATTGGAAGGAAGCCTGTTCTTGAGGCAATAAATTCCGGTGAGAAACTTGATTCTGTTCAAATCTTATATGGTCAGTCCGGTTCAATAATCACTTCAATTCAAGTTGCTGCAAAAAAGAGAAATATTAAATGTGGGTTTGTGACTTTAGACAAATTTAAAAATTTATCTAAAGATGAAAATACACAAGGTGTAATTGCATTTAAATATGATTTCAAATTTTATTCTTCGGATGAGATAATTAAATCAATTCCTACTAATGAAATCCCCCTTCTGCTAATATTAGATTCAATCCAAGACCCGCATAATTTAGGTGCAATCTTAAGAACAGCTGAATGTGCAGGTGTTCATGGAGTTTTTATTACTAAGCATAATTCGGCACCACTCAATGAAACAGCTATTAAAGTCGCAGCCGGTGCGGTTAGTTTGTTAAAAATTTCGATGGTTAATAATGTTGCTCAAACAATTCAAGAGTTGAAAAAATTAGGAATCTGGATTGCGGGCTCAACATTAGAAAAGTCAAAAAATATTTATGACTTTGATTCTAAACTTCCTCTTGCAGTTATAGTTGGAAATGAAGAAAAAGGAATCAGAAAGTTAACTGCCGATAATTGCGACTTCCTTATTAAAATTCCAATGTCCGGAAAACTTCAATCATTAAATGTATCGGTTGCAACCGGAATTATACTTTTCGAAATTCAACGCAAGCGATTAATCCAAGTCTGATTTTCTTTGAATGTAACCTCAAAAGAAGTAATTTAAACATCACTTTAAATTATTTTATTTAGGTATATGATGAACAATCTTAAAGAAATTACTCCCGCAATTCGTACAGAAAATATAACTTATGCAGTCCGCGATATTGTAGTACTTGCCAATGAAGTTGCAAAATCGGGGAAAGAAATGCTTTATCTCAATATTGGTGACCCAAATATTTATGATTTTGAACCCCCCAGGCACATGCTCGAAGCAACTTATAAAGCTATGCTAGAAAATCGTAACGGATATTCTCCTTCATCAGGAATTAAAGAAGCAGTTGATGCTATTGAGCGAGAAGCAAATCGAAAAGGTATTGACAATGTTTTAGATATTTTTGTTACAACCGGTGCAAGTGAAGCAATAGATATTTGTTTGACTGCCCTTGTAAATGAAGGCGAAAATGTCTTAACTCCAACACCGGGTTATCCTTTATACACTGCAATTCAAAGTAAATTACAAGCTTATGAAAATCCATATTATCTTGATGAGGCTAATGGTTGGCAACCTGATATTGAGGATATTAAAAGCAAGATTAATGATAAAACAAAAGCAATTGTTTTAATCAATCCTAATAATCCTACAGGTTCATTGTATTCAAAAGAAATTTTACAACAGATTATTGATTTAGCACTTGAGCACAATCTCGTAATTTTTGCCGATGAAATTTATGATAAACTATTGTTTGACGGCAAGCAGCATATATCAATTGCTTCAATGAATAAAGATGTTTCATGTATAACATTTGGCGGATTATCAAAAAATTATATGGTCCCCGGTTTTAGAATAGGTTGGGGAATTGTTAGCGGAAAACAAGAAATTCTAAAGAATTATATTGAAGCCATCAATAAAATTTTAAGAGCAAGACTTTCAGCAAATCATCCCGAACAATACGGAATTAAAATCGCACTTGAGGGAGATCAATCGCATCTCACTGAAGCTATGAAAAAATTAGAAATTCGAAGAGATATTACTGTAAAAATGTTAAATGAAATTCCCGGAATTTCCTGTGTGAAGCCTGAAGGGGCATTTTACGCATTCCCACGTTTGCACATGGAATTTGAAGACAGCAAATTTGTTTCAGAATTAATCAGAGAAACCGGAGTTGTAATTGTCCCGGGTAGCGGATTTGGGCAAGTTCCCGGAACTCAGCACTTCAGAGTGGTTTTTTTACCGAATGAGCAAATATTAACCAAAGCTTATAATAATATTGCTTCATTTTACCAAAGGTTCTTAGAAAAAATGAAAAATATTTAATTTGTTTGGCTGTTCGGATGTAACATTCGGGCAGCCAAATTTCCTCAACAATTATGGCCTCCTAAAATTTCCTTTCCTTGATTAGCTACAGCACTTTCTCTATATTTACAAGTTAATTTTTCAGCAATAAGATTTTAGAAAATTGAATAATATCCAGATTACAGAGTTAGATAACGGTGTAAAAATAGTAACTGAAAAGATTCCCTATTTGCAGTCTTTTTCTTTGGGCTTTTGGTTTAATGTTGGTTCGCGTGATGAAAATAATAACAACAACGGAATAGCCCACTTCATTGAACATATGCTGTTTAAAGGAACAAAGAAAAGAACTGCTAAACAGATTTCAGACTCTATTGAAGCGTACGGCGGCTATCTAAATGCTTTCACTTCTAAAGAACATACTTGTTTTTACGGACGAGGGTTGTCAAAAAATATTGAACGAACTTTTGAAGTGATTTCAGATATGGTTCAAAACCCACTCTTTAAAGAAAGCCATATTAAAAAAGAGAGTGGCGTTGTACTAGATGAATTGTTGGATATACATGATAATCCCGAAGAATTAATTTTTGACAAGTTTGAAGAGATATTATTTAAAGGTTCGCCACTAGCTTATCCGGTGATTGGAAAAGAAGCAAATATTAAAAAATATTCTTCAAAAGAATTAATTGAATTTCACAATAAGTTTTACGGTAATAATAATCTATTGATTGCTTGTTCTGGTGCAGTCGAACATGAGAGAATTATTGAATTAGCAAAAAAATATATTCAACCGGAACGAAATTCAAAAGGAATTAGAAAATATCAAAAATTTGAAACACACCCTTTCATAAAAGTAATTGAAAAAGAAATTCAGCAAGTTCATTGTATTATAGGAAGAGGGACTTACGGTTACAAAGATGACCAAAGGTTATTGCTGAATATGCTTTCTAATCTTATTGGGGACGGGAGTAGTTCAAGGTTATTCCAGGCTGTAAGAGAGAAATTAGGAATTACTTATCAGATAAACTCTTTTGTTAACTCATATTTTGATAAATCAGCTTTCGGAATTTATTTTTCCACGAATGAAAAATATGTTGAACGGGTTCTTTCTATCGTAACTAAAGAGTTAAACAAACTCATTGAAAATAAAGTGAGCGAGAGAGAACTTAAAAGGGTTAAAGAATATTTAAAGGGAAGTATGTTATTAAGTTTAGAAAACACTTCCAACAGGATGATTCGAATTGCTAATTCGGTGTTGTACTTTAATAAAATTATTCCGATTGAAGAACTGATTAAAAGAATCGATTCGGTTACTTCAGAACAGATATTAGAATTGAGCAAAGATTTATTAAAAGAAGATGAATTAGCAAGAATTATTATCAGAGCAAAAAACAATAACGGCGCATTAGCAGCTTAATAAATTTATAGGATTACTTTATGCCTAAAATAACCATCGACAATAAAGAACTTGAGTTTAAACCGGGACAAACAATAATTCAAGTTGCAAAAGATAATGGGATTGAAATCCCCCATTTTTGTTGGCACCCTTCACTTTCTGTTTCCGGTAATTGCCGTGTCTGTTTAGTTGAAGTTGAAAAAATGCCAAAGTTAGTAATTGCGTGTGCAACAATTGCCGCTGACGGAATGGTTGTTCATACTCAATCAGAAAAAACCATCTCTGCTCGAAATGCGGTGATGGAATTTATTTTGATAAACCATCCTCTTGATTGCCCGATTTGTGATGAAGCCGGTGAATGTAAACTTCAAGATTATGCTTATCAACACAGTGTCGGGGAGAGTAGATTTACAGAAACTAAACAACATAAGGATAAAAGAGTAGAACTCGGTCCTCACGTTATGTTTGATGGTGAAAGATGTATTTCTTGCTCAAGATGTATTCGTTTTTGTGATGAAGTTGCAGGTGAAAATCAACTCACTTTTGTAAAACGAGGTGATAAAGTTACAATTGTAACATTTCCCGGAAAGCAATTAGATAATCCATACTCACTTAATGTAACTGATATTTGTCCGGTAGGTGCATTGACTAATAGAGATTTCAGATTTAAATCTCGTGTTTGGGATATGTCATCAACAAAAACTATCTGCTCAGGATGTTCACGCGGATGTAACACCGACATGTGGGTAAGAAGTAACGAAGTTTTAAGATTAACCCCAAGATACAATGATAATGTAAACAGCTATTGGATGTGTGATAATGGAAGGTTAAACACTTTCAAATTTGTCAATGAAGATAGTAGAGTAAACGGACCTCATTTAAGAAGAGACGGTAAATTAACTAAAGTTGGTTGGGATGAAGTTTTTGCGTCTGCTGTATCAGAACTTAAATCATTTAACAAAGATGAAGTAGCATTTATCGGCTCAGCTTATTCCACTTTAGAAGATAATTTCTTATTTGCCAAATTTGCTAAATCAGTTTTTGGTTCGAAGAATTTTGATTTCCCACGAGTAACCGTTCCCGGTTCAGGAGACAATATCTTAATAACCGAAGATAAAAGACCAAATTCTCTCGGTGCAGAATTAGTTGGAATGTCCGGAAACGGAATGAATTTCAATCAGATAATTAAAGGTCTTATTGATGGTAAAATAAAAGCCCTTTATGTTGTTGATGAAAATTTGATTGAGCTTAATCCTGAACTTGAGGCAAATATAGCTAAGTTGGATTTGTTAATTGTTCATGCTTCTAATTTTAATACTCTTACTAACTATGCAAACATAGTTTTTCCATCAGCAACTTATGCTGAAAAGAACGGTACTTGGATTAACATTGAAGGAAGAATTCAGAGATTAAAGCCTGCTGTTGCTACTTTCGAAGCAGATAGAAGTCTCGATGGAATGGCAATGAGCCGATTGGACAAGTTTGGAACAGAATACGACAGATGGGGTAAAGTGAGAAAAGTTGACGCCCGTTCTACTTGGAAAATAATTGTAGGTTTAGCAAATGCGTTCGGTACAAAATACAAATATACAATGGCTGAAGAAGTCTTTAGTGATATTTCAAAATCAATTGACGAATTCAAAGATTTGAATTACGATTCAATTGGTGAATTCGGAACTCAATTAAAATTTAAAAAACAGATAGTTAAGGTATAGGGGAAATAAGTATGGGAATCTTAGAAATAGTCATAATTACGATGGTTAAGATACTTATAATAGTTACCATAATGCTGCTCACCGTATCTTACCTTGTCTACTTTGAAAGAAAAATTAGTGCGTGGACACAAAACAGAGTTGGACCAAATAGAGTCGGATATGCCGGATTGTTACAGCCATTTGCTGATGTTTTCAAACTTTTGCTAAAAGAAGATATCGTACCGGATGTAGCAAATAAACCGATACACACACTTGCTCCAATTCTAGCTTTAATTATTGCGTTTGGAACGTATGCTGTTATTCCGATCGGACCATCAATAAACTTATTCGGACATGAAATTGCAATGGTGGTTGCCGATGTAAATATTGGTATTTTATATGTTTTGGCACTCACCTCGATTGGTGTCTATGCGATTACATTTTCAGGATGGTCATCGGGAAGCAAATATTCGTTATTAGGGGGCGTAAGATCTTCTGCTCAAATGATTTCTTACGAAATCTCTATGGGCTTTTCAATAGCCGGTGTATTATTATTTGCTGAATCATTAAGACCACTTGATATTGTTGCATCTCAAAGCGGGTTTATGTGGAATGCATTAATTCAACCTATCGGATTTGTCACTTTTGTTGTATCGGCATTCGCTGAAACAAATCGTTTACCCTTCGACTTACCTGAAGCAGAACCTGAACTTGTGGGTGGTTATCACACTGAATATAGCAGTATGAAATTTGCAGCTTTCTTTCTGGCTGAATATGCAAACATGATTATTGCGAGTGCTTTAATTGTTACGCTATATTTAGGTGGATGGCAAATCCCATATATTGAAACTTTAGGACTCGCATCATGGTTAACTATTTCACTACAGGTTGCCGGATTTTTTGTTAAGATGGGAGCCTTATTATTCTTCTTTATTTGGGTTAGATGGAGTTTACCACGCTTCCGTTATGATCAACTTATGAATATCGGTTGGAAAGTGATGTTCCCACTTTCATTAATTAACTTAATTTGGGCAGCAATTTTAGTAATGTTATTAAATTAATTCCGGAGTTACGATGGCTAAGAAAAAAAGAATGAAAGACTTAACGCTCCTTGAAAGAATTTATCTTCCAGAGATAGCTAAAGGAATGGCGTTAACTTTTCAAAATATGTTTCGTCCAAGTTTTACAATGGAATACCCCGAAGTAAAGTTTGAACCACCGGCATCTTACAGGGGCAGACCGGTTCTTGCTCTTGAAGAAAATGGTGAAGAAAGATGTGTAGCATGTGGATTGTGTTCAAGGGTGTGTCCTGCACTTGCAATTGAAGTTCAAGCTGCTGAAACCGAAAGAGAAAAAGAACGATATCCCGAAAAATTTGAAATTAATATGCTTAGATGCATCTTCTGCGGTTTCTGTGAAGAAGTTTGTCCCGAAGAAGCTATAATTATGAGTAAGGATTATGAATTAGCATTCTCTAATAGAGAAGATGCAGTTTATGGAAAGGATAAACTCCTCACTCCAGTTAGCGTACTCAAAGACAGAATCGAATTTTTACGTCAATATAAATAATTGCACTCTTTCTGAATTATTTTTATCTTATTTCCAAGATGAAAATCATTTTTTACATAATGCTCGTTATTTCTACTTTAAGTAATCTTAAAGCGCAAGAAGTTACGAGCATTTTGCTTTATACACCAAAATTTGTTTATCAGTCTTCCACATTTGAAGTAGCTTTTGTAAGCGAACTTACCTCAGATTCAGTAAAAAGTATTGAGTACCTTTTCGGGTTTGATAAGAGTGTTAAGATTACTGAAGTTAATCTCAGCTCAGGTAATTCATATGAAAAGATAAACTTTCTGAAGAAGTCAGTAACTTCTGACGGAGATTGGTACTCGGTGAAAATCTCTCCATTCGAACAGAAAATATTGAAGGGAGCACCATTCCAGATTCTTGTAAAGCTCTCAACAAATGCTGAAGAGAGACTCCAATTATTTTACTCATTAAACGTTGTTCACCTTTCCGGAAAACAATATCGAATTAAGAACAAGGAGAATAATTCTTCCGACTATTTTACTGAGAGCATAAATATCTATCGTCAAACGAAGAAAAATAATAAATCACTTCAGATTGGGAAGGATGGTTTTTTTGAAGTTGCTTCAACTGAACATTCGAGAAATATTATTTACTGTGATTTTTGGATGAAGTCGGTTGATATAAAAAGAACTTTTTTATCTTTAAATATCGGGGATTATAAAATTCAAACCATAAAATTGGGAGTCAATGAAAATCGTTTCTTTACGTTTTTTGATGACTTAAAACATCTACAATTTTACAAAAAAAGTTTTTTGTCAAATGGAGTATGGAATCACCTCATCCTCGAGTTTGATAAATCTAATAAAAGCTTAAAATACTATCTCAACGGGGAACTGGTTGCAATTAGTAATCTATCGAGTTTTCTGAACAATGAAAAGATTTCCTTTAAATTTTCAAATAAGAATGGCGGTTCATTGAAAATTGATAATTTGAGATTGACCGAGTCTAATCTATCAGATTTGTATCTCGCAATTTCTAAAGGAAAAAATCGGGAATTTTTTAAGGTTGATAGTTTATTCAATATAGCACAATTTAATTTTGAAGAGTTACCAAAACCTTCTGCAGAAAATGTAAAAATCGGTTTAGAGAATGTTAATATAGTGAAATCAGATTCTCCCATTTTCCCGGTAGCTCCTGAGCTTGATGTTACTTTGTTAAACGGAGGTTGCCGATTAGAATGGTTATCTTCAGAAAACGAAGGAATTAATACATTCATTATCGAAAAATCTTTTTCCGGTGTAGATTATCAACAGGTAAGTATTGTTCCTTTTGTTGATAAAGTGTTTCAGTATTCGTTTATTGATAACAGCAGCGATGAAGCCTCAACTGTTTATTACCGAATAAAGCAAATTAACAGAGATGGCTCAGTTGTATTTTCATCGACGAATAAAATTGGGAAAGGGAATTTCAAGACTTTCAGTCTACTCCCAAATTATCCAAATCCGTTTAATCCGAAAACACTTATTCGTATATCAGTTTTGGAAAACATCCAGGTTCAAATCATGATTTACTCTCTTGAAGGAAAAGAAGTTCAAAAATTATACGATGGTGAGTTAAATAAAGGGGAACATCAATTTGAATTTGACGGCTCACAATTGCCTTCGGGAATATATCTTTATACAATAACCACTCCGTTTTATAGTCAAACAAGAAAGATGATTCTTGCCAAATAGACTTTATCTCCACAGCTTATTCCGATACAATCAAACTAAGGATATTCTATGATTTCTAAAGTGCTGACTAGTGCAACTTATGGAATTGATGCGTATATAATAGAAGTTGAAACACATGTTGAAAAGGCTATTCCTGGATTTATTATTGTTGGACTTCCCGACAATGCAGTTAAAGAAAGTCGTGAACGAGTTTCTGCCGCAATTAAAAATAGTGGATATAAATTCCCAATTCAGAAAATTACAGTAAATCTTGCCCCGGCCGATATTCGTAAAGAGGGGAGTTCATTTGATTTACCCATTGCCATTGGAATTCTCACCGCAACAGAAATTGTAAATTCTTCAATACTTGAAGAGACTATACTTTTAGGCGAGCTTTCGTTAGATGGTGTTTTACGTCCTGTAAAAGGGGCATTACCTATTGCAGTTGAAGCAAGAAATAATGGAATTAAAAAATTGCTTCTTCCGGTAGACTCGACAAAAGAGGCTTCAATAGTGGATGGAATTGATGTTTATGGTTTTGAAAACTTAAATCAAGTTGTTGACTTTTTGAACGGGAACTCAGATTTAAAACCAATAGTTTCTAACCGCGAAGAAATATTTTCAGTTGAAAATAATTATTCAATTGATTTTAGTGATGTTAAAGGGCAAGAAAATGTAAAACGAGCTCTTGAAGTTGCTGCTGCCGGTGGTCATAATATTCTAATGATTGGGCCTCCGGGTTCAGGAAAAACTATGCTTGCAAAAAGACTCCCATCAATTTTGCCGCCACTTAGTTTCGATGAAGCTTTAGAAACAACAAAGATTCATTCAGTAGCCGGAATTTTATCTAAAGATCAGGCATTGATTGTTGAAAGACCATTCAGATCACCGCATCATACAGTCTCGGATGCAGCACTTGTCGGGGGAGGCTCTTTCCCTCGTCCGGGTGAAGTATCTTATGCACATCATGGAGTATTATTTTTGGATGAATTGCCCGAGTTCAAAAAGAATGTTTTAGAAGTTATGAGGCAACCGTTGGAAGACGGTCGTGTTACGGTTAGTCGGTCAAAAATGTCACTTGAATTTCCCGCAAATTTTATGCTTGCAGCAGCCATGAATCCTTGTCCTTGCGGATTTTTTACAGACCCGAATAGAGAGTGTACTTGCGCCCCTCCGCAGATTCAAAGATACATGTCGAAAATTTCAGGACCATTATTAGACCGAATTGATATACACATCGAAGTCCCGGCAGTTAAGTATAAAGAACTTTCTTCCGAAGCAAAAAGTGAATCATCTTCCGAAATAAGAAATCGTGTAATGAAAGCACGAACAACACAGCAAAAAAGGTTTGAAAAACATTCTAACATTTTTAATAATGCCGATATGGGTTCCAAAGAAGTTAGGCATTATTGCAAACTTGATTCCGCCGGAACCGAGTTATTAAAAATGGCAATGACAAAATTAGGTCTTTCAGCAAGAGCTTATGATAGAATTCTTAAAGTAAGTAGAACAATTGCAGATTTAGAATCATCTGAAAATATTTTGCCTCAGCATATCAGCGAAGCTATTCAGTATCGAAGTCTCGATAGAGAATTGTGGAAAGCATAACTACAAATAGTAGAGATATTTTATCTTTACAATAGCAGCGCGTTGAGTTAACTTCATTTTGTGCTCATAAAATGAACCGTTTACAAGTATTGATTCTCTTTGATTTCCTTCACTGTATGCAAGGTATATCCAGCTTTTTGGAGAAAAATTATACGACAGTAGCAATCCAATCAGCAATCGCTGCATTTGACCCGATGAATGAGTGTAAACATTATCAATATATATTCGAACATTGAAATCATTGACCGGTGTAATTGAGACGAAAGGTCTACTATTATAAGTAGCATCTTCAAGCGAGCCATCAGGTTTATACTCAACAATGGTATTAATTTCATTTCCGATTCCGAGTGTCGGTAAAATCTTCCAACTGAAATAATTACCCACCCAAAAGTCAGTTGCCAAATAATCTCTGTAAAAATTATAAGCTTTTTCGTAACCGCCCCAGAAGTTTAAGTTCCAGGTTGGTTTAGGGTTAATCCAAGAACTGAAATTTATATCGTAACCCGTATACTCAACATTTAAATCTTTTTTCTTTGCATAACTAAGATTAACTTCAAAACCCCAATTCTTCCTGAAGTTAAAATTAAAACCGGTAACAATCGTTTTGTCAATATAGTCATCCGCTTTTGTCCAGTCCCAACCGGGACCAATATATGTGGTGATTTGCTTAATTTCTCCTGTGTCGAAATACCACATTGGACCTGTTAAAAGTAATCCATCGGAATTACCTTTCCACGGGACGTAGCCCACCTCGTTAATATTAAAATGTTCATCAATGTGACGTGCTCTAAAAAGAAACAGCCAATCTTTTGTAACTCGATTAAATCCGGTGGACAATGCCAAACCTGTTTTATCTCTACTGATAGAGTGAGCAATTTGATAGGCAAGTTGCCAATCCGATTGCCTTACTGCACCATCTATGTCAATTACGCCGTTTAACCCGTTCGATGTATGCTTACCGGCGTATAAAACCCCGACTGATGAATTTTCAAGGATTTGTTTTTTCAGTCTGAAAGATGTGAAATATGCATCAGGCTCAGTGCGAGAATTTCCGTTTGATGTATAATCTGTGCGTCCTGTTTTTGCAACAAAAGCACCATACTCCCAATCATCACTTCTTCCAAAGATTTTTGAACCTGCCTGAAGTGGTACAACAGAACCATCTGGAAGACTTTTACCGATTCTTCTTGAATAAAAAAGTTCTAAAGGACGATAAAACCCCGAGTTTCTCTCTCTGCCCGAAGCCATAAAAATCTCATTTCCTTCAGTAAAAAAAGGTCTTCTTTCAGAAAAATAATTTTCATAACGACTAAGGTTAAAACTGTAGGGGTCTGCTTCAATTTGTGCAAAATCGGGATTAGCTGTAAACTGTAAAGTTAATTTTTGGGAAGGATTATAAAAGACATCAATCCCGGCTTCGGGGTCAACTTTGTATTTATTGTCGGAGGTTAAAACTCCTTTTGAGATTGCTACCGGATAAATCTCAAAATTTAATCCTTTAGCTGAAGGTTTAAAATTTTCAAAGATTAATTTCCCAAATTTAGAAACTCTTTGTCCTTCATTATCTTTATATGAACATAAATAAATGTCTTCATTTCTGTATGGAATCCATCTATCAATATCTAAACCCCACTCAAATAAATTTTCATCATACTGAATCGATTTGTAAGGGATATCAACCTCAATTACGTATCCCCAATCATAAATCTTAGAAGCGGCAAACCAAATTCCATCCCAACTATAATCACGATTTCTGCCGTCATCAAGAAGGCGAGAATCAGCTCTTACCCCCGAAGCATTTACTGCAAACTTATAGGCGGTTTTTTTATCGCCGAAAGTATCAAGCATCAACGAAATAATATCTCCGGTAAATTGGTCGTGAGTTCCTCTGTTTGCTTGAATAGGGGTTGATTGCGAATAACAAACCAATAAAAAATATAAAGAAGTCTCGGTGCTTAGAAATTTCGCCACAGTATTTTCTGAGGGAGCTTCATTATTATAAGGCGAAAATTGAACAAAAGAAGAGATTGAATCGGCTAAATTCCATTCTTCTTCTATAATACCGTCAAGATTAATACTTTTATCGGTTAATACTGCTCGAATTCTCTTCTCTGAATTTTGTCCCCACATTAATGTTGAAATCAACAAAGTGATTGAAAAAACGTAAATAAATTTCATAAGCAAAAAATTAAATATTGTTGTGAAATGATAGGTGCAAAATAATCATTTAGAGGAGAAGCTTTGTCATAAATTGATAAGCGGTAGATTTTTTATTCAATCGGAATAGTGATTATTTGGAAACCACCAAATCAAAGGATTTGATTATAAATTACTTCAGCTAAAATCAGAGGGGTAACTGATTCCACGCATTCCGAAAAACAATTTTCGCTTTCCGAAATAAATCTGAAAGGATTCTCACTAAAATAATGACCACTTAAATCTACTATTTTTATATTCATCGCTCAATCGTAACTTATACGTTTATTAATTTAAATTTTAGGAGGTTTTATGTTGACTGTTACAACAAATAACATCGAAGGGAAAAGAGTTGTTAGATACATCGGACTTGTATCAGGTGAAGCAATTCTTGGTGCGAATATTTTTAAAGATTTCTTTGCCGGAATAAGAGATATAGTTGGCGGAAGAAGTGCCGCTTATGAAAATGAACTTAGAAAAGCAAAAGATATAGCTGTTGCTGAGATGCAAAGTCAGGCACAATCACTTGGTGCAAATGCTATTCTTGCGGTTGATCTTGATTATGAAACAATCGGTGGTAACACCGGAAGTATGTTGATGGTTTCTGCTAACGGCACCGCCGTTGTGTTAGAGTAGTGTAAAATGAGTATAAAATCGGGATACGTTTCAATTATCGGTAAGCCGAATGCGGGCAAATCAACTTTGTTGAATGCACTCCTTGGACAAAAATTATCGATTACAACTTATAAACCTCAAACAACTCGTAAAAAAATTACCGGAATTCTTTCTGAAGATGATTATCAGATTGTATTTCTCGATACTCCGGGTATTCTGAAACCCAAATATCTTCTTCAGGAAAAAATGCTTGATGCAGTTAAAAGCTCTGTTAGGGATGCTGATATAATTATCTATTTAGCAGATGCGGGAGAGGTCGATCAAAGCAAGCCCAACAGTGAAGATGTTTTTCTCTCATACATAACTCCCGGAACTGAACAGATAAGAATCGGTGTTATAAATAAAGCCGATATCTCATCCCCTGAAGCTGTTGATTTTCTTCTTAATGCTCTAAAGGAAAAGAATCTTTTTGACGAGGTCTTAGTAATTTCTGCATTGAACGGATTTAATGTAAATCAGTTAAAAGAATTACTTATAAGCAAACTCCCCGAACATCCGAAATATTTTCCGGATGAGATTGTCTCGGATGAGAACGAAAGATTTTTTGTTTCTGAAATAATCAGAGAGAAAATTTTGGAGTTATACAAAGAGGAAATTCCTTATAGCACTGAAGTTATAATAGAAGAGTTTACCGAAAGAGAAGGTCGAAAAGACCTAATCCAGGCAATGATTTATGTTGAGCGTAATTCTCAGAAGGGAATTTTAATCGGTAAAGGTGGAGCCGCAATCAAACAACTCGGTGAGCATGCAAGGCATGATATTGAAGAGTTTTTAGATCGTCCTGTTTATCTTGAACTTCGTGTAAAGGTTCGTGAAGATTGGCGCAGTAATGAGCAATATTTAAAGAGCTTTGGTTATTCCGATAACGCAGATAGTTCAGAAGATAATTAGAAAGGTTCGTTAGTATGAAGTTAGCCGTAAAATACAAAGCTGAAGCCTTTCTTTTACTCAACACACTGATTTGGGGTGGAACGTTTGTAGTTGTTAAAAATGCACTAAATGATGTTTCTCCATCTCTCTTTGTTACGATACGATTTTCGATTGCAACATTATTGTTACTACCATTCGTAATTCCACAACTAAGAGGGAGCAATTCAGAACGATGGAAAGAGGCTCTAATATTGGGTGTTTTGCTTTATCTCGGTTTTGCGGCACAGACTATAGGACTTCGTTATACTACAGCAACCAAATCGGCTTTTTTTACCGGAACGTTTGTTGTTCTCACACCAATATTTCAAGCGTTAATCGAAAAAAAGATTCCTAAAAAAGAACATATTGTCGGAATCATTTTTGTATTTACCGGGATAATTTTTCTTTCGAGTAAGGGGACATCATTCCTCGATATTTTTTATGAACTGGGAGAAAATTTTAATATAGGCGATTTCTTAACATTGGTTTGCGCAGTCTTCTTCGCCTTGTACATTGTTTATTTAGATATGATAAGCGATAAACACGACTTCAAGTTCCTTACATTTGTTCAAGTTGCAGTTACGGCAGTTATTGCGTTCGTAGTATCTCAACTTTTCAGTTTTACAAATATTGAGGTAATTACATTTAATATTAATGGATGGGTTATTGCGGCTCTTTTATACACGTCAGTTTTAGCAACTATTGTTACAACACTTATTCAGACAAAGTTCCAGCAATTTGTAACACCGACAAAAACCGGAATAATATTTTCTCTTGAACCGATATTTGCCGCAGTTGCCGCATATTTGATAATAGCCGAAACAGTCTCCTATTTTGGATTTATAGGTTCGCTATTTATTTTTACAGGTCTTTTGATATCCGAATTATGGAATAAAGATAAAATCGATTTAGTTCCAAGTTAAAAAGTAAATAAAATGCCATCAGATATTACACGAGCCGAAATTATTGTGAACGGTTTGGTTCAAGGAGTTGGGTTTAGATATTTCGTTTTACGAAACGGACTTAATCTCGGACTAAAAGGATATGTTAAGAATCTCTACACCGGTGAAGTAGTGGCAGTTGTAGAAGGCGAAAAATACAAGATTGAAGAATTGTTTAAATTGATGAGACAAGGTCCATCTCATTCAAAAGTAAATAAAATAAATATTGCTTGGGGAAGTTATAACAGCGAGTTTTCAACATTTGAGATACGACACTAATGAAAAGAATTAAAACAGGTTTAGGATTTGATGTTCACGAATTTGATATCAACAGAAAGTTGATACTTGGCGGAATCGAAATTCCGTTTGATAAAGGATTATTAGGACATTCCGATGCGGATGCATTACTCCACGCCATTTGTGATGCCATTCTCGGGGCGTTAGCATTAGGAGATATCGGTAAACACTTTCCGAACAATGATGAAAAATATAAAAATATCGATAGTAAAATTTTGCTTCATAATGTTAATGAGTTGATTAAGACTCATGGTTACGAAATCGGAAATATCGATGCAATGCTTCTTTTAGAAAAACCCAAAATATCTCCATTCATAGAAGCTATGCGAGAATCAATAGACTCGCTTATAAAAATCGGTATTGAAAATATTTCGATTAAAGCCACAACGACCGAAACACTAGGATTTGTCGGGCGAGAAGAGGGAATAGCTGCAATGGCTTCAGTATTATTATATCCGACAGAGGAATAATGTTTGAAGAAATATTTTTATCGTTAGGAACATTTAATCCATATCTGATTTATGCGGTACTATTAGTTATTCCGTTTATCGAAAATATTTTCCCTCCTTCACCGAGTGATTTAATTGTTGTACTTGGTGGTTCATTAATAGTTCAAGGGACTATTCATTTTATTCCGGCTTTAATAGTCACAACAATCGGAAGTGAACTTGGATTTTTACTCCTCTACTACTTCGGAATGCAGACCGATAAAAAACTTGTAAGAAAAGGGAAGTTAAAGTTCATTCCGATTGAATCGCTTGAGACAGCAGAAAAATGGTTCGCTAAATATGGTTTCTTTATAATTTTGTTCAATCGATTTATCTCGGGGATTCGTTCTATAATATCATTTTTTGCCGGACTTAGCGAACTGGAATTTTACAGAACACTAACGCTATCAACAATAAGTGCATTGTTGTGGAACATAATTCTTCTTACACTCGGAATTATATTTGGCGAGAATATTGCTCTTGCCGATAATGCGATGAATACATATAGCTCAATAATTTTTATTGTATTAACCGGAATGTCTCTCTTCTTTGTCATAAAGTTTTTCTGGAAAAAGAAAAGGGCTGATGCTTGAAACTCTTTAACAAAGAGGCTATTGACCCTCTCAAAAAAAAAGAGCTAAGAAAAGATCGGCTCTATTTGGTACTAAGTGGAATCTTATTAGGAATTTCATTTCCCCCTTCACCATTCCCATATTTTCTGTTTGCGGCACTGATTCCATTTTTGATAGTCATCAATAAAAGAGAAACTCTTGCCGAGATAAATCGAGCTATGTATTTAACGGCGTTTGTATTTTCTCTTACAACAATTTATTGGGTAGGTGGATTTGTAGTTGCTAAAGACCCTTTTTTGATGATTTCCGGATTTTTACTCTTGTTCGCTAATCCGGCAGTTTTTCTGATAACCTCATCTTTATATTATTTTGCAGTAAAAGTCTTTTCGAGGAGAGTAGCGCTTTTCTTATTTCCTTTCTTCTGGGTGACATACGAATATGCTTACATGATTACAGATTGGAGTTTCCCTTGGATTACACTTGGAAACGGTTTATCAAAGTTTACTCTTTTCATTCAAATTGCTGATTTGATGGGGGTATTGGGGCTCTCGTTAATTTTAGTTTTCATCAATGTATTGATTTATAGCTTATTATTTCAAAATAGTGAGCGTAAAATCTTCCGAAGTATATCATTTACAATCTTGTTAACCCTTTTGCTCGTTCCGATTGTATACGGATTCTACAAATTGTCTGAATCAGAATCAGAGCATAAAGTTGTGAAAGTCGGATTAATTCAACCTGACCTTGACCCATACGATAAATGGAGCGGCGGAAGTATCGACGGAATAGTAAACGAATATCTTCATCTCTCTGATGATGCAATTGTAAAAGGAGCAGAAATATTGTTCTGGCCTGAGACAGCACTTCCTGTGTATCTTATGTCAGGCAGTTACTCCATCGCAGTTGATTCGATTAGAGCTTATCTCCAAAGAAACGATATTCCACTCTTAACAGGAATGCCCCATATTAAATTCTTCGGTACAAAAGAGGAAGGTCCGTTTGATGTAAAGAAAGCAAAAGAATCAGAAATGTATTATGCAACCTACAATTCGGTACTCTTCTTAAATCCCAAATCATACGATGTTGGTCATTATGGAAAAATGAAATTGGTTCCGTTCGGAGAGAGAACACCGTTTGTAAGTCACTTTCCTTTTCTTGCCGACTTGATAAAATGGGGCGTAGGATTAAGCGGATGGAATGTTGGGCAGGATACAATTGTATTCTCTTATCCGATGAAGCAAATTCAAGATACATTAAAAGTTAATGGGCTGATTTGCTATGAATCAGTTTATCCCGATTTTGTGGCAGAGTTTTGTAAAAGAGGGACACAATTAATTTCAGTAGTAACAAATGACAGTTGGTACGGAAATACAAGCGGACCGTATCAGCATAAAGAAATTGCAATACTTAGAGCTGTTGAAAACAGACGCTATGTTGTTCGTGCCGCTAACGGTGGAATAAGTTGCATCATAGATTATTTCGGTAGGACACACGAAACTTCAAAAATGTATGAAAAAGCAGTTGTGGTTGGTGATGTAAGATTGAATAATGAAATTACTTTTTTCTCAAAATATCCGAATCTCATCTCAAAGATTTCTGTTGTTATTGCGGTCTGGATTTTTGGACTCTTCATACTGAAAAAAGTCAATACTCCACGCAAGAAACCCGAAAAGTTTGAATCCTAAATTGAATTCCATATTTTAAAGAATAATTTTATAGAATATACACTTAAAATGATTGATTTAAGAAGCGATACAGTAACCCAACCATCTCAGGCAATGCGGAAAGCAATGTATGATGCCGAAGTAGGAGATGATGTTTTTAAAGAAGATAAATCGGTAAATGAATTAGAAGAGTATGCCGCCGAGCTTTTAGGTAAAGAAGCCGCACTCTTTGTAACAAGCGGTGTAATGGGAAACCAGCTTTGCTTAAATATACTCACTTCTCCGGGTGATGAAATAATTTGTGAGAAAGATGCTCACATTTTTAATTATGAATCATCAGCTCCTTCGATGTTAAGCGGAATTCAACTATTCCCAATAATCGGAAAGCAGGGAGTAATAACTCCGGCTCAAGTTGAAGAAGCAATAAGACCTAAAACTGCTTATTACATGCCTCGCACAAAAGTTATTGAAGTTGAGAATACTCATAACCGTGCAGGGGGAACTATTCATCCTCTCGATAATATTAAAGACTTGAAAAAAGTTGCAGTCGCACATAATCTCTATTTTCATCTAGACGGAGCAAGAATATGGAATGCATCGGTTAAGACAGGAATTAAAGTTAGCGAGTATGCTTCATACTTCGATACGGTTTCATGTTGTTTGTCAAAAGGATTAGGCGCTCCCGTAGGCTCTATTATCGCGGGGGAAAAAGATTTTATTACCGAAGCTTTCAGAATGCGTAAAGCGTGGGGGGGCGGTATGAGACAAGCAGGAGTTATTGCCGCCGCAGGATTATATGCTTTGAAGAATAACTTTGAACGATTATCAGAAGACCATGAAAAAGCAGCGATTCTTGCAACTACTATCGCTGAATGTAAAAATGTAAAAATCGATTTGGATTCGGTTCAGACAAACATTTTGATATTTGAAATTTTATCGATGTCGGTCGAAGAAGCACAAATAAAGTGTAAAGAGAGAGGATTAATCCTTTCAATTGCCAATAAAAAAGCTTTAAGAGCCGTAACGCATTTAGATATTAACAGCGATGATATTAATAAAGCTGCTCTAATTTTAAGGGAAGTCTTTAATGGATAACTTGGAAGAGATTAAGAAGTTTAAACACTCAACAATAGTTCGAGTTAGATTTAATGAGGTTGATATGCTCGGCGTATGTAACAATGCCGTTTATATTAATTATTTTGAACATGCAAGGTTAGAGTATGTAAAGGCTGTCGGTTTAATGCCGGGTGGCGGAATATTTTCTGATGATGAAATTTATTTTATGGTTCGGAATGAAATAAACTATCGTGCTCATTCACATTATGATGATGAACTTGCTGTTTATTCAAGAATATCGTATATAAAAAATTCTTCATACGGATTTGAGCATCTTGTTGTAAATACAAAAACGTCACAGATTATAGCTGATGGCAAAGGAGTTGTAGCTCACGTTGATAAATCAACAGGTAAATCAACTCCGTTAAGTGATAAGTTCATTAATCTTGTTCAATCGTATGAACCGGATGTAAAAATTTTAAGATAAGAGAGGATAATATGCGTCAGATAGTTTTTGATATTGAAACCTCCGGATTTAAATTAAGTGATTTAAGCGAAAGCCAACAAGAGTATCTTCTTAGAGATGCATTAAAAGAAGAAGATGAAACTCTTAAAAAACTCAAAACAGATGAAGCAGAAAGATGGCTTAGTCTTTATCCCTATACCGCGAAAGTAGTTGCTATCGGGATGTATGATGTTCAGAAAGAAAAAGCTTATGTCTATTATGAAAATCCGGTTGACGAAGAATGGGCATCAGAAGAGAAACATATTAAGTATAAAGGATTATCCGAAGTCGATATGCTGAACTCTTTCTGGAGGATAATGGAACAAACAGATCAAGTTATTACATTCAACGGTAGAAATTTTGATATACCATTTCTAATGATGCGTTCCGCTATGCTTAAAATTAAGCCGTCAAAGAACTTTATGGGTTATCGGTACGACAACAAAGCTCATGTTGATTTGCTGGAACAGTTTACTTATTACGGTGCAACCAGAAAATTTAATTTGGATTTTTATTGCCATGCCTTCGGTGTTAAAACTCCAAAATCAAAAGAGGTTTCGGGAATGGAAGTAAAAAATCTTTACGAAGCCGGAAGAATTAAAGATATTGCAATCTATTGCGGTAACGATATTATCGCAACAAACGAATTATTCAAAATTTGGAATAATTACTTGAAGTTTTAATTTTCAATTTAATATTAAACAGAATTAAGTGAAATTATGTTAAAAGAACCCAATGTAACCCTACAGCTCGCTTTAGAACATGGATTAACTGAAGAAGAGTTTAATCTCATTTGTGAAAAATTAGGAAGAACACCAAACTTTACCGAGCTTGGTATTTTCAGTGTGATGTGGAGTGAGCATTGCAGTTATAAAAATTCCATCGCATTGCTTAAAACTCTGCCACGAAGCGGTGGTAAGTTGCTTGTCGGTGCCGGTGAAGAAAATGCAGGTTTAGTGGATATTGGTGACGGAATGGCAGTCGCTTTTAAAATCGAGAGTCATAATCATCCATCGGCTGTAGAGCCGTATCAAGGAGCGGCTACAGGTGTGGGTGGAATTATGAGAGATATCTTTACGATGGGAGCTCGCCCAATTGCTTCACTTAATTCTTTACGCTTCGGTTCATTGGAAGATGCGCGTACAAGATTTTTAGTTGATGGTGTAGTGAGGGGAATCGGGGATTATGGAAATAGTTTCGGTGTTCCGACTGTAGGGGGCGAGGTCTATTTTGATGAATGTTATCAAGGGAATCCACTTGTCAATGCTATGTCTGTCGGTATAGTTAAAACTGATAAAGTAGCATCGGCAACATCGTATGGTGCAGGAAACCCTGTGATGATTGTAGGCTCTTCAACCGGAAGAGACGGGATACACGGTGCAACATTTGCCTCTGAAGAGATTTCGGAAAAGTCTGAAGCCAAAAGACCTTCAGTTCAAGTGGGCGACCCATTCACGGAGAAATTATTGCTTGAAGCTACTTTAGAGATTATTAAGGAAAATCTTATTGTAGGAATTCAAGATATGGGGGCAGCGGGTATTTCATGCTCAACAACCGAGATGAGTGCAAAAGGAAAATCGGGAATGCGAATCGATCTTTCAAAAGTTCCGCTTCGGGAAGATGGGATGTCGGCTTATGAAATTATGCTTTCCGAAAGTCAAGAACGAATGTTAGTTGTTGTAAGGCGTGGAAATGAAAATCGGGTAAAGGAAATTTTTGAAAAATGGGATTTACACTGCGAAATTATAGGTGAAGTAATTAACGAGCAGAAAATCTACATCGATTATAACGGTGAACGAAAAGCTGAGGTGAATCCGTACGATTTAGTTTTAGGTGGAGGTGCTCCTGTTTATCAGAGAGAAACTTCTAAACCCGAATACCTTAAAACAACCCGAGCTTTCAATAAAGAAGAACTTCCTAAATCGGAAGACTTAAGCAAAACTTTTCTTGAGGTATTTTCTTCACCAAATATTGTTTCTAAAAGATGGGTTTATGAGCAGTATGACTCAATGGTAAGGACTAATACAGTTGTTGGTCCCGGCTCGGATGCGGCTGTAGTATATATCAAAGGGACGAACAAAGCACTCGCAATGAAAACCGATTGTAACTCGAGATATGTTTATTTAAATCCGAAAGAAGGAGCAAAAATAGCTGTTGCCGAATCAGCAAGGAATATAGTTTGCAGCGGTGGAGTACCGTTAGGAATTACAAACTGTTTGAATTTCGGGAACCCGTATAAACCTGAAATTTATTGGCAGTTCAAAAATGCGATTGAGGGAATGGGAGAAGCTTGTCGGGCATTTAATACACCGGTAACAGGTGGAAATGTGAGCTTTTACAATGAGTCCCCAGAAGCCGCTGTTTATCCTACTCCCGTAATAGGTATGGTTGGATTAATAGAAAACCTTAAACATATCACAACCTCATATTTCAAAGATGTTAACGATTTAATTTTTGTGCTTGGAGACGATTATGAAGAAATAGGTGGAAGCGAATATCTTAAGGTTATTCATAATCAGGTTGCAGGTGATGCCCCAAAAATCGATTTGGAGATTGAAAAAGAGCTTCACAAAACCCTTCTCCATATGATAAAAAAAGGATGGATTAAATCTGCACACGATATCTCAGAAGGGGGAATTGTATCCGCTCTTGCTGAATGTGCTATACTTAACCCCGAAAATAAATTGGGGGCGAGTGTTATTATTCCGGTCAAATCAGATCTTGAATTCTCAATGTTTTCAGAATCTCAAAGCAGAGTGATAATAACCATTTCCAAAAATCATCGATTCCGGTTTGAAATGTTTCTGAAGAAACAAAGAATAAACTGTAGATTTTTAGGATTAGTGGGTGGAAAATCACTTAAAATAAATTCTGAAGTAGAAATTCCGCTTGAAGAGCTTGAAGAAATATATTTCAATCGGTTGTCACGAATAATGGGAAATTAGTGTCAAAGAAATCAAAAAATATATTTGAGGGTAATAGTAGAACTTTCAGAAAGTGGAGATTATTCTTTAAGTTATCTCCTACAATTACAAAAATTAAGGAATGGTCAAGGCACTATTTAGTCGGAATTTATGATAGAACCGATCAACATCATATCTTTTTGATGGGGGGCGGTTTAGCATTTTCTATTTTCGTATGTATTATACCTTTTGTACTAATAGTTTTTTGGTTACTGGGAAATTTCCTCGATTCATCTCAAGTAGAAATCCAAATCAACACACTTATAGATGCAATTATTCCCTACGAATCATATTCAGAATTTGTAAAAAGTGTTCTTTACAAACGGATAAATGAACTAATCGAATACAAAAATATTGCCGGTTGGATTGGTTTAACAGGTTTGTTCTTTGCGGCTAGCGGATTATTTACGGCAATTAGGGTAATTCTTAATCAGATTAACGGAACTGATGTAGAAGTAAACATCTTCAAAGGGAAACTGAGAGATTTTGCCTTTATCATTATCCTCATTCTTTTGTTCCTTGGTTCAACACTTGTATTTCCGATGTTTGAAACTATCAGAACAATCGCCAATGAATATTCTGTATTAAGATTTCTCGATTTACCGATTTTCCAACAAATATTTGTTTCCATTTTCTCTACACTAATAATCTTCTTTCTTTTCGCCTTTATGTACAGAATGGTACCGACACTCAAAATACGAAAGAGGGCAGTAGTTGTTGGGGCACTATGGGCTTCATTTTTTTGGGAAGCGGCTAAGCAAGGGTTTGGTTATTACCTTAATAATTTTGCTGACTTCGGTAAGATTTACGGCACTTACGCACTCATAGTAGTTGTTGCATTTTGGATTTACTATTCTTCGATTGTATTTATACTTGGCGGAGAAATCGGTAAGCTTTTTAGCGAAAAACTTGAAGAGAGAATAGCTGCCAAACAACTTCTTAAAGATTTAAAACTTGCCGAAGAATCTTCTTTGGTAACTCCAATTACACCGGAAGAAAATCAGATTGAACCTTCAGCTTCGGATGAAAAAACCGAGCAAACCGAAAATCAGCCTACTTAAATAAGATTATACTGCAATCCTACAAAAGATTTAAATACTCTCGGGTTATTTCCCTGTTTTGTAAATCCTGCCGTGACGGTTAAATAAATATTGTTCTCGAGATAATATAAAAAGGAAGTATTCAAATCGTGAGAACTTAGTTGGGCGGTATTGGGTGATTTAATTTGTCCGAATCGATATCCCGAAACAAGATTTACCCTATTGCTCAACTCATAAATAAAATCAAGTCCGGCTCTAATCTGATATTGCTTCATAAACGAAGAGTCCATTGGTGTAAAGACTTCAGCAGTAGAATTTAATTGAAACGACCAGTTTATGGGCCAGGAATATCGTGCTGAAAATGACATATTCGGGTTTCCGATTGCAGATTTGTCTAATGTAGTCATCGGGAATAAGATACCGGTCTTGATGTCCCATCCATAATAACGTTCATTAACACGCTCATTGATACCGAAGAGAACCTGTCTTATTCTAAGAATACCCAAAGAGCCAACGCCAAAATCATCCAACGCATCTGTTTTTAATATTTCATTTTCTATTGCTTCAAACCAATAAGTCTCGTAAGTCGATTGTCCATAAATTACTATAAACTCATTCTCACGTTCTATTATGTTTGCTATATTTATTAAGGTTTCTTTGGGAAGCCTAAGAAGTATAACGTTATCCCTCCAAAGATGATCTTCGATACGGACAGCCTTGGCAAGTGCGGTTGCATTGATATATCTTCCATAGCCGAACCCGATTGTTAAATCAGAGGCAATTTGTTTGTAGTTGTTTGCATGTTGTGCGGTGACTCGTGTAAATCCGAACCAATCTTGCTCCTCAAAAATATATTTCTGAAAGCTGATATCAGTTTTGATATTGTGGTTATAAACATTAAGATTTTTTCCGCCACTTGCATCTATGTTAAGAAACCATGCAAAAGGTAACGATGAATAGAAAGCACGATACAAAAATGTTCCGGTTGCATTATTTGATGTAACTGTATCACCGGTTTGCGACCAGTTCCAGCTCCCGTCAAATCTGAGCGAACGGGCTTCACTTATAGGTACCTGATAATCATCTACCTTTACATTTTGAGGATAAACAATAACACAAAATAGGAGTAATAAAAATGCAGAGAAAATTGTCTTCATCTTTTCACCGGATATGTTTTTATAGACCCAAAACTAAATAATGGTTAAGCCAAAACAAAATTTTGAAAGGCAATTTAATAATTTATTTCAGTGGTTATAAATTACCATCCACTGACTTTTGTATTGGTATCAATTTACTCAGATTGAAAGATGATTTGTAATCTTCATATAAAACATTACAGTTTTTGCGGATTTTCCGAAACGGTAGATGTAGTATTAATTGGAATAAGAAGAGGAGTAAGTGGGTTGTAATTAGTTAAATTCATGCTTCCGGAGAATATTCGTTAAATATCTTTCCTTTTGAATTTGACCATGCAACTATTTTCCCAATTTTGTTGTATGCAACTACTCCGGGATAAATGATTACACTCCCCATTTCAATTAATCGGTACTCAATTGGAATTTCAATGGATGATGTTTGGGTTAATAAGAGATTCGGTTCAAATTTTATATAATTAAATTCATCGGTAATGAATGAGTAGATTACCAGGTGTCCCACTAATAGTGAAACTTCTCCCATATAACTGTATATACTTAACGAGAAAATATTATCTTTCAGTTGAGGCAGCGTGATTTGGAGTTGCGAATAATCGGGGGGAAGGATTGAGTAGTTAGGAGATACACTTGTTTCTTTAATCAATCTTTTATTATGAGACATGATTTTGTTGTAGGTACGTTTTCCTTTTACAGCTTTTAATCCCCAGACAGCTTTAATTTCGGGGATTGAGTTTAGGAACGAAGAGAAACGAACTAAATTTCTAAAACCGCTCTTAACTTTTTTAGACTCCTCGGTATTTGTTACATTATACTTTTGAGGTCTGACCGAAACGAATGTTTTTCCGTTGATTTGACGATAGACCAAACTCCCCAATTTACCGGAAAGTTGTCCCAGAATTTGTTTTGTCACCTTTGCCATATAATTCTCATGATAATCTCCCCAAATTTAAGATGTTTTGGGGTAAAGATAAAGTATGCGGAGAGAGTATGTAGTGATTTCTCCTTAGGTTGTATAGTGAGGTATATAGGGGGATAATAGCCGAGGAATGAGGGAATGATAAGAAGATAATAGGGTTTCAAATGCCTTTCAAATCGGTTTCATAAGCCTTTCATGTTTTTGTGGATAAGTTTTATTGGAATTTTTTTACGTGGGGGGTGAGGATATTAACACCTCTTATTTATAATGTAAATTTACTGAATTATTTTCTCTTTATCAAGGATTGTTTCCGGGATGGGAGTAATAGTTAGAATCCGGAGCAGCATTGGAGATGGTTTTAGATATGAAGTAAACCAAACTTATCCCCCAGCCCCTTCTCTTCCCACGTCTGACGAGGACAATTCCTCTACAACTCTGTAGTTTTATATAGCTATACTCATCTACAACTCTATTCTTTCTATATCCTGTTCTTTTCTTTGCGAAAGAAAAGAACTAAAAGAAACAATCCGCTGCGGCGGACTGTAAAAAATTGCTTTATTAGGGAGTTGAT
>JAHBUO010000003.1 GCA_019638025.1 Ignavibacteriaceae bacterium
ACATTAAAATAAATAAATATTATCATGGATTGAAATTTTTAATAGTGGCTATTTATGAAATTTTTAATCCCATTTTTAATATCTTCTTTATTGTTTATTGGTTGTAAAGAAAATGATATAATTTACAATTCAAGTTCAACTCTCATCGGAAATTACGGTATTAATGTCACAGTTGAAAAAAATTATTCAAGTACACCTTACACAAAATCGCTTAGAGTTAACTTTCAGACTTCTGATATTTCTGAAGTACCATTTTTAAAACTTGATGATACAATTTCAATTTCAAAGTTTAATTTCAACTCCTCAGGGGAATTGTCCACTATTTTAGAAATTCCCTTTTCTGAATCAATCAATTTTGAATTAGCAAAATCGGGTTAATCAACAACCGGAAAAATAGAGACGGCATCAGGAGTAATCAATCTCAAATGCAACAATACAGTTTTGCAACCTTATCTAATAACCGGTATTCTTAAAGTAGATACAATTCCTGTTTCAGGCAGTTATTATTTTGAGTGGGAGTGTGCAAAGGCTGATTCTTTTCTTGTCGAATTGCAGGACTATTATGCAAACCAAACACAATCATTCTATACTACTCAGAAGAGTCATACTTTTCAAGGATTAAGTTTAAGCAAACATTACCTAAGAATCTATTCGATAGTCGGGAGTTATTACTCAAAATTGAATATACCTAATCACAAAAGCGGATTGGGTAACGGGTATATTTTTTCAACTCAACGAGATGAATTCAGCTTCACAATAAAATGAAAGACTTTATAAATGAAAAGTGTAAAAAATTATTTTAGAGTAGTAATCGGGTTGATAATATTATTATCATTCTCATCGTGCAAAGAAGAAAACCCGATAGGTTATACCGATGAAAATTCAGTCTTTTTTACGTTAAAATTCAACTCTCGAATTGTACCGGAGAATGGAGTTTTGGTTGAAAAAATATTTGTTAATTTTATTGCCATGAATTCTTTAGAAGTACCTGAGCTTAAAGTTAATGATGAATTCATTGGTCTTCCCGGATTTGACAGCTTAAATAAAAAGGTCTATTTGAGTGGCATTATCAACTTCGCAACACAATTAAATTTTAAAATTACTTCAAATGGGAAAAGTACATCCGGTTTATTCATAATGCCATTACCGATAACTAACGTACGATGTAATGAGTTATTTTTAACTTCTATGATAGGCTTTCCGACTAATTATGATTGGGGAAGTATCCCAACATCTGAGGAGTATAACTTTTCTTGGGATGGGAATGGGACTTTATATTTCTTATATACTCATATCGGGAATTATTTGGGAAATTCAACCTCATTTCAATTAATTACTAACGGTTTCAATGATTCGTATATCGGTATTTCAAGTATCTCCGGAAGGGATGTACAATCAGGAGATAAACCTAACTATGTCGGCTCTTACGGAAGTGGATATGTATTAGCTGAAAGAGAAGGTAGTTTCTTCTATAAGCCAAATAACTGAACGAATTGATTTAAGAGAAATAGTCAAGAAAAATCAAAAATATTTAATTTGAGTTTGTATGAAAAACTTTGTTGTGATATTAGTCGTAACTTTGTTACTTGTTGGTTGCAAAGAAGAGGAAAATGTAATCAATTACTCCGAAGGAGGTGAAACTGTTTTTTACTTTACATCTTCTGTAGAAGGGGCAGGTGAACCTGAAAATGCTAAAGTAAAGGTCAAAGGTCACACCAGTGATTTCACCAAAGTGCCAAATTTGATTGTAGATCAAATAGAAGTTTTTTATTGGTACCCCAATTCTTCGAGTTACCCTACATCATATCCTCTCATTTCTCATGAGGTTGAAATACCATACAAAAGGAGTCTTCCTTTCACTATAGGTAAAAATAATCTATCAACTGAAGGAAATCTTATTTTGCCGACAAAAATTGAAAATTTTAGATGTAATGGAACTCAAATTACCTCTAACAATTATTTAATGCCAGATACAATTCAGAAATCTTTGATACTTAAATTTGAATGGGATTGTGAAGATAGTGATTCGTTTTTTGTATCAATCATGGGTAGTAATAACATTTATTTTTATACGTCTCAAAAAATATACGAAAACTTAACACTTGTGCCGGGGAGTTACAGAATATCGATATCATCAATTAAAGGAAGTGAAAGTAAAAATTCCTCTTATTTTCAAGGACGATACGGGAGAGGATATTTCTATGGTACCTGGACTTTCCAATATGAAATTTTAGTTACTAATTAAGAATAATATTGAGTTATGAAAACAACCAAAAAATACAACTTAACTCTGCTGGTACTTATTTACATTGTAAATTTCATCGGATGCGAGAAGGAGCAAATCGTAACGCCTTCAGATGAGAATAAACAGCTATTTCATTTTTCGTTCGAAGCTAGTGAGAAGACTGATTCTAATTTCAATGTTATCGGATACTATACTGCGGTTCGTTTTAAAGCAATCGATACAAAAGAAATTCCAACTGTAATTATTAATCAAGATACACTATCGCATATAGTCTATTCGAGTTCTACAAACAGCGTAAGTGTAAACTACGGCGTTCCATATACAGACATTATCAATTTTGAGGTTATTAAAGGGAATAAAAGTACTAAAGGTAGTTTCATCATGCCTGAAGAAGTTACAAATTTGAAGTGTAATGGATTTAACTTTAAACCTATCAGATATTTCGATAATCAATCTGTTATAAATAGAATTCCTGATGACTCAGTTTATACAGTGAGTTGGGATGCAAATTTTGATTTATACGTCGTAAAAGTTAATTACAATTTTGAACCATGCACTTTAAGTGTTCCGTATTTCTCTTATAATGCCTCAAATAATATATTTGAAACAGGCAAACCTTATTCAATCACTCTGACAAGTTTCAAAGGCATTAATCTTAGTAGTGGCACTGAACCATATTGCAAGGGGACGTACGGCAGTGGATATGTTTTCGGCTCTATCCGTTCTACTTTCAAGTATTTCCCATAAAAATAATTTTTATCATCTGTTTTATGAAACATTGTATTTGAAATAAACATAAACCAAATTGAGGGAGGATTATGTATGAGAAAGTTGATTTTAATTTTTGTTTCCATATTCGTTTTTTGGGGATGTGAAAAGGATGAAATCGTTTCGGTGTCGGATGAAAATTCCCATTACTTTTACTTATCATTCAAAGCTGAAGAGAACTATGCTGGCAGTCAAATTGTCGGTACGGTCATAAGAGTTGAATTTAATACTGACAATACGATAGAAGCACCCCTTATTATCTTAAAGAGCGATACTGTAAAAACAACATTTATTGATTCAACAAGAAGAACAGTCCGATGTTTCTGGACAATTAAAGACACAACAATTATTAGTTTTCAAATCGTAAAAAATGAAAAAGTTACTAAAGGTGTTTTTGTAATGCCTGAAATTGTTAGGAATTTGACGTGTAACGGTTTTATTTTTAGACCACTGCTTGAGTTAGAAGATTCTCCTATAAATTATCAAATTCCAGAATCTAGCGATTCGATGTACATATTTAAATGGGATCAGAATGCAGATGGATATCATATCTTAGTAAACTCCTCGGTTGCTGATGGTGAGTATGATTATTCAGGTAATGATACTCAATTTGCAATACATAGTAAACAGCTATATCCTGCAGGTAAACCACTCTTTATTTACGCCACCAGTCTAAGGGGTTCTAAATTAACTCCTGAAAGTACACCAACTGTAGTGGGTACATACGGAAGTGGTTTTGTAGTTGGTAGTCGAAGTTTAAGCTACCGTTATGAGCCTTAATAAAAATTGAAATTTCAAATACTCTAAATAAGAAAAAGGGTAGCTCTACTTCCCTTTTTTGTTTGCGGGAATTATTAAACTTCACTTACAGTTATTTCTATTCATTGGACTTGAATAATACAAAAGATCGGTTTGAGTTATTTGGTATGATCCGCAACTACTCAATGTTCTCCTCTTTCCTGACCATTTTAACCGAAAAAATATTCTAAAAGTATTAAACTATTTTGAATAGCTAATTGTCAAAATCAATGGTGGAAATTAAATTATCAAAATAACTTTGAATAATTCCATATTTTCGCATAGTTAATAAATCATAAATTCAAGGAAAAAGAGCCATGAAAAAATTATTGTTTCTTTTCCTACTTCTAAATGTTGTTCAGTATAGCCAAGTCTATAAAATGAATATCAATTTAAAGAACGGAAACAGCAGTTCATTTTCAATTGATAATATCCAGAAACTAACTTTCGGTCCATCAACAGATACTAAAGGGCTGGATAATTTACAGCATGAGATTAAGTCTTTTGAAGTATCTCAGAACTATCCGAATCCATTTAATCCAGCTACATCAATCACTTACCAAATAAACAAGCCTTCATTTGTAAGGATTAATGTTTATGATATTCAAGGTTCATTGGTTAAAGAGCTACTCTACGATTTTCAAGAAATCGGAATTTATAAGATAAGCTGGGATGGGACAAATCTTGTCAACTCAAATGTAGCAAGCGGAGTCTACATTTACACTGTCGGAATAGAGAACCAAATCATTTCCAAACAAATGATCTTATTAAGGTGATGGAGAAGAAAATGAAAAAGCTAATTTTATTTTTTGTTATTGTTTCAATCGTTAATGTATTCCCTCAAGCTTTAACGGTAACCGAAAAAAGTAACCAATCGCAAACATTCAACCTTTCGGATATAAGTAGTATCTCGTTTAAGAAAGACTTAGTTGAATCAATAGGAGCTAATCCCGAACTTGCAGCGGCAACTGCATTACATATCTATTCAGAAAATAATGTGACGGAGTTTTTTGTTTGGCATGTAGATAGCATCTATCTAAGTGAAGATGGAACTCTCGCTTATTTTGAAACGAGTACCGGACTTAAAGAATATAATGTCTCTTCAATAGATAGTATAAAATTTTCGACAATGATTGACCCAAAGGTTTATGTCAATTTCACTGAAACTTCTGCACAGATTGTTAATCCATATAAAGAACTTGGTGTAAATGTTTCGGTTCAGGGAAATGATGTTATAGTAACTTCAACATCAAGTGTAAGTGATATTAATTATGTTTTATCAGGCTCGACAACCGATGGAATGTTTAAGATTTATTCATCAATTAAATTCAACCTGGTATTGAATAGTGTCAGCATCAAAAATAACGATGGACCGGCAATCAATGTACAATCCTCTAAAAAGATAACTGTAACTTTGCCACAAGGTTCTACTAACATTTTAACAGACGGCGTAAACTATGTAACTACCCCTAATGAAGACCAAAAAGCTGCATTCTTTAGTGAAGGACAACTGATATTTACCGGAACCGGATCTCTTCTAATAAACGGACTGGGCGTTGATAAACATGGTCTAAGTAGTGATGACTATATAGAAATTCTCAATGGAAGTATAACCATTTCAAGCGCAAAAAAGGATGGCATTAATGTTAACGATAATTTCATCATGAGAGATGGAACTGTTAATATTACTGCTGAAGGTGACGGGATTGATGGTGGCGAAGGAATTGCCGAGTTCCACAACGGAAGTGTAACTGTTCTAACTTCTGTTGAAGGGCGAGATGCAATAAAATCTATTAACGATATCAATATTATCGGAGGAAACTTTAATCTGACTGTACAGGGAAACCGGGGAAAGGCTATTAATTCAGAGCAATCTATAAATATTACCGGAGGAACATTTGTAATAAATACAACGGGTAATGCGGTTCTACAAGCATCCGGGGCAGGTTTCGATCCCTCATATTGTTCAGGAATGAAGGCTACAACTGACATTAATATTGAAAATGCTAATATAACCATCACAACTTCCGGAATGGCAGGAAGAGGATTATCTACCGATAAAGATATAAATATAAAGTCAGGAGCAGTTAGCATAACATCCACCGGAAACGGAAACACTTATACCAACACACTCGGTGTGACTGATGCATATACCGGACCATGTATTAATTCGAACGGAAGATTAAACATTGTTGCAGGAAATATCACATTAAACCATTCAGGTAAAGGGGGAAAAGGAATTAGTGTTGACGGAAAAGTTAATTTCGGTTCATCAACTACATCCCCTGAAATTAATATTACAACTACAGGACAAGCAGTTGTTATTACAACAAATAATACAGTCGAAGCCAAAGCCATTTCAGCCGATAGTGCAATTAACATCTACAACGGTATTATCACAATTAGTTCCGCAGATGATGGAATTAAATCGGATGATTCAATAACAATTTATAACGGAACAATTAAAATAAATCAGGCGTTTGAAGCGATTGAAGCTCCATTTATTACGATTAACGGTGGTGACATCACTGCTTTTTCATCAGACGATTGTTTGAATGCTACAAAAGGCGGCGATTTAACTACAAATGATGGAAGTAAATTGAATATTAATGGTGGACGAGTAGTGGTCAGTGCAACAACCGGTGATGCAATTGATAGCAACGGCGATTTCTATATGAATGGTGGAATTGTGATTGCGCATGGACCTCAATCTTCTCCCGAAGTTGGAATCGATGTGAATGGTGTTTTTAGAGTTACAGGGGGTTTCATGGTTGTTTCAGGAACTAATTCAAATATGACGCATCCTCCCGCAACTTCGTCAACACAACGAGCTATTTTGATGAGAACAACAACACAAATAACTGCTGGTACACTTTTCCATCTTGAAGATGCAAACGGAAATAATTTGCTGACATTCGCCCCTACAAGAAGATATTATTCAATGATTTTTTCATCGTCTCAACTTTCACAAGGAGCTCAATATAAAATTTACACCGGAGGAACTTCTACCGGTACGCCACAAAACGGACTATATAATGATGGGACTTACTCTGGCGGTACATTGAGATCTACCTTTACTCTTAACAGTATGGTTCAGACGGTGACTTTCTAATGCTTACACCAGTTTAAGATAGGTCTATTAATCATGATTATGGTTTGCATAGCTATCGAGGAGAAAACTTCAATATAAAGAGTAATTAAATAACGAAGGGCTGTTAAACTAACAGCCCTTTTAATATAAGTTATCTCAAAACTCTTACTTTGCTAATATCATCTTTTTTACTTGTGTTTGGCTACCTGCCGATAATTTGTAAATATACAGCCCACTACTCAACTTTGAGGCATCAAATAAGACTGAATGTTTTCCAGCTCCAACATATCCGCTGAATAATGTTGCTATTTCTTCTCCGAGTGTGTTGTATATTTTCACCGAAACGTATTCCCCAGTCGGAATGGAATAGTTAATTGTTGTAACCGGATTAAAAGGATTAGGATAATTTTGTAATAAAGCAAATTCAGCCGGATTGATGTTAGCATCAATTTCAATATTAACTACATCCGAGAATGTGTAACTGCCATCAGTATCAATTTGTTTTAATCGATATGAATATTTCCCGATTGCACTTAGCTCATCAGAAAAAGAATATTCTTTTGGCGAATTTGAATTCCCATTTCCTTCAACAAAACCGATAGTTTTCCATTCTGATACTTCACTCCCCCCTACAGACAATGCACCTCTTTCAATCTCAAACCCGAAGTTGTTTTGCTCAGTCGCAGTTTGCCATGATAATTTTACTTTGCTTCCAACTATATCTGCATTAAAAGAGGTTAACTCTACAGGAAGAGGGGTATAACTGGATGAAGTCCAATTTGAATTTGACCCTGTTAGAAGAAAATTGGTTAATGTCCCATCATTGGAATAAGATGTAAGATCTAAAATTTTATCTACCCCTGTGTTTGTACCGGAAGATATTCCTTGGTCAAATCTATAATACGCAACTAAGTTTGCTTGTTTAGGATCAATTACGCTCCCCTTGTTTCCGTCAAGTTGAGCTTGATTTCTTGCCACATTCCATATCCTAACTTCATCAATAAAACCGTTAAACATGTTGCCCGGCGTACGTTCCGCTCCTATGTACATAGGACTTGAATTACTTAGATTTCCTCCAATTGCAGCATTTGTAACAGAAGCCTCCTGTGTACCATCCACATATAATTTAGCAGTTGTTGTTGACCTACTTACAACGAGAGCTACATGATGCCAATTACCGTCTGTTAACAATGAAGTGCCTATCAAACCCTGTCCAACACCAACAATTTCAGCGGCTTGATTTCTTGTCTCTGCTGCAATTTTGTCATTAACAATTACCAACTGAAAACCATACCAGTTACCACCGGTAGCCTTTGCAACAATTCCTGTATAGTTGGGAACCGAACTACTTAGTTTTATCCAAGCTTCGATAGTAAAATCGGTTGAAGTTCCGAAGTCAATCTGAGATCCATGTGGAACGTTAATGTAGTTTCCCTGACTAGTTGTAAAATTTAATGAATTTCCCGGATGTGTGATTGCAATATTCGCACCGGAGGCTCTCCAAGTAGGGTTATTAACAAATGAACCATTTAAAGTATTTGAAGTTGCGTCTGTTAATGTGCTTCCTGTCCCTTCGTTAAATTTGTAATAAGCAAATAATCCCGGAGATGAAGCACTGATTTCTACTAAATAGTTGTCTTTAATCTCTTGAGCTGTTCTTGCTACATTCCAAAAACGAAACTCATCCATATAACCTGTAAATCGGTTGCAATTACACGTACTTCTAGCTTGCACCCCAAAATCAAGGCTTCCGCCACTATTATTAATTTGTGCTTGTGTGCTACTCTTGGGATTTCCTCCATCAGGAACTCCATTAATATAAAAATTGAGTGTAAGGTTAGACCCATTATCAACAACTGTAACTGCAATATGTTGCCATCTATTTAAGGTAATTGAACCATTTGATTTAATTGATGCTGCTTGTGAACCCTGATCCCAAAAAAGTAACTTTCCATCATCTAACATTAGCCCGTAACCGTATGAATCCCTCGTGACTATATTGCCTGAAAGATTAGTAGGATAAATCCACCCTTCAATTGTTAAAGCTCCATTATTGACAATATCTAATGCACTACTATGACCAACTGTTATATGTTGGTTTGAGCCGTTGAACTGAAGAGCATAATTACTCTGCGTATAAACATTATTTGAAATCATAAATACTAAAAACAAGTATATAACACGTTTCATTTATTTCCCTTTTATTTATTAATTGATAATAAGTTTTTAAGATTAATTAGTTCTTTTTTAAGGAGGCATTCATCCGCACCCGCTTTCATAGCTTTGTCGATTAATGACTTTTCGCTATAATCGGTGACAATGATAATCCTTGCTGTGGATGATAATTTTCTAATTTCTGTTGTGGCTTCAATTCCATCCATAATATCCATTTTAATGTCCATAAGAATTATTTCCGGATTAAAGAGTTTAACCTTCGTGATAGCCATTAAACCATTTGAAGCTTCAGCAATCTGAAAACCTAAATCGGCAATGATTTCTTTTATAAATTCTCGTATGTTCTTGTTGTCATCAACGATTAGGATTTTCATTATTTGCCCATTTATCAGGACAAAATTAGTCTTCAGCGGTTTTTTATTAAATGGGAATTACCCCTCATTTTTTGGGGGTTATAGGGGCTAGTACCTATTAGAAAAACTAAGCGATTTCTTCGTTGCTTCTTTTGAGTGCGAATTTTAGAAGAGCAGAATTTCCGGTAATTCCAAGTTTTTTACAAATATTGCCCCGATGATTCCCGACAGTTTTGATACTTATAAATAATTCATCAGCAATTTCCTGACTGCTTTTCCCTTTACTGATTAAACCGATAATTTGGTTTTCTGTAGCAGTTAGTTCTTGGTATGTTTGTTTTGGTGTTGTGGTGGATAAAAGTAAGTGGGAGACTTGTGGACTTAAATAAAATTCATCTCGAGAAACAGCATCGATACAATTAATGACATCAATTATAGCACTCTCTTTTAAAATGTAACCTTTGATACCGAGTTCAAATACTTTTTTGATTAGTTTTTCCTCTTTGTACATCGTTAGAAATATAACCTTAATTGTAGGAAAAGTTTTTAAGATTATTTGTGCTGCTTCAAAACCATCCTTTTTTGGCATTTGAATATCCATGATTGCAATATCGGGTTTTAGCTTAGATATTTTTTCAATTGCATCGTTCCCGTCTGAAGCTTCTCCGATTACTTCTAAATGTGATTGTTTGTTTATTAACTCAATTAAACCACTGCGTAAAAGAGCATGGTCATCAACAACAACAATTCTGATTTTCTTATTTTCCATATTTTATGAATTTGGTTCCAATGGTATTTTTATTTCGATTAGAGTCCCATTATTAATTGATGATTCAATTTTCATTTTACCATGAAGAATTTCAACTCTGTTTATCAAGTTACGAAGTCCAAAACCTTTTACATTTGATTGAAGTAATTTTACATCGAATCCCTTGCCATCATCTCTAATAAAAATAATAAGTCTGTTATTTTCTCGAACAATATTTATTGATGCAGATTCAGCTTCTGAATGTTTTAGGATATTATTGATTCCCTCTTGCAAAATTCTAAAAACATGTATTTCATTTTCATGGTCCAGAAGATTATCAATCTGATCGATATTAAAATTCAAATCAAGAATACCAATTTCTTTTGCAGTTTCAATAGAAGAAATTATTGTATCGGTTAAACCAAGTCTCTCAAGATGTGCGGGTCTTAGGTTAAAGGATATTTCTTTTACTATATCAAGAAGATTACTACTAAGTGAATTAATTTCTGTTAACTGCCGTCTTGATTCATCATCGATAGAATCATTCTGCAGACTTAACATGGCTCTGTTTTTAATAAGTAGAATATTCTGTCCTAAACCGTCGTGCAAGTCTCCCGCTATTCTTTTTCGTTCTTCTTCAAGATAATCAATTAATTTTCTGTTAAATGATTGCTGTTCGGCGAACTTAATTTTGTTTTCTTCCTTCTCTTTTAGTTCCGAAATATCTTGGACAGTTCCAAATAAACTCACAATTTCCGAATCATCATTTCTTACTAAAACTTTTTTAATCTTAATCCATTTAATATTTTCTGAAAGATTGACTTTAAAATCGAGTTCATGTTCATCATTTGGCAAAGTATTAACCCCAAGAAAAGTCTTAATCAGATTGGAATCGTCGGGGGAACTAATTTCGAAGAGATAACTCAACCCATACTCTTTAATCAATTCCTTTTCCGTTTCAAAAATTATTGGGAATTGTTCTGAAAATCGAAACTCTTTTGTCTTTAAAACATACTGCCAATCAGCCAGATGAGCTGTTGCCTGAGCGTCTTTTAGGTTTTTCTCACTTTGTTGAAGTGATTCGTAAAGTTCTCTTAATTCATTTTGCTTAAGTTGAATCTCGATATTTTGTTTATCTAAAGCAGTATTAACAGTTTTAAGTTTTCTATTTATCAAGAAGACGTAGAACAAAATTACCACTATAACGATTATCAATAATATTAAAAGAGTATTTAGGAGTTTCTCTTTTGATACACTTTCTGCCAATAGTTTTTTTTCACTTCTGAGTAACTCATTTTCAAATGCCCTTCTCTGCGCATCATGTTTAAGTTGAACTGAATTCATCTGATAAGTAAAACCTTCTGAATAAAGACTTTCAGAAACTATTTTCATCAACTGTAGATAATAAGTTGCCTTTTTCCAATCCCCCTTTTTTCTATAAGCACGTGATAGGTTTTCATAGACATTTCTAAGAAGAGTTTTAAATTTTCCTTTTTTTGATAACTTATAAGATTGTTCAAAGTATTTTATAGCCTTATTATATTCACCATCTAAAACATATTTGTATCCAAGATTATTTAAGAATAACACCACCAACCAATCATCGCCAAACTTCTGAGCCATATTGATTGCCTCTTCATAATGACCGGAGGCATTCAAAAAGGATGCTAATATTAGATGTTGAACTGTATCATTTTTTACTTGAGAAACTACTAGTGATTGTATGGTAACTGCTTTATCCCTGAGCATCTTCCGCTCAGCGTCATCTTTAGTAAGAGATGATTGAGCATAATAGAGAAGAGCTAAGGAAGCAGGGTCATCGTATTTTTTAAGAATTTCTTCAGCTTCAAGGAGATAATTACTTTTGGCAGTTAAGTCAGCAAAATAATACGCTCTGAACAACTTAATTTTAGTTCTAGCGATTGAGAGGGAATCATTAATCTTTTCATAAATTTCAAGAGCATTATAATATGCATCCATCGCCATATCATAAATTGCTCCACGAAAATATATATCACCAATCTTCAAAAGAACTATAGAAGTAAGACTATCTTGTTCTCCTTTTTTATAAACTCGAAGCTGACTTTCATACTCCTCAATCAAACGAGTTTCTTTGCTTCCAAGAATTGATAATTCATTAGCTACAATTCGCCTGATATCAACAATTTGTTCAAACGGATCGTAAATATCAAGACTATCAACAGAGGTCTGTCCGTATGTTTGGAAAAATAGATTTACAAACAAGATGAAAGGGAAAAAAATTTTACTCTTAAGGATAATCAAAATAGTTTGTCTAAAAAGTGTTTATTCAACAAGGTTAATGGGCTATGGAATTATTTCGTTTCGCCAAAATTAAACGATTAAATATAATCATCCAAATAGGTAGTGCTTAAGAACTAATTTTCATCACCAAAGTGAAATAGCTAAATATTTTAGTCCGGTAAATTGAATTTTTCAGCTCTTACTTTGCTAATATCATCTTTTTTACTTGTGTATGGCTACCTGCCGATAATTTGTAAATGTACATCCCACTACTCAACTTTGAGGCATCAAATGAGACTGAGTGTTTTCCAGCTTCAACATATCCGCTGAATAATGTTACGATTTCTTCTCCGAGTGTGTTGTATATTTTCACCGAAACGTATTCCCCAGTCGGAATGGAATAGTTAATTGTAGTTACCGGATTAAAAGGATTAGGATAATTTTGATATAACGCAAATGAAAGTTGAACTTCTGCTTCTTTTTTTGCGTTAGATAAAACATAATCAAACTCAAAAAACTCTGCAGCTTCAATATCTCCATTGTTGTTCCCCATCGGAACTTGATGTTGAAGACTGCCATTATCATTAGTATTATATTGCCCTACTGCCAAATAGAGTTTCGAAGGGATGTAACCAAACTCTGCTTGAATATTTATTGTCCCTTCAACAAAACTCCCTGCAGCTTTATTTACACTACTTGAATTATCAAACCAACCTACGTAGTTATTAGTACTTTCATTTGCTAGATAAGTTTTCCAACCGACAACTTTTCCACTTTTTGCCCAGGGTGCATTTATCAGTGGTTTAAGTGAGTCGGTTAAAAATATGAAAACATCTTTTCCTTGAGTCGGAGCAGCTTCACTTGCCAGATACAAATCTGAGCCATTCCAACCGAGATATAATGCAGTATTAAGATATGCTGATACTTTTTGAGCTGTGGCATCGAGTTGACCATCCATTACAAATGATTGAGTTCCACTACCAATAGTAATGTGAAAATCTTGCCCGTTATTATTGTTCCATGAATTATCATTGTAGTGAATTACAAAAGAAATCTTATTTACAATCTGCGCCGGATTATTAAACGGTCCAATAGTAATTTTAAGATCCCCGGATGAGTCGGGACCAACAAAAGGTGATTCAACAGCAGGACCATTATTGAATAAAACTGTTCCCGATGTCCAATAAACTTGATTAGGGGTATTCCAACTGCTGCCACTGCCGTTAACTCCCCAATGGAGTTTTGCTCCTTGCGATGCGTTGGAAACAGTAATAGTAATCGAGTCTGTTGATTGAATATTTGCGGGCGACCAAGTAACGGATGTCCCACCGATTCCACCACCACTATTTGCACCAATCCAGCAATGCTTAATTGGCGACTTTGCTAAGTTACCAAGACTGTCAATTGCTTCAACATAATAATCAATCAATTTATCATTTAAGTCTTCAATTGTTGTAAAATATTCCTTAGCCTTTAATAATGGTTGAATATTTGTCATTGATGGTCGATTGATTCCATTCATGGAAACAGAAATCCATTCCCCCACTTCACTTCCTCCCCCATAAGTTTCGTTATGGATGGATGAAGTAGAATTAATACCATCACTATCTATCCTATACTTTAATGTTACCGATGCAACACCACTTTTATCAAAAACATAAGTCCATATTTTCAGTTGATTAGTTTGATTAATGTTCCATTCAGTGCCTCCCGGATTATAGGGTTCTCTTTGAGGAAGGAAAATCGTAGGCGGTGTTAAATCAGCACCTGTAACAAGTGAAGCAGATTGTATTGCAAGGTTAGCTGCACGTGTAGGATGTGCATCCCATATACCATCTATTGACCCATCCCAATACCAATAGTCACTTGATTGTCCTACAAGAAGATATTTCCATGCATTCAATGTATTTGAATTATTAGGGGCAATCTGTTCAGCTGTTTCAACAAGATTTTTCGCTGCAGTGATAACTCCCCAACTGTTGATATCGGGACTATAACCATCAGACCCGGGGTCACCAAGCCATTTTTTGAATTCAGGATCACCGTTATCAGCGCCGCTCCAACTCCCATCTTCGATATGAATTATATCATTTGGATCAGGCGGAAACATTTCTAAATAATCTTCAATAGTTGTGCAAACAAATTGATTCGGTTTGGTTAGTAGCCAGTTAACAAAGTTTTGAAAATTCGAATTGTAGTAACCATCAGAACCACCACCGTAATTATCACCATCATGATGAAGCACAACAAGTATCGGTTGATTTGGATCGGTATTGTAGCTTTGAAGTTGCGACATAACCGCTTCATAGTTTAATGCACCAAACCCACCCCGACCATCTTCATTTCCCATATAACGGTCGGCAGGTACTGCAATTATTTTCTTCTTTTCTCCTGTTGAAGGATTAACATATTCAACCCAGTGAGGTTGTCTTCCCCATCTAGCAGAGTTTTTTGTTGGTGCCCAAAGTCCGTTAAGTTGAATCCAATCGTTCGGGTTTGGATTTAGTACATCAGCCTTATTAGGCTCATAAATATTTCCGGAGGTACTGAATGGATAGCCAACAGCTGCACGGTCAAAATGAATATTATCCACAAGAACCCAATTGAAACCTTCATCTACAAGGGCGGGAATCATTCTATTAGAGAAAGCATTTTCAGGAGGAAAAATACCTTTTGAATAAGAGCCCGAAAAGTTCGTACTCATAATCTGCTTGTGCATTTGAATTTGTTTTCTGATGTCGTTGTAATCAATCAGCCCCATCAAAGGATGAAAATAACCGAAGCCCACCATATCAAGTCGAGGATTGCCAAGCGAGGTATTCTGATTTTTTATATTATTCCAATGAGACTTCCATCCGACAAAATTATTGTTTCCGTTTGCTTCGAGGTTATTCAGATTCTCAATCAAACTTCCCGAAAAACTTACTTGAGCACCAAAATTGGGAAGTCCCGCATTAATTCCTTTCTGTACAGCGTTATTTGGCCAGTTTGTATAAGGACCTTTCCTCGAATTATGAATATCAAATACTGAATAGGGATATCTGTTTTGAAGTTGTGTTTGAACTATTGATTCATAAGGCCAGTAAATTGGTTGATGCATGTGCCATAAAAATGCTATATATATAGGCGGATTTGTTGTCTGCTCATTTTGTAACACATAAGATTGAGGGTATGAAAATCTTAAACTCAGAATACACAATAATGCTAAATAGTAAATTCTACTTCTGCTCATAAATAATCTTTCCATCGAATACAGTCATTACCACATTAACATTTTTGATTTCTTCCGGATTGATACTTAAAATATCATCTGAAAGAACAACCATATCTGCGAGTTTTCCGGGTTCTAAACTTCCCTTGTCATTCTCCTCGAAAGCCGCAAATGCCGAGTTAATTGTGTATGCTCTGATTGCATCAGCGACAGATATTTTTTCTTCCGGTACCCACCCATCCGGATTTTTACCATCGCGCGTATTTCTTGTAACTGCTGCATAGATACCTTTAATAGGTTCAAGTGGAGCTACCGCCCAGTCGCTTCCAAAGCATATATGTACACCTGCATCCAGTACTGATTTAAACGGATATGTATTTTTAATTCTCTCTTTTCCAATTCTTTTTTCAGCCCATTCTCCATCATCTAAAAGATGTAAAGCTTGAGCAGATGCAATTACTCCAAGTTCTTTAAATCGGGGTATATCTGATGTTTTTAAATGTTGTGCATGCTCAATTCTAAATCTTCTATCCCATTTGGGGTTAGTATTTGCAATCTCCTCGTACATATCGAGAATATATGAGTTAGCTCTATCCCCTATTGCATGAATAGAAAGCTGAAGCTGATTTTTATCTGCATCTTTTGCCCACTCTTTTAATTCACCGCTTAATACAATATCCATAGGTAAACCACATGTAGTTGAATCTTGATGATAATGTTCCCAAAACCAAGCCGTAGAAGATCCAAGTGAGCCATCAGCAAAGGCTTTTAATGAACCCATTTTAATTTTATCAGTACCAAAACCAACTTTTATACCCGCATCCACTAAAGTTCTATATTCCTTAATTGGCATCCTCGTGTAGATTCTGCAAGTCAGTTTATCTTCCGATTCAAACTTCTTAAAGATATTCAAATCTTTTTTGTGAGTGATATCTTGTACAGATGTTACACCGTTTTTATAAGCCTCAATCAACGCCGTCTGCAAGGCTTCTTCATATTCAGCATCAGAGGGGTCAGGAACAATTTTCATCATCATCGTGATTGCTTTATCTTTAAGAATACCTGTTGGTTCCCCGGTTACAGGATCTTTTTCGATTACGCCACCATCGGGATTTGGTGTATCTCTCGTAATTCCGGCAAGTTTTAAAGCATAAGAATTTGCCAACGCAGAGTGTCCATCAAGTCTATCAACAAGGACAGGAGTATTCGGAGTGAATGGGTCAATGAGTGATTTATCGGGATACTTTTTAGTTTCCCACATTTCATGATCCCAATTTCCTCCTGTTATCCAACGTCCTTCTTTTCCTTTTACATATTCTCTAATTACTGTTGTGAACTCTTCAGATGATTTAACATTACGAAGATTAATACCATTTAAATACATTCCACCACTTATAAAATGTGTGTGGTTATCTATAAAACCGGGGAGCATTAACTTTCCGCCTAAATCAATTATTTTGTCTTCTTTATCGATGTACTTTTCTGCGGCTTTTTCAGTGCCGGCAAATAGAATTCGATTTTCTTCAACTACCAGCACTTCAACAATGGGATTTTTAGGATTGACAGTATAAATTTTTCCGTTTTTGAAAATAGTTTTTTGCTGAGCCATTGTTATATATCCTACTATTATTAGGATTAATAGAGTTTTTATTTTCATACAAGTAAGATTGAATATGGTATAAATAAAAAGAAGATTACCATTGTGATAATCTTCTTCATTGACTTAGTTAAATATAAATTATTTTCTTTTCCCTACAAAGAGAGTCCGCTTGTACTTCTCAATTTCAGCGGCAAGAAGCATAAGTCCTTCGGGCTTTGATAAATCAGTATTGAAAGAAGGATTGAGTAATCTGATTTGATCTAAACTTTTATAAAAGTCCCCGAGTAAAAAGTAATTTTCTGCTGAAAGTACATTTAAGTCATTTGTAGTATAACGGATATCGTACTCAAAAACCCAGCCTGTATCCCTCTGAAATACTTGAGCAATTCTAAGATTTGATTCATCAAATCTTTTGAGAGCATTAAGTCCAACCGCCCATCCGGCATAGAGATCTGCTGTCAATTCACCATAATTTTCAGCATCGGAAAATTCACCGACTGCATCATTCAAGCTGTCAATCACCATATAGCACCAGCCCATACCAAGATATGATGCCCCTCGGTTTGAGTATATCCCTTTTGCTTGATTAAATTTATTAATCGCTAGAGGAATATTTTTACTTTTGAAAGCACTCCACCCGTCTCTTATGTAATTTTCATATTGGTCTTGTGGTTCGGGATCGCTAGAACAACTCTGCAATCCTAATCCGATTATGAATATTATCGGTAATAAAAATCTATATTTCATTTTAACTCCAAATCATGATGAATAATGACTTAATCATTCCTCAATTTTTATTTCATTAGAATCATTTTTTTAATATCTCTGTGTTCTCCAAGTCGAACATACAATAAATAGACTCCGGAAGAGAATTTCTCTGCATTCCATCTGATATTGTAATGCCCTGCGAGTGCAAATTCGTTCTTAAGAACTTCAACTTCACGCCCTAAAATGTCATAAACTCTTATTGATAAATCACCGTCAACTGGAAGTGCATACGAGATATTAGTTTCAGGATTAAACGGATTAGGATAATTTTGACTTATAAAAAATTCATTCGGAACAATATTACTTCCGGAAAATTCTGCATCATAACCGATTTTAAATAATCCCAAGTTATTTACAAAAGCTTTAGCGATTTTGTTCTTATCAAATACTTGAGTTCTTATTGGTAACCACTTCTGATTTTCATTTTCTTCTGATGCTTGATAAATAAAGATTTTCCCTTCATCTATAAACTGATTAGCGTCATAGTTTATTTCGATGGAAATCGGAACATCAAAATATTTTGTCGGACTATAAGAATAAACTTTATCAAATGATATTTCATTCCGATTTTTAATCTCCATTAATTCAGAGACAAAATAAGTTTCATCATCAACACCGTCAGGCGAGATGTGAATTCTACTTTTCTCATCCAAACTATTTATAGTCGATGAATTACCAGGTAAAACTTGCTGAATATTGAATACCCTAAATGTATCACTTTCGATTCCAAGAATTGTTTTAATCGAAACAAACATTGTGTGACTTCCCGAACTGATAAGCGTAAGAGAGCCATTATAGACAAATTTGCTGTTTCCGGTTTGTGACATTTCTATATCTTTTGTTGACGTAGGTCCGGCAACTTCCACTTTTGGAGCTTCAGAAAGTAATGTATCAGATATAACGATAACCTCAGCATACTTAGTTAATACCGGGTTCTGAAATAGAGTCGAGTATATCAGCGGTTTTGGACTATAAATAATAAAAGTGTTTTCAGAGTACCCGATATTTGCTGAACGTTCTTTATCAGTAATTCGAATTATGCAATTCTCTGATGGCGTATTTGGTACTGTCCAAACATAGCTTTTAATACCGGTTGCAAATGATTGTATATTATCTGCAATAAGATTCCAAGAATCACCATTATCAGTAGTATAATCAATTTTCACAAGATTTACATTATTGCTTTCCCACTGAATAGTTTTTCTAATCCCAACTTTTACAAGTTCGTTTGGTGTAGGATTGCTAACGGAGATACCAGGTCGATAAACTGAGAAGATTCCGCTTGTATATTTGAATGCTGAATCAACTCCATCAGTAACGCGCACCAACACTGTATTTGATGATAATAATGGAATCGTCCAATTGTAAATTGCCGGTGTTGCTGAGGTTGAGTCAACAACCAAATCCCATGATTGTCCGGAATTTGTTGAATAATGAATTTTTACCCAGTCAACATAACTTGAGTTCCACTTAATTTGATATGTTAGACCGGCTTCCCAGTTCTCACCACCAATCGGAGATGTTAAAATTATATCCGGTTTTGCTACAGTAAATTGAACATCGGAAGTATCACCAACCGCAAGATTCGTAGTTGCAAGAATTCTTATTCGACATTGAGTTGATGTAATTGCCGGAATATTCCATGTAAATCCACCCGAATCAGCTGGTTGACTTTGGTTTATTGCAAACCATGACGCCCCATTATTTGTGGAGAAATCAACCCTTACAGATTGAACATCATTACTTGTCCATTCAATTCTCTCATAACTTCCTGAACGCCATACTACTGAAGTATTCGGTCTAGTCAATACCAATGAAGGTTTATAAATTGTGAAGAGATTATCGGATGTGTCTCCCCTTTCTCTATTAGTAAAATCGAGAATTCTGATTTTACAATTCTCGGATGATACTTGAGGAACTGTCCAATTATATGTTTCTTGACTTCCCGGAACTAATGAATCAATGTTCACCCATGTTGCACCATCATTAGTTGTGTATTGAATAATAACAAAAGTAAAGTTCGATTGAACCTCTCCATCTCTGGAAATTGGTTTAGTAAAAGAATCTTCTGCTTCTTCGGTTAAGTTATTTCTCACACTCGGATTGTTGTTTTGAAATGATGGAATTCTTACTGTCCACTTAATATCTTTTGATGAACCGGCTCTCAAATTTTCACCACCGTTTGGAGTAGTTATTGTAAGAACAGGTTCATATACAGTAAACTTAAATGGTGAAGTATATTCACTATTTGAGCTTCCATTCACACTTCTTACTCTCCAAAAATATGTGGAATTATTTGTTAAAGGGCCCAAGTTAATTTCTGTTCCGGCAATTGTAGTATCAACTATCACATTAGAAAATGCTGAGGTAGCGGCAATCTGTAATTTATAGTGAGATGCGCCAACTGCACTATTCCATTTGAAAGTCAAGTATCGTGACAAATCAACTGCATTGTTCTGTGGACTTATTAACGATGTCCCCGGTAATAATGTCGAAAAAGTAAAAGTTGGACTAAACTCACTTGGTGAATTAATATTTACTGCTCGAACTTTCCAATAATAGTTGGTAAAATAACTTAATGGACCTAGTGTATATGAAGTATCTGTTAGGACAAGATTACTGTCAACCATTTGAGTAAAAGCAATATCCTTAGCAACATACAGTTCATACCGCTCAGTTCGAGGTGATTTATTCCACTCAAGTGTAATCATCAAATTTTGATTAATAGATTGATTAAGCGGAGAAGTTAATACTACGGGATCCGGTTTCTCAATTATTGTAGTCAGTCTTCTCCAGAAACTAAAATCACTCCATCCGGCTTCATTCTCAGCACGAACTCGCCAGTAATATGTAGTTAAGTATTCTAATTGATTGATTACTTTAAATGTATCAGTTACAGCAGTATCAAGCGCTGTATAAGTAGATGATGTTGAATCACGTTTTAATTCAAACCAATATCTTTGAATGTTTCTCTGTTCGGTTGCTTTTCGCCATCTGAATGTTAAGTTTTCATTTGGTTGATTGATTGCATTCGCCGTCGGGGTTAATAGTGTGACCATAAAAGGTGTCCCGATTGTCTTAAATTTAAAGACACTCGAATAACTACTTGTTCCACCGACATTAATTGCTCTGACTCTCCAAAAATAAAATTCAAGATTTTGAAGTATTTGCGGTAATGTAATTGATGTATCTACTACAGTTGAATCTTCAAAAGCATTAGTTCTAAATAGTTCATCGGTTGATATTTGAATATGATATCTTTCAGCACGTACAGCCGGTCTCCACTTAAAAGTTGTAGGTTGAATTATGCCGACTTGAATTGTATCAACCGAACCCGGCGATGAAAGAATCGGAGTTACCGGTGGCAAAATTATCGTAGTTAATTTTCTCCACGCACTAAATAATCCCCAACCTACTTCATTCTTTGCTTTTACTCGCCAAAAATAATTTGTAAGATTAATTAATCCGGAGACAGTTTTAGATGTATCGTTTAATGTAGTATCACGTACTAATCCAACCATTGAAATTGTATCTCTAACAAGCTCAAACCAATATGTACTTACTGTTCTTTGGTCTGTTCCTTTTAACCAATTAAATGTAATTGAGACAGGAAGATTTATAGTATCAGCCGGTGGATAAACTAATGTTACCGGATAAGGAACACCCAACGTTCTAAATGAATATATATTTGAATAATCTCCTTTGCCTCCAATATTCACGCCTCTCACACACCAATAATAAGTTGATAAATCATTAAGTGTGCTATCAATAAACTGGAAGCCAATCACAGAAGTATCTTCAACAGCAATGTTAGAGAAGAGTGAATCTTGAGAAATCTGCAAATGATAATAGTCTGCTCTTGATGCTGAATCCCACACAAATGTTATTGGTTTTATTAAACCATCCTGGTTATCAGGTGGAGAAGTAAGGTTAACTATTGCCGGGCGTTCAATTATTGTTGTAAATTTATTCCACTTTGTAAAATCACCCCAACCGGCTTCATTATTAGCTTTGACTCGCCAATGGTATTCAGTTAAATAATTTAAATCATTTATTGAGATAAGGGTGTCCGTTAATAGAGTATCTTGAATTACAAATGAATTTGAACTACTATCTTTTGTCAATTCAAACCAATACCTACCCACTGTTTCTATTTGATCGAATGCCTTTGACCATCTAAATGTCTGCACTGTATCTTGATGAATAGATGTATCAACAGGCCATATTAAATTAACAACAGTCGGAACCCCTAATGTTCTAAATGTAAACACTTCAGAATAATCACCAATTCCACCGATATTCTTTCCCCTCACACGCCAATAATAATTAGTCAAGTTCTGAAGAATTGGCAAGTCAATACTTGTCGAGATAATAGTTGTATCAGTAAAAACTATTGTGCCGAAAGCTGTGTCTGATGCAACTTCCACCTCATACTTTTCAGCTCTTGATGATACTTCCCACTCAAGTGTTATTGGTTGAACATTACCGACACTATTATTAATTGGGGTTGTTAATACTATTTGAGATGGTTTTTCAATTATTGTCTTGAATTTTGACCAGTTTGTAAATTCACTCCATCCGGCTTCGTTTTGTGAAGTCACTCTCCAATAATACTCAGTAAAGTATGTCAATCCATTAACAGTGATTGTTGTATCGGTTAAGGTTGAATCATTTGTAACATATAGAGATGATGATGTATCTGTAGTTAATTGGAACCAATAATTACTTACTGTTTCGAGTATCCGGTCTTCTGATTTTGTCCAATAAAAATCAACATTAAGCGGGACATGTATCGAATCATTCTTTGGAACTAATAAATCAACTATTGTTGGAACTCCCAAAGTTCTAAATGAGAATACTTGAGAATAATCACCCATTCCACCGATATTCTTTGCACGAACTCTCCAGAAATATGTAGTTAGATTTTCCAAAGTAGGCAAAATCAATGTTGTATCAGTTAATGTTGTGTCGCTGAAAGCAAGCGTTTGAAATGTTTCAGATTTTGAAACTTCGAGTTCATATTTGGTATAGCGTTCAGCATGGTGCCATTCAAGTGTCACAGGTTGAACTAACCCTACGCTATTATCTACCGGTGTTGATAATTGGGGGACTGTTGGCTTTTCGATTATTGTCGTTGTTTTCCAGACTTCACTCCAATCTCCCCAGCCAGTTTCATTTTTTGCTCTCACTCTCCAGTAATATTCTGTTAAATAACTTAGTGAGTTGATTGTTGTTGTCGTATCGGTTAAGGTGGAATCATTTACTCCTAATGTAACAAATAAACTATCTGTCGATAATTGGAATTGATAGTTCTGTATCGTCTCTATTCTCTCATTTGCTTTCGTCCATCTAAATAATAATCCATTTATTGCTTGATTTACTGAATTATTTATCGGGGTCACCAAACTACTAGCATATGGATTCCCCAATGTTGAGAAGTTCCTCTTTTCACTCCAATCACTTTCTCCTCCTACATTTATCCCCTTTACTCGCCAGTAGTATTTTGTATAATCATTCAATGTTGGAAGTAGTAGTGTTGTATCGGTTAAGGTTGAATCGTTTACCAAAAATGTTGAGAACAAACTATCTATCGATAGTTGGAAAATATACTTCTCCACTCTTAATGAACTGTTCCATTTCGATGTGATTGGATTCAGTAATCCTTTACTATCATTTATCGGTGATGCTAATACCGGGACTGTTGGCTTCTCGATTATTGTTCGGAACCTTGAAAATGTTGTCCAGCCTGAATTACCAAATGCATTTACACTTCTTACTCGCCAATAATAATCAGTTAAATATTGTAAAAGTGGAAGCGTTAAAGAGGTATCACTCACACCAAAATAATCTGTAGAGGTTACAAAATTAGAATCAGTTCCAAACTGCAAGTCAAATGTTACCCGTCGAGCTGCTTCACTCCATATTAAATCAGTTGTTAGTGCATTATTAATCGATTTGTCAACTGGAGAAATAAGTATAGGTTTAACCGGTTTTTCAAGTGCAGTGGTGAATCGCCAAATATCTGAAAAATCCCCCCAACCAATTTCATTCTTAGACTTTACTCTCCAAAAATATGTCTGGTCTTCATCAAGTGATGTAACATCATAACTTGAATCAGCAATTGTTGAATCAATAATTAGAGAGGTATTAAAAGTTGAGTCATCACTTATCTCAAACCAATACTTGATGGTTGTTATAAAGTTGGATGAATCAGAATGATTCCATTTTAATGTTGAAGTTGTTGGAACATTAAGAGCCAAATTAAATGGAGAGTTTAAAAGAATTTTTTCGGGTAAGTCGAGTGTTGATAAACTCCAAAAATGGCTTTCCGCAAATCCTGAATCGTTTACTGCCTTCACACGCCAATAGAAAGTAGTTCCGAGGTCAAGATTATTAAGAATAATTGAAGTATCAGTTAAAGTTGAATCAACTAAAAAAGTCGAGAAAGTTGAATCATCTGAAAGCTGAAAAACATAATTCATTGCTGAATCCGATATGAACCAAATAAATTCAATAGGATTGAGTAGTTTATTCTTCCCACTATCGGGAGAAACTAAAATTGGAGTTGATGGTAAATGCGAACTATCTTCTTTGTAATCAGAAAATTTCTGCCCAAAATTGAATACGGTAAGAAGAAATAGAATTGCAATGAGTTTTTTCATAAGTAACACTCACTTAATTTCAAATATTCATTTATTTGATATTGAGGAATAAGATACTTGCAATATCCTTCCTCTTAAAATCTCTCTTAAACTTTTGCCCCAATATAGGAAGAATCACACTATTTGTCTGTGATCTACCTCATGGCAATTGATTCAGAAAGAAAATGCCCATTGCAAAAATAAGAGACTTTCTAATGAATCAAAATCCCTAGCACTAAATATATTAGTGCAGTTATTGCTCCGGCGAAAAGTGCATAAGGTAGCTGGGTTTTTACATGGTCAATGTGATCACTTGCAGAAGCCATAGACGATATAATTGTAGTATCTGAAATTGGCGAACAATGATCCCCAAATACGCCACCGCCAAGTGCCGCTGCAATTGTTAGATAGAGATTTGCTCCAAGTGTATCAGCCATCGGAACACCAATTGCAATCATGATAGCAAAAGTTCCCCAACTCGTTCCGGTTGAGAATGCGATTACACATCCGACAAGAAAAATAATCACTGGAACAAAGTTGGGAGATAACCAATCTTTGGTAATCTCGGCAGTATAAATTCCCGTACCAAGTTCGCGACATACTGTCCCGATAGCAAATGCAAGCATCATTATTAACGCAAGTGGAATTAATCCGCTAATCCCCTTAAATATTAAATCAATGACTTCGTTGAACGAAAATATCTTTTGTGACATGTATAAAACCGAAGCAACTGAAATTGAGGTTAAAACAGAATATAGAACTGAAGTTGAACCGGAACCTTTACCCAAAGAATAAAACAATTGTTCATACCAAGGCAAACTCTGAATGTTCGGAACTTGATTCCATCCCGTTAAAACTAGCATCAATGGCATCATAGCCACCATCACAGCGATGGGCAAAATCATATTAATTGCTCTTTCTGGAGAATTCGGCTTCTTCTCAAGCGAAATAACATCAGATGAAATAAGGGGCTTTGCGTCATCACGAAGAACTTTACCTTCACTCATAGCCCGTAATTCAGCTTTTTTCATCGGTCCAAAATCTTTTCCGGTAAGGATAACAATCAGAACAGTAATAGCTGCCAACATCGGATAAAAATTGAAGGGAAATGCTCCGACTAAAATTATAAGTGGATTACCAAATCCCTGAGCAGCTAAAAGCCCCATAATATAAGCTCCCCAAGCGTTAAGTGGAATCAAAATACAAGTGGGTGCAGAAATGGAATCTGTTATATAAGCTAATTTTTCGCGTGGTATTTTAAGTTTATCAAAAATTGGTCTATATAAAGTCCCAACGGTAAGTGCATTAATACTCGATTCAACAAAAATTAAGCTCCCTGTTCCCCAAGCCATTAATTGTACAATTTTTCTACTTCTCCCACTACTTTTACTTTCGAGTTTCTGAAGATAATTTGAAATCAGGTTTATAAATCCGGCTACTCCGCCTGACCTTTGAATAAATGCAATCAAAGCTCCAACTAAACAACTGAACATGATTGTTCGTGTATTTCCTGCATCTTTAAAAACATCTACCAAAGCTTGAATAGTTGAGGTTGTACCTGTTAAAAGATTTCCATCGCTTAGAATAACCCATCCGAGCCATATTCCGAATAACAGAGAAACGAAAACTTGTCTTGTTTTAATAGCCATTATGATAGCTATAAAGGGAGGGAGTAATGACCAAAAACCGTGATGTTCCATTTGAAGCCTTACTTAATATTGATTAGGTGTTCAATTGAAAAATTCAATTAGAATTTCTTTACTAAAACTGGTTTAAGTTAATAAATAGTCTTAGAGAAACAAACCGTTTACCGATTCGAAATTTATGTTGTTATAATCTATTAAAAAACCATTGATGATAACATACTTAGTTATTTTTTCCTCTTTAAGAATAAAATTTGCAGGTTTAGAAATTATTAATTTTTCGTCAAGTGAAAATTCATTTCTGATAACATTTATTGGATACCGAACATATTTGTCTAATCTTGAAAAGTCGTTTAATGATAAAAACAGAATATCATTCTGAAGATACTCACGTATCACTCCACTATTAAGTTCATTGTAATTTAATTTTAAAGATTCATCTGAGTACTTAGGAAAATGAAGACTATAATTTTCGCAACTAACTTCTTCAATCCCATAGAATGGTGATAAATCACCTACCGCCTCAACAGAAGAAACGTAATACGAACTTCTATCATTATCATCAAAATGAAATTCCCTATTGATTGCGATATCAACAATAGATTCAGTTGAATTTATTTTGAGCTTTACTTTCCGAAGAATTAAATCAAACAAAAATTTTCCGTTGTAAGGGGTTTCAAAATACTTTCGGGAGTCATTCTCAATAAAATTTTCTGCGATTCTACTCATTGCAAAAAGAAGTACTAAAAAATTAAGTTTTCTCAAATACGATTTCTCTAAATCATTTTGCCATCTTCCGGCTTCAACAAGGATAGTGCTGATACCTCTACCGGCTATTGTATCACCAAATGATCGCGGTTCATAATCATCAGAATATCGTGTGATTCTACTTTCAGTATAGTCGCTTAATAATTTAATAATTCCTGATAATAAATTAATAGCCTTCTCTCTTGTGGGATCTACAGTTTTTGCATCATCAAAAGCGGGAGCTAAAAATGAGAGCGCAACAACCTTATCGTTTCCACCGACTGACCACCGATAATCTTGATCATGCATATTAAATGCAAAATCCGGTTTGATATCTTCAACAGCTTTTAATAATATTTTAGCTTCAGGCGATTGGAGAGACTTTGCATCTCGATTGATATCTATGCCTTGAGCATTAAAGCGTATAAATTTTTCGGCTCCATCAGGGTTTAGCATCGGTATGAAATATAAAGTTAACTCTTGAAGAATTTTTTCTTTAACAAACAATTCATTACTTGAGTACTCAAAAAAATTAAACAAGTCAACAAAAGCTGATGTAGCGGTCGATTCATCACCATGCATTTGTGACCAAAGAAGAACTTTCTTTTTCCCGCTTCCAATTTTATAAAGAAAAATTTGTCGATACTCAACTGAAGTACCCAACAAATTTTTCTTGATAACATTAGAATTATCAAACTTTTTTAATACCAACATCAGGTCAGAATGCGAATATCTTCTGTTGGTGAGCATTGGCTCTTTATAATTGTCGTATATATGAAATAGTTGTTGTATGAAATCCATCTTTGATTCGAATAAAAAATAATGAGCCACTCGAAATGGAGTGGCTCAAGAAAAGAAATTAATTACTATTTGAGGAGCAATAATTTTTTGCTTACTGATTTACCATTGTAATTCAATCTATACAAGTATGTACCACTTGCTAGATTTGAAGCATTAAAATTAACGCTATGTGAGCCTTTGACTTGAGTTCCATTTGCTAATTCTGCAACTAAGTTCCCAAGTATATCGTAAACATTAAGAGTCACTAATCCGTTTTCAGGAATATAGTACTCAATTTTTGTAATAGGATTAAATGGGTTGGGATAATTTTGACCAAGTACAAATGAACTTGGATTTGCATTTACTTCGCCATCTATGGAAGAAACCGTTTGATGCTCAACCATAAAGAGATATCCGTCCCCGGGCCACACTGCAAAATCAGAGCTATAATTCACACTGATGAATTCATTTTTACCATCTCCATCCATATCTTTAGCCGGAGAGGCATAGAAAAATCGAGGAGAAATAGTGGGATTATCCGTCGGTGAAAATCCACTGTGTTGGAAAAGATCGAATGCAACTTCAACATCCCAGTTTACAGCAAGTGCAGGATCCCCCGAGCCCTTATACTGAACATCATACAATTGTCCATTAGATTCACCGGCTATCATTAAACTTTTTCTTCCATTACCATTCATATCCATCACTTGCATAGAACGGAATTTTCCGCCTGCATTAACCGGAATAGTCATAAATACTTTTACATCTTCAGCTGTTAGATTTGCAGCATTGGTTAAATTACTTACTACAAAAATTGTATTCGTTGGTTCGGTACCGGCAATGTACATCTCATTTTTTCCATCACCATCAATATCGTTGATAACAATACCATCAACTGAACCATAATCTACTCCTGTGTGTTTGTAGAGAGTATCTAAACTCTTTACAAGTTCGTAGTTATTAGGACCATTTGCCTTGATTATATGGATAGAGAAATAATTCCAGATTAGAGCTACAATTTCTTTTTTTCCATCATTATCAATATCACCGGTTGCAACACAATACAAACTTCCACCGGTTAAACCTTGTAAATTATACTCAATATCGAATGAGGCAAATCCGTCAAAATTCCCAACAACGGAAACAACAAGTACTTCACGTCCTCTTCCTCCTTGACGAACACCAACAACAAGTTCATTTTGCCCATCATTATCAATATCATCGACAATTAAACTGTACGGACGAAAATCTAAATTATCTTCAACATTAAAATTCCATTCAGCAGATGGTTGCATAGGAACATTAGCATAACTTCCATATTTGTTTTCGCCTTGCACACCTGTCCATTCAAAAACCCATAATCGTGGGGGATTTGGATTTGGTGAAGTTCGAGAAGCAGCTGTTACAATAATTTCCGGAAGTCCATTCCCATCAAGATCACCAACTGCAAAAGAAGCAAATGAATTAACCGGAACAGGCAAAGCCCAGTACCACACTAGTTCATAAGTGTTATCACCGGTTGCTTCGTACATCATAACATGATTTGTATCTAAATCTGTATATGAGCAAATAAATTCGCCTTTGCCATCGTTATCGGTGTCAAAGCCGGCTTTAACCATAGCCATTTCAGACGGTGCATTTGCAACTTGAAATGGTAATTGATTAAGACTCCAAACGTGTTGATAGTTAGTTTGGGCAGATAGATTTAATGCTAATAAAAGCATTACACAAAGTGATAGAAGTTTTTTCATCTACACACTCCCTTTTTGTTATTGAGATATTGTTTTAATTAGTTCTCTCATTCAGATTTAGTTCAAACGTAAATATAAGTTATGATATCAATTTATCAACCAATAAACTTCCGTTGTCTTTAACGTTAATAACACTCACCCTTAATGATTCTTCCATTGAGCTCTTTAATTCATCTTTATCAATATATCCGGGTTCATAATGAAAATTATTAATCTTTGGATAAAATGGATTAACTGTAACTGCAACTAATTCAGGTTTATTGGAATATTCAATTTTGCATCTACTATTTTCTATTGTAGAAAGCGTGAAGTTCAATGATTCAAAATCACTGCTTAATAGAAGATGGATTGGTGAATTCAATATTATTTTGTAATCAATTGAAAACTTCGCAATTAGTGACTTACAGAGATTAGTAATTCCGCCAGAAGTTACAAAACCGGGAATTGATATTGATGAAAAAGGAGACCCAATTGACATTACAATCTTGTTTACATCTTCTACAGAAGCTAATGATGTAGACTCTAAGGTTTCAACACGTTTATCAAATCGGATTTGTATTCTCTTATTAGGAATCAAATCTTTATCAATTTTATTTAAAGAAAATATTTTTTCGATAATACTCATTTCTTTAACCAAAGCTTTAGAATCAGTATTTCTCGAAGCCCCTGTTGTGAAAATTATTCTATCAACAATTGACATTGGCGATATACGATTTAGTGAACCATCAACAAAAAAATATTTGCAGTCATAATCTTTGACTAAATCAACAATTATTTCTAAATCAGTTTTTTTATTTGGACCTGCAAGCACCAATAAACCGGGACGAGTAATCTTAACAATTAATATCTCACCTAATGCTGTATAAATATTTGTTCGCCTAAGCAACTCATACTTTACATCACTGTTTATTAAACACTTTTCTGATGTAATTGCAATAATATTACTCTCCATGTACAATCGCGGTTTAGGGAGCAGTGTAATATTATCGATTTCTTCACCATCAAAACCGATTCCTGAAATTGCAATGTTCAAGTTCATTTTTGAGAAGTAATTCAGAATAAATGAAAGTACAGTAGTTTTACCTGTGTTTTTTGCAGTACCAACTATTCCTATAACTTTCATTGTCTGAATCATTCCTTTACTGAATTGAATCCGAATTTGCCTGGATAAGCGCCATCTTCCTTATCACCTAAATCGCCAGCATATATTGCTTCTGCAAGATGACTTTTTGCAGCGACAGTTTTTAATGTTGATATTAACTTCACCCTGAGATCTTCGGTGTAATAATCGCATTGTTTAGTAGTCGAAAAAGATGCATCCCCTACAAATCGATAAGCATCAGTAATTGCTCTTATACTATCTATTCTTGATGTAATGCAGATTGGACCTCTCGAATAAGCTTCATCCGTAGATGCAACTGTAATTGCATCTGCACCAAGAGTAGCTGCTAATGCTGAATGATAGGAAGTTGCATTTGCGCTTTGCACACGTTCTTCAGTTTGTGTCATAAATGCAATCGGTTCACCGGGCCAAATCGGCATATCAGCAATACTTCGCAATAATTTTATTTTGGCTGAATTATAATCAATAAAATTTTGTTTCATCAAACCATTAATTACAATGTGAGGTCCATAACAAAAGAGTGGTTTAGGAATTGCTTTTGCACCGAGTTTTTTACCAATCATAACATTAATTAATAGTCCGGCTAAAGTTTTCCATGCAGGAACACCGCTTAGTTCATCGTTGCCGGGAATGTCAAACGGCATTCCATATTTTGCTGATATTTTTATAGCTTCAATCCCATCAACAGCAAGTCGGGTAGGATCAGTTCCGGCTCCTAATGAACCATAAACCAAATTGATTTTTGATAAGTCTGCTCCCGCCATACCCGCTAGTAACACTGTCTCGGGAGTGTTTAATCCACGATGGGCACGAACCGTTAATAATGTTGATTTATCAAGCAATTCTCTCATTAACTTTATATTTTCAAACGAAGTTATTGTACCATCATTTTCATGTGTGAGTAATCCATCGATTAATCCCTCATATCGTGCTTCCCAAGATGGATTAATAATTAAAAACCCATTTATACCCCAGCGCTCACATATCTTTCCATGTGTAATATCAAGTATTGGACAACCACTCCCCAAAAACTTGAATATTGCCGGTTGATTTTCATTATGTTGAATTTCGATAGGATTTACAGGATTTGAAATTTGTAAATAGTTTTTAAGTGAGGATAATTCCTCATCTGTTACTGAACGTACACCATTCGGATATTTTCTGTTTTGATTTGCATCAACAATAACAGTATCACTAAGTTCGTTATATTTTTTTAACAGAACTGATTTTAATTGTTCATTAGTAGATAATAAATAATCTTCTTTAATTTTTGCGCGTTCAATTGCAGATGAAGTTTTTCCTTCAGCCCATTTTAAAGTTTTATCTGTTATTTCCTCAAGAAGAGTTTCAACCTCTTTATCAAAAAACTCATAGTTGTATTTTGATGTAAAGTCTTTCTTCTCTCGATTTAAACCGGATAGCTTTATTTTCACCTCACGACCTTCAATATAAGCTATAAGTTCTTCGAGAGTCGAATGCTCTCCAAAACCTTTATCGAAACCTAATTCAGCTGCTAATTCTGAGGTAATCGGTTTTCCGCCAATTACAATTTTGGATTTTTCTCTGACACCGGCAGTATCGAGTAAATCGACAAATCTTGCTAACAATTCCGCAACACCGTAACCTAATGTTCGACTAACAAGAATAAAATCGTAATCCTCTCTAGAAGCAATAGAGACGACTTCTTCCATAGATAAATCTGGGGAAAGGAGGTGTGTATTATGTCCATGTTTATCAAGTTCACTTTTGATAATTTTAATACCAACATCGTGCACCGGATCCAGCGGGACACAAAGAATTTTCTTAATCATTTCATCTCCTCATCTTGATGAACAGAAAATGATTTCAACCAAGGATAAACATTTCCGGGTTTATAAACATACTTTCTCAAACGAACACGCATCCCAAATCCGTCAAACTCTTCATACATAATATCAATTTCACCTAAATTCATTTCAGCACCTAGTTGAAGTGCAAATTTTTTCCCTTCATTAGCATCTTTACAGACTAAGTAAGTCTCGATATCGATTGCATCCATAACATTATCAAAAGCGCTCATCTATTTATCCTTTAATAATTAAAAATAACATCGGGAAGCGATTGTAAAACAGAGATGTCGCTTCCCGTTGGGGTCGGAGAGACCAATAATATTATTCAAATATTCCTGCGTGCTCGCATACAATTTCAATCAACATTACTAATCCGCGAACAGTCATTCTTGCTCTTTCCTCAATAATTTGACCATTGCTATCGGTTGTACCTAAACCGGGTGAAATGAAGATGTTTGCATCGTAAGCAATTGTAGGGATGATGCCCATTTGCGACATTCCATCCTGTAATAAGTTTGAACCTGAATACATATCCTCAATACTGAAAATCGGAATTCCAATTTCTCCATCTTTCCAACTGTCTTCGTAATTGATTTCGACTGTTCCGCTGTTATAACTTTTTTCTATTTTGAAATATTTTTTGATTCTTTCATCTATTTTACTGAATTCATCAACGACTATATTATGTAAGTCATCTATTGGTTTTGTGATTACTTGTGGATTGTCTCTTAGTGTTCTCAATGCGGCTAATTGACCACTTAAACCTTCTTTACCCGGATCGAGAGTAACGTAGGCGGCTTTTCCATATGAAGATGCAGTGCCATATCTTGCACCATGATAACCGAGAGCTCTTCTGATAGGTACAAGCACTTCTTCTTTACCGATGATTAAAGCACTTGTTGCTGAACCAGTGGCTTTATCCATACTATAAATCATCAAATCAGCACCGATGTTTTTTATGTTAGTACCGATAAATGGAATTCCCCAAGCATTATCAATTAAGTAAGGAACATTATATTTTTTAGCTAGCGCTGCAATTCCTTTAGATAAGAGTGGTGTTCCGTTTTCATCCTTTTCACCATAACCATAACCGGTAGTATCATAACCGAGTGATGCAAAACCTGATAAAAGAGTTCTGTGAATATCTGCTGTATCAGAAAGTGTTTTTAATGATGCATTAGCATTAACATTTTTTAACAGTGGAACCGGATGGTAATTAATACCATGAACAGGATATTCAGCGCCTGCAAGAGGAACAAGAACTGTATCAAAATTATTTTGTCTTTTACCATAGAAACCAAATTCACCTGCAGTTGAACCTCTATCAGCTAGAATATCTTTATACTTAGGTGGAAATGGTCTTCCATAAGATGCTTGATGATGGATATGTCTTTCTAACGGTGCGATGTAGCGAGTTCTATAGTTGTCACCTCTACCTTGAAATGGAGGTGTCATTAATGTATCGAAAGAGACCCACAATCCCCCTTCACAAGTATTTACCGGACATGCATCATAATCATCACCGTAATACTCTTTAATTATTTCTCTTATTTGATCGACATAAACATTTAAAGGAACTACTTTTTTAGCTTCTTGAGCCATAAAATGTTCAATATCATTTTTTAAAGGGGATGGACATCCTGAGATTGCTCCGGTTAATCCAAAAGCACCTTTTAATTCAGCAGGAATGTTTAAACTCTCTGCTGCTTTTTTTGCATCAGCATAAATTTGAGGAATTCTTTGCTGAAGTCTTTTATACATCTGAAATCTTAATTTTGGCTTTGCCATTTTACTTACTCCATTTTAGTTTGAAATTATTTTTGAAAACCTTTTATTATTATTTTGTCACCGATTTTGAGCCCGAGCTCTTTCCCTGGAATTCTTTCAGTAACAGAGATTATAGTATTTTGGTGATTAGGCATATGAGTATCATCATAGCCACAAATAGAACCAATTATTTTTTCATTCCAAATAACAGGGTCACCATTTAAGAGAACTCCACTATTTTTCAGTTCAACAAATGCTATGTATGCGATGTTGTTTACAACTGTACCCGGTTTCGCTTCAATTTCATCAGTTGCAATTAATTCAATTATTGTCCCTTCAGAAAATGCACGCGAGATAGGATTGATTAAGTGTAATTCCCGATTCTCTAATTTGCCATCTAAAACGACAACAACTTCACAAACGATATCTTTTTTAGCATGATAGAATGAACTGTTAACTAAATTTCTTTTGTATGGATCTATCATTTTCTTATACCAACTTAGTTACAAAATCTTCTAATGAACCATGAAGAAAATCGATTACAGGTAACTCAATCATGGTATAGCATCCCGGTTTTTGTCTAACGGTAGCCCTTGCAGCCGAAACCATTACTTGTGATGTTAATGCGGGATTATTTATCCTCATTTCAAATTTCATAATTTGATTGTGAGTTGTGCCGGAAACCCCTTTCCTTTCCATTAAAACACCGTGCCCTACATCAATCAGATTTCTCACATCATCAACTTCAAATACATAGGTGCGATCTTTTATAAAATAAGGATCGGTTTTAATTGATATCTCAACGTCTTCGAAACGCGCTCCGTCCTGAAGTTCAACGTAGACCATCCTTCTATGAATCCCCATTCCTGCTGGAACAGTAACTGACAGAGCATTCTTAACTCCTGGAATATCTTTAACTGCACAAGTGTGCCCCATTGACATTCCGGGTCCGTAGTTTGTGTGTGTTATACCTTTAGGCGCCATCGCTAAAAACCAACCACGAATAACAGAATCAATTCCGGGATCCCATCCGGCTGAGATTATCGATACTCTATTATTTTTCTTAGCTGCAGAATCTAAATCATTTTTTAGCATTGGTATTTCCGGGTGAATATCAAAACTATCGACTGTGTTAATTCCTTTCTCTAAAAGATTGGATACTGCACTTTTTACACTTCTTGAAGGAGCACATACAAGAGCTACATCAACTTTACCTAGTTGATCGATATCATTTACAATCTTAATTTCTTCTCGTGAAGAACATTTTTGAGAGTTTAATGATGATTTAATTTTGTTGATATCCATTAAATCTACAATTCCCGCTAATTCCATATCTGGCTCTTGTAATAGTGCTTCGAGCGCACTACATCCTACATTTCCAAATCCAACAATTGCAACTTTAATTTTATTCATTAGTTTTCCCCTTTATTTAGTTTTGCAAATTTCCATTGAAGAAAAGTTTTAGGGCTTCTCTTGCATTTTCACCATGATGTAATATCAATTTCTCGATGTTAACTATATCTTTCTCCTCGAGTGCTTTTATAATTTCATCATGTTCAACAACAGATTCATTCAGATGTGACAAAAGTGAAAGATATATATAATTGTAACGTAGGGTTTGATTTCTCAGCACAATTAAATGTTTCAGTAACTTTTCATTACCCGAGGCATCATTAATTGTTTGGTGAAAATCAGCATTCAGTTCTAAAAAATATTTGTAATCTTTTTTAGAAGAGTTGGCTATTTTTCTCATTTTTTCATTAAACTCTTTTAGCTTTTTAATTTCATACTCAGAAATTGATTTTGTCGCAAGCTTTGCCGCCAGTGCTTCTAAGGCGACTTTTATTTGGTAGGTTTCTTCAGCATCTTTTAACGAAAGTTCACTTACAACAGCACCTTTTCTTGGATTTACTGTTAAAAAACCTTCAGCTTCGAGTTGCAAAAACGCTTCACGAAGAGGCGTTCTACTTACTCCTAGTTGTTGTGCAACTTCAGGCTCAGCAAGTCTTGCACCCGGTTCTAATTTTCCTTCAATGATAGAATCTCTTATTGATTCCGAAATTCTATCTCTTAAACTCTTTACTTGTGTTACATCAAATTTTATCGAACTTTGCATCTAGTAAATCCTAATACTGTGGATTGTATACAATATACATTTCTAATGTAGCATAAATATTTTTAAAATCAAATAAAAAAAAGCTGTCAATGTAAATACATCAACAGCTTATAATTTTTCAATTAAAGAAGTTTATTTTCCTTTTGATAAACCTGAACCGCCGCTAAAACTAGTATTGCCAAGATTAGGGGTTCCATAATATTGTAGGTGAGAGCCACCACTTTGTGAGGTATTTAGAGTTCCTTCTATGTTTACAGAGCCATTTGATCCACCGGATAATTCTATTTCGGCCTCTTTTACGACAAATTCTTTAAGGTTAAAAATTGAGCCACCTGATGAATTCAAAAATAAATTTTTACCGTTTCCCGAAATCTGAGATGAACTTCCTCCTGAGAGATTAACTTTTATATTCTGACATTTTAAGCTACCTTTAAAAGCAGAACCTCCCGACAGATTCAATAAAAAATGCTCATCTTCATTTTCCATATCAATTTTTCCTCTACTGCCACCACTCAGGGATAGTCCGGTTAATTTAGGCATATTGATTGTAATCATCACTTCCCCTTTTGAAACCAGTGACCTTTCGGTGTAATAAAATTTCAATTTATCTCCTTCAACATCAACTGCCAAATATTCAAGTGTCCTGTCTCCTCCTTTTACTTCGATTGAATATGAATCAGATTGGATGATATTAACTTTCATTCCACTTGATACTGAAACTTTTTCAAAATCTGAATAATCATAATTTTTAATTACAGTTTCACCGCCACCTACCATTGTTGTATAGGAACAGCTTGATAGTGTCAATAAAATTATTACAATAGGTAAAATAATTCTTTTCATAAAATCTCCTTTTGTTGAATCCAAAAATACTTTATATAGTAGATAAATAGTATCATTTCTGATAAACGTCTTCTTTTGTTGATAAAAAGTCGATATATCTGATGAGAGAAATTTTTGAACTTAAATATTATTGCTATTTTTGAAGAAATCTTTTAACAAAAACTTGAAATGACTAAAACACAGTTAACCATTTTACTTGTCGATGATGATACCAGCGTCATTCAACTACTTAAATCCTATTTGACAAAAAAGTATGATGTCAATATTGAAGTTGCTCTGAATGGTCTCGAAGCCCTTTTGGTTTTACGAGATAAAAAAATTGATTTAATATTCCTTGATATTGCCATGCCTGAAATTAATGGACTTGAAGTTCTTGATGCAATTCGAAACGATGAAGAATTTAAGAGAATTCCTGTGGTGATAATGTCTTCAATTTCAAAAAAAGAGATAGTTCAACAAGCTCTAAAATTTGGAATATTTGATTATATCAGAAAACCGATAATTATTCATGAAGCATCAATTCGATTTGACCAGGTTATTAGAACAATTCAGCAAAAAAGCAGTTCGTCTTTAAAAGAAGAAATATTAGTTATAGATAATGATAAAAAGTTTATTGCCGAACTTGTTAAGCTTCTCGAATCACGCTACTCAGTTTTAACTGCGGAGGATGGTGCGGAAGGATTTAAAATATTTTCTTCTCAACAACCCAAGATTATAATACTTGGTGAAAATATAAAAATTCTGAACGAAAAGTATTTGTCAAAGAAAATTAAAAATCATCCATCCGGAAAGAACACAAAAATTATATTAACTAGAACCAATAATGACTTAACAGATTCTGAAAAACAATACATCGATTTATTCGTAGAAAAAAACTATGTCTCAGAGATTTTTGATGATAATTATCAAAAACCTAAAAATCCATTTTCCTCTTTTAAAGAGTTTATTGAAGATGGTAAAAACGAGATAGAGAAATTAGAAGCTTACACAAAAATTCTTGGTTTAATTTCTGTCGATAGTTTTTCTGATGTCACTAAAGCTTATCGCGAAATGATGGCAAAATATCATCCGGATAAAGTTTCTCATCTGGGAGAAGAATTTCAACAATTTGCGATTATTAAGACAAGGGAAATCAATCGAGCTTATGATTTCTTCAAAAAATGGTTTAATTTTTAACCACGTTTTGGCAATTGAACCATAAATGTTGTCCCTTTTCCAATTTTACTCTCACAAGTTATTTCGCCCTTATTAATCTTAAGCAATTCTTTACAGAGGATTAAACCAAGCCCTGTACCTTTTTCATTCTCAGTACCATATGTAGAATTACTTTCAGAAAAACTGAATAATTTTTGAAGTCGCTCCTCAGCAATCCCCTTATCTTGAATGTACAAGTAACATAACCCATTTTTTTCAGAAATGTTTATATTGACACGTGAGTTTCTATTTGAAAATTTTATTGCATTATGGAGTAAGTTTTTAATTATAGATAAGCACATATCTTCATCCGCAAAAACAAAAATGTCATCCGTCATTTCGATATTTATGTCAACAGCTTTTGGAATTGAGAACTTTTTCAAATTGATTACAACATCGAGTATTAAATCACAGATATTGAAATTAGTAGGTTCAAATTTTACTCTTCCGGTTTGAGTTCTTGCCCACTCGAGTAAGTTTTGCAACAAATCAAGTGTTTCTTTTATGTTTGATTGAAGATCTGTAACATAGTCTTTTATTTCATCTTTTGACAAATGTTCTAAATCACTTAAGATTAAATCTGTAAAACCGAGTAAACCTGTAAACGGACCCCGCAAGTCGTGAGCAATTATCGAGAAAAACTTATCCTTTGCGGCGTTCAACTCTTTTAATCGATTTTGAGAATCAATAAGTTCTTCTTGAACTTTTTTTAACTCAGTTATGTCACGAGAAGTTGCCACGATTCCCTTAATCTCATTATTTTTATCAAAGTAAGGAGAATAAGTGATACTCATATATCGCTTGCCGGCGTTTTGGAAGTAAATCCAATTCTCAAATTTTACTATTTCCCCATTTAAACTTTTATCCAGTTTCTCCTTAAAAAATGAATAGAACAATTCATTGCCAACAAGTTCAGGTAAAGATTTTCCAATTATTTCGTCTCCGGTTTTTCCGGTAAAATTTAGATTGGCTGTGTTAACAATTCTATAAATATAATTTTTGTCGATAAGAGAAATCAAGTCAGGAGTTGCTGAAACAATTCGTTCATAACGATTAATAATTTCACCTGATTGAAATACATCTCCGGCTTCTCTGAGTAAGATACACTTTCCACAAGCAAGACCCTTTTCATCAAAGAGCGGGAAAATAGAAACACTAAATTTTTTCTCAACCCCCTTTTTGTTCGAAATGTTAATTATTAGAAAATTAAACTGCTCAGTGTTTTCTTTTGAATTTATTGAGTCAATTAATTTTTCTTTATCATGCAGATTCACTAAACTGATGAGAATATCCGGATTTTTCAGAATGTCAGCAGATTTCACTCCAAAGATTTTTTGCGAAGAGTCGGAAACAAATAATACTTTGCCATCTAAAGAGAGGATAAGACTTAATTCATCACTTTCATTTAAAAGTTTTTTAAACCCAAGTAATTCTGCTTGAGTTATCGCTAATTTTTCGGTTAATTTATAATTTTCACTTTCAATTTGCTGAAGGAGAGTTAGCAACTCAGCATAATTTAGGTCAAATTTTGATGGCTCTGAATCAGAAATCATTTTGAAGTGTTAAAAAATATTTATAGTTTGCTAAAAATAGAAATCTCATTATGCAAAACAAAATTCTTTTCTCACAGAGAGAAAATTTTTGTAGATTTAGCAGTCATATTTTATATAATTTGGATTTATGGAAAGTACTGAACGCAAAAAAATAAGATTGAGAATTACTCCCTCACAAAAAAATCGTCTTGAGTATCTTCTAGAAAAATACAAGTACATTGTTCGGGGAATTGAAACTGATTACATTGATTTTGAACCTGAAAATAATTTATTTAACTATACACTATCGGTCGGATCAAAAAGTTACTTTTACATTCTAATCGAGACACTAGCCCTTAATGGATTTAAAATTGAATCTAATGATAAAAAAGTAAATGAAATTATTGACCAGGTCGCTGAGAAGTATCGAAATGATTTAGTAAAATTTGCACAAACTCTCGAACAAGATAAAAAAATCGATAAAACACACGGTTCGATTGACAAACTGATTGAACAGGGTAACTATAAAGATTTAATAAAAATATCCAAAGATATAACTTACAATACTGATACTATTAATCTTGCCAAATCAACAATTACCCTCTCTGTTACAAATGCAATTGTTAAAAGCATAGAAAAAGCTGCAAAGCATAAATATGAAACAGAAAAAACTATCGAACAATTAATTTCTGTTGCATCAGATACCACACTTAAACTCCACAATTGTGATCAACTAATGGAGCAAGCCGGAATTGTAGCAATCGAACTTGCAGCTAAAAGTCAGGATACCCTCCTAACATTGGTAAAACTGAGTAATATGAAAAATCTTGACTACGTACTTAATATAAAAGCCGCCTTGAAGTTTGGTGAAATTGTAATGGAAGACCCTAACAAATACAATTATGAAATTTCAAAAGCTTTGAGAGAACTCAATACAAGATGGTTAGATAATATCTTTGATTCAATTTCTAAAAAACTCTCTCCTGAAGAGATTGAACTGTACAACACCACTATTGATTTTATAAAGTCGAAGCGGGGATAGTGAAAATTAATTTTTTCATTTTTTGAATATTCTACTGCTGATAACTTAAAGTTAAACAAATCAGAAAATAATTGCTATTGGCACAAAATTCTCTTCTCGATTACTATTATAAAATAACTACATAAATTATACTCACTAATTATTTTGATTATCTTAAAAAGTGTGGTTATTTTTATCACAATAAATTATTCTATTACGGAGGTAAAATGAAAATTGTAGTGTGCGTTAGCCACGTTCCAGATACCGCAACAAAAATCAAAATTGCAAGTGATTTAAAAAGCATCGAACAAAACGGTGTTTCTTTTATTCTTAATCCTTATGATGAATTTGCAATTGAAGAAGCATTAAAAACAAAAGAAAAAGTCGGCGGTGAAGTAATCGTTTTGAGTGTTGGATCAGACTCAAACAAGGAGACCATTAGAAAAGCTTTAGCAATGGGAGTTGATGAAGGAGTTCATATAAAATGTGATGCTCAAATTGATTCTTTCAATGTTGCAAAGGCTCTCTCGGATGAGATTAAAAATCTTGGTGCTGAACTTGTGTTTATGGGTAAACAATCAGTTGATTATGATAATGGAATTGTTGGTTCACTGACTGCAGCGATGTTAGATTATTCAATTGCAACAGTTTGTGTGGCTTTCGAATTAAATGATAATTCAATTACAGTTGAAAGAGAGATTGAAGGTGGTCGAGAGGTTGTTCATATGACTTTACCGGCGGTAATTACGACTCAAAAAGGATTAAACGAACCACGTTATGCCTCACTAAAAGGGATAATGGCAGCAAAAAAGAAAACTATTTCAGAGAAGGTTTACTCACCCATTCCAAACCAAGTTGATTTAGTCGAGATGAAAAATCCGCAACCCAAAAATCCCGGTCGCATTATTGGAACAGATGCCTCAGCAGTTCCTGAATTAGTTAAATTATTAAAAGAAGAAGCAAAAGTTTTTTAAGGAAATATTATGGCAAATAAAATTTTAGTTTTTTTAGAACAACGAGATGGTATTATTAAAAAAGGTTCTTTGGAAGCAGCTTCTAAAGCCGTTGAACTATCAGGCTCGCTTAATTCTGAAGTTAGTGGTATAATTATTGGGAATGAAATTTCTAATCTTGATGATATTAAAAAAGTTGGTGTAAAAGAAGTATCCATTTACAAGAATTCAGAATTGACTAATTATTCCTCTTCAGCTTATAGCCAAATTTTAATAGATGCTGTAAAAGGTGAAGGTGCTAATTACATCATTTTATCAAATACTTCACTTGGACGCGATTTAGCTCCATTAGTTTCTGTAAAACTTGAAGCCGGTTTAGTAGTTGATGCCGTTTCTCTTTCAGTTGAAAATGAAAACTTGTTAATCACCAGACCTGTTTATGCAGGAAAAGCTTTGGAAGTTGTAAAAATCACAACGGATGTTAAAGTAGTTTCATTAAGACCTAATGTTTTTAAGGCAGAATTTACTGATAATAGTGAATTATCCATCAAGACTAATGATGTTAGTAGTCCTAATTTATCAACAAAAGTAACAGAGATAAAAAAATCAGAAGGTAAACTCGATGTAGCTGAAGCAGATATAATTGTATCCGGTGGAAGAGGATTAAAAGAAGCTCAAAATTTCAGCTTGATTGAAAATTTAGCGGAAACTTTGGGTGCAGCTGTAGGAGCATCACGCGCAGTTGTTGATGCCGGTTGGAGACCACATAGAGAACAAGTTGGTCAAACCGGAAAAACCGTCTCCCCAACATTATACATCGCTTGTGGAATATCTGGTGCAATTCAACATTTGGCAGGTATGTCATCATCAAAATATATTGTTGCTATCAACAAAGACAAAGATGCCCCAATATTTTCAGTTGCTGATTATGGAATTGCAGGTGATCTTTTTGAAATTCTTCCGGTCTTAACTGAAGAAATTAAAAAAGTTAAAGAATAAGGAGTTTCTTTTGCACAAAGTTGAATGCGAAATAATAGGTATTTCTGCAAATCCCACCGGTGGAGTTCATGCTCTTTTACTAAAAGAAGTATTTGGACTTCGCCGATTTCCGATTTTAATTGGTCAATTTGAAGCGACTGCAATTGCAACTGAATTAGAAGGAAATAAGCCGCCCCGACCACTGACACACGATTTAATAAAAAACATTATTGAAAACCTTGGGGCTACTATTTTACATGTGGAAATAACTGATCTAATAAATAATACTTATCATGCAAAAATTGTACTTGATCTATCATCACTAACAAATGAGATTGATTCAAGGCCAAGCGATGCTATTGCACTTGCCCTAAGAGCTCAAGTTCCAATCTATGTTAATGAAGATATTCTAAACCAAGTAGGTTTTGTTCCGATTAATGAACAAAATGCAAACGAAGAATTTTCGGACGAGGAGATTGATAAGGTTTCTGAACCATTGAAAACAAAAGAAGCTAAATTATCAGCAATTCAAAATCAATTAAGAGAAGCTATAGAAGCTGAGGAATATGAGCGTGCTGCAAAATTAAGAGATGAGTTAAATAGACTTCAGGGAAATAATTAGGCAGAAAAAATAGAGACGATGGGATTACCCTATCGTCTCTATTTTAAATTATTATTCCTCTTTCCTTTTCCAAGCATTTCGAACCATCAAAAATAGACCTAACAAAATCACAATCATCAGAATTCTTGCCCCCCAGATATAAGGGACATTCTCAACCGGTACTCCGGTTAAGACTAGTATTGGATAAGCATCATTGATAAACCACCAACCCATTACTGTAACTAATACTAGCGGTGTTACATATTTCATTATGTAGAAAAATGCCCTTGGAATTTTTATATCTCCTCCGGAATTCATCTCTTCCCAAGCTTTTTCACCATCATAGATCCACATAAATAAAATGGTTTCGATTAGAGCAAAAACTACCAACCCGAAAGTGCCCGCCCAGTAGTCCATCTCATTCAGAAATCCATACTTCAGGAAGAAGACTACAAATTGAACCGCCGTAAAAACTACTATAGCTAAAATCCCCACAGCTTTTTTCCTAGTTATCCCAAGTTCTTCCTCTAAGAATGCAACGACAGGCTGCCCCATCGCAACAGAAGAAGTAATTCCGGCAAAAAATAGAAGAAGGAACCAGATAAATCCAAAAAACTCACCAAATGGAATTTGTCTAAAAATTAGTGGCATTGAAACAAATCCTAAATCGAAAGCTCCTCCCATTGCAATTTGAGTTGTAACCGTAACTCCAAAAAATGCTACAGCAGCAGGAATTGCAATCGAGCCACCAAGAATTACTTCGGCAAATTCATTTGTTGCTGATGTTGTGAGAGCAGATAAAGCAATATCGTCTTTGGGTTTTAAGTAACTTGCATAAGCATGAATAGTCCCCATTCCAACTGATAACGTAAAAAAGATTTGTCCGGCTGCTGCTAACCATACTGATGGATTTTCGAGTAATGCAAAATTGGGGTTCCAAATAAATGCAAATCCATTCATAACCGAATTCTCAGGATTATTGGGATCAGGAGTCCCTAAAGTGAAAACACGTATGGCTAAAATTATTGCAAATAGAAACAATAATGGCATTGCTATTTTTGCCAATTTTTCAATCCCTTTGGAAATTCCTCTCAACAATACCCAGAAATTAATAGTGAATGTAATCATTAAGAAAATGTAAGAAGTCCAAACTGAAGAAAAGTCGCCGACCATTCTCCCTTGATAGCTGTAAAGAAAATCTTTCATAGACTCAAAGGAGGTTTCACCAAAATACATTTTTGTAATTGAAAAAAAACTATACCCAAGAGTCCATGATTCTATGTAAGTGTAATAAATCATAATCACTAAAGAAATAAATAACCCAAGAGTTCCGAAATACTTCGCTATCGGATTTTTCCATAATCGTTGAAACATTCCGGGAGCACTTCCATGACCGTGTCTTCCTCCATGCCTACCAATACCCCATTCAATCCACATAAGTGGGATTCCGAGTATTAAAAAGAATATGAAATATGGAATCATAAAAGCACCACCACCATTTTGAGCGGCTTGAACCGGAAATCGTAGGAAATTTCCTAATCCTACAGCATTACCTGCAACAGCCAAAATCAAACCGATTCTACTGCCCCATTGTTCTCTGTTATTATTTTCCGACATAGATAAACTCCGAGTTATACAAATTTACTTAATGATTATTATGCTGATTTAAATTCTAAATTTTCTTTTTCGGATGTGGCTATAACTGTTGCTGCAACTGCATCTCCTGTTACATTAACTACAGTTCGACACATATCAAGAATTCTATCAACTCCTAAAATCAATGCTATTCCTTCTTGAGGTATGCCGACTGATCGTAGTATTATTATTAACATTATTATCCCAACTCCGGGAACCGGTGCAGTCCCGATTGAAGCCAAAACCGCCGTAAATACAATTGTTAATTGCTGTGTTAAGTTTAGCTCAAATCCAAACACTTGTGCGATAAAAACTGCCGCAACACCTTGGTAAAGAGCTGTTCCATCCATATTTATTGTTGCTCCGAGAGGTAAAACAAAACTTGTAATTGATTTTGAAATACCAATATTCTCATTACACACTTCCATAGTTACCGGTAATGTTGCAGCACTCGAACTTGTACTAAAACCAATTGTTTGAATACGTCTGATACTTCTAAAAAATTGGAGAGGATTTAATTTAGTAAATAATTTTAAAATCAGTCCATATACGCCAAACATTTGTAAACCCAACCCAAAAATGACAGCTATAGCATACCAAATTAATGTGCCGAGGATTTCAAATCCAAATTCCCCTATTGTTGCTGCGATTAGTGCAAAAACTCCAAGAGGCGCAATGATCATCACATAGTCCACCATCTTTATCATTACATCACTTAAACCATCAAAAAATGCAATTACCGGTTCTGCCTTTGATTTGTTTATCACCGTCAATACAATCCCAATCGCAACTGCAAAAAACACGATTTGCAACATGTTGCTATTTGCCATTGCATCAAAAGGATTTCTGGGAATTACATTTACAATCTCTTTTGTTAAATCGAAATCAAATTGAGTCTGAACTTTTTCTGCAATATCCTCTTGATACACTGACATCAATCTATCCTTTGTATCAGCAGGCATTTGATTACCGGGTTGAAAAACATTTGCAATTACTAAACCAATTATTATTGCAAATGCTGTAGTTGAAATGTAGAACAAAATAGTTCTTCCACCGATACGTGCAAATTTTCTAATGTCACCTAAACTCGCAGCACCGACAATTAATGAAGATAATACCAGTGGTATAGCTATCATATTTAACAATCGTATAAATATATCCCCCAACCACTTGATACTCGTTGCAATAGTTTTTTCTTTTTCGATTTTTCTTATTTCAGAAACTTCTTTTAACTGATACAGCTCACCATCCACATAAGAATGAGCGGCTATAAGGCTAATTCCTTTTTTATCTTTGAGAACTTTTTTTGAAACCGAAAGAATTTCGAGTTGACTATTCTGGTTATATGAAAGTGTATCTACTGATTCATTATCCGAAACAACTAGTTGAATCTTTTCCCAATCTTTGATGTGAATAGAATTCAGACTCTTTGTGCTTCCATAAGTTACTACTAGGAGGTTTTGGTCTACATGGAAAAAAGTACCAAAGAGTGTTCCGGCAATAAGTGCAATCAATATTTGATTATGCAGCTTAGGTAGTTTTATTTTCATCAAGTTTATTAATCATAAATTGAAGTATAAGCCACAAGTTAATAAATCGATGTTTCCTAACCAAATCATTAACGCATAATCGAGATTGAACCACCATTTTTCAAATGGCAACTTTCTTTATTTTGATTTCAATGACTTCAGTTTTAACTTGCAGTAAACTTATTCAGTAAGACCGATTAATATTATGCAAAAACAAAAACTTGTACTTATTGATGCGATGGCGTTAGCTTACAAAGCATATTTCGCCTTCTCATCTCGACCATTAATTACTAAAAACGGTGAACCAACTTCTGCTGTCTATGGCTTCATTACTCAACTGATAAAAATTATTGAAGATATCCGACCGGATTACATCGGAGTTGCTTCAGATACAAAAGAAAAAACTTTCAGACATGAAAAGTTTGAACTTTATAAGTCTACTCGCTCTGAAATGCCGGAAGATATGGTTCCTCAGATTAAAAGAATTTATGAGATTATTCAGACACTCAACATCCCACTTTATTTGCTTCCGGGTTATGAAGCCGATGATATCATCGGGACTGCTTCAATAGTTGCAAGCAACAATAATATTGAAACATTTATGATAACTCCTGATAAAGATTATATTCAATTAGTGACTGAATCAGTAAAATTGATAAAACCAGGTAAAAGTGGTGATGAGCTTGAGATTTATGATGTTGATAAAGTTCTAAATGAATATGGATTTAAGCCAAATCTAATGATTGATTATTTAGCGCTAATCGGGGATTCATCAGATTTTATTCCGGGAGTTAAAGGGATAGGTCCCAAATCAGCTTTACCCCTAATTCAAAAGTATGGTGAAATTGAAAATATCTTTGCTCACTTAAATGAGATTGATTCAAAATCAATTAAATCAAAATTGGAAAATTCTCGAAGTGATGCTTTTCTATCGAAAGAACTTGCAACTATTATCACTAATGTTCCTATAGATATAGATATTGAAAAAGCAAAATTCACACAGCCGAATTTTGACAAGCTCAAAGATATTTTTACAGAATTAGAATTTAAATCTCTTTACAATAGAGTCGTAAATATTTATGTCAATAATCCATCACAAACTACCGAAAACAGTGAAGTTGTTAAACAATTTGACAACAATGATGTAAAATATAAATTAATAACTACTGTTAAAGATGCTAAATCATTAGCTGAATTACTTCATAACTCAGATTTATTTGTTTTTGATACTGAGACAAATTCATTAGACTCTTTTACTCTTTCAATTGCCGGTGTATCATTTTGTGTAAATCAATCAGAAGCTTTTTTTGTAGCTATAAATCCTGAGAATACTCAAAAAGATTTTTTTGCAAAGGATTTATCAGAAAGATTACCACTTCATGAATTTAAGAATATTTTCAAACCCATTTTTGAACATAAAAATATTAAAAAAGTCTGTCAAAACGGGAAATTTGATATTGCAGTATTGAAAAGCATTGGAATTGAGGTTAATAGTTTTTACTTCGACACAATGGTTGCGAGTTATGTCATCGACCCGGACCAAAAGCATGGCATGGATGACCTCTCCGAAAAGTATCTTAATTACAAACCTATTCCTCTTTCAGATTTAATCGGTATTAAGAAAAACCCTGATCTTATTTTCGACGTGAATATTAATTCATTATCTGATTATGCTTGCGAAGATGCAGATATAACTTTTCAATTGTACAAAAAACTTGAATCAATAATTGAATCCGATAATCTTGAGAAAGTTGCTTATACTATAGAGTTCCCACTTGTATTAGTTCTTGAAGATATGGAAAGAACAGGGATTCGAGTGGATAAAGGAATGCTAAACTTTTTGAGTAAAGATTTAGAAAAATTAATGACAGATTATTCTTCCAAAATATTTGATCTTGCCGGTGAGAATTTTAACGTTAATTCTCCTTCTCAATTGCAAAAAATTCTTTATGACAAACTCGGACTAAAAACCGGGAAGAAAACTAAAACAGGTTTTTCTACCGATGCACGAGCTCTTGAAGCATTAAGAGGTGAACACCCGATTATTGATAGCATTCTGGATTATCGACAAGTTTCAAAACTAAAATCCACTTATAGCGATGCTCTTCCAAATTTGATTCACCCACTCACAGGTCGAGTACATACTTCATACAATCAAACTATAGCGTCAACGGGAAGATTGTCAAGTAATAATCCCAATCTTCAAAACATTCCTATCAGAACAGAACTTGGAAAAGAAATTAGAAAAGCATTTGTTCCTTCAGATAAAAATCATGTTTTGTTAAGTGCAGATTACAGCCAAATTGAATTAAGGATTATGGCGAGTATTTGCGGTGATGAAACTTTAACTCAAGCTTTTATAAATAACGAAGATATACATAGGTCAACAGCGGCGCTCGTTTTTGGCGTTACACAGAATGAAGTCACTTCTGATATGAGGCGAAAAGCTAAAGAGGTTAATTTTGGAATATTGTATGGTATTGGAGCATTTGGATTGAAAAATCGTTTAGGTATTCCTCAATCACATGCTAAAGAAATAATTGACACTTATTTCAAAACTTTTTCAAAAGTAAAATCTTACATGGATTCATCGATTGCTCTAGCAAGAGAAAAAGGATTTGCTGAAACGCTAACTGGTAGAAGAAGATTTCTTAGAAATATTAACAGCAATAACTTTGTCCTTAAACAATTTGAAGAGAGAGCAGCTATTAATATGCCTATCCAGGGAACAGCGGCGGATATGATAAAAATTGCGATGATTAACATTTTTAATGAACTCACTAAAGAGAAACTAAAAACAAAAATGTTGTTACAAGTGCATGACGAACTCGTTTTTGATGTTCCTCTTCATGAATTGGATGAAGTGAAAAATTTAATTAAAGAAAAGATGGAAACAGCATTCCCTTTGAAAGTGCCTTTAACTGCTGAGACGGGCGTAGGAGACAATTGGTTGGACGCACACTAATTTTCATCTTCGATAACTATGGTTTCTGCAGCTAAGCGTCCGCTCAAAACAGCAGATTCTATCGTGGCTGGAAGTTCTGTTTGAATCCAATCACCTGCAAGTAAAAGATTTGAAACCGATGTTTTTACTGATGGACGAACTTTAATTGATTTTTGATCAGGAATAAAAGTTGCTCTTTTTTCTTTTATAATTTTACTACTTAAAATATTTAATTCTTCTAATCCCAAATACTTTTGCAATTCTGTAAAAATAATTCTCTTTATTTCCTCATTACTTTTACTGATAAGATAATCTGAATCGCTAATTACAATTGTTAAATGAGATTTGTGATTAAACACCCAATGAACGGTTGAATTAAGCAGAGCATAGAAATCTTTTTCAAGTTGGAAATCCTTGATGAAAATATGGCATCCTACAATTGAAGAGTAGCTTAACCCTTTTCCTACCGAATAAAGATCAACAGGTAAACCGACAATTTTTTCTATTCCGAAAAACGGTACAGCGAGTATTAAATAATCAAAATCAGTTATTTCTCTTTTACTAGTTTGTACTTTAATAACTCTTTCATTTTCGATACTGACTTCCATCAATTTCTCTGAATAAACTATTTTATTATTAGTCTCATCAAAAAATATTTCAGTTGGTACGCAGAATAATTCACTCAAACCGACTTTAGGTAAGACAATCGTTGAGCTAAAATTTCCACTGAAGAATATTTTTTTAAGGATACTTGCAAATATTTTTGGTGAGGATTTATCAAGACTACTATTTAAGGCTCCAACAGCAATTATTTCCCATAATGCTTTATTAATTTTTTCAGTCTGAAGATTTTTAAATAACCATTGTTTAATATTTTCTTCTTTTATTGAATCAGGATTGGTAAAAAACAATTTTATTGCAAATAAAATCACTCTAATTCGTTCATCTAAACTCAATGCTGAATATTTTAGTAATGCCGATAGGATATTCAATGGATAGAAAAATAAATTCGCTTTCAGATTATATTCAGCTTGTTGCTCATCAATAAAAGAGACATCTAAATATTTGTGAAGTTTCAATTGATTGTATGAACCAATCATTTTCAGGAATTTTAACGTCTCATCGTAACAACCCATTAAAATATGCTGACCATTGTCGAGAGTTATATTTGTTACTTTATCTGAAAAGGAGTAAGCTCTTCCTCCTAACTTGGGAGAGGCTTCAATCAGTTCGACTTGAAAATTATTTTTTATTAGATAAGTAGCGGCAGATAATCCGGCAATTCCCCCACCGATAACAAGACATTTTTTCATCTATAGACAAGACTATATTTTGCCCAAACTCCAAGTGATATACCTACTTTTTCAAATTTTGATATGGAGATATCTTTATTGAAAACATCATACTTCTCCTGAATTATTCTCTCCAAGATTCTGTAATAGATATGTTGCATGGCGCGTGCAGCAAACATCGAAGCTTTATCATCAAGATTAAGCATAGCAGTGGCTTTATCAAAATATGATTTTGCTCTTTCCGCTTGAAATTCCATCAGATTGATAAAATGCAAATTATACTTTGAGTTTAATAAATCCTCTTCTGAATAATGAAATAGATTCATTTCGTCTTGTGGAATATAAATTCTATTGTTCTTTGCATCCTTGGCAACATCACGAATTATGTTAGTCAATTGGAGAGCAATTCCCAGATTCTCGGCAAAAACTTTTGCGGATGAATGTTTGTAACCGAAAATCTCAATACACATTAAACCGACTGTCGAAGCAACTCTATAACAATAAGTTCTAAGCTCTTCAAAGTTTTGATATCGATTTTTACTAAGGTCCATTTCCATTCCTTTGATTAAATCAAAAAAATGTTCAATGGGAATTTTAAATTGACTTATTGTTGATGCGGTTTTATTCAGAAGTGAAAATTCAGATTCATTATTAAATGCTTTCTCAAGTTCACGTCGCCATTTTAGTAGGTGTAAATATTTTTGATCAGGTGAGTCAACACCTTCATCAACTATATCATCAGTCTTCCGACAAAAAGCATAAACAGTATTCATCGCATCTCTTTTATGTGATGGAAGAAGACTAAAAGCATAGTAAAAACTGCTTTTGCTCTTTTTTGATATTTCTTTTGCTGATTCGTTACTCATCTTCTAAACATAGAAATAAATATTTTAAATGCTTCGAACTTACTTATTGTTGGTCTGCTATTAAAAACATCATAATTATTGAGCTCAATTTTTTTTAATATTGTTTCACCACCCTTGATGGTTAGCAATATCTCGTATTTAAATAAACCTTGTAAGTGTGGAATTAGGTCGTAACCTAATTGGAATAATTCGCTTGCTCTCTTAATCTGAAATTGCAAAAGAGCTTTATAATTTTCATCTAAAGTGCCGTATAGAAATTGCGATTCAGAAACTTTGTAAAACTCTAATTCTTCGAGCGGAATATAAATTCTTCCCTTTTTAGAATCAATTGAAATATCTTGCAAAAAGTTTGTCAATTGTAACGCTGTACAGATTTTATCACTACTTATCAGCATATGATTTTTAGTAAGACCAAATAGCTGAAGAAGTAATCTACCTATAGGATTAGCTGACCTCGAACAATAATCAAGAACATCTTCAATTGTTTTATATCGATTAACTTTGTTGTCTTGTATAAAAGCTGAAATTAAATCAAGAAACAATTTAACTTCAAGGTTGAATTGATTAATTGTATTAAAAAGTGCAGCATCATAATCTGCTTCAAATTTCCCGTTGATTGTATCTAAAAATCTCATTTCAAATTTCTCAAGAAATGATATTTTTTCTTCTAGTGAAAAATCACCTTCATCAGCAAAATCATCTGCAGTTCTTGCGAACCAATAGATTATTGCGATATGTTTTCTTAATTCTTTAGGAACAAGAAACGAAATAACCGGGAAATTTTCATAGTGAGACTTAGCTAATTTAATAGCTTTGGTGTATGCATCGTCGATATTAAAATTTGTTGCCATCTTTTATGTGCCCGAAGGGGGACTCGAACCCCCACCCGCTAATGCGAACTAGCTCCTGAAACTAGCGCGTCTACCAATTCCGCCATCCGGGCAATTTTATATTCAAAAATACGAAATTTAATTACGTTGAAAAATCGCTTACCAACCACTCCCACGATCAGTTTGAATTGTTCGATCTCCGCTATGAATTATGCAAGTCGAAGGTAAATTTTTTACACTGACTATATCAGTTACCTTTGAAGGACAATTTTCAGTAGCCAATCTCATCTCACCTCGGTTGATAGATTCTTTGCAAAATTGTCTATTTTCAACTCCTTCGGGAAGTTTAAAATATTCGAGAGTAGGATTAAATTCTTTATAATACTCTGCCATAAATTTTGCCCAAATTGGCATCGCCGCTTTTGCACCTTGTCCGAACCATCCATTAAATTTTACTCTCCTATCGTCAAATCCGACCCAAACACACCCAACCAATTGTGGTGTATAGCCTACAAACCATGCGTCTGCAAAATCCTGAGTTGTACCGGTTTTGCCCGCCGCCGGTCTATGAAAATATCGACGAACTCCTCCACCGGTACCATAATTAAGAACATCTTGCATCATGTTAGCAATAATTCCTGCAGTTTCAGCCGACATGGCTTCACGGAATTCCGGTCTGAATTCATCAATCACAATTCCATTTCTATCTTCAATTTTCAGAATAGAAATTGGACTTACGTAAATTCCACCGTTTGCAAAAACACCAAAAGCTGAATTCATCTCTAGGGGTGAAATTTCTGCGGTTCCAAGAGCGATAGATGGATATGGAGGTATTTCTGCAGAAATGCCCATCTTTCTAGCTAAACGTATTACCTGTTCAGGGGGAGCGTATTCACCAATAGTCAATCTACCTGCAACTACGTTAACTGATTTAGCCAACGCTTCTCGGAGTGTCATATATCCTGTGTACTCATTATCAGCGTTAGATGGCGACCACCCATTATAATCAAACTTTTGATTCAATAAAGCAAATGCAGGATAGAATCCATTTTCAACTGCTTGTGCATAAATGAGAGGTTTAAATGATGATCCCGGTTGCCGTTTTATTTGGGTAACGTGATTCAATCCATAAAAGAATTCTTGATTTTCTCCACCGACCATTGCTCGAATCTCTCCGTTGTGCGGGTCGGAGACAACGAATCCTGTCTGAATCGTTTCCTCAACTTTTTTAACTGAATCAACAAAGTTTTTATCATTTGATAATCTATTGATGAGCAGTGCCCTATCAGATGGAGAGCCTTCCCGATACTCAGGCAATGATTTAATTGCTTTATCGACCAACGAATTTAGAATTTTTTGATATCTATCCCAGTTCCAATTCTTATTGAATAATTGCTGATATTCCTTTAAATGCTCAGAAGCAACTTTATTTGCAATTCGTTGCATCCTTAAATCAAGAGTTGTATAGATACTTAATCCATCACGATACAAATCATAACCATATTTTTCAGACATTGCAGACATTTGTTGTCTGATATATTCCATAAAATGTGGGGCTTCACTACTAATTTTGATTGTGTTTCCGCCGGCTAAAACAATTGGTTCTTCTTTCAATCTGTTATATTCATCTAAGGTGAGGTAGCCCGGCTCAATCATATTATAGAGAACAAGATTCCTTCTGCGTAAAGAATTTTCGGGGCGACGCACCGGATCATAAAATACATGTGATTTTAATAGAGCTACGAGCAATGCTGATTCTGTTATAGTAAGATCTTTCGCATGTTTATCGAAATATGTTTTTGCCCCGGTTTCAATTCCATAAGCGCTTTTTCCAAGAAAAGAAACATTGAGATAAAGTTCCATTATTTCTTTCTTTGTGTATGTCCTTTCAATTTGAATGGCTGTGATCCATTCTCGAATCTTTCTTACTGCAGTATCAAACGTTGTCTCTTTAGTCCCCTTCAAAGAGTATAGATTTTTTGCTAATTGTTGTGTTAAAGTACTTGCTCCTTCACGTGAGAAGGTGAAAATATTTTTAATCATAGCTTTAATAAATCTATCTACATCCACACCCCAATGATCAAAAAATTTTCTATCTTCAGTAGCGATTAGTGCATGTATAAAATGTTGTGGAATACTATCGTAATCCGTTTCAATGCGGTTTTCGATGTAAAACTGCCCAAGCAACTCCCCATCGATAGTATAAACTTTGCTTGCTAATTGTGGTTTCGGGTTTTCTAATTCAGAGAGGGGTGGCAGACCATCAATTACATAGTAAGAAAAACCTCCTAATACCAATATGAAGATTATGATAACAGAGACTACCAAAAATGGATGCCTTTTTGTGAATGACACTTTCATCGGTTTATTTTGCTTGGTGTTAGAACTCATATTATTCCCAATCAACTATCTGAAAATTATTTTCATGAAAAATTCCATAACATGGTTTTTCCAACCACGAACCAAGATTTATATATCTGCCATTTTTATACTTAATATTTTGGCGTTGATGAAGATGTCCGAAGATGACGTATTCCGCACCTTCTTCTATCTTTTGTTGAGCAGCACTTAAAAGACCATCGGCTTCACCGTAGTCTTTGCCGGTGGTATATTCTCTGCTTGACTTACTTGTTCCACTGGCAATTTTAATTCCAATATCCGGATGAAGCCATGAATAAAGTTCCTGAACAAACTTATTCCGGAGAACTTTTTTTAGAATTCTGTATCCTAAATCGTTTTGAACTAAGCCATCTCCATGAGCGATAAAAAACTTTGTTCCGTTAAGAGTGAAAAAACCACCATCATCATACAACTCAACTCCGATTTCATTTTCAAAAAAATCTCGATGCATAAAATCGTGATTACCAATCAGGTAATGAATTTTTACTCCACTTATTACTAAATCATTCAATGCTGTGAGTGTACGGTAAAAACCTTTTTGATAAACTCTACGGTACTCAAACCAGAAATCATATAAATCACCAACTATGAAAAGCTCACAATCCTTATTTTTAAGCGAATATAAAAGTTTAACTAGCGATGACTCCTTCTTTTTCTCTCGCTCAGCTCCTTCAAGGCCCAAATGAATATCTGAAATAAAATAATAAGCTTTACTCAATTCACTTGTCACTTTTCTTTTTTGAAATATTTGCCAACAACCAACCTTTTGAATCCGGTTTGATGGCAATTGGTTTTTCAGCAAACTCGAATTCAAATTTATTATTCATCTTATCAATTCTCATAGTTTTCTCAATATTGTGATTATTGAATTCAAATTGAACATCAAGCGGAAAATTGTAAGGTTTATCCAATTCTACTTGGTCGATAAATAACTCAACAACAAATTTATCATTAACTTGCTTCACTTTATAATCATAAATTATGTTAAGAAAACCAAAATCATTGAACAACCATTGATTAAAAAATAATGACAAATCCAATTTGGAAGTTTCTTCAGCAATATGTATAAAATCAGAAGTTGAAGCAGAAGAATATTGATACAATTTATGATATTTATTTAACATAAGAAAAAAAGTTGAGTCTCCGACTTCTCTTCTCAACATGTGTAAAATCCAAGCTCCTTTATTATAAACTAAATTACCAAAAAGGTTTTTAGGGTCGTAAACTATTCCACTAAAATCTTGTTTGATTTTGTTCATCTCATTTGTAAGAACTGTTTCACCAAATTTCCACTCGTTATAAAGTGCTTCAGAATAAGTAGCAAAACCTTCATTTAACCAAATATCTTTCCACTCTTTTGGAGCAACCGAGTTTCCCCACCAATGATGAGCTAATTCGTGCAATAGCATATCATTAAAAAATTTTTTCCCGGTTATGAAATTTGAACCTAATCCCGTTACTGTTTGGTTTTCCATCGCTCCCATCTGCCAAAGAAAAACGGCAACTGCATACTTTTCTTTCATAAATGGATACTCTCCAAATGTATCACTTAAAAACCGTAACATTGAAGGATGTTCTTCAAAATCTATTTTCGCCTTTTCTTCTTGTCCAGGAAGTACATAGTAGAATAATGGTAAGGTATCTTTTTGAGAATTAATGTAGTAATCTTTTAATACTGAATATTCAGAAGAATAGACTGATATCAAATAAGTGGATATAGGATAAAAAGTTTTATAATGAAATATCCTTGTTGAATCAGTTTCGTTTTCAGAAATAAGTTTTCCGTTTGATACAGATATGAACTTCTTTGAATTTTCGATTCTCATATCCAGCAAGGCTTTATCACTCGGAATATCATTACACGGAAACCATGAAGATGCGTGTTCGGGCTCATTAATATTATATACTAATGAGTTTCCATTGATACTTCCAAAAACAAAACCTGAAAGCCCAACTCTCTTTGGAGTCCCATGATACTTTATCAGAACAGAAACAGTATCACTATTTATCAATTTATGTGGAATAAAGATTTTATTATTTGATTGATTAAAATCTACGCTCCTATTATTTATGCTAAGTGAACTGATTTTCATGTTGTCATAAAAATTTAAGACAATTGTGTCAATATCCTTAATCGGGGAATAAAGTTTAATGATTGTTAATCCATCTATTATTTTAGAATTAACATCGAGTTTTAAGTATATATCATAATGAAGGACATCAATAGAATATTGGTTCTTGGAGATATATTCTGAATCATTTCTTCCAATTTCTGAAACAGTTATAAAACTTATATCGTCAAAATTTTTGAATCTATTTCTGGAAACAGAAAAAAATGAGATTGACATGATAAATGAAGCAACAAGGAAAAATTTATAATGCTTATTTAAGTTCAAAATCAATACTCAATCAGTTTTACAAGCTTTTTGAAAAAACGCTCTTTTGGCAAAAACTGATGCTCCAATTCGATAGAAAATGGAACAGGTGTATCGAGAGAACCTTCTCTAAAAATGGGCGCATCTAAAAACTCAAAACAATTTTCATTAATTGAAGCACTGATGTCCCCACCAAGTCCTCCGGTTAGACAATCTTCATGCAATATTATACATTTACCTGTTTTCTTCACACTATTGAAAACTGTCTCTTTGTCCCAAGGTAACAGAGTTCTCAAATCAATTAAGTCAGCGGAAATATTTCCAATCTTTCGAATAGCTTCTTCTGCCCAATGAACACCCATGCCGTAAGTAATAATCGAAATATCATTCCCCTCATGTACTAAACGAGCTTTTCCGATTTCTTGAGTATAATAATCATCGGGAATCGTATCGCTCATAGAACGATACAATACTTTGTGTTCAAAAAACATAACCGGATTTGGGTCTTCAATTGCTGCGAGTAACAACCCTTTTACATCAAATGGATTACTTGGATAAACAATTTTTAAGCCTGGTGTGTGTGTAAACCATGCTTCGTTTGATTGAGAATGAAAAGGACCTGCACCGACACCCGCACCGGTAGGCATCCTAACAACAACATCTGCATTTTGCCCCCATCTGTAATGAAGTTTTGCAAGATTATTAACTATTTGATTGAATCCACTTGAAACAAAATCTGCGAACTGCATTTCTACAACTGCTTTTCCTCCTTTTATTGAAAAACCCATAGCAGCTCCAATAATTGCTGATTCGCATAGTGGAGTATTTCGTACTCTCTCTTTACCAAAAACTTTTACAAATCCATCAGTAACTTTAAAAGCACCTCCATATTCAGCAATATCTTGTCCCATCAAAATAAGTTCAGGAAACTTTTTCATTGCGCTACTTAAGGCATCCGAGATAGCATTAATAAATCTCTTCTCTGACTTTGAATCACTATTTGGATAAGTAATTGAAAACTTATTTGATTTGTATACATCGGATAATTCTTCATCAAGACTTGGAGTGATTGATTCTTCATCTTCAGCTGAATCCCAGGCAGTATTAATTTGATCAGATATTTCATTTCGAATTTTTTCAATTTCTACTTGAGAAATTAATTTCTCTAATAATAAAAATTGTTCGAAATTTTGAATTGGGTCTTTTTGTTTCCATTCCTCAAAGAGATGTTTTGGTACATACTTGGTTCCTGAGGCCTCTTCATGCCCTCTCATTCTAAAGGTTAAGGCTTCAATTAAAATCGGTCGTGGTTTTTGTCTTATTTCTTCAGCATATTTTTTTATTGTTGAATAAACCTCAACGACATTATTCCCATCAACAATAACCGATTCCATTCCATAACCAATTCCTTTATCAGCAATAAATTTGCATCGAAATTGATCTTGCGAGGGAGTTGATAATCCATAACCATTATTCTCAACAATAAAAATTACCGGTAAATCCCAAACAGCAGCTAAATTAAGTCCTTCGTGGAAGTCACCTTCACTCGTACCACCGTCTCCGCTGAAAACAATTGTAACTTTCCGTTCATTTTTCAATTTGGAGAACAATGCAATTCCATCAGCAACTGCAAGTTGTGGACCGAGATGTGAGATCATACCAACAATATAATGTTCGAGGGAACCAAAATGGAATGACCGATCCCTCCCCTTAGTAAAACCGTTTTTCTTTCCTTGAAATTGTGAAAATAGTTTTTGTAATGGAATATTCCGACCGGTAAAAATTCCAAGATTTCTTATTAGTGGAAGCACAAATTCATCGGGATAAAGTGCGCTAACAGCACCAACTGAAATAGCTTCTTGACCAATGCCGGAGAACCATTTTGATATTTTTCCTTGACGCAAAAGATTCAGCATCTTTTCTTCAATCAACCGTGGAAGAAGAAGGGAACGGTATAATTCAATTAGCTTTTCGGTAGAAATATCTTGAGTATTAAATTTCATTCAGTATATGTTTTCCACAAATTATTTAATAAAAACAGTCTTAATATTTACAAATTCTTTTATTCCAAAAGGAGAAAGTTCACGTCCATAACCGGATTCGTTGATACCACCAAAAGGTAAACGGGGATCAGATTTCACAAATGTATTAATAAAACAAGAACCTGCATTAATATTATTTTTTGCGATTGATTCTGCAAGAGCTAAATTTTGTGAGAAGACAGCGGCTCCCAAACCAAATGGAGTATCGTTTGCAATTCTGATTGCATCTTCTTGATCTATAGCTTTGATAACAGATGCAACAGGTCCAAATAACTCCTCATCATATGCCGGCATTCCGGGTCTAACATCTGTTAGGATTGTGGGGGGATAAAATGCACCGGCATGGTCAGGAATAAATCCTCCTAATAATTTTTGGGCACCCATTTCGATACTTTTTAAGACTTGCCGGTGAAGTTCATCACGCAATTCAGTTTTAGCTTGTGGTCCAAGGTCGTTAACTTCGTTCATCGGATCACCCATTTTTTTTGATTTCATAACTTCACAAAAAAGAGAAACAAAATCATCATAAATTTCTTCAACGACAATAAATCTTTTTCCTGCGATACAGCTTTGTCCTCCATTAATAAGTCTAGCTATAACACATGCATTTACAGTTTGCTCTAAGTCTGCATCTTTTAAGATTACATATGGATCACTTCCACCAAGCTCTAATACGGTTTTCTTTAGAACATTACCTGCAGTTGATGCAATACTTTTTCCGGCTGGAGTACTCCCTGTTAATGTAACCGCTTTTATTTTGGGATTCTCAATTACAGCTTTAACTTTTGAAGAAGAAGCTAATATTGTCCTAAAAAGATTTTTTTCAAATCCGGCTTCTTCAAAAATTTTTTCGATTGCAAGTGCACACCCAGAGACATTTGAAGCATGTTTTAACAATCCCGCATTACCGGCCATTATATTTGGTGCGGCAAATCTAAACACTTGCCAAAATGGAAAATTCCATGGCATAACTGCTAATACAATTCCAATTGAATTATAGGTTATAAAACTCTTTGTTGCATCAGTTTCAACTATTTCATCAGAAAGAAAATCTGCAGCATTCTTAGCATAGTACTCACAGACCCAAGCACATTTATCTACTTCCGCTCTTGATTGAATTATTGGTTTCCCCATTTCTTGAGTCATCAGGATTGATAATTCTTCTCGTTGTGACCTTAATAGTTCAGCGGCCGTTAACATTTTTTCTGAGCGCTCTTCAAAAGAAGATTTTAAATTAACCAAATATGCTTGATGAGTTAAATCTATAATTTCAATTATCTCTTCAGTTGTATGTTCATTATATTCTCTTAACAGTTCGTTATTGAAAGGATTTATTGATTGTAGCATAATATTTCTCCCATGTAAAACTATTCTACTTAATTTTTTTTATTACAACGACTGTCTTATCATCTGAGTATTGACCATCTTTTTCGAAGATCAAAACTTCTTCAATCAAACGTAAGGCGATTTCTCTTGGACTTTGATTTCTATGCTTCAGTAACAACTCAACAATTTTTTCTTCACCATAGAAATCATAATTGTTATCAGCTGCTTCAGTCATTCCATCAGAGTAAATTAATAATATATCTCCATGATGAAAATTAATTGCTTCAGTCGAATAGACTGCTTTTGGTGCAGGACCTAACACAGGTCCGGTTGGATTTAGGAAATGAATTTCATTAGAATTTTTTTTTAGAAACAATGGAGGATTGTGCCCTGCATTTGAATAAATGAATAATCCATTTTTATCCCGAGTTAATTCGCCATAAAAAAGAGTACTAAATCTGTCATCACTAAAAATCTTATTTACAAGACGATTCATCCTCTTCATAAGTGTTGAAATTTTTATTTCGAACGTGGTTGCCATTCGAATTGCTCCGGAGATATACATCGCTTCTGCAGCTGCACTTATTCCTTTACTAGCTGCATCACCAAGTGCAATACCAAGGCGGTCTTTATCTTCTCCGATATCAAGATAATCAAAAAAATCACCTCCGATTATTTCTGCAGGAATCGTAGCACCGTAAATTTCATAATCAAAATAATTGAACTCATGCTGCGGTAAAATGCTTTTTTGAAGTTCTCGCGCTCTATCCAAATCTGCTTTTAGATACTTCTGACTTGAGGCAGTTCTCCATTGTTTAATTTTTGAAGTTAAGACTGTAGCAATAATATTCAACGAATACTTGAACTCTGTTGTTAGGTCGCTCGAATTTACTGCTAAGATATACTCATAATAAGACATGTTATCAATTTTAGTTCGGTTCCCCACGGCTGATGCCGCATACTTAAATATCCCCTTCTTTCTTAATACATGATTGGTTTCATGTCCGAAGATTGTTCGTTCTTTTAGAAACAAATCGAATAAAGGATAATCCTTAAGCTGGACAATAAAATCATCATTGATAGGTTCAATTTTACCATTCTGATATGCGAGGCCGTAACCTTTTTTCTCGGGAATTAATTTCCAAATTCTTCCCCCGCTAATAGCGGTTGAATCATCAGTGATTAGCTCATTTAATACGGAGATTAACATTTCCTCTTCATTAGCGTAGAATTTTGAAGAAATTTTTTCAACGGTTTTATGGAGTTTTCGATAATACATATATAAGCAAATTTTTATTATTACAATATAAGTGAAAGGTTTTTTTATTTAAATGATTAAAGACGGTTTGTATATATAGATGTACAAACTGAAATAAAATAAAAAAGTGCAGAATAATCATTCTGCACCCCAAAGAGCCAGCTGCCGGATTCGAACCGGCGACCTATTCATTACGAATGAATTGCTCTACCAACTGAGCTAAGCTGGCTTCAAAATTTAAGAAGTCGAGACTATCTTAATTTCTTTTTATGTCTATTTTTTCTAAGTCTTTTTTTCCTTTTATGGGTAGACATTTTATGGCGTTTTCTTTTACGTCCGCAAGGCATTTTTCCTCCAATTCATTTAATTTTTTAATGTGATTCTAATAAATGTCGCGCTCGTTGAGCTATTTCTGTTCCGGGATTAATTTCAATTGCTTTCTGAAACCATTTGTTTGCAACTTCAACATTCCCTTTTGATAAATTTACAACTCCCAAATTAAGATGCCCAATCTGATGCATCGGATTGGTCTTAATCGCTTGTTCCATATACTTGATTGCATCATCGTATTGTTTTAACTCGAAGTAACAAACTCCCATATCAACAAGAACATCAGGAACATTTGGATTTTTTTCTAGATACTTTTTGTAGTTATCTATTGCTTCACCGAAAATTCTGGAATCCATCAATAAATGGGCTAAATCTAACATCGCCGAATAATTTTCAGGATTATTATTAACAATATCTCTAAGTTGATTTATTTTTTGAAGATTGTTCAAATCAACAGACTGACTTTGTTCCCCTTGAGGGGGTTGTGAATTAACACTACTCTCAACTTTATGTGAATCGAACACTCCGGCTGAGTATAATATCACAATCCCCAAAACAATTACGATTGCTATTACTCCAAATAATTTTTTATCATCTATACTTTTGTAATTTGAATTTGATGATGATTTTTGAATTTTAATCGAAGAATCTTTTTTCTTATGTGAGGATTTCTTCTTAACATTATCCACGACCGGAATTTTAGGTTTCTCGGACTTAATTTCATCGCCAGGTTTTAAATTCGATTTCTTTTCAATGGTGTGTTGAACAATTTTTGGATTATCTAATTTTATTCCACACCACTCACAAAAAGAAACTGAAACTTTATTCTCAGCACCGCAATCCGAACATAATGCAAATTCTTGTACTTCTGAAAAGACTTTAGTGATAACAATCTCTCTGTCTGAGGGCTCAATTGTTAGTTCAGCTCCACATTTAGGACAAAAAGCAAAATCTTCCTGTAACTGGAAATTACACTGATTACAAACTAACGACATTTTAACCTATTTGTTCTTTCATTCCACCATCAACTGAAACTTTTAAGTCCTTTGAAAATTTGAATACCGGGACAAAATGTTCAGGGACGAAAACTTTTTCACCTGTTTTGGGATTGCGAGCAAATCGAGCATTCTTTTTCTTTACTTTATAAGTTCCGAATCCTCTAATCTCAATTCCTTTACCATTTTTTAAGGATTCAATTACACTATTAAAAAATCCTTCTATTACTGCTTCAGTTTCAAGTTTTGTTAAACCTGTTCCCTGAGCAACAATATCAACCAGATCCGCTTTAGTCATTACTAATCCTTTAAGTATCTTAAGTTATTAAAAATCAAGCAGTTAAAATAAATAAATCATTTTTGAAATGCAATTTTTGTCTTTGAGATTTATATTTTAAGTTTCATACAAGGTTTCTGAGATTTTTAGTGTGTGTCTCATTATGAAACTATCTCTCAATTCTATACGCAAAATATTCTGAAATATTTGAATTTTCGAGTTAATTCGAATTGGCACAGCTTTTGATTAACTTAGCCAAATTCATAACACGTAATTAAGGATAAAAAAAATGGAATTAATACCAATAATCAAACTTGCGCTAGTCGTATTTGCAGGTTTTGTGGGTCTATCTATGATTATTTCGTATTTTCTATATAAGATTAAGAATGCAAAAATGCCAAAGCGTTCTGATGTACAACCTACACCTGTTAAGCAATTTGTAACTACTTCTCACAAAGTTAAAGTTAGTGGTGTTCATACAAAGGATGCTGCTCAAAATGATCAAGCTTATTATGTACCACAACGCAAAGTTCATCAACAAGTAGTTAAGCAACAACCTGCAATTGCCCCTCGTGAGCGATTTCAAGTTTTAAATCATCAGATAGTTGAAGAGAGACCTGCAGTACTAAATTTAGAGCAAAAAAAGGCATTCTATCAACCAAGAACAAATTATAACGTGTTTACACCTTCTCAAACTGCAAAAAGTTTATTCGATCGTTACTCATCAGGAAATGAACGACTTCATAAATTAAATTTCAACGGAAATATTTAGAATAAAAAAAAACCGGAGTGAATCCGGTTTTTTTATTTTCAGTATGCTTTATTTCTCACCATTAGTTCGGAATCATACGGAGCTTTTTCTCCTCCTAAATACTTATGAAACCACTCAAGATGGGAATTATAATACAAAGGCATTGACTTGATGTTACTTGGCCAGTGTCCATCATTCTTAAAGATTATTAAGCGAGAATCTATCCCCTTTTTTTGGAGTGCAGTGAAGTATTCTAAGCTTTGGTTGAATGAAACTCTAAAATCTTTCTCACCTGAGATTACTAATGTTGGAGTGGAGAAATTTTCAACAAAATTTGACGGGGAGAATTTCTTGTATAAGTCTGAATTCCAAGGTGTCCCCTTCAAATCCCATTCAGGGAACCATAACTCTTCTGTAGTTCCATAAAATGATTCAAGATTATATAAGCCCATCATTGAAACAAAACATTTAAATTTGTTTGGACTCTTAGCTTGAAGCCAATTCATCATATAACCACCATAGGACCAGCCCATAGCTCCGATTCTCTCTTCATCAATAAAAGGTAATTTTGCTAATTCGTCTATAACAACCAAAACATCTTCATAAACTTTTCCACCCCAATCTCCGCTGATTGCATCAGTATATTCTTGACCATAACCTGTTGAACCATGCGGATTTGGAAAAGCCACCACATAACCATAACCGGAATACAATTGTGCATCACCTCGAAAAGCATCCATCCATTGACTTTGCGGACCGCCATGTACATTTATTACTAAAGGATATTTTTTTGATGGTTCGAAATTGTGTGGCTTAACTAAGAATACATGTACCGGTTTATTATTACTCCCTTTAATCCACATTTGTTCAGCCGGAATAAAATTAATTTCGTTTACGAGTGCTTCATTAAAGGTTGTTAATTTCTTTTCAACTCTACTTTCAATATCAAACGAATAAATTTCAACCGGAAGATGCATTGCTCTTTTGTTATAAAATAGTTTTTTACCATCTCTACTTAGACTGTAACCACCATGAACTAAGTCTTCTGAAATTTTTTCAGTTGTCGATTTTTCAATATCATACTTATAAATTGGAGTGTAACCTTTTACATCGCCGCTAAAGTAAATTGACTTTGAATCATGTGACCAGATGAAATCATTAACCCAATTATCAAATGACTCAGTAATTATCTTGCTCTCACCAGTTTCTCTGTTGAGTAATGCGATTCGAAATTTATCTGCTTCAAAACCGGGAACTAATTGTTTTCGATAAGCTAAATATTTTCCATTGGGGGAATAAATCGGTGTTCCATCCCATGCTTTATTAGCTCCTGTAATATTTTTAAGAGTTTGATTTTGGATTGAGTAAGTCCAAATATCAGCATTTGTTGTCGAGGCTTGATCTTTTTCTCTATTTGAAACCAATGCAATTTCATTTCCTTCAGGTGAGATTGCAAAACCAATTCCTCCTCCTAACATAAAAATCGGTGTGTGGTATTTTCCCGGAGTTAAATCAGTATATTCATTTTTTTTAATATCAAACAGAAAAGTATGTGTATATTTTCCTTCTATATTAAAATCCCAATGACGGTATAATAACTCATCTGCTAAATATGCCTGAATTGGACCATCTGAACTTCCATCAGAATTTACTTTGTTACATTCTTGGTCAGCGCCACAATCAGGATAAACCTCGGCAGAAAATATCAAGAATGAATAATCATCGGAAAATACCGGCGAAGAAATCCCCCCATAAAATGAAGTAATTTGTTTGGTTGTTTTTCCATTTAAATCAAATTCAAATAATTGGGGAAATCCATCAATATTTCGCATGAAGAAAATCGTGTTGTCATCTTTTCCCCAAAAAGGTGAGTTCGCTTTCTCTTCTCCAAATTCAATTTCTGACAAATCGCTGCCATCTACCTTCATTGTGTAAATATTTGATTTAGTTTTTCCCTCTTTCATATTTGGAGTGTTTACCGTAAAAAGTAACAAATCTCCGGAAGGGGATGATTCCGGTGATGAAATCCCTTTTACTCTATAAATATCATCAAGAGTTACTCCTCTTTTTTGAGGAAAAACAATCAATGACATCAATAGAAATACCAATGTCAATTTGTATAATTTCATTTTATTTTCTCTACCTTTCTTTACTTAATTAAAATCATCTTCTTTGTTTTAAATAAATCATTTGCCCTTAGTGTGTAGAAATAAATACCACTTGATAAACTGCTTGCATCAAACTCAATTGAATGAATTCCATCTTTTTTAACTTCATCAAAAATTGTTACAACTTCATTCCCTAACATATCGTAAAGCTTTAAAGAGGTTTGTCCCTCTGCAGCGAGTTGAAATGAAATTGTCGTTCTTGGATTAAATGGATTTGGATAATTTTGCAGCAGTTCAAAAGTAAAAGGATGTACATCAATTTCAGCTATTTCGAAATATGTGAATTCACCTGAGAAATCAATCTGCTTTAATCGATATTCATATCTTCCGGATGTCTTTATCAAATCAACATATTCGTAAGAAGTATTATCTAGAGAGTTTCCTCTTCCTTTTATAAAAGAAATTACTTCCCAATCTTCATTCTTACCATCTTTTTTCATTCGCTGGACTTCAAATCCATTATTATTTGTCTCGGTTACAGTTTGCCAATTAATGGTTACTTTATTCCCATGATTAAACATTCTGAGATTTACCATTTCAACAGGAACTTGATAATCTGCTACCGTTGTATAATTTCCGTTAGGAGCGGTCATAGGTTTCGAAATAGTTTTCCCACTTGTTGAGCTTGCAGAAATATAGTATTTAATTTTTGTCCCGACGGGTTGGGCGGAAATATATCCAATATATTCAGAGTTTCCATTTGATTGCATTACAACTTGATTATAAAGCTGCTCCCCATCAATTTTCCAGAATAAATTAACTTGAGTGATGTTCAGCATTGATTTTACTTTTGCTGAAATTTCAATACCGAATTCATTTTGTACAGATGTTAAATTTGGTTTATGTGAAATGTATATTGGATTTTTTATTCCCACTTCTTTTGTGATACAATGAATTGCACCCAATGCACCAATAATACCGTTACAATTGATCCCAACTACATTGTATCCCGGCATAGCTTCTCTATAAATTCTTAGAGCAGTTGTATCATATTGGACATCATAAGTTGGGACTATTACGGTTTTATTTACAATAACTGAGTTTGTAAAAGTCCGATATTGCCCTCCTCCACTCGGGTAACGTCCTGTTGCATCAGGAGGCATTTGAACCCTCACAACTTTATAAGGTCGTCCAAAACTATTCATGAAATTTGTTAAGACATAATTCAGATTTGCTTCAATTTGTGGACCATCTGAGATACCTGTTGGATATTGCCCGACCAATAAAGTTTCTTCATCCAATAACTTCATATGCATATCGATATGGTGTATTTCATCATAAGGAAGAGTATTCATTTTTATGAAACGATTTATTCCCATAAATTTTTTAATTATTGTATCGATTTCGGCTTCTGTCTTCGTCGAATTTTCTGTTAGTACTAGCTTCGAAGCGAATGCCGTTCCCATTCCATCAACCATAAAATTTCCACCGGTGTTAACCAAATTGTATGGTGAAGAAGTTGTTTGATAAATCGGAGCATTATAATAATTAGCAAAATAAACTGGGACAACATCATCAGCAGGGCGAGGTCTATTATAAACCCAATCAACAATATAGAGACTGTCCACATCATCAGCATAAACTGTCCATGGGCCATAATCTCTCACCCAAATAGAATTATATCCGGTGATTAGAAAATTCACATTAGTAAGTGGAACTCCGCCGGAAGTTAAGTATGATTTTACAGAATTTGAATCCGAACATACGATAAAAACTTTTCCTTCCTCTTGAGCATAATCTACTATTTGACGCAATATTGAGGTATAAGAAGTCCATGTGATAATTATTCCTTCCAACTCTTCCCACTCTGCCATTGTTCTGACATTTCTTACGGGAGGGGTTATGTAATCCACATTTATTGCAGGCGGCGTGTAAGTTTTTAATAATTCCTTTTCATGGTCAGTTAAATAATGAGGTAGATTTTGGCTATATAAGTTGGGAATAAATAGAATCAGAATAATTAGGAGTGAAAATTTTGCTTTCATTTTTGTATCAATCGAGTGTTAAATATATTTATAACTAAAATATAAAAAACTATTCCCATCATTAGAAGAACTTTTTAATAATTGGAGGATTCATGAGTCATAAAATTCAACTTAAGCCATTCGTTGTTCCAACTTCGGATGGAAAATTAATTGAAGAGCATTTTGGTTTAGCTAGTATTAATGAAGGTGATTTTAGCATCGCTCATATGGTAGCTCCCGCCGGTTGGTCTGAACCATTTCAAACTCCGGCTTTTGATGAAATAACATACATCATCAACGGTAAGAAAAGTTTTGAAGTTTATGGTAGAGTTTTTACCCTCGAAAAGAACCAATCGATAATTATTAAATCCGGAAGCAGAGTCAGATACAGCAATCCATTCAAAGAAGAATGTGAATATTTATCATTTTGTATTCCGGCATTCAGTGTAGAACGTGTAAATAGAGAATGAAGTAAAATTATACCTACTTCATCAATAGCATTTTATTGATAGAAGTCTTACCATTTACCGAGAGTCTATAAAAATAAATCCCGCTTGTTAGTGAATATTTTTGTGCATCGAAATCAATTTCAAATATCCCGTGACTCTGTTCCGAATTAATTAGCACTGCAACTTCTTTTCCGAGGATATCATAAACACTAAGTCTAACAAAATTATTATCTCCATTATTTGGAATTGAGAATTTAATCTTTGTAACCGGATTAAAAGGATTCGGATAATTTTGAAATAGTTTATAATCTGTTATAACTGAACTTAAATATTCCTCACTCTCTATATCCTTTGTTGAAGTTATAATCACATCAGGAGAGAGTTTTCTGTTTATTAATAGCATTGTGGCATCTGCAAAAATATACTTTCCCGGAATAATATTCCTATTATCAAGTTTTAGTACAGTTTGAGTTCCTTCACTCAAAAAAACATCTCCTAAAAATGTCCATCCGTTGTTATTGTTATCCTTTTGGTCAACTAACAAGAGAAGCGAATCTGTAGCCGAGTAAAGCGTATAATGTGCGTTTTGTGAAAAGATTGTATTCGGGACTAAGTATGAATATACTCTATAATATGCCGTAGCGGGAATCTCAAATGTATACGTAATTGACGCATAACTTGTATCATTAGTCCAGAGTGCATTGGGATTGTATCCCGGGATTGCTATCTGCTGCCAATTTCCGGTTTTTGTTGCACCGGATTCATTTTCATTTACTATTAATCCTTTCGGTCTCCATAAATTTCCATTTCGGTAAGGAAGTAGTGCCGGAGTCGTATAATATTGGGTTTTCAATATATTTCCCAATTGTTCGCTATTTGCTTTTAATGCTTCATAAAAGAAATACGTTTCTCCTTTTACATTATATGCACGATTAGTATCAATAGTTTGTTGAAAAAATAAAGGGTCAATAACATATGAGCCGGCTTTTGCTAAAACTCCGGCAAAGAAAATATCTCGTTTAGATGCTGAAGTAAATGCTAATGAATTTTTAAGTTCATTAGTGTACTGATGAATATTAGTCCGATATAGCTGCGGAATAAAATTATCTACAATGCCCGAATCAACCCATGTACGAGAATCTTGTAAATAATTATCTAATCCCCACGGATACACTGAAGGGGCAGATGAGACAATGTAATTTTCATTTCTAACTTTAACTGAATCTCTTAATCTACTAAAGAATTGATTTAGCTTCCCTGCTCTCCATATTTTCCAATTATAATTATAAAAATCATTTGGTGGATTATTCCCATTATGTTCAGCTTTATATAGTGCAACTGTAACCGAATCATAACCACCTTCAATCGGCATTGCCGGAAGTCTATCATCTCCTTGTATTCCATCAACTTCGTAATTGTCAAGCACTTCAGTAATAAGTGAAGTAAGAAAATTTTGCACATCCGGATGAGTACCAGCCATCCAATCAAAACCATTTTTTACGACTAAGTTTCCTTGATTATTCAGTGCTTTCCAACTTGGATATTTTGCGAGAATATGTCCTCCATTTAAGGAGTATGAAGATGAAAAACCGAATTCAAACCAAGGAATAACTTCAATACCATTACGATGAGCTTCAATAATCAATCTTTTTAACGGATCTCTTCCGGCAAATGTTGAAATAATCGGGGCACCAAAAAGTTCATTCATAATTTGACTTTGATAAATCGTATAACCTTTATTCCAAACGACAGGAAAGACTACATTAACACCGATGTCGCTTAAAAAATTCATAGCATTTGCAATAGTTTTATCACTATTTAGCACATCACTATCAACATTCGTAAGCCATACGCCTCTTAACTCAGATTTGGTTTGAGGTAAGATTATTAATTGAAAAACACAAAAAAGAATAAATAACTTTTTCATTTATAATTATTAAACTCCGGAAACTTTACTTTACCTTGATTATAATTATTTTCGAGATACTGAATATGCTTTTTCAATCCTTCGTAGAAAAAGAAAACTTCTCCATTCAGGCCATTTTCTCTATTATACTCTATCATCTCATTTAAATATTTTTCTGATGAATAATATGCACCCACTTTAATTAATACTCCCGGGTAAATTCTCCAAAGGTCTTGAGTAGGGACTTGTTCTTTTACAATATCTGTTAATGCACTTTGATATTTTGAAAGATCATATCTATAAACTTGTGGACAAACGAGTTCGACAATCCCTCTTCTCAGCCATTCAGGCCAATCTTGTAAATACTCCTCTTTACTCCACGGATAAATACTCGGTGACATTGACACAATTACATTATTGTTGATTGCTTTCACTCTTGAATATAACTTCTCAAGAAAATTTGTAAGTATATCAGCTCTCCATTGCACCCAATCTTCATCTTTAAAATTAGTTGGTGGATTTTTCCCCTCATGAGATTTTTTATAAAGAGAAACAGTAAAATCATCGTAACCACCTTCAGAAGGCATTGCAGGAAGTCTATCATCACCTTGAATACCGTCAACATTATAGTTTGTTACAACTTCTTCAATCAAAGAAAGCATAAAATTTTGAGCTTCCGGATGGAATGCATTCATCCAATCGAAACCGTTTTTAACAACCAAATTTCCATCCGATTTTTTGGATGCCCATTCAGGCTTTTTCTTCAGAATGTGTCCGCCATCTAATTGATAAGAGGTCGAAAATCCAAACTCAAACCAAGCAAACACTTTTATATTTCGTTTATGAGCCTCTTCGATAACTTCTTGAAGTGGGTCTCGCCCAATAAATGCTGAATCAATCTCAACATCAAATAAGTTTTTCATTACTTTACTTGGATATAGAGTCATACCTTTATTATAAGTAACAACGAAAATTACATTGAGTCCGAGACGTTCACATAACTCAACTGCTTCAGAGATTTTTTCGCGTGAATTTAAAACTTCGCTATCGACATTAGTTAACCATACTCCACGAACCCCTTCAGTTATTGATTCGGAATTCACTTTTTGTGAAAAACTAATAGTCAAACTAGTTAATAGAAAAACAAACAATACAATAAAATATTTTTTCATTTGAATTAGTTTATATGAAAAAGGCGTATCAAGTACGCCAAATTCAGATTAATGTTAGAAATTTAGTTTTAATTTTATTCCCGCTCTCAATTCAGCCATCTGAAATGTACTCACATTTTCTAAATCAATTTTTAGTGCTGGCCATAGCTCGCCTATTATAATTTTATATTGAGCTCCAAGAGTAAACCACACAGGCCCGTATAATTTAATAGCCGTTTCAGCACCAATATTAAAGCCACCACTCCACTCAGACTGCTGCTTTTCAGGAACATCTATATAATCGACTAGTAGGAGTGAATCACTAGAATTTCTGGTTACAAGTGAGTCGATAAAATCTCTTCTATTACCGATCCATTTATAAATACCGAATCCAAAGTTCACATTTGTTTCCCAAAAGTCTGATGCAAAATAATTTACGTTTGCATTTGCACTCAATCCGATAATTTCAAGATTCATTTTTAATTTATTTAGAGGGAAACTTAGTTGTTTTTCCGACCCATCAACCGTGAACTTCCTTTTTACATTCAAGCGATCGTAATTAACTTTATCAAAATTGAAATATTCAATCTTACCATACCAAATCCAATCTTTGCTTGTATTCTTACCAAAGACTGCTGAGTATCCTAAAGTAGGTTTAAATCTGTCTTTTAATGATCCTATTGGAGCATAATAGGAAACGTCACCTCCCGAATACCAGATGTTATTCTGAGCATTGGAAAAATTGGCTGCAATGATTAATACCAAGAGAGCTAGTAAATTTATTTTCATATTTAATATTGGAATGTAATTCCGAGTTTAGTTGAAATATAATTATTAAAGATATAGTTATCGTAACCAAGTTTACCTTCAGTTTTTAGAATGTGAGTATAATTCAATGATGCGTCAATTCTAAATGCATCATTCAAAAGATAACCTAGATTAATACCTCCGTAAACAACCAAAGGGTTTCCATTTTTTGAAGGAGCAAAGTTTCTGAATTTGTATTGAAATACATAACCGATTTGTTCATACTTTTTTGACCATTCTTCTTCTAAAAACATTCTTCTTGAATAAAATATAATCCCACCTCCAATCGAAGGTTGAACAAAAAACTTTTCTGCGAATGTAAAATCACCATTAAGCGTGATAATTAATGGAATCACATCCATTTTCTGAATTGATTGTATTGTTGCTCTTAGCGTTGTATCTGTTAAATCAGCATTAACATTGCCACGATAACGATTATCCCAGAAATCCCACTTCCACTGAATTAGCCCAGAATCTTGCTGAACACTAAATAGTTGATAACCACCAATCAAACTAACTGAAAGATTGTCGAGGAGTTTATAATCAATTTTAAGTGTACCACCAACTGCATCTGCTTTTGTTACTGCTAACCTTTTGCTCCCACTGATTGAATAATCACCATTTAATGAAATTGATGATAATTGCCCAAAAGTGTAGTGGGACAGAAATAGCATGATAAAAACGACAAAAGCAATATTTTTATAAATTCTTGTATTATTCGAAACTCTACTTCTCATATTCATATCAAATTAATTTACTCCAAGTTGAAGTGATAGCCGCATTATCTTACCAAGACGACCGTAATCGGAATAAGCAAAATCAAGAGTAAGTGGAATTGATAAATTTGGATTAACACCAAAACCAAAACTGTAAGATTCTTCATCATAAAAGAATTTATAACCTAATCGAAGTGAAAGCATATTCATCCAAGAAAGTTCAAGTCCGGTATTTAATTTTTCATCTGCATCATTTGGATGAAGCGCCTCAACAAGTGCAGTAACTTTGTACTCAGTTGTTTCATCACCAAATACTTCACCGGCTAAGCCTAATCTTAACAATGCCGGCATCTTAAATGGATCATTAATGTATTGAGCATCCACACCAAAATTTTGAATTGTTGCTGCAATTCTTAGACTTCCCAATCCAGTATAATAGAGCATGCCTCCATCGAATAAAAAATTATCAACTGAATAAATATCAATCCCCTCTTTAACATATTTTGCTCCAACCCCAAAAGAAAAACGATCTGTTAATTTTCTGGAATATGTAATTCCGACTGCCAAAGCATTTGCATTAAAAGTACCTAAAACCTCGTAAACGCGCTGCCCTGCAATCTTTTTTGTTTTTGGCATTGAACCATAGTCAACTCCTATAAATCCTACTCCAAAAACTCCGAATGAAGTATTGAAAATATACGAAGAAGCATAATGTTTAATGTCAGCAATCCATGGCGAGTAAGATGCAAAAAAAGAATGAGTTTGTTCTGTGAATCCTGTAGAAGCTATATTACTAAATATTCCGGAAGCATTCATATCTGATAAAGTAATTGATGATTCACCCAATGCGGCACCACGAGCTGTTACCGGAAGTTCTAAAAAAACAAATCCGGCAGTTGCATTTTTCTTAAACTCTTGCTGAGCAAAAGATATTGAGAGTGTTAAAATAAAAAGTATTAAAATTCTATATTTCATTAAATAAAATTACTCCAATTAAAAGTCATTATCTGACAATTGCAAATTTCCCTATTTTTTTACCGTAAGGAGATTCTATGTGATAAATATAAACTCCGCTTACAACAAATTGACCAAAATCAGTCACTTGATCCCATGTAACAATTCCGCCAACATTATCACCGACATTTATTGTTTTGACTAAATCTCCTCTGACGGTATAAATCCTAATTGTTGATGGATTTGGAACATTAACAAACTGAATATCACTCCCCTCTCCCGGACGTGAAAAACCTTCACCGATAATAAATGGATTTGGAACAACTAGAACATCATTCACTTCATTTTTAGCCGGAAGAGTTGCAAGAAAAGGTTCGCTCATTCTGTTAGCAAATATTGATGATTCCATTGGTGGAACAGCATTTGAATTTGTTTCGGGAAATCTTGCTGCCGGATTAATCGGCCAGCTCGCTTTTCCGGTATCGAAAGCTGTGAGTGAGTAATAGTATGACCTTCCTATTTCAACAGATGAATCTACATACGAATATTTATTTGTTAAAAGATCGAAATAATTTGCATCCCCTTTTGTGATAGTTGCGATTTTCTCCCATGGTCCGTATGGTAAAAAGTCCGAGCGATAAATATTATAACCTGCCAAATCTAACTCACCATCATCAGGGTCAGGGTGAGATTCAGTCTCATTTCCCCACAAAATAACATTTGCTGCAAGTTGAGTTGCTCCTTTGTAAAAATCTAATGTAAATTTTGGAGCAGCAGGTGGATCAGGATGATTCATATTATTGTCAAAAGTAAATTTTGCTCTGTTATATGAATCAGTAAAAGCTTTATTGCTCGCAGTAAAAAGTGCGTTCTGTGTTAAATTTTTATCGAATAAAAATTTTGCATCCATCCCATTTACGATTTCAGCAAGAACGATTCTAATTGAATCACCGGGAAATAAATTCCAAGGTCCGAGAGCCATCAAAGACCACATTCTGTTTTTAAGCATGTAGTTTGTATCGGCAAAACTTGTAACAAATCGATAGGCGTTTGAAGGATTTTGAAGAACACTATATTTCCCTTCATTTGTGCCGGATACACCTGTGAAAGGACCACTTAAATCGAGCGAGTTTTCAGCTGCAGACCACCCTACTCTCCCGGTCCCAATTCTTGTGGCTTGGCCTGTTGAATCGGGGGAAGAATAAAATAGTGACACACCTACAAATCCGGGGGCTAAATACTCACCTGAAGGTTGACCATTGATTATTCTACCCAACGAGTTTGAAAAGCCGTAACTCTCATCAATACCTTGCGTTGTCTTATAATCTGCTGAACGTCCCCAAATCATTTTTTTGACTGGGTCGTAGAAGAACCAAGTATTTCTTGCTCCGGGAGTTTCTTGCCTAAACAAAACATTCCATGAACGAGAATTTGATTGGAGACCATAATTTAATAGAGTATAGAGTTTATAAAGTGAATCAACAATTACTCTATTTGGATTAGCTGCTAAAATTTCATTCGAAATATTTTTAAATACATATTCATAAATGATATAATTTTCATCCTTCATTGAACCGTTCCATTGATGCACTCTACGCGTAACTCTCAATGGAAGCTGTCTTTCAAGGTCATTTTCTCGAAAATAATTTACATTATACTCCCAGATAGTTTCAATAACCTCTTCGCCAACGTTAGGATTTGTTCTTAACCAATGATTTTCACCATTTTTATAGAGATGCCCATGTTTTCTCACAATATATTTTGAACCGGGTTCATCAGATACAGTCCCTGCATACATTGACCAATCTTCAACTACCAAAACTGAATCATTTGATTTTTTTGCTCCAATCCAAAACCCACCTGCAACCATATGAGACGGCGACCCACCGATATCATCTCTAATCCAAGACTCATCAAATGCAGGCCAATCTAAACTAGGTCCTGTCTTTCGCCAATTATTATAAGTTGGACCAACTTTTCCAAATTGCACACTTTGCCATAACGAACCTCTATTAAAAAACTGTAATGAAGATTCAACTTGTGGTTTAATTTCAAAACTGACTAACAAAATAATGGTTGCAACTAAAATAATATTCTGAATTTTCTTACTCATATACTGATTATTTTTATTTGAATTAATCATTAAAAACCAAATCCTAAAGTGAAAAATACTTGACGTGGAATATTTCTATATGCTTTGAAAGGGGCGTTTATATAACTTTTCCTTAACTGATCATCCGGAATTCTTGGATTCCCCGGGTCAGCCATAGTATATCCATATTCTACCCATCTAATTATGTCGTCTGAAGATTCACTCCCCGGCATAGGAGTTAACCATTTATTATCTAACAGATTCATTACTCTAACTCCTAAAACTATCCGATATCCCGAAAAATTAATATTCTTAATAAAGTTGAAGTCAAAATTTTGTTCTAACGGATATCTTCTATTATTCACAGCATCTTTTAAGTCGAATGAAGTGACATAAGTAAATGGAGCACCCGACATCGCTTTGTATGTTAAACTAAATGTCGAATTTTGAAATGGCTTAATTCCAAAGATAGAAAGACCTTCTTCATCCTTTAAATTATACTGGAGTAAACCGCTGAAGTTATGAGTTCTATCATTTACAGATAAAAATTCTCCTGTATAATTACGTCGTGCAAAATTTCGAGAGTTATCCGGAAATAGAACTTGTGGTCCATAATTACCTTCCGTAGTTTGCGATAAACTATAACTTAAACGATATGACCACTCTTCATAAGTAACTTTCTCAAATGTGACATCAATACCAACAGTAGCACCAAAAGTATTATTTGCAAAAGTTGTATAAGTATATAATTTCTCGTTATCATCAGTATAACCGGCCGGTTCTCGAGATTGAGTGCCCGTAAAAGAAGCAATCCTTTGTAAACCGATTTGTGTAACTCTATCATTATAATAGAGAGCCACATCTAAACGATGTTTTTCATCAACCATTTGTTGAAGCCCAAATTCATATTGAATAGTCTTTTTCGGTTCAAGATTTGGATTGCCGTATCCTGCCCATCCTGATTGAGTTCTTTTCGAAAGTCCGTGTGAAAAAATTGGCATCGATGCAAAATGACCATATTGAATTCTGAACGCTGTGGATTCTCCAATCGGGAAAGAGACCCCAATTCTGGGTAACAGAATAAATTGTGTTTCGGAAGGGACTGTCTCAGGATTTCCTAAAGCAGGGCCTGATCTCCCCTGATAAAAAATATTATATGGGTCAATTGGATAATTTGATTGGAAATTGTAAGCTTCTGCACGAAGGCCAATATTTGCAATCATCCCCGAGTATTCCATCTTATCTTGAAAATATACTGCAACATTATATGGATAAGCTCGATAATACTCTGCAAATCCGGCTCTCACAAGAAATGAATTTGCTTGATAACTTGAATTAACACCATTATTAAACATATCCCAATAATAGAATCTGATTCCTGCTTTTAACAGATTCGTCGGGATTATTTGATTAGTATAATCTGCACTTATACTCCATTGTTCGGTTCTTGTATCTTGATAATAAAGTGTACTCACTGCATCCGGTGGTCTAAAATATTGGTTCGACTCCCACCAGGTTCCGGACCGTAATACAGTTCCGCTTGCGTCGTATAAACTATCTAACACATCTCGTTGTTGAGTATATCCCGGAAGATATTCATACGGTAGCTCATATTTTTCTTGCTGATGAGTTACTGTTGCTTCAATAAAAGAAGTATTACTAATCGTATAAATAAAATTAACACTCTGAGCAACTGTTCTTTCAAGTCGAACCGGATCAATTTTTACATAATACTTTGACGATAAGCCGGGAGGTGAAAATGCAATTCCTGACCAACGGATATCTTCGGAACCAGACCAAATTCCTCCTTTATAATTCTGAAAACTTAACATTGTTTTAATTTTCAGTTCGGTCATGGGCTGATAGGTTAAGTTGAGAATATAATTCTGATAAATCTGATTTTTCTCAGACGTTGGGAGACGAGTCGGATTCTTTTTATACTCACCTGAGAAATAGAATTTCAATAAATTTGGGTCTTTGCCAAGAGGACCGCCAAAACCAACCATATATCTTGTATAAGCATATTGACGGTAATCATACACACCAAGAGGATTATCATCACTTGGAGAATGATTTTTCACCCATAAATCATAAGCCCAATCCATTTCACGAGTTTCAATCATACTTCGATATGCAGAATCCTCAGCAGTTGCGGTATTTGCCGTGAATCTATCATACAACCACTTATATCTATTCGGAAGATTTAATTCATTGATTATTGAATTTTTATTATCAATCCAGTGTTGTTTATTCCCCCACTTTTGCCATTCGTAATTTGATTTATCATATAAATACTGCCCAAAATGATATTGCCCTGCGGGTCGATACTCAGTCCTAAATTCTCCACTAAACTTTGGACTTCCATCCTTTAGAACAACTTTTACAACTCCGGCTTGTGCATTTCCGTATTCAGCTGAAAAACCGCCTGTTATAAGTTGAAGTTGCTGCACACCCAAAGGATTAACATCGTACTTCCACGAGTTATTAGCTTTTTCTGTTCCGAATGTACCGGGTCCGCTTGTTGCCGAGTTTGTTTGCTCAACACCATTAATCTGAAAATTGAGTTCATAAGAACCGGAACCTCTAACAGAATAATTTCCTGTAGCCGACTTTTGAAATCCTGCAGATAGGTCTAATGCTCCACGTAATCCTTCAATTGGAGCAGCTTTAATTTGTGATTCGTTTAGAGTTGAGGATGAGGAAGTTTGGTCTTTTATAATCTTTGGTTTTTCGGCAACTACAACAACTTGATCAAGCTGAACAGTCGCATCTTTTAATGAAAAATTTTGTGTGGTTGTTCTATCAATAATAATTTCAACATCTTTTGCAATAATCTTACCATAACCTAAGGAGCTAACTTGAACTGAGTAAATTCCGGGGGGAATGTTCAGGATTACATATCGCCCTTCTAAATCAGTGGCTGAGCCGATATTAGTTCCAAGAATTAATACATTAGCACCGATAAGAGGTTCATTTGTAGACGCATCTTTTACGGTTCCCGCAAGTTTTCCACGCTGAGATTGTGAGAAGTTTGTGAACGGAATTGCTGTGAAAAATATTATAAAAAGTAAAGTGATTGAAATCTGATTTTGTAGCAATTTTATCATGTAGACCAATTAAAAATTTTTTATATTTTTACTGAAGAAATTTAGAAACAAACTTGCAAATAAAAAAATTGTTATCGAGCCTCTCAAATGAGATTTGATACTCAATGAGATGACGAATAATGAACCTTAACATTACAATAAAAGTCAACAAATTTTATCATATTTAATTGAGCAATTCAAATGAAAAAATTTACTGTATTCAATATTATTAGCGAGCCATTCGAACCGGAAATATTATCCGGATTTCTTTGGGAAACCGAACCATCAGGGATTGAAGAATTAAGCAATTCTCTAAACCTTTTTTTTGAATCGGAAGATGAAAATATAAAATCAAAATTAGTAGAGATTCTTGATGAACTAAAATCTGATGGTATGCTTGATACTTATGAAATAAATTACTCGGTGTTTGAAGATCAGAATTGGAATGAAGAATGGGAAAAAGGGATTAAAGTAATTAATGTGACAGATAAAATTGTAATTAAGCCTACATTTAGAGACTACAATCCAAAACCGAATGAAATTGTAATCACTATTGACCCCAAAATGTCATTTGGAACCGGCGAGCATCAAACTACAAAATTAATATTATCACTTTTAGAGAAATTTGTTTCATCAAATCAAAGGGTTTTAGATGTGGGGAGTGGGACGGCAGTTTTAGCAATTGCTGCTTTGAAACTTGGCGCAACCTCTGCAGTTGCTGTCGATAACGATGAATGGTGTCTCGATAATGGTATTGAAAATGCAAAATTGAATGATGTTGAGAATTTGTTACAAGTTAAACTCGGAGAAATTAAAGATATTGAAGATTCCGACTTTGATTTAATTCTTGCAAACATCCAAAGAAATGTACTTCTGCCAATCGCACCCCAAATTTGTGAGCGGGTCAAAAATGATGGATTAATAATTCTAAGTGGATTACTTATCGATGATGAGAAAGTGATTGTAGAAAAATATTCTACATTTGGCTTTAAGCTTTTGGAGAAATCTCAAATGGATGAGTGGATTGCATTGGTCTTTCAGAAGACTCTTTAATATTTATTTCAAGTATACCATTTTTTGAGTTCTGATTATATTATCTGCTTTTAACTGATAATAATATACTCCACTTGATAAATGCTTTAGATCAGAATTAGAAAAATCCAACTTAATTGTATATACACCTTGTCTATAAAAACCGGATTTAATTTCAGATACTTTCTCTCCAAGAAAATTATAGAGTGATAAATCAATATAAGTATCGAAAGGTAATTTTATTTGAATTTCAGTTTGTGCATTAAATGGATTTGGATAATTCTGTGACAGTTCGATAAAATGGAATTCTCCCTCATGCAGTGTTCCATTTTGAGTGGATTTAGTTAGGATGAAAATTTTTCCGGAACGAGTTCCGATATACACATCGTTATTTAGTGAATCAATTCCATCAATTGCAATAGAAGAAATTTCCAAACCAACTGCATTTTCATTATATCCGGGAACAGTATACTTAACTAATGAAGAACGAATATCTGAAGCATTTATATCAAAATGAAAAATAGTCCCGTTAAAATATCCATAAATCAGACCATCATTTCCTTCTAATAATTGATTTACATAACCACTCTCATAAAAAGCCGGCCCGCCGCAGTATGTATGAAAGAATTGATTGAATACTTGAACACTTACATCCGGATTTAGTGGATAAAAATCACTTATGCTCTTGACTGTTAGGGCATCATACACTCGAAGATTATTACAATCTGCCAAAACTATTTTATCCCACTTTTTTGAATATACAATTGATGTTGGAAAAAACTCAGGAAATGATGGTATACTTAACTGTTGAAAAGAAGAATTAGAGTTGTCTTTATTGATATCGAATAAAAATACTTTTTTGTCATCAACCGTTCCATAAAACCTGTGTTTAGATGGAAATGCCTTGTATGATAATGATGTAGTGAATTGTCCACCATCAGCCTTAGCAACAACTTTAGGATTGTTTATCCCCTTTAAATCAACTAAAATATATGCCGGGGGTTCTGTTGAATAACTGACTGTAGCCGTTCCAAGAAGCACTTGATCATCTTCTGTAAGAGCCATTGATGTTATCCTACCTTGTTGAAGAGTGGGATTTAAGTAAGATAAATCAATTACTTTGTCTAACTGATTTGATAAAGACCTAATGCGTAAGTATGGACCTTTGTATAGACCATACAAAACTAGGTTATTTGTTTTATCTATTATCATTTTATTAGATTGAACCGCTGTTTTACCAGGAATAGGATTCGGACCATTTATATTTGAGACTCTCCAATACGAATCAACTGAATCAGTCGTCAATTCAGATTCAGAGAAATAAATACTTGAAAATAATTTTCTACTTGCAACTGCTAATCCAGAGATTAATCCTCCCCCTGTTGGATTTTTAATTTGAGACGGCTCCGGAAGAATTTTAGTATTAACATAAGATGATGTTAAATCGAGTGAAAAAAATATTTTGGGATCATTTGACCAACTATGAACACCAACTATGAGATTATTAATTAAATTCTTTCTTCTTGTAATCAATGGAGTATTGTTTTTGTATGGGATATACTTTATTGCGTCAAGTTCAATAGTGCCCATATGTAAATACATTGTTCGGTTATAGATAGGAAAATCTTGTTGAATATTGTTCGAGAAAAATAGAGTCGTATCTTGCGGAATAAATGTATGAGTTGCATTCATATCCTTCAAATTTATTCGTCTTATTTTATAATCGAACAACCAAATAATGTTCTCCTTTATATCAGCCTTAAAATTTGATACTTGCAGACGTCCGCTTGTATTTATATTACTTAATTTCTTTTCAATTAAAGGACTCGAAGGGTTATTAATTGAGTAAATAAAGATTGATTCTGTTGCTCCATCCCCTGCACCCAAATACAACACATCTTCTCCATCATATTTGCCTAATTCAATATCATACACTACCGGAAACGGTTTGTCAAACGTTATTACTTGAAAACCTTTTTCAGGTATTGTATTTTCAGGTGCGCTCCAACTGCTTATTTTCCACTTGATTATTTTCATGTTATTCTTCTCGTTAAGAATAGCACCAAAGAAAATAAATTTATCCCCATTTGGGGCGGTATAAAAAATTGGGTCGTATAAACCTCGAATATTATTAGCACGCAATGTTTCATTTCCAAAAGCGTGGACTTTTTCAGTTGCCGGATTATAATAAAAAAGATACGGAACTAGCGATACTGCCCCATAGATAAAGTGATTATCGCTCAGTATGGCTTGAATTATTTTCATATCATAATAACCGGGTTCATTTGGTTCATTGGTTTCACCCGGATAACCTACCGAACCTAAATCTTTTTCAATTATCGGAGGATTTGAGAATGGATTTATTTTATAAATATGGGCATTTGGGTAAGTTCCGACAAATAAACTCCCTTGAAAGTAAGTTGAATACCAGAGTATCTCTTTGGTATAACCCGGGGAAACGTCTTGTTGAGTAATGGTCGATTTTTTAAAAAGTTCAATAACTTTTCTACTGTTTTGTTGTCCTGCTAATTCAATGTTTGAAGATACCACAGATACCAACAAGAGCAATCCCCAAAATCTTTTCATAATTTGAATAGATTTCATAGGTTATGATTTCTTAATCTAAGTTAAATTATTTTAGATATACCATTTTTCTAAACGCAGTAAATCCATCAGTTTTTAGTTGATAGAAATAGATTCCACTAGCTAAACCAAAATGGTCTGCATTAAAATTTACTTCGTAAGTACCTTGAGAAAACTTTTCACTATTTATTAAAACAGCTACTTCTTTTCCGAGAGTATTAAATACTTTCAGGTTAATTTCAGAATTATCAACATCTATCGGAATTGAAAATCTAATTTTTGTCTCAGGATTAAATGGATTTGGATAATTTTGTGCAAGTTCAAAAGATGTTGGAGCAATTGCATCTAATTCCAAAATTTGTGAATAAGTAAAAGAACCATCCATATCTATTTGCTTGAGTCTATAGTAGACCGATGAAAAACTATTAAAATTGTCGGTATAGCTATACTCCTTCAGATTTGTAGATGTTCCACTTCCATCAATAAATGCAACGGAATTCCAAACAACATTATCAATTGATCTTTCTAACTCAAAACCTTTGTTGTTTTTTTCTGATGAAGTCTGCCATGATAATATTATTTTAAAATTCTCACGACTCGCTTTAAATATCCAACCTTCTACAGGAAGCGGATGGAAATTAATTGCAGCAACCGCATTTATAATTCCCCACCCCATTAATCTATCAGGATTTAATGCATTTGATGCAGTACTTCTTAAAGCATCTCTTACTTGTATCGGAGTTAAGTTAGGATTATGTGACAAGACTAACGCAGCCACACCTGCAGCTAATGGACAACTAAATGATGTGCCACTTGCTGTTGAATAATTTGTGTTGGAGAATGTTGAAGCAACCGCGACACTGGAACCCATCGCCATGATGTCTGGTTTAATTCTCCCATCTATGGTATTACCCACACTGGAGAAGCTTGAACGTACTCCGCTCGATGTTACTGCCCCAACAGCAATAACACTATCTCCATCGGCAGGTGCACCTAATGTATTAGTAAGTGTAGCCATACCTTCATTACCGGCAGAATTAAGAACGACAATCCCTTTTTTCACTGCTAAATCAGCAGCAATTGTAATTCGACATGTATTTCCATCCATACTCTGCCAAGTGTAACTTGTATAAGGGAAATCGAAACCAATATATCCCAATGATGTTGAAGAAACATCAACTCCAATAGAATCAGCCCATTCAATTGCTGCAATCCAATTATCTTCTTCAATCGGAGTTTCTGAATCGGTATTCTCAGTTTTTGCAAGAATATAACTTGATGCAAAAGCAGGACCTATTAATTTAGTTTCCTTAAATCCACCAATGGTTGATAGCGTTTGAGTGCCATGAGTTCCTGTACCCATGTCACCATGGTCACCGACATTAGCATCATTATTCACAAAATCCCAAGCAGCAATTATGTTCATTGTTGAAAATGATTCGTGTGATAAACGATTGAATCCGGCGTCTAAAACTGCAATTGTAACTCCTTGCCCTGTTATTCCCATATCATGAACAGCCGGGACGTTTATTTGCTGGAGCTGAGTGTAAGAGTTCCCATAATTATAAGTATGAACACCTTCTGGTTGAACTACAGTTTTGTTAAGGTTTACATTGTTTTCTTCAACAATTCTTCTTGAAGGGAGTTTGTAAACAATATCTATTCCTTTTACAAATGGAAGTGTTTCAATTTTATTTATGAGTGATTGATTAACAATGGCAGTTACTCCATTTAACCACTTTGATTTTTGTTTAATCTTTAATCCGAGTTTTTCAAGATTCTCAATATATTCTTGATTAACAGGTAAATCTGTAATATCAAGAAGTTCATTCGATTCAAATACTTTCTTTCTTCTTTCTAAAGATTTGGGGCTAACGATCAGAGAAGGACTTTTTCTAAGAATTTCAACTTCCGACCCTTTATCGTTGAAGAAAATCCAAGTAAGAATCTCTGTTTCCCCTTTTTGAATCTGGTAATCTAAAATGGGGGAAACTTTTTTAACCGGAACTTGCGCAAATGATATAAAAGTTAAATTAAATAAAACAATAAATAAAAATTTTTTCACTTTGTACCTCTTACTTTGCTCTTGTTCCAAGTGGAATATTTTCATCCACATTTAATAATGTTAATTTACCGGATTCATCTTCAAGCGCAAGAATCATCCCTTGCGATTCTAACCCCATTAATTTAGCCGGTTTTAAATTTGCAACCATTATAATTTTTCTGTTTATAATATCTTCGGGAGAAAATGACTTTGCAATTCCGGCAATCACCTGTCGCTTTTCCTCTCCAAGTTCCACTTGAAGTTTTAAAAGTTTCTCACTCTTTGCAACTTTTTCGGCTGAAATTATTTTTGCAACACGAAGATGGACTTTCATAAAATCATCATAAGTGATTAATGGAGTTTCTTCCATCGGTTCAATATTATTTTCTGCTGAATTGCTCAAAATATTCATTTTAGTTTCAATAACCGAATCTTCAATTTTCGTAAAAAGAATTTCTGGTTGTCCAAGTTTATGACCCTCGGTAAGATTAGGTTTTCCTGACTCTTTCCAATCGATTGACTTAGAATTCAGCATCTTAAATATTTTTTCTGAACTAAAAGGAATCACCGGACTTAATAATTCAGCAAGTGTAAAAATAGTTTGTAACGAAATATTTAATGTTGTTGCACATTCATCTCTGTTTGATTTTATAGTTTTCCATGGTTCAGAATCATTAAAATATTTGTTTCCTGCGCGGGCAAGATTCATTATTTCGGCAACACCATCTTTAATTTTGTATCTTTCGAAATACTCTGCTATTCGACTTGGATAACTTTCAACAAGCTTGAGCATTTCGGAATCTCTTTCCGATAGAGTATTTTGATTCGGTACAATTCCATCAAAGTGTTTATGTACAAAAGTAAAAGTTCTATTTATAAAATTACCGAGAATGTCAGCTAATTCATTATTATTACGCGCTTGAAATTCTTTCCAATAAAAATCGGTATCCCTATTTTCCGGAAGATTTGCGGCGAGTGTATATCTTAGCGGATCAGCCGGAAACTCTTTTAGAAAATCTATTGCATCAATTCCCCAATTTCGGCTTTTAGAAAATTTCTTCCCTTCGAAATTAAGAAATTCATTAGCGGGAACATTTTGGGGAAGAATATATTTTTCTTCAGAAGCATCATTCCATGCCATTAACATTGCAGGGAAAATTATTGTATGGAAAACTATATTGTCTTTCCCTATAAATGCGATGTACTTTGTTGAAGAATCTTGCCAATAATTTTTCCATAAATCGGGATTTCCAATCTTTGCAGAAAGTTCTTTTGTAGCTGAAATATAACCCAAAACTGCCTCAAACCAGACATAAAATACTTTACCTTCAGCACCATCCAATGGGACTTTCACACCCCAATCCAAGTCACGTGTATAAGCTCTATCAGTTAGACCTTCTTTGAACCAACTTTTACAATATTGAAGAACTGTATCTTTCCATCCAAACTTTTCATTCATATCACCGACATATTTTTCAAGACGCTCTTGAAATTCATTCAGCGGGAAATACCAGTGAGTTGTTTCTTTTAGAATTGGACGATTGCCACTTATTTTACTAACCGGATTGATTAATTCTGTCTGTTCATAAAGAGCGCCGCAATTTTCACATTCATCACTTCTTGCAGATTCATTTCCACATTTTGGGCAAGTTCCTTCTACATATCGATCCGGTAAAAACATTTTCTTCGATTCATCAAAAAACTGAAGTGATTTTTTTTCCTTCAGCAATCCTTGATTATAATACTTCAGAAAAAATTCTTTAGCCGTTTCGTGATGTTCAGGTAAGCTCGTTCGTGAATAAATATCGAAACTCATTCCAAATTTTTCAAATGATTCACGATTGAGATTGTGAAACCTATCAATTACATCTTTTGGTGTTATTTTTTCTTTATCAGCTGTAATGGTTATTGGTACACCATGTTCATCGGAGCCGCAAATATAGAGAATATCGTTGCCATTCAGACGTTTATATCTTACATAAATATCTGCAGGCAAATAGGCTCCGCTTAGGTGACCGAGGTGAATCGGTCCGTTGGCATATGGTAAAGCTGAAGTAACAATGACTTTTTCTTTGTTCAATTTTATTCCGTAATTTTGAAAAACAATGTTGGTAAATATAACGAAAAATTAAAGTGAATTTTCGAAACCTTCCATAATTTAATGACTATTTTTTGAGGTTATTTTGGAACTGTCAACAATTCTGATATTAATATTTTTAGTACTAAATCTTTTGCTGTTGGTTATTCTTCTGAATAGAACCGGTAAGAGTAACGAGAATTTATCCTTGCCACAAATCACTAGTGAGTTTGAAAGAGTAAGTGATAAATCCGAAGAAAAAATTAAAAACGAGTTTTCGAGAAATCGTGAAGAGTCTTCAAATCAATCACGGCAAAGTCGAGAGGAATTGATGAACTCTTTCAAGAAATTAGAGGATTCACTCATTTCTCAAATTAAAAATTTTTCAGAGCGATTGGATAAGTTGATTGATACGCTTGACCAACGTATTGAGTCGTTCACAAAAATGACAAGAGAAGATTCAGCAAACTTTCAAAGAAATACTACCGAGACACTGATTAAACAGCTCTCTGAAGCCTCGCTTCAGCAAAAACATGAGCTTAATCTCTTCTCGGAAAAATTAGAAAAATTAATTTCAATGAATGAACAGAAATTTGAGAACTTAAGGGAAAAAGTCGAAGGGAAATTGAATTCTATTCAAGAAGCAAACACTGCCAAATTGGAAGAAATGCGAATTACGGTTGATGAAAAACTTCATTCGACTTTGGAAAAAAGATTGGGTGAATCGTTTCAATTAGTTAGTGAAAGATTGGAACTTGTACATAAAGGTCTCGGCGAAATGCAAAATTTGGCTTCCGGTGTTGGTGATTTGAAAAAAGTATTAACCAATGTAAAAGCTCGAGGCACTTGGGGAGAAATTCAACTTGAAAATTTAATCGAACAAATTCTTACACAAGAGCAGTATTCGAAGAATGTGCCGACTAAAAAAGGAAGCAATGACCGTGTAGAATTCGCAATCAAAATGCCCGGTAGAGGTCGTGATAAAGGGGATGTTCTGTGGCTTCCTATCGATGCAAAATTCCCGATGGAGGATTATCAAAGATTGGTAACCGCCCAAGAAGTTGCTGATGTAAATTTAATTGAGGAATCCTCTAAAGCGTTAGAAAATAGAATTAAGAGTGAAGCTAAATCCATCTCAGAAAAATATATTGACCCACCCAACACCACTGATGTTGCACTCTTATTTCTTCCTGTTGAAAGTTTGTATGCAGAAGTATTACGCAGACCGGGTCTATTCGAAAAAATTCAAAATGACTTTAAAGTTATTTTAACCGGTCCAACCACTCTAACCGCTATTTTAAATAGTTTACAAATGGGATTCAAAACATTAGTAATTGAGAAGCGGTCATCAGAAGTTTGGAATTTGTTAGGTGGTGTTAAAACTGATTTTTCAAAGTTTGGTGATATTCTCGATAAAACTTATAAAAAACTCCAAGAAGCAAGTAATACTATTGAGGATGCCGCAAAAAAGACTAGAACTATTGAACGAAAACTTAGAAATGTACAAGAACTTCCGGTGAGCAACCAAGAAAAACTCCTCCCCGATTCAAGTGATGAGGAATAGTTAATGCAGCATAAAACAACTTTTTCATTACTCGTTCTGTTTCTTATTCTTTCTACTGTTGGCTATTCACAAACTACTTTCGAATTTCTACCGGATGGAATCAGTTTTCTCCCATTACGAGCTAACAAACAAGAAGCTAAAATAGGTGTTTTATATTATCCTGATAATGCCAATCTCAAAGTTGATATTGGGAATAATATGGACCTTCTCGGTTTTCAATTTGATAAGGAGAAAAAACTCACTTTCGGAATTGAGTTTATGGCGTATGCAAACGTAATAGGTTACGAACAATTACGCTTGCAAATTGATGCAATCGACGGTTTCTTCGGTGGTAACGCTATTTATCAAATTAATTATGATAAAAATCAGTTAGCATTTCGATTCAGGTTTATTCATAATAGTGCTCACCTCGTTGATGGAAACTGGTGGATTCACAAATACCCACGTAACTGGACTAAGCCGGGTGGACCTATTCCTTATACACGTGATTTTGCCGAATTAATGGTTGCAAATTCCTTTAACTTGAAAAATTATCATACTCGAGTTTATAGTGGATTTGCATATTCATTCAGAGTTAGACCTTCTGAATTAAAGCGTCCGGGTTTTTCTTCAGGATTTGAGATTCATAATTCCGAATTAATTTCGTCTTTGTTTGAGAAACCCACTATTTTGTTTATCGCAAACCATTTTACTTTAGAAGGTGTTCCAAAATATTCCGGAACTAATCATTTGCAAGGTGGGATCAAGTTTGGAGAACTAAACTCAAAAGGAATAATTTTTTATCTCTCATATTTTTCCGGAAACAATCTCTTCAGCGAATATTATTCAGAAAAGCTAAAAAAATTTGGTATCGGTTTTACCGTTGATTTCCCTTAATATAACGCCGTAAATATTATCAACCGTTCATAACAAATCGGATTCAATCCAAACTTGAAACTTTTAAGTTTCAATTCAGGTTTAGTTCTATAAAGTATAGAGAAATATGGAAAAAATAATTGAGATAAGTAATCTCACAAAAACATATAAAAATTTAACCGCAGTAAATAATCTCAGTCTTAATGTATTCAAAGGAGATGTGTTTGGGTTTTTAGGCCCAAATGGTGCAGGTAAGAGTACAACAATCAGAATGCTCCTCACACTGATAAAACCTACCAATGGTGAAATTAAAATATTCGATAAAAACCTTAATACCAATCGAAATGAAATATTAAAGAAGATTGGTGCGATAGTCGAGAAACCTGATTTCTATGGGTATTTAACTGCATTCAAAAACTTAGAAATCTTAGGAAAAATTTCGGGTTGTGATGTTTCCAAAAATAAGATAATGGGAATTTTAGATTTAGTAGGTTTAAAAAGTAGATTCAATAGCAAAGTAAAAACTTTTTCACATGGAATGAAGCAACGTTTAGGTATTGCTCAAGCTCTTTTACACGACCCGGAGTTAATCATTTTGGATGAGCCTACAACAGGACTCGACCCGCAAGGGATGAAAGAAATTAGAGACTTAATAACACTACTAAGTAAAGAAAAGAATAAAACTATTTTTCTCTCTTCACACATACTTTACGAAGTTGAGTTGGTAGCAAATCGCATGGTGATTATTAACAAAGGGGCTACAAAAGTTGAAGGTTATGTAAATGATTTATTAAATGCTGCGAACTTAAAAGTCACTGTCGGCTTTAACCCGAATGAATTTATTAAATCAATAATAAATGAATCGTTATGGCAGAAAAATATCGACTCAATTACCGATTCAAAAATCATATTCAATTTAACTTCCGACCAAATACCCGATTTAAATAAATACTTAGTTCAACACGATATTGAAGTAAATTCTATTGTTCCGATGAGATCATTAGAGGAATATTTTTTAGATATTACGGAGAAGTCTGCTTCATGATAAGTTTAGTTTCAATTGAATTGTATAAAATTTTCAAAAAATGGCGTTCATACATTGGATTTTTGGCAATTTCGGTTTTAGTCCCAATTATACAAATCGCACTTCTCATTGAAGGAGAAAAGTACCTCGAGTTTCTCACACAGAACTTACAGCAAACATTTGTTTTTGTCGGTAATCTCCTTAACGGATATTTAATTGCATTTATAGTGTTGGGAAGTTTTTGGGTACACATTCCATTCTTAGTAACTTTGGTTACAGGTGATTTATTAGCAGGTGAAGCAACCTCGGGGACTTATAGAATGTTGATAACCCGACCTGTATCTCGACTTAAATTAGTTACCGCAAAATTCATTGCCGGATTAATCTATACTCATTCACTCGTACTTTGGTTGTCAATTGTGAGTCTTGTTTTAGGGATTATTCTATTTGGAACCGGTGAATTGATTGTCATCGGAGAAAAAATAGTTATATTCTCAAAAGATGATATTATCTGGAGGTTTTTACTCGCTTATGGTTATGCGGCACTATCAATGAGTGTGGTAGCATCATTGGGATTCTTACTCTCTTCTCTTGTTGAAAATGCCATTGGACCAATTATTTCGACAATGGCAATTATAATCGTATTTACGGTTCTTTCCGCACTCAATTTTGATTTCTTCATTGAGTTGAGACCATATTTGTTCACTAATTATATGCCTCTATGGAGAAGCTTCTTTGATGATCCGATTGATTATTCCGAAGTACTCAAGAGTGGGTTCATCCTCTTGGGACACGTTATTTCCTTTTTTGGACTTACAATATATTTATTTAACAAAAAAGATATCTTATCATAATTATGAAATTTTCAAGACTACTAACCATTGTATTAATACTACTTGCTTCAAGTATTTCGTTTCCTCAAAAGCTAACGCCTGAATCTATTGTAGAAAATGTTCGAAAAAAGTTTTATGAGGTAGAAGATTATCAAGTTGATGTTAAAATTAACGTCGATGTAGATTTCTTAAAAGTACCTGAAACTAAAGCAAAAATATTTTTCAGACAACCTGATAAAATAAAGTTCAATTCAGAAGGCTTTGCATTACTACCGCGAGAGGGATTAAATTTTTCACCTCTTACTGTACTACAAGGAGATTTTACAACTCTTTTAGAAAAAGAAGATTTACTTGATGGTAAAAATGTTTATGTTATCAAGATTATTCCTCTTGGTGGAGCCAGTGAGGTAATTTTGACAACTTTGTGGATTGATAAAAAAGATTTCATTATTTATAAAGTCGAATCAACTACAAAAATGAATGGAACATTTTATATAGATTTGAAATATGAACATAAAAATTCTAAATATCCTCTTCCTTCTTCGTTAGTCTTCACTTTTGATATTTCACGAACAAGTTTGCCGACAGCAATTGCGGGAGGATATACAGACTCCAAAAAAGATGAAAAAGAAAGATCCGGGCGTAAGAAAAAAAATAAACTAACCAAGGGAACAGTTACTATCTCCTATTCAAACTATATCATCAATAAAGGAATAGATGATTCAATTTTCGAAGAGAGGAAAAAATGAAATTAGTTTTATTGTTTTTCGTTTCATCAATATTTGTGATTAATAATTTAGCTCAAACTAATTACAGTTATGATGTAACTGATTGGCAAATAGTTGCTGAGGATTGTGAATTTCCCGAAGGTCCTGCTTATGATGGAAAAGGTAATCTATATTTTTCAAATTGCTATGGAAGCTGGATTGGAAAATATGACGGTATTGTGGCAAAGAAATTCTTATCCAAAAGTGATTCTTCATTTACCATTTCAAAGACAAACGGTTTAACTTTCGGGAAGGATGGATTTATCTATGCCTGTGATTATGGAATTGGTGCTATCTTGAAAATTTTTCATGAAGGAAGTTCAGAGATTTTAATTGATGGATATTACAATGTTAAATTTAATAGACCAAATGATTTAGCATTTTCACCAAGTGGTAAATTGTTTTTTACCGATCCCAAGTCGTATGACAAGAATAATCTTGATGGTAGAATATTTAAGTATGATTTCAAATCGAATAAAACAGAGTTGATTTCTGAAGGACTCGGATTTCCGAATGGAATTGCATTTAGTCCCGATGGTAAGTATTTATTTGTTTGTGAATCAGCACTCCAAAGAGTACTTAAATATGAAATAAATGTTGATGAAAAATTATCTTCACCAAAAGCTATTATCGACTTACCCGGAGGAGACCCTGACGGAATTGCATTTGATGTTAATGGGAATTTGTGGATTGCTCATTTTGGTGGAAAAGCAGTTTATGTGGTTACTCAATCGGGTGAATTAATTTCAAAGATTGAAACACCGGGAATGAAGCCGAGCAATCTTGAATTCGGCGGTTTGGATATGAAAACTCTTTTTCTAACTGAAACAGAAACCAATAAAGTTTATCAGTTAAATGTAGATGTCCCCGGGTTGAAATTATTTTAGAATAATTTATAAAATCCAATCTTTCAGAAAAGGTTGATATTTTACCGGTTCAAACTCAAAGAATTTGTAATCTGCAACATTATTCAACTTATATGGGTCATTGTTAAAAAAATTTTCAAGAGTTTCTAAACTTTCACTTTTACAGATAACTATTCCTCCATCTTTTGGATTTCGAGGTCCGGACATTAAAATCTGTCCATCGTCATATCCAAGCTGTAAAAATTCACGATGGCTCTGAACAAACTTCAGAACATCTTCAAATGGGACTTTATAATTAATATGGACTACAAATTTTTGCATTATACCTCAAATAATTTAATCGGTAACTTCCCTTTAAAATTAATTTCCCCTTTTAATCCTTTTACTACACTTCTCTGAGTCATTTTAGAATCGCCAAAAGCTGATATATAATTTCCATCTATTTTGATTTTATTAATTATGTATGGGTCACCAAAACTGATAAATATTTTTTGCTGATTAAGTTTTTCAATCTCAGAAATTAATTTCAATTGAACTTCAGTAAGAAGAACATCTCCTTGATAAGCTCTTATTCTAAAGAAGAGTGGAACAATGATTAAATCCGACTTTGAAATTTCTCTAATAATTGTCGCTATCTTATTTTCATTAAGTTCAGGATTTATAAATCGTGAATAATATATTGAGTATTCACCATACATCAGAGTAGTGAAGTGAGCTTCAACTTCTGTTTCCAAGACATCTGTAAAAGTGAGAATTGATATTTTTTTCTCTTTAGAAATAGGCAGATCTATATTCTTATCGATAGCAACAGTTATGGCTTCATCCGAGATTTTCTGAGAAAGAGCAAGTTTTTGGGGAGCCGAAATAGTTTTTCTTATGTTATCTAAATCAATTACTCTGTTTTCAAATAGACCAAGAAACATCTTAGCATAAAGAATTTTCTTCACTGAAAAATTAATTCGTTCTTCGGTAATAGTGCCGCATTTAACTTCATCAATAATTGATTTTATTGCTATTTCAGTATCCGGAGATAATATCAAAATATCAACTCCCGCTTGGATAGCGTGTTTTGCCCCTTCAGCAACTGAGTAGTTATTTGTAGCTCCATACATATTTAAAGCATCACTTATAATTAAACCATTGAAATCTAATTCCTTAATTAATAAGTCTGTAACAATTCGTTTAGAGAAAGTTGCGGGGATAATTTTATTATTTTCTAAAGAAGGGACTGCCAAATGCCCAATCATGACACTTCTGATTCCACCATTAATCAAATTTATGAATGGAAACATTTCCTCTTCCATCAATTCAACTTTCGAGCAATTGATAACTGGTAATTCCCTATGAGAGTCTACATTAGTTCTGCCGTGTCCGGGAAAGTGTTTTGCTGTTGCTATGAATTTATAATTTTGTAAACCTCTTGCATAAGCTTGCGCAAAATTTGAGACAACCTCTCGATTATCACTAAATCCTCTAATATTTACAATTGGATTTTGTGAATCAGTGTTTATATCTGCAACCGGAGCAAAGTTATTATGTATTCCCAAACAAAGTGATTCTTCGGCAATTGCTTCTCCCATTTTTTCAGCTAAGTCAAGATTTTGTGAAGCAGCCACCGCCATAGCATATGGGAAAGAAGTTGATTCATCAACACGCATCGCAGTACCACGCTCAAAATCAGCTGAAAATATTAATGGTAGATTTGATAATCTTTGGAGTTCATTCCCAAGAATTGCATAATCATAAACCGTCCCTCGAAAGAATACAAAACCACCAACTTTCCACTTAGTGCATAACTCTACAACCCTTCGATAATCGATACTCTCTTTATTTCTAAAAACCGGAAGAGCAAATGGAAAAAACATTTGTCCAACTTTTTCTTCAATAGTAAGTTGGTTTAAAACTTTTTCAACTTCACTTTTTTGTTGAATTGAAACAGGAAAAAGTTCATCAAATGTGGGCAACTAAATTCATCCTTCTTAATTTATAGCTTTGATTATTGCATCGTGAAGTAACGGTCTAAACTTAATATGTTTAGTATTATTCCGAGTTGGATATACTCGATTAGTGAGAAGAATTACAAATAGATTTTTATCGGGGTCAATCCAGATAGAAGTACCGGTAAAACCTGTATGTCCGTAAGAATTGCTTGAGAAATATTGCCCGGAGGAAGAAGGTGAATCATCTGATTTTGTATCCCACCCTAAAGCTCTTGAACTCTGTGATGAAAATCGTTTAGTAAATAGCTCAACTGTTTCTTTTTTAATTAATTGATTACCCTGATAAAAACCTTTTTGCAAAAGCATTTGAGCTAGGAATGATAAATCTTTTGCAGTTGAAAAAAGACCTGCATGCCCCGCAACTCCGTTCAGTAAAGCTGAATTCTCATCGTGTACAGTTCCATGCACAAGTTTGTGTCTCCAATAATTATCAAGTTCAGTAGGTGCTATTTTCTTGTAATCTAAAGAAGGTGGATTAAATCTAGTGTTCACCATTCTAAGTGGTAGAAATATTTCATCTCTACAAAACTCGTCAAAAGATTTATTTGTGACCTTTTCAATAATTTTTGCGAGAGTGATGAAACCAAAATCTGAATATACAGTCTTGGTGCCTGTCGGGTATTCTAACTTTTCATCAAAGATTGCATTAATAACTTGTTCTGAGCTTGAATATTGTTTGTAAAAAGTTTTATATGCCGCAAATCCACTGTTATGCAAAAGTAAATTTTGAATAGTAATCTTGTCTTTTCCATTTTTGCCGAATTTTGGTAAATAATCTACGACTTTATCTTCAAGTTTTAATAAACCTTTATCAATGCATAACATTACGGCTGTTGTTGTCGCTATTACTTTTGTAAGTGAAGCCAAATCATATATCGTTGAGGCGTTCACTTCTTGCGAAGATAGATTATATGTAAGATGCCCAAATCCTTTCTCGTAAATTATTTTTCCATCTTTTCCGATAAGCAATACACCTCCGGGGAAAATGGAGTCTTTAACTCCTCCTTTCATTAATTTATCAACATTTTCAAACTTGATGGGATTAATGTCAGTATTAGATGCAATCTCATCTTTCAAAGATGATTGAATAATTTCAATTCCGGAACCGATTCTATGCTTTGTGTTGGGAATTGATATGGGAAGCTTTCCTTGAATAGAAATTTCGCCAAAGATAGCTTCAGCAAAAGCTTTCTCAAGAACTTCGCTGCTTCCATAATTACATAAGTATGTTTTAGCGGTTGGAAATCCGGATAAGACATAAGGATTCCCATGTGCCAAGAAAACTATCTTTTTGTTTGTCTTCAGCAAGTCTTTTACAAATTGAGTTTGGTCTTTACTAAGCCCAATACTTCCCTTTCCATCTCTTACTCGAGTGTAAGCGGAAATAAGTACAACATCACTTTTCTGAACATCTGATATAACCTCACGATAATCTTTCCTTTTTGCTTTAAGTGGAAGAGTAACTGTACTTAGATTTGTAATTCTCTGTTTAAGCATATTATGAAAGTTATCAGCAACAGCATCTCGGTTATTATCCAAAAGAGCAATGTGAATATATCTAGACTTCAGATTTGGGCTTATCGGAATTAACTTTTGTTCGTTTCGAACCAAGGTAATCGCTTTTTGAGCCAGAGACCTTGATAGTTCCAGATGCTCTTGGATTCCAACTCTTAGAGGAATTTTATCAACATCAACATATCGATTTTTATCCAGACCTGTCCATCTTTTTGCTAATAAAATTTTCCGGACTGAATGTTCTATTCTTGATTCGGAAATTTGTCCTGATCTCACTGCGAAAAGAACTCCATTGTAGGCTTCCTCTTCATCTTTCGGGAAAAGCAGTATATCATTACCGGCTTCAACAGCTTTAATGGCTGCATCAGCCGAAGAATAGTAATTAGTTATTGCACTCATATTTAAGGCATCAGTAACAACTAAACCTTTATAATTAAGACTATTTTTCAATAAACCATTAATTATGTTTTTCGATAGCGTTGCAGGCAAATTATTGACGGTATCAATTGCCGGAATTGCTAAGTGTCCAATCATTATAGACATTAATCCATTACTGATGTTTGATTTGAAGGGATATAAATCAATATTCTGCAAAGTCGCATTAGTTGAATTAATTATTGCGATATCGGAGTGAGAATCGGTTTCAGTATTGCCATGCCCTGGAAAATGTTTTGATGTAGCCAGCATATTCCATCTGTGCATTCCCCGAATTAATGAATTACTAAGTGAGCTCACTAATTCTTTATTCTCACTGTAAGCTCTAACATTGACTATGGGATTATTAGGATTTGTATTAATATCAACAACCGGAGCAAAGTTCATGTTAACACCAATTGCTCTGCTTTCCTTACCGATTATTTCTCCGACTTTATAGACAAGGTTTGTATCTCTAACAGCACCCAAAGCCATATTTGTTGGAAAGAGGGTTGAATTCCTCGCTCTTTGAGCCACTCCATTTTCAAAATCTGAAGAAATTAAAAGTGGGTTTTGGGATAATCTTTGAAGTTTATTTGTCAGTATTGCTTGTTCATAAACTTCACCGCTGAAGAAAATAAATCCACCTACTTTAAATTCCGTCACTAATCGTTCTAATCTTTTGAATGCATTATCATCTTCACTATAATAACGTCCGTATGCATACGGAAAAATCATCTGTCCTACTTTTTCTTCTAAGGTCATCTGAGAAAGAATATTTTCTACCCATTCATCGTCAGTAATATTGAATAATGATGCATCACGGATTTTGTAAATTGGGTCTGACCTGTAAAGATTAGTGATTGAATCATCGTATAAATCCGAATCAGAGGTGCTTCCTACCAAAACAAAAACGATAATCAGTGATAATACAATTTTTAAAAACTTATTTAACATATTTAATCTGACTTCTTACCAAATTCTGAATCTAAAGGGATTAATTTGGTTACAATGAATGCAGGAATTGTTGCGAGACAAACCCAAACAAAAAAGTGTTGGTAGCCTATTAATTCTTGTAACCAACCACTAAACATTCCGGGGAGCATCATTCCAAGAGCCATAAATCCGGTTGCTATTGCATAATGTGCCGTTTTATGTTCTCCATCGGATATGTATATCATATATAACATATAAGCTGTAAATCCAAGTCCATACCCAAATTGTTCTACTGCAACACAAAGATTTATAATGAAAAAATTATTTGGCAGTGCGTATGAAAGATAAACATAGACTAAATCAGGTAGATTTATCGCGAGTACAAATACCCAAATCCATTTTTTTAATCCATCACGAGCAGCTAAAAATCCACCTAATATTCCGCCAAGAGTCAGCGAAATAATTCCAACAGTTCCGTATACAAAGCCAACTTGACCTGTTGTTAATCCTAATCCTCCTACCTCAAGTGAATCAAGCAGAAATGGAGAGGCTAATTTAACAAGTTGTGCTTCAGCGAATCGGTAAAGAAGTAAAAATCCTAAAATATAACCGATTTTCTTCTTCTTAAAGAAAAGAGCAAAGGTCCTAAAGAATTCTTTAAAAATTCCGGATGAGTTTGAGCTTACAACAGGTACATCATCTTTTGAATAAGGAAGAATAATTTTATGATAAACAAAAAAGAGAACGAATAATATTCCTAGCACTGAAAATGTAACAATCCATGCTAACGGAATATTGCCCGACCGAGCATGAAATACTGCGAAAGTATTAGTTTTAAGTTTTGGATCAAGTTGAATTATTGCTATAGCTACTTTGTCCCAATTCTTCTCATTAAAGACCAATCTGGCACCTTCAACCAAAGAGATACTGTTATCTCCCGTCTCCCGACCAAAATTAACCACTACACTCTCTTCAGGCTTTTGTGAAAGTTTAAAGTAAACCATCCCAATATTTCCTGTTAAATCTGACGTAGATTTTTCAGGTAATTCGGGACCAAAACTTTCTTTTAAGAACTTTTCGAGGGGCGCAATTAGAGTTTCACTGAACCATGAGGGAGATTCACTTTTTGCCTCTGTAACTTTTTGAGTCTCCTCGAAATAAAAATGATTTTCTGTATTCCACTTCTTTGCAAATTGTAGAATTGAATCAACCGAATTTTTTTCGATTAGAGATGTAGAGAGTTCAACTTTTTGAGGGAAGGAAACCACCTCGAGTGAAAGTTTATCATCAAACCGAATTGAGTCCGGATGATAAAACACTGTATTGGAATATTTTGGATTTACGCTTACCTCAATCTCTTTTGGAGCTAATCCACTATTACTTTCGATATATCCGGCAAGAATTACTAAAATTCCCTGGCCGGTAATCATCGCCAATCGATAAAATGTACTTCTTATTCCAACAAACCATGCTTGGTCATGTTTAGAAAGACCAATCATGTAAAAACCATCAGCGGCAATATCATGAGTGGCAGAACTAAAGGCAAGCAACCAAAAAAATGCGAGTGTATATTGGAAAAAATTATCTACGGGAATTGTAAAAGCAACTCCGGCTAATCCGGCACCAATTATCAATTGCATAGTTACTATCCAAAACCTTTTTGTTTTGAATAAATCAACTACCGGACTCCATAATGGTTTAATTACCCAAGGAAGATATAACCAACTTGTATAAAGTGCTATGTCCGTATTTGAAATCCCTAATCTCTTATACATAATAACTGAGACAGTCATAACAACTATATACGGAATACCTTCAGCAAAGTATAAGGATGGAATCCATGCCCAGGGGTTACGTTTATTGGGTTTTTCGTTACTCATATTTTCTCCGTAAACTTTATAATTCTATCTTCTTCAATGCCATTAGAATTGCTCCGTATGCCGGAGAAAAATCTTTCTCTTTAATGATTACATCATCAAATTCAATTACAGTTTTTTCTATAAACTTTTGCGATAAAATATTTTCTGAACTTAATATTCCACCGATTAAGGATAAATAAAATGGTCTATCGGAAATTTTATTCTTCATAGCTTTAATGTGAAGAACTAATTCCGAACTTTCCTCTTCAACAATTGATACTGATACAGGGTCTCCTTTTGAAGCAGCTTCCAATACTACAGGAGCAAATGAAGCTATATCAAAATTGTTTTTATAAATTTCGGTGATTAATAAATCTGTTGATTCGATATTGCATCTTTCGTTCAATAACTGCTTTAATAAAGTTTCTCGACCACGTCCATCAAAACACTTTGATGCAGCCACTAGTCCTTTTTTGCCGATTGAATAACCGCTTCCCTCATCACCAATAAATCTTCCGAATCCACCAACTCGGTAAACATTATCACTTGAATCTTTACCAAACATTATTGAACCCGTACCGGCAATTAATATACTCCCTGCCTTACCCGAAAATGCACCTTCTAAAGCAATTCTCGCATCGGATTCTACGAAAAATTTAACGTTTTTAACTTCTTTGTTTTGCAAGTAAGAATTGAAATCATTTTCTAATCTTTCCGCATCTGTTCGTCTACCGGCACCGGTAGTTCCTAATAAAATTGTTGAAAGATCATTTATAGAAGTGTTTGCTTCAGTCAAGGTTTGAAGGATTAAATTATATATTGTATCAGAGACAACCTGAGTCCCGAGCATTAGAAAGTTTGAAGGTCCTCCAAATGACTCTAAAATCACTTTTCCGGTTTCATCTGCTAAAATTGCGTGTGTCTTTGTACCCCCACCGTCTATACCAATTACATATTGCATTTTTCACCCTTAATATGTGTTATTAATGATTACTTAAAAATAAATAAAAAGTGAAGAAGAAAAAATCGATTAGTAAATGAATCTCAGCAATAAGCTATAAAAAAAATAAGTACAAAAAGAGAAATCACGAGCAGAAATATTTGAAATATTTCTTTCCCTTTTGCTTTCTCAAAAATTGATTTATCTCTATGGATATCTTTTTGATAATCCCCTTTTTCAACTGACCATTTAGTCTTCTTTTTGCTATTCATAATTTTGTCTAAATATTTTATTGTACAAGTTAGCTATAAATATTCAAACATCGAATGTTTACAATCACACAAAAATATTTGAAGTGATTTTTTACGATATTATCTTTCGCAATAAAGAAAGATAATTTAGGTAATAGATGACAGCATCTGAAGAGTTTTTTGTATCGTACAGAAAAAATATTTTAGGAATTGAGCAAGAGTTTGATTCTCCATTTGGAAAAAAGAAGATTATTTATGCCGACTGGATTGCAAGTGGAAGACTCTACACTCCAATAGAAAAAAAGATGACTGAATTATTCGGTCCTTTTGTTGGGAATACTCATTCTGAAGCCAGTATTACCGGCGTTACAATGACCCACTCATATCTTTCAGCTCGAGAAATAATTAAAGAACATGTTAATGCCAATAAAGACGATATAATTATTACAGCCGGCTCCGGAATGACCGGTGTTGTGAATAAATTGCAAAGAATATTAGGACTTCGAATTCCCGAGCAATTAAAGGATTTTACTAATCTTCCTAAGGAATTAAAACCAGTTGTATTTATAACTCACATGGAACATCACTCTAATCAAACGTCATGGTTAGAAACAATTGCTGATGTTATAATCCTTGAACCTGATGAATTGGGTCTTGTGAATCCCGAATCTCTTAAAAAAGAATTAGAAAAGTTTTCTGATAGAAAATTAAAAATTGGTGCTTTTACATCGTGTTCAAATGTAACAGGGATTAGGACCCCCTACCATCAACTTGCAAAAATTATGCATCAAAATAATGGATATTGTTTTATCGATTTTGCTTGTTCAGCACCCTATGACCCAATAAATATGCACCCATCAGATGAACTTGAAAAATTGGATGCAATCTTTTTTTCTCCTCATAAATTCTTAGGTGGACCGGGAACACCCGGTGTTTTAATATTTGATTCCAAATTATATCATAACAAAATTCCTGATAACCCCGGTGGAGGAACAGTTGATTGGACTAACCCATGGGGACAACATAAATTCGTAAACAGTATCGAAGCACGTGAAGATGGTGGAACACCTCCTTTTCTTCAAACAATAAAAGCCGCACTTGCAATTAAACTTAAAGAAGAAATGACTTCCGAAAAAATTGTTAAACGAGAAGAAGAATTAGTTAAAATTGTTTTTGATGAACTTGAACAAATTAGTTCTTTGCACATTTTAGCCGCACACATAAAACATAGAATAGGAGCAATTTCATTCTATGTTGACAATATTCATTATAATTTACTAGTAAAAATTCTTAATGATAGATATGGTATACAAGTAAGAGGGGGTTGTTCTTGTGCAGGAACTTATGGGCATTATTTACTTCATGTTGACCAAAATTATTCAAATAAAATAACAGAAAAAATTAGTCATGGTGACCTTTCAGAAAAACCGGGATGGGTGCGACTTTCGCTACATCCAACTATGAGCAACGATGAAGTATATTTTATCACTTCAGCCATTAAAGAGACAATTTTGAATATTGATGTTTGGAATAAGGATTACAATTATGATATTCACACAAACGAATTTTTCCACAAAAGTCAATCTGCTAATGATTTTGATTTTATTAAGAAATGGTTCTAAGATTAATTTCCCTTATTTGGATTTTAATCTCTGTTAATTAAGTTTGCAAATTATTTACAATAAAAGAAAAGACTAAAAAAATGGCATCCAATCACTCATTTGATATAGTTTCAGAAATCGATTTTCAAGAGGTCGATAATGCAGTTAATCAAACAATAAAAGAAGTTTCTCAACGTTATGATTTGAAAGACTCTCACACCACAATTGAACTTAACAAAAAAGAAAAGTTCATTCTTATAAATACTAAAGATGATTACTCAAACAAACAAAGTATTGATATACTTCAGTCTAAATGCATTAAAAGAAGTATTGCAATTAAAGCTTTAAAAATTGAGGAACCGGAACCCGCCAGCAATGGACGGCTACGTCAAAAGATTAATTTACAAAGCGGGATTTCAAAGGAGAACGGGAAAATTCTTACTAAAATGATTAAAGACTCCAAATTAAAAGTAAATGCTCAAATTCAAGATGAACAAGTCAGAGTTACTGCCCCAAAAATTGATGACCTTCAAGCAGTTCAGAAATTGATAAAAGAAGCTAATCTTGATTTTGCGGTTCAGTATGTAAATTATAAGTAAATTCGAGTAAGGTTGTCTGATTTTTTTAGACAACCTTTTATCCCACATAAGCATAAATTAATTTTTGTGGTGTAAGTTCACCGATTCGCATAATATCTTCGTCGCGCGTGACCTCATTATCACCGTAATATTTATTATCCGCACTATCTTTATGAAGCGAATTTTTAATCCCTTGACGAGAAAGAACTTCTAACTTATCTACAATTAAATTATTGCCACTCTCAGCATCAACTCTGCCTGTAACAATGTACGGTCCAAAAGAGTATGTCTGTTGTGCAAATTTAGAGTAAACTCTCGGAAATAAAACTGCCTCAAAGGTTCCTGTTAAGTCCTCCAACGAAAGGAATTTCATAATTTCCCCTTTACTTGTTTTAATTCTCTTTGAAGTCATAAACCATCCGCGTAAACTAATTCTTTTGTTATGATAGTTTTTCATATCGGATGAATTTATTGTTTTATACTTTTTTAATTCTTCTGCAAAAAGTTCAAGCGGATGCTTTGATACCATATAATCGAAAGTCTCGTATTCCAACCTACATTTTTCTTCTATTGAATAGTCAACTAAAGTTTCAATTTCATTTTCCAGCTTTATAGTCTCGTTAAAAAAAAGATCGTTATATGAAGGGCTATAAATCTTTCTTGCTTTGAGGTATACATGTAAAAGTCTCAATAGAGTTGGTCGTGTTTTCTGAAAGCAATCCATAGCCCCACATTGAATGAGATAAGTTGATTCAGCCATGCCGGTTTTTGTTCGAAGTAAAAAGTCAAGTAAGGAAGTATATTCTCCATTATATTCTCTTTCAGTTACAATATTTTCTGCCGTATTGCGTGACATATTCTTAATTGCCATTAACCCGATTAGAATTGTATTATTACTTCCTTCATATTCATATTCACTTTTATTAATGCATGGCAAAACTATTGTAAGACCGCATCTTTTAGCTTCTTGAATGTAAACAGCCGCAGAATAATAGCCACCTCCGTTACTAAGAACACTAGCCATGAACTCGGCGGTATAATGAGTTTTTAAATATGCTACTTGGAAAGAAAGAATAGCAAAAGCTGCGCTATGAGCTTTACAAAAGGCATATCCGGCAAATGACTCCATCTGATTCCATAATAGGATAGCCTTATCTCGCTCCAAACCATTATCATCACACGACCGGAAATACTTTTCCTGCATTCTTTCAATAACTTCACGAGAACGTACTTTACCACTCATTCCTCGCCTGAGTAAATCTGCATCAATTACACTTAAACCGGCTATTTGATTTGCAACTTTGATAACATCTTCTTGATAAATCATAACCCCATAAGTATTTCCAAGAACTTTTTCCATCTCAGGGAAAAGATATTTTCGCTTTGTTTTATCACGATGACGAAGAATATACTCCTTCATCATCCCGCTTTCTGCAACTCCGGGACGGATAATTGAACTTGCCGCCACTACCATCTCAAAAGTATCGGCCGTAAGCCGCCATAGCAATGACCGCATCCCGGGAGATTCTATATAAAAACAACCGATTGTTCTTCCTTCTTTTATTAGTTTAATTGTTTCAGCATCTGAAAAAAGTTTTTCATAATCATAAATATCGAATTTTACTCTTTTGGTATTTCGAGGAATTGGCGGATAGAGTCTCGCAATGCGAGGACCCGTAGTACCCATCCGACTATATAAACTATCTTTCCCGCTCTCCCTTAACATTTCCAACTGCTCTTTAAATAATAGTGTTCATTTGCCCACTATATTTAATTGCTTTTAAGGTGAAAGTCAAGAGAATAACAAAAAAGTAGTTTCGTGTCAGCATGAAACTTCTATATATGGATTATAGTAAAAGTGAATTTGATTGACTTTAATTTGAAAAGAGAGGAAATTTCAGTTAGCAATAATAAGTATTTGCGGTAAAGGAGAATTGAAATGCAAGCCGAAGATGAAGTAGTATGGGTATGTCAATATTGTGGTATCCATAATACTGTTGATGTAGATTTTACGGTAAGCGGAAAGCTTGATTTTATTGAGGATTGTAGAATTTGTTGCAGACCAAATAGAATCATCATAACTATTGATCCTGATGAAAATATATTTGTTGAAGCTCGCTATATTGATGAATAAATAATTAAGCTATTATGCTTATTTTTAAATTATCTGCAAAATAATTTACAACTATAAGAATGGGGATTAATAATCTTAAAAGATTATTAATCCATAATCATTCTTAAAAATGCTGAACTGTCTTCTTCATCAATATTCTTATGTTGAGGAATTACTTTAGCTTCTTCTTTACGATTCTGTTCTAATGAATATTGCTTAATCTTCTCAGTACTAAATCCTGAAGAAAAATTTTCTTCTTCTTCATTTGCCTCAAACTGAAATTGAGAAACAGAACTATCCTTGGTCCCTTTTCTAAAAATAGTTGGGATATTTAAATCATCTTTATCTACTAAATTATTGTCAGCAGTGTAACCACTAAATATTTGATGAATCGGTGTTGATTTTGGTGGATTTACAACTTTCTTCTCTGCTGGTTTTTGTGAGCCCATTAAATTCTGTTTATCAAAACCGGTTGCAATAACAGTATAAGAGACATAATCATTCATATCTTCTTTTGTAACATATCCAAAAATAATGTTTGCTTCTTCGCCTACAGTTTGTTGAATAATATTATTGCCTTCGTGAATCTCCATCATTGTTAAATTATCAGATCCGGTAACATTGATTAACACATTCTTTGCTCCTTGTATACTAACTCCATCTAATAATGGACTAGAGATTGCTTTTTGAGCTGCTTCAATTGCTCTGTGTTCACCACTTGCAATTCCACAACCCATAACAGCAACACCACTTTGATTCATAACAGTTCTAACATCAGCAAAATCGACATTAATAATCCCGGGGATAGTGATTATATCGGCAATACCGCGTGTTGCTTCATACAATACTTCATTGGGTTTATCAAACGATGAAGAAGCAGGAGTATTTTTATCTAGTATAGCTAAAATGCGTTCATTGGGGATAACAATTAAGCTATCAACAAATTGTTTTAATTCTTGAATACCGCTTTCAGCATTTAAAGTTCTAATTCTTCCTTCCCATTTGAAAGGTTTTGTGACAACACCAACAACCAATGCTCCCAAGCTTTTTGCTATCGAAGCAACTACGGGAGCTGCACCGGTACCGGTTCCGCCACCCATGCCTGTTGTAATAAAAACCATATCACTACCACTGAGAATTTCAGCTATTTTCTCTCTGTCTTCTTCAGCAGCTTTTTTACCAATTTTAGGATCAGCACCTGCACCCAAACCTTTTGTTATTTTCACACCGATTTGTACTTTGTGCTGAGCATTACTTTTTTCGAGAACTTGTGCATCAGTATTTACGGCCACGTATTCAACTCCGTTCAATCCTCTCTTAATCATAGATTCTACAGCATTACAGCCGCCTCCACCAACACCAACTACTTTTAAGATTGCAGTCATTGGTTGTGATCTGTCTATTGTGGCAAAACTAGGCATTCTATATTCTCCTATTTAATTTATAATTCATTGAAAAATTCTCTAAATCGTGTCCACGATTCTTTTACAATATTCTTTTTAACTTTTTTAGATTTTGAAACAGCTCCAACATTAAGAACTTTTTGTCCTGGGATTCCCTTTATCAATCCTACTACAGTCGCAAACTCAGGTTTTTCCATTTCCACCACAGCGCCCGTAGAAAATTCTAACGGAATACCGATTCTGCAATGCATCCCAAATACTTCTTCTGCTAATTCAGTACAACCTCTTAGCATTGAACCACCACCTGTAAGAACTATTCCGGCTTTAATTTTATTCCGTAAACCAACGCTTCTAATATCATTATCAATCAGAGTAAAAAGTTCACGCATTCTTAAACTTATAATTTGAGTTAAAAGACTAATTGGAATTCTTGTGCTCCCTTTGCCTCCGACACCTCTAATCGTGATTTCTTCATCTCTGATGATTGCTGCTTCAGTAGCATAACCATGTTGTTTCTTTAATAACTCAGCTTCGGAAGTAACTATTCCAAGCGATTCTCTTATATCATTTGTTACTTGATTTCCGGCAACTCCAAATACTTTTGAATGTTTAATTGCTTTTTTATGAAGCACAGCTATATCAGTAGTTCCACCACCTATATCAATCAGTAAAACTCCCAAATCTTTTTCACTATCATCTAAAACTGATGAACTTGATGCAATCGGTTGCAAAATATACTGTGCAACTTTAAATCCTGCTCTTTCAACTGACTTACGAATATTTTGGATAGCCGGAATTGCTGCCAAAACTATGTGATTACTCGCTTCCAGTCTTGTACCTGTCATTCCAATCGGATTGTCAATGTTGCCATTATAGTCAATGAAAAACTCTTCCGGAATTATGTGCAATATTTGTCTATCTGAAGGGATTGGAATTGTTCTTACATCTGCTTCCAATCTTTGTAAATCTTCTTTAGTGATTTCATGTTCTTCATTAGTAATAGTCACATAATTTCGATGTCTGAGACTTGTAATATGCTCTCCGGCAACTCCGACATTTAATTCTTGAACTTGAATTCCTGCTCTATTAGATGCAATTGCAACTGCACTCTGTATCGCCTCTGCTGTTTTTGAAATATTTGCCACCAAACCTCTGCTTAATCCTTCAGACGGGGCAACACCAAAGCCAAGAACTTTAAACTTCTCATTTTCAATTTGCTCAGCTATAACTGCGCAAACTTTGGTTGTACCTAAATCTAATCCTGCTACAATATTATTTTTCATCATCAAATTCCTGTGAGCTGATTATTACCGATAAATAGACTTTCACTATATCTTAAATCTATATAATCCGATGTCTTGATCATCGAGGTATAATTCTCTGTCGATTTTAACAGCTCATATAATACATAAATTTTTTTCACTTCGTCATTTTTTCCCAAAAGTATAACCGGTTTTAGTCCCGATAAATAGATAATTATTTCGTTACCGTTTCTTAGGTTTATTTCCGATAAATTATTCGCAAAATCACTACTAATATTTTTTGATGTATACACAATTTTCTTTGAAATCTTTAATTCTTCAGACTTAACTGATTGATTTATTTTAATTTCTTTTAATGTTGCATTAGTAATTACCGGATAATCAATCATCAAACTATTATTTTCGATATTTAGTATCTCATACGAGTTAGTTACTAAATAATTCTTTCCATCATAGTTTAAAAGAGCAAATATTTTCTTTTCATCAACTTGAACTGTCACAGATTTATCTGCATTTAATTCAAGTTTTACTGATTCTACGTATGGATGATTCTCAAATTTTTCTTTAATTAAACGGAGACTAAGTTGACGGCTAATTGCAACATTATCTAAACCGGTCATCAACAAGTAATCTCGCTCAGTGAGCATTAAATTACCTTCAACTTCAACTTTTGAGAACACTTCTACGTTGTTTTTTTGTGACTGAAAAATTGTTAAAAAAACAAGTATGCAAGTTAAGATAGAAAAAAGAGTGATACTAATAATTTTATCTTTTTTAGTCATCTTTTTTTACTTTTTTAGACTTTCAACAAACTTTTCACCATACTTCCATATATCACCGGCACCCATCGTTACAATAATATCCCCGGCTTTAGCATTATCTTCAAGAACTTTAACAACTTCATTTTTATCTTTAACATATATAACATTTTTATGTCCGAATTTTTTTGCTGCGTTGCTTATTAACTCACCTGAAACTCCTTCAATGGGGGTTTCACGTGCAGGATAAATATCTGTGCAAATAAATAAATCCGAATTTAAAAACGACCTGCCGAATTCATTATAAAAATCCTTCGTTCTTGAATATAGATGTGGTTGAAATACTGCGACTAATCTTCTATTCCAACCCGAACGAATTCCGGCTAATGTTGCTGATGTTTCTGTTGGATGATGGGCATAATCATCAACTACCATAATTTCTTTATTAAATTTTACCTCAAATCTTCTATAAACTCCGCTGAATTTTTCCAAAGATTTTTTAATTACAGTAAATTCGACACCCAATTCAATTCCAACACAAACTGCAACCAATGAATTTTTAATATTGTGTACACCGGGGATATTAATTTTAATTTCCCCTATGTTTTCTCCTTTGTACATAACAGAGTAGCTACTACTAAACTCATTATGCATGATGTTAATTGCTCTAATATCAGCTTGTGGCGAAGTTCCGTATGTAATTACTTTTTTATTAATCTGAGGTAAAATATCTTGAAGTGCCGGTTCGTCAAGACATAATGTAACAAAACCATAGAAAGGCACTTTATTTGCAAATTCAATAAATGCTGACTTTATATCTTCTAAATCGGCATAAGTATCTAAATGCTCTTTTTCAAGAGTTGTGATTGCAGCAATTGTTGGTGTAAGTTTCAAGAATGTTCTATCAAATTCATCGGCTTCAACAACTATAAACTCCCCATTACCAAGTCGGGCATTTGTACCACCTAATCCACTTAATTTTCCACCGACGATAATTGTGGGGTCAATATTAGCTTCAGTTAACACAAGTCCAACCATCGAAGTTGTGGTAGTTTTCCCGTGTGTTCCTGCAATCCCGATACCATATTTCATTCGCATACACTCAGCAAGCATTTCTGCACGCTTGATTATTGGAATTTTTTTCTGAATGGCTGCTTGAACTTCCGGATTATCCAGAGTTACAGCCGAAGAATAAACCAACACATCAACATCAGCAAGATTTTCAGCGAAATGGCCTTCATAAATCTTGATGCCTAAATCACTCAAACGTTGTGTAATTTCCGATAAGTTTTTATCTGAACCGGAGATTTCAAAGCCTTGATTTAGCAAAATCTCGGCAATACCGCTCATTCCTATTCCACCAATTCCAACAAAATGTACTTTTTTAATATTCTTAAACATACTTTTTCTAATTTTTCTCTGCTAATGCAATAACTTGTTTTGCTATTTCTTCAGCAGCCAAAGGTTTTCCTAATTTTTTACTATTCTTTTTTAGTTCGATTAAAAGACTATCATTTTTAATCAACTCTAATACTGTATTTGCAAAATCACTTTTCAAATCCCGGTCTTCCAATAATATTGCTGCATTCTCATCCACTAAAGATTTAGCATTGAAGTATTGATGATTCTCAGCTACATTTGGTGAAGGTATTAGCAGTGATGCTATTCCAAGCGTTGTAATCTCAGCAATTGTAGTCGCTCCCGCTCGAGCAATAACTAAATCAGCTGCTGAATAAACTGATGCTATATCTTCAATAAATGAGAATAACTTTACAGTTTTTGATTCATGCTTAGAATATTTTTCATAATAAGTTGAACCAGTTTGCCATACTAATTGAATATTTTCCTTATTAAATAATTCGAGTGATGATTCTATTGCTTCATTAATTGATTTTGCCCCTAAACTTCCACCAACAATTGCAATCGTCTTTTTGTTTAAGTCAAGATTCAATTTTTGGGATGCTGTTGATTTATCACTCAAAGCAATATCAATTCTAATAGGATTTCCGGTTACATAACACTTATTCTTATTAGCAAAATGTTTAATCGAATTTTCAAAACTTAGATGAATTTGCTCAGCATGTTTTTCAAGTAACTTCGTAGTTTTACCGGGGAAACTGTTCTGTTCAAGCAACACTATTTTAGAGCCTAAAATTTTTGCCATCCATAAAGCCGGACCTGCCACATATCCGCCACTACCAATCGATACAGTCGGTTTAAACTTAAAATTGATTATAAATGATTGAATCAAACTCACAAATAATTTTAGTGGAAATAAAAAATTCTCTAAAGTGAATTTTCTCGCAAAACCTTTAATCCAGATTGCACTAAACTTAAACCCCATTTGAGGAACCACTCTACCTTCAATTTTTTTCTTTGTTCCTACGAATAAAATATCACATTCAGGAACAGATGCTCTTATTTGCTGAGCAACAGCAATTGCCGGGAAAAGGTGTCCTCCGGTTCCACCACCGGCAAATAGAAAACGATATCTATTTACATTTTTCAAATTTCAGCAGTCTCAATTTGTGGTGGTAAATTTTCTTTAATATTACTAACTCCAATATTTATTAGTATACCAATCGATATACTCATAATAATAAGCGAAGTTCCGCCATAACTGATAAAAGGCAAAGGCAATCCTGTTGTTGGAATCAATCCTGATGCAACTGCAATATTCACTAGTGCATATGTGATAAAAGATAATGAAATAGCTATTCCTAATACTTGACCAAATTTGTCTTTCGCGTTTTTAGCTATAATAATTCCCGCAATAAAAACTCCTAAATAAATCAGTAGAACGAAAGTGGCTCCTACAAACCCACGTTCTTCGCCGAGGATAGCAAAGATAAAATCGCCATAAGCTTCAGGAAGAAATAGATTTCGCTGGCTACTATGCCCAAAGCCGACGCCCCAAATTCCGCCACTCCCGAGCCCATACAAAGCTTGTTTAACTTGGGAATTTATATGTCCTCCATTCATTAAGCTTTCCACAAAATTCATAATTCTGCCTCTGGAATGTGAGAATAACATAGCAATAGAAATTGATACAATCCCGCTAATAACTAAAGAGAAAAAAATGTGAATGAATCTTGCACCACCTACATACAAAACAATCATTGAAATAAGTAAGAGTAAACTTGCATTACTAACATTCGGTTGAGCAAATATTAGCCCACACGTAAACAAAATCCACAGAAGTGCATATCTGAATCCTTCCTTATACTTTTTTATCTCTTCTCCTTTAGACTCAATTAATGCAGCCAAGTGAATAAATAAAAATAATTTTGCTAACTCTGCAGGTTGAAAATTTATAAATCCAAGATCAATCCAACGTCTTCCCCCCTTGACAGAAGCTGAGATTATAAGGGTTAATACCAATATAGTAACAATTATTAAAATCATTGGTTTACTGTAATTTTTGTAATACTCATACGGAAGGAATGAAAATAAAACTAAAAATCCGACAGCAAGAAATGCTTTATACAAATGACTATTAAACATATAAAATTGATTTGCAAATTTTGTATCACTATAAGTGCTACTTGCACTCATCACAAGATATAAACCAATTAGAATCAGAATAAATGAACCAAAGAAAATTGATATCGATAATTTTTTCATATTATAAACTCTCAACAGCTTTCTTAAATACTTCCCCTCGATGTTCATAATTGTTGAACATGTCAAAGCTTGCACACGCCGGTGAAAGCAGAACAATATCGCCTTCAGAAGCTAAGAGATTACTATTGCTAACACATTCTTCAAGTGTTTCAGCAATTTGAACAGGAACAAAACTATTGAAGTACTCAAATACTTTATCGGAGGAACTCCCGATTGCATAGATTTTCTTGACTTTCGACTTAACAAGATTTTCAATTTTGCTGTAATCGTTCCCCTTATCTAGTCCACCAAGAATCAATATAATTGGATTTTCAAAACTATTCAGAGCATACCAAACTGAATCAACATTTGTAGCTTTTGAATCATTAATAAATCTTACTCCATTAAAATTTCTGACAAACTCTAGGCGATGCTCAACTCCCGGGAAAGTAATTAGCCCTTTAAGAATATCTTCATTAGAGATGCCAATTTGTTTTGCGGCAATTACAACTGCCATTGCATTAGCATAATTATGCTCACCTTTAAGTGAAATATCACTAAGTTTACATCGAAATTTTTCGATATTGTTTTCGTTATATACTAACTCTGATTCAGTTAGGAATGCACCATCTTCAATATGAGTCTTGGTTGAAAATTTGAAAACTCTCGCATTTATTTTTAGCGAATTACTTCGAAGTAAGTCATCATCCTCATTTATTATGCAAACTTCGCTTTGTGTCTGATTCATAAATATTCTGAGTTTTGATTCAGTATATTTTTCAAAACTGTTATCGTATCGATTTAAATGATCAGGTGTAATATTCAATATTACTGAAATTCTTGGTTTGAAGTTTTCAATACTATCCAATTGGAAACTTGAAACTTCAAGTGCTGCATAATCATATTTTTCATCTCGCAAAATTACATCCGAAAAAGCAGTTCCAATATTCCCGCAAGCAACAACTTTTTTTATCGCTGTTTTTAAAATATGTTCCATTAAAGAAGTTGTTGTTGTTTTTCCATTTGTACCTGTTATGGCAATAGTAACTCCATTAAAATAGTGTGATGCGAATTCAACTTCACTTATTACTCTAATCCCTTTTGCGATAAATTCCTTAACTATTTTTGAGTCTGTAGGAACACCCGGACTAACTATAACAAATGATGCATCAAATACTCTTTCAGAGTGCTCAGAGAATTCATAATCAATTTGTTCAGCACGAAGTTGGTTTACCGCATTCATCATTTTAACTTCATCGGAAATATCGCTGACAAATGGAATTGCCCCTAATCTCTTTAGCAATCTTGCTGCAGATATACCGCTCCTCGCTGCTCCTAGTACAGTTACTTTTAATCCGGATATTTCTTCTTTATAATTCATATCTTATCTAAGTTTAAATGAAGCTAAACTTACAATTGCAAGAATGATTGCGATTATATAAAATCGAATCACAATCTTTGGTTCAGGCCAACCCACCATCTCAAAATGATGATGAATCGGCGCCATCTTAAAAACACGCTTTCCTTCACCAAATCTTTTCTTAGTATATTTGAAATAGACTCTTTGGATGATCACTGAAACTGTTTCCATAAAAAAGACACCCCCTAAAATTGGGATAAGCAATTCTTTCTTTATAAGAACAGCTAAAATTCCAAAAGCTCCACCCAAAGCGAGTGAGCCGGTATCACCCATAAAAATTTGAGCAGGATAGAAATTAAACCACAAAAAACCCAATCCGGCACCAATCAAAGCTGCAATGAATACTGTTAACTCACCAGTTCCCGGTAGATAGATTATATTTAAATACTTCGCATAAATTGCGTTACCGCTCATATAAGCAAGGACAGCTAACGCCAGCATTACAATTGTTGTGACACCGATTGATAATCCGTCTAAACCATCGGTGAGATTAACAGCATTTGATGTGGCTGTAATTATGAATATCACCATTGGGATATACAATATTGAAAAATCAAGATTTACATTTTTAAAAAATGGAAGAGTAGTGAATGTGTTTATTGAGTCAAAATTTGACCCGAATATAGTTGGGAAAAAGTAAATCATACTACCGACTAATAATCCAACAACAACTTGTCCAAGTAATTTGTATCGTGCTATCAAACCATTTGGAAACTTCTTTACTACTTTCAGATAATCATCTAAAAATCCAACTCCACCTAATAATAGTGTTCCGGTTAAAATTAGAATTATGTAAATACTAAGAATGTCACCCCATAATAATACAGGGACAACAACTGAGAACAGTATAATTAGCCCGCCCATCGTTGGTGTACCTGCTTTTGACCAATGATTTTTGGGACCAATCTCTTTCTTTGCTTCACCAATTTGATGCTTCTGGAGAAGTTTGATAATTTTTGGTCCGATATAGAGTGATAAAAACAAAGCCGTAATAGCTGCTAAAGCAGAACGGAACGTTAAGAAACGGAAGATATCAAATCCCGGCGGATCAAATTTCACGTTAATATAATCAAACAAGTAGTAGAGCATCTATCCGATTCTTTCTTTCAATGCATTTACAAAATCTTCCATTTTCATCCCACGTGACCCTTTTACAAGAATAGTTGAGTTTTCAAATTCGAACTTTTTCAAATATGCAAATAGTGATTTTCTTGAAGAAAAGTACCGAGTAATCATCTTTAAGTTTTCTATCGTTTTGTAAAGTGCCTGCATATTTTTACCGATAGGTAAGACTTCATCAATATTTAATTTCTTTATTACTTTTGCGAGTTGGGTGTGTAAATTTTCCTGATTTCGCCCAGTTCAGACATATCTCCTAAAACTTCCACCAATCTTTTTAGGGAAAATATTTATACTATCTAAAACTATGAGAGCAGCAATCATTGAATCAGGATTAGCATTATAAGTATCATCAATCAGAACCATCTTTTTATATTTTGTTACATTCAATCTTTGTTTTGATGGAAGTAATTTTTTTATTGCTGTAGTCAAATCACTTTTCTTTAAACCAACATGATTTGCAATCGCAGAAGCAACAAAGACATTGTGAGCACTATGAAATCCATATAGAGGGACGTTAACTTTTAGATTAAGTTTTGGAGAGGTTATATTAAGTGTATAAAGTCCGGAATTATTATCCATTTCAGTTGAGCCTGAATACTCCGCAGTATTATTCATCATACTATAAGTAATTTTATTCTGAAAATTTGTACCAATTCTTTTAAGAAGAGATCATCAAGATTAATAAATACTTTTCCGTTAACGTTGGTATTATTGAATAAATTTACTTTTTCTTTCAGTACATTTTTAGATTTAGGAAACTCAATTGCGAATTGCCAATATTTGTTATCACAGAATAATCCGGTTTAGCAATTTTCGATGTGTAACCGATCTCGCCAAAATGATTTGTCCCAACCTCTAGAGACAAAAAGTCATCATTCTGTTTCGCAGAAAATATTGTTAACGGAACACCTATATGATTATTGTTGTTAAGTGAAGTTCCTGTAACACGATATTTTTCTTTTAATAATGAAATTAAAATATCCTTTGTGGTCGTCTTACCCACGCTTCCGGTTATACAAATTACTTTTGCTTTTAGTTTACTTCTCCAGAAACTTGCTAATTCTCCCAATGCTAATGTTGTATTCGGTACAGTAATAATCGGTAACTTTAAATTGATAAAATTCTTAATCTGCTTCTTATTTATAATTATTGCGGATGCTCCACTATTCACTGCAGATTCAACAAACTTATGTCCATTGAATTTTTTACCTTGTATAGCAATGAATAAGGCTCCTTTTTCAATCTTACGAGAGTCTATCGATATCGATTTATAATCACCTATCAAATTGGCATTATAAAGCTCTGCCCCCGATAGATTAAATAGATCGTTAATATTTATACAAAGCTTTGACATTATTTGACTGCCAATTCATTATTTAATTGATTAATAAGCTTAAGCGTTTCCTCTTTATCTGAGAAATAAAATTTTTCTTTACCAATTATCTGATAGTTTTTCATGTCCTTTTTCCTTATTAATACGACTGAACCATCTGGTGATTCATTTATAATAGTTGATTGTAACTTCACTACGATTTTTATTACAACAAAATTTTCTATCAAAATTCCTGACTTTATATCTTCGATTATTTGATCTTCGTTTTCGGTACGTGGATTATCATTTGTGATGATCACTTTATCACTCAGTAACGATGCTATTTTCCCCATAATTGGTCTTTTGATTTTATCCCTATCCCCACCACACCCCATAACTGTGTAGAGTCGAAAGTCGTTACTAATAATTTGCCTTATCGATGTCAAAGCTTTATCAAGGCTATCAGGAGTATGCGAATAATCGATAATAATTTTTTTATTGTTGAAGTGAATAACTTCAAATCGACCCGGGACATGTGGGGTTTTTGCAATACCTTCGATTATTTTCTCAGCGGAAATACCGCATTTTAGTGCCGCGATGAATGCCGCAGCAATGTTGTATGCATTAAAACTTCCGATAAGTGAAGTTTTAATTTCATATACAGTAGATTGATTGCGAAGCTTGAATGACGTTCCCTCTAAATCAAAAGAAATTTCTGATATTATAAAATCAGAATCAGCATTTGTTCCATACGAAATCTTATTTGCTTTCGTATCTTTTATAAGTTTTTCGAAATTTGGATCATCACTGTTATAGATGCAGAAAGATTCTTCCGACAAATTATCAAACAATATTTTTTTGGATGCCAAATACTCATCCATTGTTTTATGAAAGTCTAAGTGATCATTTGTTAAATTTGTGAAAATTGCAATATCATACTTTAAATTATTAACTCTGTCTAAGGCTAAAGAGTGCGATGATACTTCCATTGCAACAATATTGCATTTACTCAAAGCCATTTTGTTTAAAAGGTGATTTAACTCTGGAGATTCAGGAGTTGTCATTTCAGTATCGATAAATTCATCACCAATCATATTCCCGATTGTACCGATCACTCCGGTTTTTTCACCGACATTTTCAAAAATAGATTTGAGAATATAAGTAGTCGTTGTCTTTCCGTTAGTTCCCGTAACTCCGATTAATCTCAATTTTGAAGATGGATTATTATAATAAATTTTTGAAAGTTCAGCCAGTACTTTCCGACTATCTGTAACCTTAACAAATACACAATTTGATGACTTAGAAGCTTGTTCACTTAAAATTTCTTCATTCTCAATTATTATTGCAGCCGGATTTTTTTTAATCACTTCATCTATAAAATTATGTCCGTCAGTCTTAAACCCTTTAATTGCAACAAAAATGGAATCCTGTGTAACTTTACGAGAATCGTAAAAAATTCCGGTAACATCAACTTCATGTATGCTACCAATTATTCTTGTAACTGCCTTAATATTTGTTATTTCACTTAATTTCATAGTTAGTATAAGTTTGTTGCTATACTCACATTTTGCGACAGTTTTACTTTACATTTTACTTTTTTACTTATATGCGAACCAGGTTCAACAGATTGTTCCACAACTCTTCCTGAACCACTTATCTCATATTGGATATTCAGCTTGTTGAGTATATTAACCACTTCTCGCATATCTAGACTAATCAAATTCGGCATTCTTGTTTTATTAAGAGATATTTTTTTTTCGATTTTTCTCGTTCTTTCGATATTCGGGTAAGTTGTTTCTAAAGAAACATTTTTCATCTGAATAATATTGTTGGTGGTCGTATTAAACTTCCAGAGAGATTCATCCATTTCCGCAATGCGTTCAGCTACTTTTTTGAAAATTGGAGCTGCTACATCACCACCATAATAACTACTATTGCTTGGTGAATTAACTAATACCAATAACACATACTTCGGATTTTCGACTGGGAAAAACCCTACAAACGATGCATTGTAATGCTGTCTTGAATAGGTTCCCTCAATCAATTTTCTAGAAGTACCGGTCTTACCCCCTGCAGAAATTCCAACAGGCTTTGCCTTTTTCCCTGTTCCCTTTTCAACAGCTTCTCTTAAAAACTCTCTCATTTTTTGTGAAGTAGTGGGACTTATCACTTTTCTTATTTCTTTTGGCTCATACTTTTTAACAACATTGCCACTTACATTTTTTAATTCTTTAACAATTTGGGGTTGATATAATATGCCACCATTTATAATCGCTGAATAAGCAGTAACAAGTTGAAGAGGGGTAACAGAGACTTCATAACCAAAAGATAATGATGATTTTGAATATGCTGACCACTCCATTGGATTCTTAAGTTTTCCTTTGACTTCTCCCGGTAGAGTTATATTGGTTATATTACCAAATCCAAAAGCTCTTACTGCCAAATAAAATTCTTCATCATCAATTTTTTGTGAAATTTTTGCCATGCCTATGTTGCTCGATTTTGCAAAAACTTCTTTTAGACTCATCATCCCTTCAGGGTGTGAATCTCTAATTTTTATACTTTTAAATTGATAACTCCCATTCTCTCCAAATATTTGTTCATTCTCTGAACAAATATTTTTCTCTAAAAAAATCGACATTGCAATAGATTTAAAAGTTGAACCGGGTTCATAGGTATCTGTTAAAGCCTTGTTTCTTCTAATCGAATCTGATGAAGCATTATATTCGTTTAGATTGTAATCCCTTTGATTTGATAGCGCAATAATTTCACCTGTATTTGGATCCATTAGGATTCCCAGCGTATAATCACCACCGAATTGTTCTAGTCCATACTGTAGTTCTTCTTCTAGAATATTCTGATAAGTTTTATTAATTGTTAATACTGCATTAAGTCCTGGTTTTGAGGGAATTGTGGCACCTTCTTGAACAGTAATCAAATTATTATTAGCATCTCTTAAGATAACTCTTTTCCCGTCTATACCTCTCAAATCAGTGTTGAGTGTTTTTTCAATTCCATCAACACCTTGTAAGTCAACGTCTAAGTGACCAATGAGATGTGATGCTAAATTGTTATATGGATAAATTCTTGTTGGATCTTCTTCGAAATAGAAACCATTCATCTTTATTTCTTTTAAGTGAATGACTTCTGTCCCCGATACTTTTTTCTCTAAAGTTACTCGTCGTTTACTATTTTTTATAAGTGAATAATAATGTTCAACCGGTTTTGAAAATGTTCTTGAAAATATTTTTACAAGTGTATCAATATCTTCTTCTCTTCGAACTCGCTTCAAATCAAGGTAAAATGAGAAATCATTTTTATTGTATGAAAGTAATACATTATTTCTGTCAAATATTAAACCTCTCTCAGCCGGAATAACTTGTGTTGATGTTTGTTGGCGCTGAGCAAAAAATTTGTATTCATCTCCTTTTACAATTTGAACATAGAATAATCTTGCGACTACTGCACCAAAGGCAATAAAAACGCAAAAAACCACAAATATTAGTCTGTTAATATTCATATTCTATGTTTTGTAATTTGATTAATTCATTCAGTTTTGTTGATGAGATTTGAATGGTTCCAATAACTCTACTTTGACTATTTAAACCGATTTCTGAATTTGCAATTGATTTAATTCTTTCTTCAGCAATCTGAAGTTGATATTCTGCTACAAGTGCAAGCCGCTCATTTTCTATAACATTTTTAAGTTCATTGAGATTGACAATCTGTTTTTTCATGTTATCGATTTTGAGTTTTATACCAACATAACCAAGTGTGAAAACGAGCAGTGTTATTGCTGTTAAGATAAAATATGCCAATGTATTTTTATAACTTGGTTTCATAATTTCTGAGCAACTCTCATTTTTGCACTTCGTGATCGATAATTATTGTTCAATTCTTCCATCGACGGAACAATTGGTTTCTTAGTCAACAATTTCAAACGAACTTCTTTACCACATTTACATATAGGAAAGTCTTTAGGACAAACACAACTGATAGTTTCGTATTTAAAATTTTCCTTAACAATCCTATCCTCTAGAGAATGATAAGTGAGTATTACAATTCTGCCATCTTTGTTTAATAAGTTGATTGCATTCTTCAAAAATTTATCTAAATGATCTAACTCCTCATTAACATAAATTCTAAGCGCTTGAAATACTCGCATTAAAGTCTTATTGATATATGGAATAGGTGTAATTTCTTCAATGATTTTGACAAGTTCTGAAGTCGTGGATATCTTTTTATTTTTTCTAAACTCAACAATTTTTTCGGAGATTTTACGTGAGTTTTTTTCTTCACCAAACTCGTACAAAATTTTAGCAATTTCAAAATTCTCAAATCCATTCACGATATCTGCAGCCGACAATCCTTTTGATTTGTCCATACGTAAATCAAGATTCGCTTCAGCTCTAAAAGTAAAGCCTGAACTTGGATTATCAAGCTGGAATGATGAAACTCCTAAATCAGCAAATATTCCATCAAATCCTTGAAGAGCTTCTAATTTTGAAATTAAATCAATCAATGAGTAATTAAACCGGTACAGTTTAACTCTAGAATCGCCTAAAAATTTATCTTGGCAAAAAGAAAATGCATCTTCATCTACATCCGTCGCAATCAATTTAGCTTCTTCATTCAATAAGGATAAGAACATTGCGGAGTGTCCGCCAAATCCTAAAGTACCATCAAAATAAACTCCGTTTTTCTTTGTGATAAGATATTGACTGCTCTCTTGCAGTAATACCGGAGTGTGCTTATCACCCATTAAAGACTCATAACTTCAGATGCTATTTGTTCAAAGGTTTCTTGAGATGAACTGATATATGCATTGTAAACCCTTGGACTCCAGATTTCAATTTTCTTAAGAGCACCCAGAATTAGCACTTCATTTTCTATTTGGGCATAGTCGAGTAGATTTTGCGGAATAACAATTCTTGATTGTGCATCCATTTCATCTTCATGTGCATTCTGAAGCATCAATCTAAGGAAGCGAGATTCTTTTTGTATGAAAGTATTTAACTTTAAAAGTTTTTCTTCAATTGTTAACCATTGATCTCGCGGGTAAATATCAATACACGCATCAATCCCTTGTGTCATAACAAACGAATTGTTTGCCTCCGGAGCAATATACTTACGCAACTTAGCCGGAATGCTAACTCTTCCTTTATTATCGATTGAATGTATGAATTGACCTTTGAACACTTTTTCTTCCTTATTTTGGGATTTACAACCACTTTTCCCCACTACACCCCAAAATAATGGAATTTTTATGGTAAAGTCAAGAAAAATTTAAAATAAATTTCTCGGTCAAAGTTTCATAACTTATTTGATTTTATGAAGTTACAGAAAAAGAGATTTATTTGAGGAATTTTTTTTGAAATGTTTTAAATAATCTTAATTTTTAGTGTTTTTTGAGCGTTGCGATGTAAAATCCATCGAAACCGGAGGCACTCGGAGAAATTATTTTTTCATCAATTAAGGAAAAATTTTTGTGCATTTCAAGAAAAGAATTTATTTGATACTGATTTTCTGATGGAAGGATACTGCATGTGGCATAAACCAATAAGCCACCCGGCTTTAACATGACTTGGTAGTTGGAGAGAATATCTTTCTGAAGTAGAATTAATTCATTAATTCTTTCGTTTGTAAGTTTCCATTTTGTGTCCGGATTTCTTTTTAGTACACCAATACCGGAACATGGAACATCTAGTAAGAGTCTATCAGCAGTTTCCTTAAGTCGTTTTATTGTTTTTTGCGATTCGATTAAACGAGTCTCAATATTTTGCAATTTGTTTCTGCCGGCACGTTTTTTAAGCTCATTTAATTTCCATGCTTCAGTATCTAATGATATAACTTTGCCTTTGTTATTGAGTAACGTTGCGATGTGAAGAGTTTTACCTCCTGCACCTGCACAAGCATCAATAATTCGCATTCCGGGCTCAATCATCAATGAAGGGGCAACTAATTGTGATGATATATCTTGAACTTCAAAAAAACCGGATTTGAATGAGATTGTCTTAAAAATATTCTTTCTCTCTTTAAGAATTAATGCTGATGACAATTCTGAAGATTTATATGTATCAATATTTTCTTCCAATAATTTAGTTTGAAGTTCATCCCGAGAAATAAGGAATTCATTAGTTCTTATGACTACAGAAGCTTGTTTGTTTAATGCAGAAATTTCGTTAGACCATTGATCACCTAACTCACTATATCCACGCTCATCAAGCCAATCAGGAATTGATTCTCTAATCTTTCGAATTTTTGAAAACTCTTTTTTCTTGTTTTGAATAGCTTCTGCATTAAGATTACTGAATTCATTCCAATTAGGTAGAGTTAAATTTTGAAGAACAAAATGGACACCAACCATCTTCCAAATGTTCTCAATCGATGTATAATCATCATCAAGGATTAAAAGATATAGTCTCTTCCAACGGACAAGCTCATAAATGGTTTCCGCTATAATCTTCCTATCGCGGGCACCCCATTTTGGGTTTTGACGAAGTGTTTTCTCAATGACTTTATCAGCATAGAAATTTTCATTGAATATTTTGCTCGTAGAGATAACTACAGCTTCAAATATATTTCGGTAGAATTTCAATTTCGTTTCCTGTGTATTACACTAAAACTTTTGGAATTTTAATAGTAAAAACTGTTTTATCTTTTGCATTCGAAATGAAAAAAACACTTCCATTCAAGTATTGTTGTACCAGTAACTTAACACTGTAAGTCCCAATTCCTCTTCCAATTTCACCTTTGGTAGAAAAGGACCGCTGAAACATTTGTAATTGTATCGATTCAGGCATTACAGAATCATTTTTTATATGAAAACTCACATGATTTGCTTCTAATTCAACCCAACATTTTACCGGAATTTCAAAATTGGTTGTTGCCTCAAGAGCGTTTTTCATCAAATTACCTAATGACCGTGTTAATAAAACGACATCGGTAGTAATAGTTTCATCTTTGTCAAGATAACTTAATTGAATTGTTTTTCCTTTAGCAATATCATGCTTTGAGTATATGGCATAGAGTGATTGAAGAATCGAATTAATACCTATCGGAAATGGATTTACTTTTAATTGACCGGATTCAGCTTGCAGTAATTCTCTCTGCGATTGAATTTCTTGAATTAAGTGACTGGATGAAAATGAGAGTAAATCTTTAAACTCCAATACTTCTTCCGGATTATCACTCTCATAAAGTATATCGGAAATTCCCTTAATTGCACCCGCTGTATTTAATATATCATGAAAAAATATTCTCTCTAGTGCATGCCTTCTTTTTTCATTTGAGATATCCTGAAGAGTAAAAATAATGTATTGATGAGAATTAATTTTCAATTGAGATGCTGAAACTTTTAGATCTAATGATGATTCCCCGAGGTCAGGTCTTTCTGAAGTTATTCTGCACTCCCTAACTTCTTTGAGAAAACTCTCCTTATGAGTTCTAATTGCATTTGCTGCGCCACATTCTTTACAAAATTGAGAAGTCCCGCATCCGGCAGGCATTATATTCGAATGTATGCAGTTTAATGCCTCTCCAAGGCGCTTTCCGATCGCTAGTTCAGTATTGTAAGTCTTAAATAGATTCTCCGCTATTTGATTAAACACGACAATCTGTCTGTTCTGATCTAATATTACTACAGCATTATTTAGTCCCTCTAATAATTCAACAATTAGGGGACTCTGTAATACCTCCTTGGAATATTCTTGTATCTTTTCAATAGGGGTTCTTTCGGGAGAATCATAATAAGTATCTTCCATTATATCTGTAATCATGATTTTCGACTTTCAATTCTTGGATAAATCAAGTTTTTCTTCATCATTTTCAATATCACTCAGTCTTAAATTAAGAGCATCTACCGATATTTGAATTTCCCAGATTGATAATGCAAGTGAGAGTAAAAGAAGAATTAAGCTCGCACCGAATATCCATTTCCCAAATTCTATATACCCTCCAAAAAGTACAAACATACATAATACGCACAGGAACAAACTTGTTATCCCCAAACCTTGCATATGCTTAATCAAATTGACTCTGTACCTTAAATTTTTTATTTGACCAATCGTAATTTTGTCATTTGGATTATCTTTATAGGAAGCATGCAAGTTTCGAATTAGTGATGCAATAGTTAAAAATCGATTTGTATACGCCAATAGTAACAAAGATACTGCCGGGAATAATAATGCCGGAGTAGTTAAATCTAATTCCATTTTTTCTGCCATAATATTAATAAAAAAAGCCCGGAAAAATCCGGGCTTCAAATTATTAAAAATCTAAATGAATTACTTCATTAAGATCATTTTCTTTACACTTGAGAAATTAGCACCATTTGCGCCTGAAGCCTCAATAGAATAGAAGTAAACACCGCTATTCAATTTAGATGCATCAAAATTAAAGGTGTGCATACCTGCCGGCATTTCACCATTTACTAATGTTGCAACTTCTTCACCAAGAGTATTGAAAATCTTGAATGTTACGTTAGCATCGGTAGCTAAGTTGTATTGAATTCTTGTAACCGGATTAAATGGATTTGGATAATTTTGGCCTAATCCAAATTCTGCAGGTATAGTTACATCGACTTCAATTTCTTTGCTATAAGCAAATGTACCATCAAAATCAATTTGTTTTAATCTATATGTGTGAACTCCTGAAGTAAGATTTTTATCTACAAAAGAATAACTCTTACTTTCAACTGTGGTACCATTTCCATCAACAAATGCAATAGTTTCAAAGTTAGCACCTGACTTTCTTTCAACTTCAAAACCTTTATTATTTGTTTCAGTTGCCGTTGACCAAGTTAAGTTTACACTATTACCGGTAGCCTTTGCACTTAATGAAACTAGCTCAACCGGAATGAATGGAATTCTTTCCAATGAAACATCATCAATTGCAATTCTGAACATATCTGTAATACTATATGCATAGAAACCAATATAATAAGTTCCGTTTGCAGGAACATTGAAATCGATCGATTTTTCAGCATAAGTTATATTTGACATGTTAGGCATATCATCGATAGTTAAAATAACACCTGCAGCTGTTTGAGAAGTAGATACAACTACTTTCATTTTTTCTGGGAATGTTGCTGAAGCAATACGATACCAATATCTCAAGTTATACGATGAGTCTGCTCTCAAATTTAATGCTTTAGTAAACGCATAATCATCTTTTGGTTGAGTTGTACTATAAGAAATTGCTAATGAATATGTACCACCGGGAGTATGATTATATGCTGCAGCATTGTAAGGAGCCCATGTAACAGCATCATTATTTACATCAACAATTGCCCATCCTGAAGGAAGTGTAACCCCTTCAAAATCTTCAATAATTAAGAAATTGCCCGGGTCAAGTGCAAGACCGGTTGCAGTGTTTGATGCTACTGAAAGTCCTTCAGTATATTTAGCTATCACATAATAATCAACATTTGTAGCCAATGGCATACCATTATCGGTATAAGATAGAGTTGTTGTACTATCAACTAAGTTTCCACTTCTATAAACTAAATATTTTTCGAGAGTGTTTGTAGAAGGAGGAGGAGCAATCCAATTTAATTTAATTTGGCTATACATATTAGTTGATGCTGTTAAACCGGACGGTGGGTTTAATGTAGCAGCAGGTGTACCGATATAGAAATCATCAAAATCAGCATAATAATCACCGCTATTGAGAGTTACTGCTGTAATTCTTGCTTGAATTGTTTGTCCGGCATATGCATTAAGTAGATATGTTTTTGTGGCATAATCTGTAGAAACTACGTGATTACCACCATAACCAATTGAATCGATTTGAGTAAAATTTGCACCATCAGTTGAAATCCAGATTTTTAATCCGAAGTTTGCAGCCGGTGTAGCTGTTGCAGGATATCCACTCCAGTTTACAACACGATATTCAAAAGTTAATTTAGCATTTGCAGATAAAGCAACAGCAGGAGTTGTAATTGTTCCGGTTGCATTTGCTGAAGTACCATAAATATTTCGGGTAAGTCTAGGTGAGTTGGCGACACCACCGGTAGCAACTACAGCTAAATCTCCAGACCAATCTATAGGTCTTTGACCTGCAGTGGTTGTATTAAAGTTTTCAGTAAGTGTTTGATAAATATTAGCAGTAGAGAAATTCCATACTCCTCCGGCACTTGAATCTGCGCCGTTAAACTCTACAACTCTCCAGAAATATTTTGTATTTGGGAGTAAATCCGGAGTATTATTGTAAGAAGTTGCAATATTATTTGGAGTACCGTTGAAAACTAATACTGAAGATGAAAATGATGTTACAGCAGCACTATCAGTACCAAAATAAACTTTATTGTGTGTGATTCCTGCAGGATTCTCCCATGTAATGTAAGGATGTCTTACTGGGAATACTCTTGCTCCATTTGCAGGGTTAGGATTAGATGGACCGCCTGGTCCTGATGTTAGAACAACTGCTCTTATGTTCCAGTTATATGTTAAGGCAGGATTTAAAACAGCTAATTTTTGCCATGCTGCTTGGAAATAAATCCATTGTCCCTCAGGATGATTTGGACCAGCATCGCAACCGGCGAAATATTGAACTCCGGTTCCTCCTGCAATACCTTCATAACCAACCCATACACCACCGGCAGGAATAACCACAGGTGTAGTCAGTGTTACTTCGTTCCATGAATTAGCTGTAACAGCAGCTGCCTGCGAATGAAGCTCAGCTCCTGGCGATGTTGTTCCTGCACCATAAAGTTTAACAGTAACTGTATTCCCAACTGGTGCATAACCGATATAAAATCTAACTTTAGTAATTTGATTGCCAACAAACGCTCCGGCAATCGCATCATTAAAATTTGCAGCTACGATAAAAGTTGCATCTGCCGCACCAATAGCATCAGTATTAGCCCCGTCATAATTCATTTCTACTTCAGTTTCGAGGGGTGGGAAACTTGGTGGAGTAGGATTGTCAGCTTTGCGAGATGAAATTAATTCAACTTCACGTGGTTTTACTTTTAACTCTCCGGTTGCATCAAATTGTGCAAAGAGTGATGGAGTTAACGATAGAAAGAGAACAAGAACAACAAATTTTTTCAGAAAATTTAAACTCATATAGACTCCTGTTTCAATTAACTAAACAATAACTAAATAAACACAATAAAACATATCATATTAAATACCCCAAGCCCTCAATAAAAAACTTGAGGCAGAATAAAATCTGCCTCAATAAAAACTATTTGTTTAAGATCATTTTTTTGAATGAAGTAAATGAACTTCCGTCAACGCCTTTTGCTTCCATTTTAGCAAAATAGACACCTGAGAATAAACTGCTACCATTAAAGGTAACGGTATGTTTTCCGGCTGACATTAAACCGTTAGCTAGTGATGCAACTTCTTGTCCAAGAACGTTGAAAATTTTCAAGCTAACTTTAGAATCAACTGCTAATCCAAAATTGATTGTTGTTGATGGGTTAAATGGATTTGGATAATTTTGGTCTAATGCAAAAACTGCTGGAGTTGTAACATCAACTTCAATTCCATTTGAGTAAGAAACTTTACCATCAAAATCAACTTGTTTTAGTCTGTAAAGATAATTTCCGTCAACAACATCTTTTTCAACATATGTATATGATTGAGCTTCGGTTGTTGTTCCTTTTCCTGTAACAAAAGCTACAGTAACGAAATCACCATTGTTTAAACTTTTTTGGATTTCAAATCCTTTATTATTTGTTTCAGATGCAGTAGCCCAATTTAATTTAACTGTATTTCCACTAACTGAACCTGTAAATGATGTAAATTCAACAGGAACAACATCACCTGTCACTTCTACTAAGTCTAATAATAAAGCTGCACCATCATTAAAGTTATCTGCAACATATTCTCTGAAAGCAATATAAATATTTGAACCAGCAGGCACTAATGTTCCGATTGGTACTGTATATTGAGCCCAACCTGAGTCAGCAGCGAGATATGTTTTGGTTAGAGCATTGATTGTAAAAGAAGCTGTGGCAGTTCCGGTTGTTGTTGAAATTTTAACATCGAAAGCTTCTGCGTAAGCACCAAATTTTCTCATCCAAAATGATAATGAATGATTGGCTCCGACACTTGTAATTTGAGGTGTTACTAACCATTGGTCATTAGCTGTAGCACCACCTGTATTCCAAGTAGCGTATGCCATTCCGGTTCCGGCTGTGCCAGTTGCAGGTGTTGCAGTTCCACCATTCCAACCGGGAAGAGGGGTTGTTCCGGTAGCAATTCTTGTCCAACCTGTACCTCCGTCAGGACTTAATTTTGTCCAACCTGCAGGTGGAAAAGTTGTGCTTTCAAATGATTCACTTAAGGTACTTGATTCTAATTGATATGGAGCACCTGCAACTAAATATGGGTTATCAAATTTTGTTGCTTTTTGAGACATATCTTTTGCAACAGGTTGAGTATTATCTCCACCACCTGCAAAAACTAAAGAAACTGAGAACACTAACAGGAAAAGTATTTTAGGTAATCGCATGATTCCTCCTTATGTTGATGAACGTTTGTTATTGATTGATATGTTTTATGCAACAATATAAAAAAATCTCGATTGATGCAAACAAATTTCGTTTTTTTTTGTTGTTTCTTAATTATATTTTTGGAGATGCAAAATCAAATGTTGGAAAGCAACATATCTCTCAGAAAGCAAGCTGCATACATTTCAATGGCTGTCGGTATTGGAATGTTCATTTCAAAAATTACTGCATTTTATATTACTCAATCCGCCGCAATTTTTTCTGATGCAATTGAATCCATTGTACACATACTTGCAACCGGAATGGCATTATATAGTATTTTGTTAAGTTCAAAACCTGCAGACTCATCGCATCCATATGGACATAGCAATATCGAATATTTTTCGTCAGGTATTGAAGGGTTATTAATTATTATTGCTGCTATCGGAATAATTTATTATGCCGTTTTAGATTTAATTTCAGGACAGTCATTAAACCAGCTTGACATCGGAATTATTATTATTTCTAGTGCAGGAGCAATAAATCTTGTTCTGGGTTTATTTTTGATTAAAAGAGGTAAAAAGACTAATTCTCTCACTTTGATTGCTGACGGGAAACATGTTCTTACAGATTCTTACACAAGTTTGGGTGTTATCATTGGAATTTTTTTGGTGATAATTACAGGAATAACTCAACTCGATCCAATATTTGCAATTTTAGTTGCTTCAAATATTCTTTACACCGGCTATCAATTAATGCGCGAAGCAGTTGCAGGATTAATGCATGAAATTGATGAAGTTATGTTAAAGAATATTTGTGATAAACTGGAAGGAATTAAAAAAGATTTTTGGATTGATTTACACGAATTAAGATTTTGGAAATCAGGGGAACATGTGTTTATTGATTTTCATCTAACTCTCCCATTTTATTATACTATTGCAGAATCTCACACCGAAGAAGTTAGGATAGCCTCAGAAATCAAATCAATAATTCCGACATCTCAAATTAAAATTCATTTTGACAACTGTACGCAACATTTATGTAAGTTTTGTTCAGTTGAAAATTGTACTAAACGATTTGAAGCTAAAAGTGTTAATGTTGCCTACACCGATTCAAAAATGATTGGATTGCCCTTACACAAAAACATTGACGATTAATTTATAATCTATTGTTTTTTGATAAAGATTCATTCTCAATTTCTTTCTTATAATCAATCATTTTTAATAAAAGATTTCCATCAGAAGTAGCTAAAATTTGAACTGCAAGTAATCCGGCATTTTTAGCTTGATTAATCCCGACTGTTGCCACGGGAACTCCCCCCGGCATTTGTACTATTGACAATAGAGAGTCCATTCCTTCGAGTGATTTTGACTTTATAGGTACTCCAATAACCGGTAATGGAGAGAAGGAGGCTGTCATTCCCGGAAGATGAGCCGCACCACCGGCTCCGGCGATGATAAGCTTTATACCTCTACTGTGTGCTGAATCAGCATAATCAGCCATATATTTAGGTGTGCGATGAGCTGAAACAATTTTCAGTTCATATTCAACTCCAAACTTTTGAAGTATCAATGCTGCTTCATTCATTACAGGAAGATCTGAATCACTTCCCATTATAATTCCAACTAACGGTTTCTTTTCCATAATCTCTTATAATTTATTTTCGATTGTTTTAGCTTGCTTGTACAAAGAGTCTAAGTTATTTCCAAGAACTGTAAAATGCCCCATCTTTCTCCCCTTTCTAGATTGAGCTTTACCATATAAATGCAATTTTACATTTTCATCTGCAAGAATAGATTTATAGTCAGCTATCGCACCTCCACCATTTTGTTTACCTAAAATGTTAATCATTACTGCATAAGGTTTCAACATCTCCGTCGATCCTAAAGGTAAATCGAGAACGCTTCTAATATGGTTTTCAAATTGTGAGGTTACACAAGCATCAATAGTATAATGTCCGGAATTATGAGGTCGTGGTGCCATTTCATTAATCAAAAGATTTCCTTCTTCACTCAAAAACAACTCAATGCCGAATAAACCAAATCCGCCGACTGCTTTAACCGCTTCTATAGCAATTTCTATTGCCTTCTCTTTAAGTTTCTTTGAAATTTTTGCCGGCGCAATCACAACTTTGCAGATGTGATTTTCCTGAATTGTTTGCACAACGGGGTAGTACTTTATTTCTTTCTTTGTTCGCACAACCATTACGGCAAGCTCCATTGTGAAATTGATGAACTCTTCAGCCATCAATTCAGAATGCCTGTCAGCTAATTTTTCTTTTGATTTTATAAACTCATTCTCTGTATGCACTAATGCATTACCATAACCATCGTAACCCATTTTGCGTGATTTTATTATGAATTTGGATGATGATAATTTTTCTTGAACTTGACTGAATGTCAACTTATCAGTTAAGTCTAAAAATTTTGGAACCGGAATTCCTTTCTTCTCAAGTGTTTTTTTCTGAGTAAGCTTATCTTGAATTAATCGAATAGTTTTTGATGAGGGGACAACTTTTATTCCTAACTCTTCTACAAATTTCAATCTATCGGCATCAACAAATTCATTTTCGAGTGTAATGATATCAGATGCTTTTGCAAATTCTTTTAAAAGATTCAAATCATTAACCCAACCGACAAACTCTTTATTAGTTATTTGACCTGCCGGGGATTTTTTTTCTTTCTCAAGAATTATTGTATCAAAACCTAATCTTTTGGCGGCAAAGGTTGACATTCTTGCAAGCTGTCCACCTCCTAAAATTCCAATTTTATAATGTTCTCTCAAACTAAAACCCTTTGATTTTCTTTCTGATGAAAAGTAACATTTAATTTTTATTCTTCCAATTAATTTTGGTTATTTGCTTTCCGTCAGATTGTAAGATAACTGCTCCTTCTTCATCTGTTCTAAATATTTCTGATTTTATTAATGATAATCGTGATATAACCAAATCCGATGGATGATTAAATCTATTATTCTTTCCGGCACTTATCAAGCTATATTTTGGATTGACAGTTTTTATAAACATAGGTGAAGAACTTGATGTGCTTCCGTGATGTCCAACTTTGAGAACATCGCTTTTTAAAAAGTTTCCATATCGATTTACTAAATAGTTCTCTGATACACTCTCAGCATCACCTGTAAACAAGAAAGAAGTATTACCATATACAATTTTAAATACTCCACTTTTATTATTGTTCGAGAGATTGTTATAAAATTCATCATTTGTACTATTTAAGATATAGACCCTTGCATTGTTAACATTAAAAACAGTATCTCTATAATAGCTTAACTTAATCCCTTTGTTTTTAACAAAAGATTCAAAATTCATATCTACATTTTTCGATGAATCACAATGAGGTTTAATTAACTTTTTTACTTTTGTGTTATCCAATAAGAATTTGAATCCTCCTGAGTGATCACTATCCATGTGTGAAACTAAAGCAACATCAATTTCTCTAATATTGAGATATTTCAATAATGGAGCAATTGTTCTTTGTCCGGCATCAAAATAGATTGTCGAATTTCCCGCATCAATTAGCCAATGCTCACCTCCGGGAAATTTCACAAGAAAAGAATCACCTTGCCCAACATCTATCATTACCACTGATAATTTGTCATCGTCCAAAATCTTAAAATCATTGATTCTGCTATAAATGAAAGCCGTAATTACTATCAGAATAATGGTGATGAACTTCAATTTAGAATTATAGAATTTACTTAAAACAATGACGACTAATATTATTGATGTATATAAAATTATTGCATCGTATTTGTTAAAACTACTTATATTAAGAAAAGCATATGGAATACTACTTCCATATTTTACGATGGAATACAAAATAGTGGTAAGTAGCTCTGATGATGAGGCAAAATACTCTGCAATGGGCGTATATATAAAAGAGACAAATAAAGTCAAAATTCCATTTCCGACTATTAAACCAATTATTGGAATCACAAGTAAATTACTTACCAATGCTATTATCGAAATTTTTCCAAAGTAATAGTTTGTGAGTGGCATAGTTCCTATTTGTGCAGATAGAGAAACTCCAATGAATAAGATAATTGACTTAAAACTATTATTAATCCGAATTGAATCAACATACTTTTTAATAATTGGATAGATTACAAGTATTGACAATACTGCTGAAAATGAAAGTTGAAAACCCGGATTAAATAATTCATTTGGATCAATCAATAGTAATATCAAAGCCGCAATCGAAAGTAGGTTAAATGGATTTGCCGATCGATTTGTAAGAACTGCAACTAAATATAATATAGCCATTATTGTTGCTCGAAACACAGAAGCTGGTGCTCCGGTGATTACCAAAAATATTAATAACCCAAGTATTGTAAGTATATATCGAATAATTATATGAAATCTTCCAAATAAAACAACAAATATTATCGCTATAAATCCAACATGTAAGCCTGATACAGCTAACACATGTACAACACCGGCATTAATGAATTCCGATTTCGTTTCAAAATCGATGTCATTTCTATCCGCTAATATCAAACCTTTAATCAATCCGGAAGTTTGCTCATTGTGAAGTGAAACAATTTTTTGATAAATGCTAAACCTAATTTCATTAATAAAATTTTGAACAAAATGTGTTGATGATTCCAGAATCTGAACTTGTGATTTATCATTTAAAAGTAAAGTTCCTGCAATACCCTGAGTTCGCAAATATTTTCGATAATCAAATTCCCCCGGATTTCTCTGTGACCTCCCTCTATTAAAATTCCCAATTATCTCAACTTGATTTCCAACTTTAATTAGAGCATACATTCTCTCGATTTCAGATTGACTTTTATTTTGAAATCGAGTTAGAAGAGTAGCCCCAGATACATTTGGTTTAGAGTTTTTAATACTAATGCTATCAAGTTGAGTAACAAACCTTAATTCTCCTTTTCGTGGAAGTTCTATCTTAGTGATTTCTCCAACAACTTTAACTTCTTTAATAAAATCTGATTTATTATTAAGTGATTGGTCTTCTTTTTCATTCAATAAAGAATGCAAGGAACCCAAAAGTATAACCATCAAGAAAAAGATGAGATTTAAAAGGAAATTTTTGCTGTTGTGTTTAGTGAGAAAAATAATTGACAGTAAACTGAAAAGTAATATGGCTTGTGTGATAAGTAAATTGATGGAATTAAAGCCAATATAATATTGGAGTAAAATCCCAGTAATAAAAAGTAGAGTAAATTTTATTACCGGGAAATTTCTCATTCAGTAATCTCGATAATTGTTTGCTTTATCTGCGATAAATCTTTCACCGATTCAAAAACATATTTAGCATGTTTCCCTGCCGAGATTGTTAAAGCGGGATTCAGAGTATGACTTTTAATCGATAAATCTTCAAGGTTTCCATGATCCGAACAGAGAATTACTGTTGTACTTTTTCTATCGAACTCTAATAATATTGTGGATAAGAACTCATCTAAAATTTTGAGAATCTTCTCGAGTGAGTCCGCATTTCTGCCATGCCCGAGATGATCTGTTAAAAAGAACTCATAAACTGTTAATTGATTCTTTTCAGAAATCCTCAATAAACGCCTTGCGGCTGTTTTTGGTTTTATTACCGGAAGCGAATATCCTAGTCGAGTTTTCCAGACTTCATTAGTTATTTCAGCGGTGAGAGCTACTCCCCTTCTAACTTCTGTAACTCGATTCAATTTGAAGTTATTAAGCTTACAACTTAATGTTGTTACGCTGAGTCTATTCTTCCCGGATTTTAAATAGTCAAAAAATATTTTTGGATACGCATTAACAAATGAAAAACTATTCTTCTCTTGAAAGACCCGAAAAATATTTTTCTCTTGAATTATCGGAACTAAAGTAGAATATGGAAATGGTCCGAAATGTTTCCCAATCATTTTGGGAGCATTTACACCACAAAAAATTGAGGTTTGCCCAGTACCGCTTTGAGGCAATCCCTCAACACCTAACCTCGCATCTGTCGGAAACAAGAAAAATTCATTTTGAATAATTGTGTCATTCTTCTTGTTAGGAATTGCACCAAAGAAATGTTCGAAAGTCTTGAAACCGAATTTGAAAAAAGGATTATTAGAATAATCTTTTTCTCCAATCCCTACTCCATCGATAAAAAGGAGAATAACTCTATTCTTATTGATTCTAGACACACTCATCTCGAATCACTTTCTATCATTATTGTTACAGGTCCATCGTTAACAATTGTAACTTGCATCATTGCGGCAAAGATGCCGGTTTTAACATTATCTTCACCTAAAATTGTTTTTAGTCTATTTACGAAATCCTCATATAGCGGAATCGCTAACTCAGGTTTAGCTGCATTCATAAAGTTGGGTCTATTTCCTTTTGAAGAATCACCATAGAGTGTAAATTGACTTATTACCAATACTTCACCATCTACATCTTTTAAAGAGCGGTTCATTTTCCCATGCTCATCCTCAAACACTCTCAGTGCTGAGCATTTGTTTGCACAATACTCAGAATCCTTTAATGTATCTTCATTTCTAATTCCGAGTAAGATGACAAATCCTTTTCCAATAGATTGTTTATAATTTTCTGATTCGATTACAACACCACCACTTGAAACCCTTTGCACCAAAGCTCTCATATTTTTTGACCTTGAATGACTCTTTCAATGTTTGAATAATCTTTTACGATTTTGATTGAGCTAAAACCAACACCCCTCATAATTTCCGAAACAAATTCAGATTGCCCTTTACCAACCTCAAATATCAGAAAGCCTTTCTCATTCAGTATCTGAATTGCTATTTCAGAAATTTTCTTATAAAATGAATAACCATCACTAAAGTCAGTTACGGCTATTTTGGGTTCGTAATCTGTAATTTCTTTTTGAAGAGAAGCGTATTCAGATTGAGCGACATATGGAGGATTTGAAACAACTAAATCATACTTCTTATGGAAACGAATATCTTTTTGTAAGATATCATTCAACTCAAAATTTATTCGTTGTTGAGTACCGTTATAAATACTATTTTTTTTCGCGACTTCAAGAGCTTCAGAACTTATATCGAGCGCATCAAAATAAATGTTGTCGTAACATCTACAAACTGATATTGGAATAATACCACTTCCTGTACCTATATCTAAACCGCTACTTATATTAGCCACCTTCAATAATTCAATCACTGACTCAACAAGAATTTCAGTCTCTTGCCGCGGAATTAAAACGTTTGGATTTACGACAAACTCAAATCCGTAGAACTCAACTTTTCCTACAATATACTGGAGGGGTTCATATTTAGCACGTCTTCTAACATACTCTCTATACAGATTAATTTCTTTTTCTTCAAGTGGTTTATCGAAGGAAAGATATAAATCAAGCCTCTTGCATTTGAGTATGTCTGCTAAAAGTAATTCAGCATTTATGCGGGGAGAATCAATTTCCTTTTTTTCAAAATATTCGGTTGTTAAGGTTATTAACTCGAGTATCGTCGGCATAAAATTTTTGTCATAAGAAGATTAAAAATATTGTAACTTTGCAAAATATATTTCTGACTTAATAGTTTCGATTAAAGTAAGAATCATATTGATAATTCTCGGAAGTATCAGTCTGAAAAATACTAAAGTTTACTGACTCATTAAATAGAATCATCAGATATTATTTCAACATTAATGATTAAAAAAGAAAAAGTAAAAAAAATCCTAATAATTAAACTTAGAGGGATTGGTGATGTAATCTTGTCGACGGTGGTTTTCGATAACCTAAGAAATGATTTCCCGTCAGCTGAAATTCATTTTTTAACTGAACCTCCCAGCTATCCGGCTTTGGTGAAGATTGATTTTATTACATCCATTCTTTTATTTAAAAAAGATAGCTTCCTTAATGGAATCGGATTAATCTTTAAAGTTATGGCTAATAGATATGATTTAATTTTGGATTTTTACTCAAATCCAAGAACAGCTCTCATTTCTTTTTTGAGTTTTTCAAAATACAGAGCTGGATTCCCCTATCGTGGGAGAAGTTATGCTTATAATTTAAAAGGTCCGATTGAACGTGATAAGTTCCATGCTGCTCAATTACACTTAGAATTCTTGAAGTTGATTAATATTTCCAATAATAAAAATACTCTTCACTTTGGCTTATCTGAAGATGATACTAGATTTGCAGATGAATATTTTTCTCAAAATTTTTCGTCAAATGATTTTATAATCGGATTAAGTCCCAGCGGTGGGTGGAATTCGAAGAAGTGTGACCCAATTAAATTTGCTGAAATTGGCAATTCTGTAATTAAAAATTACAATGCCAAAATATTAGTAGTATGGGGACCCGGAGACAAGAAAGAAGCCGAAGAAATTATCCATTTAATTAACCACAATGCTTTTCTTGCTCCTATAACAGATATCACAAAAATGGCTGCTTTAATAAAAAAATGTAAAGCGCTTATTGCAAACGACAGCGGACCAATGCACATTTCAACTGCTGTTAAAACTCCAACTTTGGCATTACACGGTCCGACTAATCCAAATCTTCAAGGACCATTTGGAGAAAGTCACGAATGGATAAGACACGAAAAACTTGATTGTATTGAGTGTAACTTATTAGATTGCCCAAAGAAACATGAATGTTTTCTTGAACTCCCAATTGAATCTATTATGAATAAATTTGAAATCTTATTAAGAAAAAATAATCTTAAAGAGAAATGAAAGAAATAGAGATAGCTTTAAAAAACTTACTATTGACTCTTTACCTCTCTTTTCATTCTGCCAAAAAGATTCAATCGCTCCCTAACTTTACAAGCGAGTCCAAGATTCTTTTTGTAAGATTAAATCGAATTGGAGATGCACTCGTAACAACTCCACTTTTACACTTAGTTAAGAAAGAAATCGGCTGTAAAATTGTTGTTTTGGCTGATTCAAAAAATTATTTCACATTCAAGAACTCATCTTTTGTTGACCAGATAATTATTTTTCAAAAGGGAGCAAAGGGTTTTAGAGAAACTCTAAAATTGCTCAACCAGATGGAGTTTGATGCAGTTGTGGATTTACATGATGATGTTTCAGCAACTGTTTCACTACTGATTAGTAGGTTAAAAGTCCCCATCAAAATCGGACTCCAAAAATCAAACGAAACTATATTCACTCATACAATTCAAAGACTCGAACAAAGCTCCTATCATGTAATCGAAAGATTGATGATGATGGCAAAAATTTTTTCGCTTAATTATGATTTATCAGAATGTAATGTACATTATAATCCTCTACCACACTCTATTCACAAAATCAAAGAGTATATAAATAAAAATTTTAATCGTGAAAAAATTATAATTGGAGTTAATATTTCAGCCGGTAGTGATGCCCGATTTTGGGGAGTTAATAATTACAGAAAGCTGATTGATTTCCTGAAAAGCTATGATGTCCAGATTTTACTTCTATCCACAACCCGTGACCTTAGAAGTGCGATGAATATTTTGCCGGATCGCCAAAACCATATTTTTTATACACCTGTGTTCGATGAGTTTGCAGCTATCATCACCAAGATTGATTTACTATTCTCGCCGGATACAGCAACAATTCACTTAGCATCAGCAGCTAAAATTCCTGTCTTTGGCATATATGTTAAGTATAATACCGATGCACAAATATGGAGTCCTTTCCAATCTCCATTTGATTGTGTTATCACTGAAGAACAAACTTTAATTAACGTAACTTTTGAAGAAGTCATAAATAAATTTAAACCATTTTTAGAGAAGTATATTAATGCTAAAACCAATTCCAAATTGTAAAAATTTCAACGGCTATAAACCTTGTTTTGAAGACCATGATTGTTGGTCAAACGGTTGCAAAGAGAATAGACCTATCGGAACAAAGTTACTCATCATTAATCTTGATGCTATGGGCGATGTTTTGATGACAACTGCCCAGCTCCCCGGATTAAAACGCAAATACCCTACTTCAACAATTTATTGGGTTACATTAAAGCCGGCTCATCTTTTACTGCAAAACAATCAATATATAAATCAGATCTTCACATACGATTTTGAATCTTTATCAATACTGAATGAAATGACCTTTGATGTAGCGATGAATGTTGATAAATCTCAACGCTCATGCTCTTTATTGAATTCCGTAAAAGCTGAAAAAAAACTTGGGTTTGGGTTAAATGAAAATGGGAAAATAATTCCTGTAAATGATGGAGCTTATTATAACTACTTACTCGGGATGAACAACCAAGTTAAGTTTAAGGAGAATACTAAAACGGGACAAGAATATCTTGCCGAAACTTTTGAAATCGATTATTTGAAGGATGATTATACTTTTAATTTTACAGATGATGAAGTCGATTTTCAGAATAATTATAAAACTGAAAATGGAATTTCTGATAATGACTTCGTAATTGGATTTAATACTGGGTGCTCAACTTTGTTTCCTAATAAAAAGATGACAGTTGAACAGCATATTTTTCTAATCGATAAACTTCTCTCATTTAATTTGTTTAAGATTGTTTTAGTCGGTGGACCTGAAGATACCGAAAGGAACAATAAAATCGCCGAGAAATTCGGAAGTAAAATTATTAACACACCTACAAATCTTGGACTTCGAAAAGGTGCTTGTTTCGAAAATCTTGCAGATGTTATTATTACCGGAGATTCTTTTGGAATGCACATGGCGATAGCTCTGAAAAAATATGTAATCGCCTGGTTTGGGTTAAGCTGTTGGACGGAAATTGAACTTTATGGAAGAGGGGTAAAACTTTTCAACAATGATTTGCATTGTTCACCATGTTGGAAAAAATCTTGCCCTTATAATCTTGAGTGTATACAGATGATTGACCTAAATCAAATAATTGAAGAAGTTCTAAAATATTTTGAGCTTTCAACAAGAAAAATGTAAGTCATGATGCTGCTTCATGATTTTCGAAAACGATTTAAGATTAATCACCCGTTAGTACTTGATGGAGCAATTGGAACAGAATTATTACTTAATAGGGGAAGTTATAACCAATATTTATGGGCTTCGGAGTTAAATTTTACTTTTCCGGAAACAGTTAAATCACTTCACAGAAAATACTTACAGAGTGGTGCTCAAATATTATCCACAAATACATTTCGAACGAATTTTCTTTCATACAAAAATTCACGTCTCGATATCCCGTATTCGTCATTTGTTAACAATAGTGTTACCCTTGCAAAATACTTTAAAGATGAATTTAATTTTTTACTCGCAGGTTGTAACGCTCCCGCTGAAGATTGTTATCAAAAAGAAAGGACACTTTCAAAAGAGTTGCTTCATGAGAATCATTTAAGACATATAGAAGCGCTATATAATTCCGGTGTTGATTTTATCCTGAATGAAACTCAAAGTCATCTTGATGAAATCGAGATAATAAGTAAATACTGTTCAACAAATAAAATTCCATTTGTAATTAGTTTATACTTCACTGAAGAGTTAAAAATCTTTTCAGGTGAATCACTCTTCGAAGTAATAAATATTGTCGAAAGCTTTCATCCTTTAGCTGTTTCATTTAATTGTATAACTCCTTCAGTTTTTCGGAAATTTATGTTGACGAATATTTTACCTAAAAAATGGGGACTTTATCTCAACTGTGGTAGCGAGTATATGAAATCTGAAAAACTACGTTGTGAAGTTAATCCAATTGATTATGCTAAAATTTTTCAATCGATTCCATTAAGCAATTGCGAATTCATCGGAAGTTGTTGTGGTTCCAATCATTTACATACAAAAGCAATAAGAGAGTATTTTGATGAAAATATCAATTAATTCAATGGCTAAAATAAACTTCGGATTAAACATAGTTGAGAAAAGATCCGACGGTTTTCATAATCTTGAAACAATTTTTTATCCCATCGAGCTTTGCGATAAACTAACTTTTGAAAAAGCAGATTTTTTTTCATTCAGTTCAAATATTCCAACACTCGATATTGACCCGTCAAACTTGGTTATTAAAGCGTTTAATATTGTTGAGAAGTATATTGGTAAAAAATTGAATGCTAAGATTACTTTAGAAAAAAACATTCCTATTGGGGGCGGTTTGGGGGGAGGAAGTTCAAATGCCGCACATACTCTTGTCTCAATTCCTCTTTTGTTTGGATTTGAAATTCCACAAGATTTCCTGCGCAACATGGCGTTGACGTTAGGCTCAGATGTTCCCTTCTTTATTAAACCTATTCCCTCTTATGCATCATCGAGAGGAGAAATTTTAGAACCGATATCTTTTGATATAAATAAACCTCTTTTGATAGTTAATCCCAAAATCCACATTTCAACAAAATGGGCATTTCAAAATATTACGCCTCGTAAACCTGGTGTTAATTTGAAGGACATTATTCAGAATAATAATAATTTTTCTGATTATAAAAATACTGTTAGAAACGATTTTGAAGATTTGGTTATTAAGACTTACCCTGAATTAAATAAGTTGAAGTCCTCTTTATATGATTTTGGTGCAGAGTTTGTATTGATGAGCGGAAGCGGTTCAACATTTTTTGCAATTTTTTCTGATTTAGAGATGGCAGATTATGCAAAGCAATTTTTTGAGAAAAAATATTTTTGCTATCTTAAAGCAAACGAAAATGAGTAAGGAAGTAGAATGAAAACTTTAAAGAAACTATTAATATTAATATCAGTATCGCTAATCGGATGTTCTTCAATAAAAACCTCTGATGAATTTAAAATTCTACCAAGGTCATATTGGAATGCGAATGAACCGAAACCATTTAAGTTGCATGTTCCTGAGAAAATTACTATTCATCATGAAGGAACTGTTTTTAATCCTGAAAAAGAATCTGCTGCATCAAAATTAAAAAGAGTGCAAGTATGGGGAATGGGCGCAGAGAGAAATTGGAGTGACATCCCGTATCATTATCTAATTGATTTCGAAGGGAATATTCTTGAAGGAAGAAATGTTTTCACACAGGGAGAAACCGCTACGGAGTACTCTCCTGAAGGACATCTCTTAATTACTCTCTTTGGAAATTTTGAGGAACAGGTAGTTACCGAGAAACAGTATAATTCACTAATTAATCTCTTGGTGAATTCAGTGAAGAGGTTTAATATTCCACCCGATTCAATAAAAGGGCATAAAGATTTTGCAAATACTCTATGCCCCGGGAAAAATTTGTATCAGTTTCTTGAGGATGGCTCGCTCATAAAGGATGTTAAAGCCAAGCTTAAATAACGGCTGACTCAAGAAATTCAACCGTTAGTTTTTCACTATTTACTTTCGCTTCAATTCCGTAGGGTATCGGCATTTTTATCTCAACATGACCATTCGGGAAATTTGAAATTGTGGGGATTTTTATTTTCGCTAAATAATCATCAAATACATTTGAAAGCGTTAAGGTTCTTTTTTCAGCATCCTTCTCTTCACAATCGGTAAATTGTCCGAGTAGTAGTCCATTTGCTTTCTTAAACGCTTTTGATAATGTGAGCTGACTGAAAAATCGATCAACTCTGTACGGTACTTCACCAATATCTTCAAAGAATAAAATTGTATCATTAAATGAGGGAAGGTATCCGGTTCCCATTAAGCCAACAAAAACAGCTAAATTCCCACCAATTATTTTTCCTTTTGCATTTCCTTTTGTAACGCTCTGCAATGGTTGGTCTTTAGGAATTTCAATTTTTCCCAACTTTTTGGAAGAGGTGACTAATCTCCAAAAATTTTCTTCAGAATATTCAGGCATCTCTTTGTATAATTCAACCGCAGCCATTGGACCGGCTATTGTTATTAGTCCGGTTTTCTTTAATAAAGCCATCTGAAGTGCTGTAATATCGCTGTAACCGATTAATAATTTGGGATTATTTTTTACGAGTCGATAATCAATTTTACTTAATAAACGGGGAACACCATAACCACCCCTTAAACAAAAAACAGCTTTTATTTTTTTGTTTGCAAACATATCATGGAAGTCTTGCAAACGTTCTTCATCATTGCCGGCTAAATATCCATAATACTTCCCAACATTTTTTCCAACTTCAACTCTGTATCCGAGTTTCTCTAAATATGCTACTGCTTTTTCAACTCTTGATAAATCTTCCGGGGAAGATGCCGGAGAAATTAATCCGATTACATCACCACTTTTAAGTTTCTTAGGTTTTTGTGTTTTCATATTCGCCTTAGGTTTAGTTTAAATTAAAACTTAATAAATTCTTAATACTAACTTAATACTGAGTTAACAATACATCAATAAATTTCGGTGTGTTAATAATTATTTAATATTGGAGACAAGATGCGCAGATTGAATTTGGTATTCAACAAACAAACTTTTAACTCACTTTTATTTTTCTTTATTTTTTTTACTTCGATAATAAAAGCAGAATTTTATATCTCGCTAGTTGCACTCAGCCTTGCGGTAGTTTTTCTGTTACTAGATTTGAGGATAAAAGAAAAGAAAGACTCTTCAAAAGTTAATCTTGAAGAGTCCTTCATTGACTTTAAATTTTTGGATAGTAAAAATATTCTACCTTAACAGTAGGTTACAATTGAGCGACAGCTTCATCTGAAGAATTAAATATTGAGAAGATGGCAGTGAACCCTGAAATAGTTAATACTTCAGAAATCTGCTCGTTCAAAGACGATAAACCTAATTTTCCGCCGGAAGCTTTTAGTTTTTTTGCCGTCATTAGTAAGACTCTTAAACCAGCACTACTTATAAAATTTAGTTCAGTAAAATCTATTACAAGATTATTATTTCCTGCTTCTATAAAAGAAAGAATCTTCTTTTCGAAATCTGTGGAGTTGTTAAAATATAAACTTCCTACGGGGCTAACAACAACAAATCCGTTTTTTTCTTCATTTCGAACTT